>JAFTTI010000019.1 GCA_017466865.1 Oscillospiraceae bacterium | reverse complement strand
ATAACCTCGTTTGCCTCTTCTGCCTTAGCGGAATCTTCCTGAGCCTTTGCCTGTTCTTCAGAGAGCTGTTCAACTTCTTCAAGTTCAGCCTCTTCGTCGTGTTCGGCACGGGTGAATGAAACAACCTTGTTGTCGCCGTTTACCCTCATAAGTCTTACGCCCGTTGCGTATCTGCCCATAACTCTTATGTCACAAGCCCTTATTCTTATGATGATACCCTCTGTCGAAATCATAATGATATCGTCTTCTTCATCGACAACCTTAATTCCACATACATAGCCCTTTTCGTCTGATGCCTTGTAGTTTAGGAGTCCGAAACCGCCTCTGTTCTGAACTCTGTAAGAGTCGATTTCGCATCTTCTTCCGTTACCCTTGTCAGTAACAGTAAGAACAGTTGCGCCCTCTCTTATTCTCGCCATAGAAACAACATAGTCGCCCTCGCGGAGCTTAATTGCTCTTACGCCGTGTGCTGTTCTTGACATTGAACGGATCTGGTTTTCGCCTATTCTTATTGCTCTTCCGTTATGTGTTGCAACGATAAGTTCGTTTTCGCCCTCGGTCATTCTAACTCCTGCGATTTCATCGCCCTCGTCAAGACCTATTGCTATAAGACCGTTCTTTCTTACATTCTTATAAGCAGAGAGGGGAGTTCTCTTAATCTTGCCGTTTTTAGTTACCATAACAACGAACTTTCCTTCGTCAAAATCCGATGTTTTAAGCATAGCGGCAATCTTTTCGCCCTCTGCGAGCGGTAAGAGTCCCACAATATTAGTTCCTCTCGACTGTTTTGAGCCTTCGGGGATTTCATAGCATTTCATCTTATACATTATTCCCTTATTCGAGATAAAGAGAATAAAGTCGTGTGTTGACGCTACAAACATATCCTCAACATAGTCTTCTTCTCTGCGCTTCATTCCCGAAACGCCCTTTCCGCCTCTGTTCTGTGTGTTATACATAGAAAGCGGCTGACGCTTTACATAGCCTATGTTTGTATATGTTACAACGCTTGTTTCCTCTGCGATAAGGTCTTCAATATCAACCTCGCCAGAAACATTTTCAATACCCGTTCTTCTTTCGTCGCCGTATTTTTCCTTGATTTTCATAAGTTCTTCTCTTATGATTTCAAGAACCTTTCTTTCATCAGCGAGTATTCCTTCGAGTTCGGCAATTTTAGCTTCGATAGCGGCGAGTTCGTCTAAAATCTTCTGTCTTTCCATATTAGAAAGCTGATAAAGACGCATCTGCGCAATAGCATCCGCCTGAATATTTGAAAGACCGAATCTTTCCATAAGTCTGTCTTTGATTTCCTGCTGGTTTTTTGATGTACGACAGATTTTTATTACTTCATCGAGGTTATCAACAGCAATTTTAAGACCTTTTAAAATATGCTCTCTTTCACGAAGCTTTTTAAGGTCAAACATTGTTCTGTTTCTGATAACTTCAATCTGGAATTTTATATATTCGTCGAGTACCTGTTTGAGTGATAAAACCTTCGGAACGCCGTCAACGAGAGCAAGCATAATAACGCCGACTGTATCCTGAAGTTGTGTATATGAGAAAAGTTTATTGAGGACAATCTGTGCAATAGCATCTTTTTTGAGTTCGATGCAGATTCTCATTCCGTCTCTGCCCGATTCATCGTTTATATGATGAATACCCTCAATTCTCTTTTCCTTGGCAAGCATAGCGATATTTTCAACAAGTCTTGCCTTGTTTACCATATAGGGAATTTCGTGAACTATAATACATTCTCTTCCCTTGATTTCTTCTATTGATGTTCTGGCACGAAGTGTTATTTTTCCTCTGCCTGTTGCATAAGCAGCTCTTATTCCTGCTCTTCCCATGATAATACCGCCTGTCGGGAAATCAGGGCCTTTGATATGCTGCATAAGTTCATCGAGTGTTGCATCAGGGTTATCGATAACATAATCGATAGCGTCAATAACTTCGCCTAAATTATGAGGGGGAATATTTGTTGCCATACCAACGGCAATACCTGTCGAGCCGTTTATCAAAATATTCGGGAAACGAGATGGTAAAACAACGGGTTCTTTAAGTCTGTCATCGTAGTTTCTTGTATAGGGGATAGTTTCCTTATTGATGTCAGAAAGCATTTCCATCGAGATTTTTGCCATCTTCGCTTCTGTATAACGATAAGCAGCGGCAGGGTCACCATCTATTGAACCGAAGTTTCCGTGTCCGTCAACAAGTGGATAACGAAGAGAAAAATCCTGCGCAAGACGAACAAGTGCGTCATAAACAGATGCGTCACCATGGGGATGATATTTACCGAGAACATCACCGACGGTTGCTGCGCATTTAAGGTATTTTTTATCGGGTGTCAGCCCTGCTTCATACATTGTGTATAAAATTCTTCTGTGAACGGGTTTAAGGCCGTCTCTTACATCGGGCAAAGCACGCGACACGATAACTGACATCGAATAATCAAGAAACGAGGTTTTCATTTCTTTTTCAATGTCAACGGGAATTATCTTCTGATTGGGGTTGTCAAACATTATTTTTCACACCTATTCGTTTTATTTCTGGGGATAGAATTTCTTTGCTTTTTCTGAAAATTCTTTTCTTAATGTTTCAATCTGTTCTTCTGAAATAAATCTTTTCGGAATTACATAAAACATCTGTTTTTTGATATAGATTATAAACTCATCGGGGATTTCTATTACATAGGGTAAATCCGTTTCATAGAAGATTATTTTAGGCGAAACCTCGAAAGGCTCATTTGTTTCGGGGTTTATTTTCGGAACGACAGAAATCTTTATCTTGTCGTCATAAATTTCTGTTTCATAGCTGTCATCTTCTATTGTAGATAACGCCTCGCGGAGAGTTTTTCTTCTCTTAAAAGGCATTACCCAGAGTATCGCTATAAAAGCAATACATATTGCAACAATCATAACATTATTGTTGTTATCGGGATATTTTTGAATGGCAGTTATAAGATTTAAAATTCCTATAATGCCGACTAAAACCGTGAAGACTATATTTCGACCGAATTCAAATTTTTTCTGAACTTCATGAAAAGCCTTGTCATAATCATCAACGGTTATTGTATAATTTAAATCCGTGAGTTTAATGCTTTCTTTAACTTCGTTTTCCATAGCGGTTTCCTTTTAGATATCGAGATTTTTAACATATTTAGCGTTCTTTTCAATAAATTCCTTTCGGGGTAAAACCTTGTCGCCCATAAGGATAGTGAATATTTCGTCAGCCTTTACAGCATCCTCCATATCGACACGCTTCATAGTTCTTGTTTCGGGGTTCATTGTTGTTTCCCATAACTGTTCGGGGTCCATTTCACCAAGACCTTTATATCGCTGAATGTCGGGTGAATGTGTTTCTGTCGAAAGTTCCTTGATATATTCATCTCTTTCTTCGTCAGAGAATGCATATCTTACCTGCTTTCCTCTCGAAATTTTATAGAGAGGAGGCTGTGCGAGATATATGTTTCCGTTTGTTATAAGAGGACGCATATATCTGAAGAAGAATGTTAAAAGAAGAGTTCTTATATGTGAACCGTCGACATCGGCATCGGCCATGATGATAATTTTTCCATAGCGAAGACGCGAAAGGTCAAAATCCTCACCGATAGAAGTTCCGAGTGCAGTTACAACGGGCATAAGTTTTTCGTTTCCATAAACCTTATCTATTCTTGCTTTTTCAACATTGAGCATTTTTCCCCATAAAGGAAGAATTGCCTGATAGCGTCTGTCTCTTCCCGATTTAGCAGAACCGCCCGCTGAATCTCCTTCGACGATATAGATTTCTGTGAGTTCAATATCTCTTTCAGAACAGTCAGCAAGTTTTCCGGGCATAGATGCGTTTTCCATCGCGGATTTTCTTCTCGCGGTTTCTCTTGCCTTTTTAGCAGCCTCACGCGCTTTCTTTGCATCCATAGCCTTGTCGAAAATATCTCTTGCCACTGCAGGATTATCCTCAAAGAAATACATAAGTTTGTTATAAACAAGATTTTCGATAAAAGGCTTAACTTCGGGGTTTCCGAGCTTACCCTTTGTCTGTCCTTCAAATTCACAGTTTTCAAGTTTAACGGAGATAATCGCAGTAATACCTTCTCTTACATCTTCGCCGACAAGCTTTGTTTCATCTTTGAAAAGATTATTTTTCTTTCCGTAGTCGTTGAACACTTTAAGAAGAGCATTCTTAAATCCTGTTTCGTGCATACCGCCGTCAACTGTATGAATGTTATTTGCAAAAGAAAGGATGATTTCTTTATAGCTGTCGTTATACTGAAAAGCGACTTCAGCAGATGATGTTCCTTCTTCGCCTTCAAGATAGATAACCTTATCACCCAAAACTTCAAGACCCTGAGTTTTATGGATATGGTCAACAAACTCTCTTATTCCGCCTTCATAATAAAGAATTTCGCCCTTTATATCATCGGGATTTCTCTTGTCAGAAAAATTGATTTTTATTCCCGCATTCAAAAATGCCTGTTCACGAAGACGCTTTAAAAGTGTTTCATAATCATATTCTGTTGTTTCAAAGATTTCAGCGTCAGCCATAAATTTAACAGTTGTTCCTGTTTCATCTGTATCGCCGATAACTTTTAACTGTTCAGAATAATTACCTCGCTCAAAACGCTGAAAATGAACTTTTCCGTTACGCTTTACAGTAAGTTCGAGGTATTCTGAAAGTGCGTTAACAACCGAAGCACCAACACCGTGAAGTCCGCCCGCAACCTTATATCCGCCGCCGCCGAACTTTCCGCCCGCGTGAAGAATTGTATATACAACAGTTGCAGCAGAAATCTTTTCTGTCGGGTGAATATCAACAGGTATTCCTCGTCCGTTGTCGCTTACCTGAATTACGTTTCCGGGGAGTATCTCAACAACGATTTCAGAGCAGTATCCCGCCAAGGCTTCGTCAATCGCGTTATCGACAATTTCATAAACTAAATGATGAAGTCCCTTAGGGCCTGATGAACCGATATACATTCCCGGGCGCTTTCTTACCGCTTCAAGTCCTTCTAAAACCTGAATTTCACTGGCATTGTAACTTGTGTTGTTCATAACATTTTCCGACATTTTCTATCTGACCATCCTTCTGAAATATCGCTTAATACAAACTGATATTTCTTTTCTTTTTGAATTCAAAATATTCAACTCTGCTGTCCTCGTTTCCGAGCGCTCTTTTCTTTAAAGTTGATGATGATATATTTGAAATATAAACTGTCTGATTATTGTTTTCATCAATACAGACAATATATGACTTGGGCATTTTATAAGAAACATTTATAACCTGTCTGTTCTTTTCAGCCCTCGCCAAAAAATCCTTTGTTATCTTTCCCGTTGAGGTATTTTCAATATCGAAAATTCCTATAATTTCTCTGCGGTGGATAACAATATTGTTTCCTAAATGAAGATACATTTTTATCTCCTATTTCTTTTCGTCAAGCTTTGTAACCTTTGATACATCGATATTATCTATAACGCATCCATAAGGTTTTACCCTCATTTTCTTTAAATTGTCGATAAAATCAATAACCTCTCCGCGCTGGATAGCATAAAGGTTTCCTATTCTTGCATCGAGTGCAACAATGGGGTCACAACAGGTTAAAATAACCTGCATATCGTCGATTTCATTCATAACATAACTCTGACGCCTTTTATCGATTTCTGATAAAGCATCGTCAAAAAGAATAATCGGTGATTCACCCGTAAGGCGCATAAGTATTTCAGCCTGGGCAAGTTTGAGTGAAAGTGCAACAGACCTCTGCTGTCCCTGTGAGCCGTATTCACGGAGATTAAGGTCGTTGACCTCAATAATAATATCATCTCTGTGAGTACCTATCCCTGTGAAACCGAGGCGTATATCCTCATCTCTCATAGATAAAAGTTTTTCTTTGTATATTTCTTTTAAGTCGTCAATTTTTGCATTTTTCAAATCTTCAAAAACTGTCGACTGATATTTAAGCGACATATATTCATGCCCTCTCGACATATCAAAGAAAACTCTCTTTGCACATTCTCTTAAAATATTTGAATATTCCTCACGCATTACAGAGATATTTGTTCCGTGAAAAGAAAGCTGTTCATCATAGATGTCAAGAAGTGAAACATCGCCTCTTCCCATCTGGATTTCTTTTAAAAGCATATTTCTCTGTGAGAGAATATCGTTGTATTTATTGAGATGCATAATGTAAACGGGTTTGAGCTGTGAAACACATATATCAATGAATGTTCTTCTGTGTTCAGGGCCACCCTTTGAAAGTTCAAGGTCATCGGGGGTAAAAACTATGCATCTTAAATTTCCGAAAAGCTGGGAAAGAGATTTTTTCTTAACGCCGTTGAGATAGACTTTTTTATCTTTAGGGTTACTTTTTTCAACGACATATTTTATTGTGTTTTCTCTTTCCTTTGTTGTATAGGTTATTTCAACGGTTGCGGTTTCTTTATTAAAATCTACAATATCCTTGTCTTTTAAATTACGAAAACTTCTGCAACCCGTTGCAAGCCATACAGCTTCTATGATATTTGTTTTTCCGTTTGCATTTTCGCCGACAAGAATATTTACAGTAGGAGTAACTTTCATATCAATATTGATATTTTTAAAACCGTCAATTTTAAGATGGGTTATTCTCATAGCTTTTAAGCGTTGTAAACGGTGATTTCATAATCTTCAACCGTTACAACATCACCCTCCCTTATCTTTTTTCCGCGCATTGTGCAGGTTTCGCCGTTAACTTTTACTCTGCCTTCCAAAATAATTTCTTTTGCAATACCGCCTGTTTCAACAAGGTTTGCAAATTTGAGAAGGCTATCAAGTTTAATAAATTCTGTTCTGATTTCAAGTTCTATCTTTTCCATTTATAAAAAACCTCTTTTAGTCTTTAAGTCTTACGGGGAGAACGAGGAATGTGAATTTGTCGCCTTCAAGTGGTGAAATCTTCATAGCAGAAAGACCGCCTGTCATACAGAATTTAACCTTATCTGTTTCAGATGCCTTTAAAGCATCGAGGAAATATCTTCCGTTAAAGCCGATTTCGATTGTGTTTCCTGAAAAATCAACTTCTATTTCGTCGTTTACTTTTCCGTTAATTGTTGAGCAGGAAATTTTCATAACGCCGTTTTCAAAGTTGCAACGAACAGGTGCTTTTGCCTTGTCAGAGATAATAAGCATACATCTTTCGAGTGCGCTGATAACTTCTCTTGTGTTAACAATAACTTCTGTTGTTGAAATTTCGGGGATAGAACCTTTATAGTTGTGGAACTGTCCTTCTAAAAGTCTTGAAAATACAGAATAACCGTTTATGTTGAAGATGATGTGTTTTTTGCTTGTAACGATATTACACATATTTTCTTCTTCATCGTTCATAAGGTTAGAAATTTCTTTGAGTGATTTAGCGGGAACGACAAATCTGAAATAATCTTCTGTTCCTATCTGTTCTGATCTTACAGCAAGTCTGTAACCATCTATTGCAACAAGATTGAAAATTCCGTTTTCGATTTCAAAAAGTTCACCTGTGAGAATAGGCTTGTTGTCTGTAACGGCAACGGCAAAAATTGTCTGACCTATCATATTCTTTAAAAGTGACTGGGGAATAGAAAGTGACTTTTCTTTGTCGAATTCGGGAATATCGGGGTATTCATCAGCAGGAAGTGATGTTAATGAACAAGTAGCCTTATTGCTTGTGATTTTTGTTGCGAGTGTTGAGTCAACTTCAACAGTAACTTCTTCATCAGGCATCTTTCTTATCATTTCAGCAAAAAGCTTGGGGTTAACAATAAATGCACCCTTTTCGCAGTTAGTAGCAGAAATTTCTGTTGTTATGCCGAGTTCAAGGTCATATCCTGTAAGACATATCTTGTCTTCGCTTACTTCTATCTTGATTCCTTCAAGAGCTGTTATTGTAGATTTGAATGCAGCTGCTCTTGAAACATTACCTATAGCTGATGAGAGTTCTGATTTTTTACAAGTAAATTTTGACATATAGATGACCTCACTTTATCTGAAAAAATTTTTGTTGAAAAATTAGGATTATTTTTTTATGGATCGTCAGATTTATTATATAAAAAAATAATATCTTAGTAGAGATTAGTAGTGTCTGTTGAAACTGTTTAAAAGTAGGATGAATATCGGAAAAATCCGAAAAAATTTTTTCTTTTGGTTTTCAACAGAACTTAACAGAAACTAACAGACATTTTTTTCCTTGTTGAAAAGTTTATTTATTGTGGAGTTAGTTTGGAAAAATTGTTTATTTGCGGGTAGCACCCGCGGGCATATCGTTACGGAGTTTATTTTACAAAGAGTATTTCGCACTCTGCGGAGTGCGACCTTCTTTTTATTTCGCAAAAAAGAAGGCAAAACCACGGAGCCCGTGGAGGCAAATCGCCCGATATAAAAAGTAAATTTACTTTGTTTCTCGAAAAAGAAATACAGAGTAATTCAACTTATAAAGTTGGATAAATCGCCAGCGGGTGCTACCCGTCGCCTGCTCACGCGCAGGCGTTCGGATTAGTTCATTCGCAATAAGATATAATCCCGTTGCCAATATTAAGACTGAAAAATAACTTTTCATCGTACGCATAAACTTTATATATACGCTCATTGGTTTGTGCGTTACCGAGTTTTTTTATTATCCTAACAAACTGCATAACAATATGTCCTCCGCGGTCACGCGGTGCCTGCGGGGGTTCCCCGCTATTTATCGCGGATATTCTTTATAATGTCATCAACGCTTTCTTTGAGATGCGGATCTTTTTTAAGTGCTTCGTCGATTGAATTGAGTGAATAAACGATAGTAGAGTGATCTCTTCCGCCGAGTTCTTTTCCGATAGCTTCCTGTGAAAGACCTGTTATCTCGCGTATACAATAAATAGCAACCTTTCTCGCAACGGAAATCTGCTGCTGTCTTTTATTTGAACGGATGTCATCTGATGTTACATTATAGATGTTTGCAACCTCAGTTATGATGTTTTCGACAGTAACGGGAATAGGCTGTGAGTCTGTTAAAATATCCTTTATAACGCTCTGTGCCATTGAGAGAGTGATGTTTGTGCCGAGTAAATGCTTTGAAGCTTTAAGCTTTTTAACAGCGCCCTCTAACTGACGGATATTTGTTTTGAGCTTGTTAGCTATGTATTCGGAAACTTCATCGGGGATAGTAAGCTGTAAAAGTTCAGCCTTTCTTCTGATGATAGCCATTCTTGTTTCAAAATCGGGAACGGAAATGTCCGCAATAAGACCCCATTCACAACGGGTTCTGATTCTGTCCTCAAGGGTTTTTATATCGCGGGGAGGACGGTCAGATGTGAGAACTATCTGCTTTCCCATTTTGTAAAGGTCATTGAAGGTATGGAAAAATTCTTCCTGAGTAGACTCTTTACCTGCTATGAACTGAACATCGTCGACAAGAAGAATATCAGCCGAACGGTATTTCTGATGGAACTGTGATGTATCCTTTTTCTGATGGATAGAATCAATAAGTTCGTTTGTGAATGCTTCACCCGTAACATAGATTATATTCGAACCGGGGAAATTCTTGTTGAACTCATGCGCTATGGCTGTTAAGAGGTGTGTCTTTCCGAGACCTGACGGTCCATAGATGAAAAGCGGGTTATAGATTGAATGTTCTGATGAACTTTTGGGCGACTGCTGAACGCCTGCAACGGCAGTACAGGCAGCGTATGCAAATTCGTTTGACCTTCCTACGATGAAAGTGTCGAAGGTGTATTCGTATTTCGCACCCTCAAAGATGTTTTTCATTTCGTTTGTTCTGTTTTCGGCAGCATACATTTCGTTACGCATATCTTCCTGAACGATAATCTTTACCGAAATAGGAAAGCCCATAACATCTGAAAAGCCTTTTTCTAAAATGTCTGTATAGTTTCTTTCAACTATGTTCCTTGCAAATTCGTGGTTTATTCCGAGAACGGCTGTGTTGCCCTCTTCAAGTTCAACCGCAGTAAGACCTTTTATCCAGGAATTATAGCCTACGGAGGTTATAAGTTCGGCCTGCAGGATGTATTGTTTGACGCTTTCAAACACTTCATTGAACGATGTCATTTTTAAAAATCCTCCCGTCATTTCCTTAAAATCAAAACTTAAGAATATTATACTACATTTTTCTTTAAATTTCAAGGATAATTTGTTATTTATAAATAGTATATTTATATATAAAGGCGAAGTTTTCAACTTTTCGTGGAAAAACTGATGAAAACAGCCTCTATTTAAAGGGCTTTTTTGCCATAAAGTTGCACGCGGATGTGCAACAAAAAAATAAAAAAAATCAAAAATCTATGTTATGACTAAATTTTAAGGCGAAAATTCATTTATTATCACAACAAAAATTTTCAAATTCTGTTGACAAGAAAAATAATTTGTGTTATTATCAAGTTGATATTTTAAATGCAGTGATGAAGAGAAGTAGCATAGGAATTCACTCAAAGTGAGTGCGGGATAGTGTGAACCGCATAGCAGAGCCTTTGTGAATAACACTTCGGAGCAACAAACTGAAAGCGGATGTGAAAATTCGTCAGTAGGGGAGTCGGGTTTCGCCCGTTAAAGCGGAAAGTCTTTATAACGAGACGAAAGAGAAGCCGTAATGATAATTTATGGCAAAGATAGGTGGCACCGCGAACTCTCGCCCTATTATGTTGGGTGGGGGTATTTTTATTTTTAGGGAGGATTTTTATGAAACACACAGACATCAAAGAAGTTTTTTCCGCTAAAGAATACGGCAAAAAAGAAACAATCTGCGGTTGGGTAAGAACAGCGAGAGATTCTAAAAATGTCGCTTTTATCGAACTCAACGACGGTACAACATTAAAGCATATTCAGGTAGTAATCGATAAGGAAAAGGGCATTGAGTATTCAGACGAAGCTATGAAACTCGGCGCTTCTCTTAAAGTTGTGGGTGAACTCGTTGAGGGCAGACAGGGTTACCCCGAAATCAACGCAGAAGAAATAGTTGTAATAGGAAAGTGCCCCGCCGAATATCCTTTACAGAAAAAGCGTCACACACTTGAATTTTTAAGAACAATGCCTCATCTTCGCGGAAGAACAAACACATTCAACGCTGTGTTCAGAGTGCGTTCCGTTGCGGCTGACGCTATCCACAGATATTTTCAGGAAAAAGGCTTTACCTATGTAAATACTCCCCTTATAACAGGAAGTGACTGCGAGGGTGCGGGAGAAATGTTCCAGGTAACAACAACAGGCTTTACAGATAAATACAAGAGCGAAGAAGAATACTGGGCAGACGACTTTTTCGGAAAGAAAGCAGGTCTTTCTGTTTCGGGACAGTTAGAGGGCGAAGTTGCCGCTATGGCATTCGGAAAAATCTATACATTCGGCCCATCATTCAGAGCTGAAAACAGTAACACACCCCGTCACGTTGCTGAATTCTGGCACGTTGAACCCGAAATCGCTTTTGCCGAACTCCCCGATGTTATCGAAACAGCAGAAGATATGATAAAGACAGTAATCGGTGATATTCTTAAAAAATGTCCCGATGAAATAAAGTTCTTCGATGACCACTTTGAAAAGGGACTTACAGAAAAGCTCACAAACCTTATTTCAAATGAATTCGGAAGAGTAACATATACAGAAGCGGTTGAAATGCTCAAAAATTCAGGTGAAGAATTCCAGTATCCTGTAGAATGGGGTTCTGATTTACAGACAGAACACGAAAGATATATTTCTGAAAAGGTATTTAAAAAGGCTGTTTTCGTAACAGATTACCCCAAGGAAATAAAGTCATTCTATATGAAACAGAATGCCGACGGAAAGACTGTTGCTGCGGTTGACCTTTTAGTTCCCGGTGTCGGCGAAATCATCGGCGGAAGTGAAAGAGAAGCAGACTATGATAAACTCGTTGCTGCTATGAACGAAAGAAATATGAACCTCGACCTTTACACAGACTATCTCGAACTCAGAAAGTTCGGTTCTGTTCCACACGGCGGTTTCGGTCTTGGTTTTGAAAGACTCATTATGTATGTTACAGGAGTATCAAACATTCGTGATGTAATTCTCTATCCCAGAACAGTAGGAAATATAAGATAAAATCTTACCCGTTTATTTTGTTTCGCCCCGACTCCTTACGGAGTCTTTGGCGACCATACTTTCCGCTTGTGCGGAAAGTAGGCAAAGGCACACTCTTGACAGAGAGTCTTTCCGACCTTAACGGTCGCTGAATTTTCGCTTCTGATGCGAAAATTCTGTCTGTCAAGTCGCTCGGCGACACCATACGAAACGCATGCGATAATTCGTCTTTCCTTTCTCCGCAGATAGATATAATACGCTCGCTCGTTGCGGGTAGCACCCGCGGGCATATCGTTTCGTAGTTTGATATGAAAATAAATTTATGGCTCGGTAACGCACAAACCAATGAGCATATAAAAAAGGACGAAACATAATAACCAAACCAAACATTGAATAAAGGTGGTGTAATAAAAAATGTCAAGACAAATGATTATCCCCGATGGGTATAAATCCGCTCTGACTTTAAGAGAAACCCAGCACGCAATAAAATATATAAAGGATCTTTTTCAGCAGAATCTTTCATTTGCTTTAACTCTCGACAGAGTAACAGCTCCCCTTATTGTAAGAAAGGGAAGCGGTATAAACGATGACCTTAACGGAACAGAGAGAAAAGTCGACTTTTCTTTCAAGGAAATCGACGGCGAAGCAGAGGTTGTTCAGTCACTCGCAAAGTGGAAGAGAATGGCGCTTTATAAATACGGCTATAATGTCGGCGAGGGAATTTACACCGATATGAACGCTATCCGCCGTGATGACGATGCCGACAATATCCATTCGGTTTTCGTTGACCAGTGGGACTGGGAAAAGGTAATCTCTAAAGAAGAAAGAAATGAAGAGTTCTTAAAAGAAACAGTAAAGTCTATTGTTAAAGCAATCGCCTATACAAAGAGAAAGGTAAATCTTCGCTACCCATGTCTTACAAAGAAAATCTGCGAAACACCTTACTTTATAACAACAGAAGAACTCCGCGCTATGTATCCCGATAAAACGGGAAAAGAAAGAGAACGCCTTATAACAGAAAAGTATAAAACTGTTTTCATTATGAAGATAGGGGACACTCTTTCAGACGGCACGAAGCACGACGGCAGAGCACCCGACTATGACGACTGGGCTTTAAACGGTGACCTTCTTTTCTGGAACGAGGTTTTAGAGGACTCTCTTGAAATCTCATCAATGGGTATTCGTGTTGATGATGTTTCACTTATCTCACAACTCGAAAAATATAACGCTATGGACAGACTTCAGTTTGACTATCACAGGATGATTAAGGATAACATTCTTCCGCTCACAATCGGCGGTGGAATAGGTCAGTCAAGACTTTGTATGCTTCTTTTAGAAAAAGCGCACATAGGCGAAGTTCAGGTTTCTGTCTGGCCTGAAAAGATGTCTAAAGAATGTGACGAAAAGGGAGTACAGCTTTTATAAAAAAATTCCGCTGTATTTTTATACAGCGGATTTATGCGCCCGTAGCTCAGCTGGATAGAGCAATAGCCTCCGACGCTATGTGCCACCGGTTCGAATCCGGTCGGGCGTGCCACCGGCGGAGAGCCCCCGCAGGCACCGCGTGACCGCGGAGGACATATTGTTATGCAGTTTGTTAGGATAATAAAAAAACTCGGTAACGCACAAACCAATGAGCATATAAATAAAGTTGGTGCGTGCAATGAAAAGTTATTTTTCATTCGTAATATCGGCAACGGACTATTTGCTGTTGCGAATGGAATAATCCGAACGCCTGCGCGTGAGCAGGCGCAGCCCTCTGCAAGAGGCGCATTTTGCCTTCTTTTTTGCGAAATAAAAAGAAGGTCGCTGTTAAAGGCTGTGAAACAGCCGACAGCGAAACCCTTAAAATATGCCTTTTTCATTATCCACTTTGCACAAAACCGCACAAATAAGACAACTCAAAATTAACGAAAAGAAAAAAATCGCGAAAAAATGCTTGACGAAAGCGTTTATATAGTCTATAATATAAACTTGTCAGATTATCTTTAACCGATTTTATATATTTTTTCGGATAATCGGTTTTTCGCAAGGAGGGAAAAAGATGAAAAGAACATATCAGCCTAAGAAGCTTCACAGAAAGAAGGTTCACGGATTCAGAAGCCGTATGTCAACAGCAAACGGAAGAAAAGTTCTTGCAAGAAGAAGAGCAAAGGGCAGAAAGATGCTCAGCTACTAATAAGTAAGATAAAAATTCGACCATTGACCGCATTTCACACAGGCATCCTCGTGGCGGGGTTTTAAAACTTCGTTGTGCCATTTATAACACTTTGGGGATTTATGCTTGGTGGGGAAAATTGCGGTCTTTTTTCTTTAAAATTATGCAGAAAAAAGAAATCATCAAAGACAATAAAGTTTTTTTAAGACTTTATAAAAGAGGGAAATACATAGCGGGAAAAACCGTTGTTGTGTATTTCAGAAAAAACGGAACAAATGAAAACAGAGTAGGTATAACAACAACAAAAAAGGTCGGGAATTCTGTCAAGCGTTCAAGAGCGAGAAGAGTTATAAGAGCAGCTTATGATTCTTTAAGGGCGAAATTCCCGAAAGGATACGATTATATCTTTGTTGCAAGACAAGCCGCAGCGGAGGTTAAATCATATCAGATAGCGACTTTTTTTGAAAAGAAAGCCATTCCTTTTATCGAATCGGGAGGGGTTAAGAAAAATGGATAAACTTATTGAAACAATAAGATATATCTGTTCTTTGCCGATAGTTTTCTATCAGAAATTTATTTCTCCTTTAAAGCCGCCTTGTTGTAAATTCTATCCTACCTGTTCACAGTATGCCTTAACGGCAATAAGGCGTTTCGGGATATTTTACGGTGGCTTTTTAGCAGTTAAAAGAATACTCCGTTGTCACCCATGGAGTATAGGGGGAATAGACTATGTCCCCGAAAAGAAAAATAAGAAATCAGGAGCAGACAGATGCAGTTAATTTATGAAATTTTTGGTTACCCCTTGGGATTTATAATGTGGGGTATATATTATCTCGTTAAGAATTACGGTATTGCAATTCTTTTATTCACACTTGTAACAAAGATTCTTTTGTTTCCTTTAAGTGTTAAACAGCAGAAAAATACAGCCATGATGTCGGCATTTCAGCCGAAACTTCAGGCTTTACAGAAAAAATACGCAAACAACCAGCAGAAGCTTCAGGAAGAACAGATGAAACTCTATGCTGAAGAAGGCATAAACCCTATGTCAAGTTGTCTTCCTATGCTTATTCAGTTCCCCGTTCTTTTTGGTATCATCGATGTTGTTTACAGACCTCTCACACATATCATGCACTTCTCAAAAGATATGATAGCAGAGGCAACACTCATAGCACAGAATGTTATCCTTGAAGCACAGGCAAACGGTGAAGCCTGGGCAACGGTTGTAAAGAATGTTGAAAATCTTTCAAAGAACTATCAGTCACAGCTTATTATCATGCAGGCTTATAACGATAACCCTGCGGCTTTCGCTTCAATGCCAAAATTCTGCGAAGCGGTAAGCAACTTTGATATGAATCTCTTAGGAATTTTCGACCTCGGCGTTAACCCGACTTGGACATGGCCTACACTTTTAATCCCTATTCTCGCGGGTCTTTCACAGCTTCTCACTATGATCTATTCACAGGCACAGCAGAAGAAGTCAAATCCCGATAACGCAATGGCAAAATCAATGAACGCGATGACACTTTCGCTTTACATTATGCCTATCATCTCAATCTTTATCGCAAGAAACTTCCCTATGGCCGTTGGTTACTACTGGATCTGCCAGTCAATCTTCGGATTTTTCCAGCAGGTTGTTTTAAGTAAAGTTTACACACCCGAAAAGGTAGCAGAACTCGTTAAGAAAGACGCTGAAAGAAAGAAGAAGAAAAAGGGCAAGGGCTATATGGAAAGAATGTATGAAAAACAACTCGCCCTTCTTGAAGAACAGAAACAGTTAAACAATCCTACAAGAAACCTTGATGAAGAAATAAAGAAAGAACTTCCACGCGATGAAGAAGGCAACATAAAGATTTCAAAGTCGATGCAGAAAGACCTTGAAAGTAAAATCATTGCCGACGCGCGAAAGAGAATGGAAGAAAAATATAAAGATGAAGTTTCTGCCGAAGATTTAGGCATAGAAATAAATCACGATAACTAAAGTAAGGAGCGTTAAAAAAATTATGGAACAGATTTTTTCAGCAAAATCAGTTGACGAAGCTATTGAACTCGCCGCTAAAGAATTCGGCATCAAAAAAGAAGAAGTAAAATACGAAGTTTTGGAAGAAGCAAAAAAAGGCCTTTTCGGAAAGATAAAATCAGAAGCTAAAATCAAGGCAGAATATGATGAACCCCGTTATATTCCCGCTAAAAAGTATATCGAAGAAATCCTTAATAAAATGGGCATTTCAGCAACACTTTCAGTTACTGAAAATGAAGATGGTGCAGTTATTAACATCGAAGGCACAGAAACAGGTGCTGTTATCGGCAGAAGAGGGGATACACTCGATGCTTTACAGTATCTCGCATCAACAATCTGCAACAAGAACACAAAGGATTATTACAGAATAACAGTTGATTCCTGCGGATACAGAGAAAAGAGAGCGGAAACACTTTCAGAACTCGCAAAGAAAATCGCAGCATCTGTTAAGAAAAACGGCAGAACAGCAGCTTTAGAACCCATGAACCCCTATGAAAGAAGAATCATTCATTCTGTTATAACAGAAATCGAAGGCGTTTCATCAAAGTCAGTCGGCGAAGAACCTTACAGAAAGGTTGTTATCTCATCAGATAACCCCCGTCCTTACAGAAACGACAAGGGCGATCGCAAGGGTGGTTTTAAAAGAGGCGGAAGAAGAAACGGTCAGCCCGCAAGAGCACTTGATCTTAAAACTTCTTTTGAAAAGGATTATAAGAAACCCACTCCCAAGCCAAAGCCTGAAGACGAAATGGATTCAACAACACTTTATGGCAAAATCATCATAGATTAAGAATATCGGCTTGGCAGCAAAGTTGTCAAGCCGTTTTTCGAAGAGGGGATAAAAAATATGTCAACTGTTGCAGCGATTTCAACGCCACTTTCAGAGGGCGGAATAGCCGTTATAAGAATAAGCGGAGATAAGGCTTTTTCTGTTGCTGAAAAGGTCTTTCGCCCCGTGTCTTCCGATAAGAAAATTTCTGAAATGAAAGGCTATACCTGCGCTTTCGGAAAGATTTTTATGGGTGATGAAGAAATCGACGAAGGAGTGCTCACAGTATTTCGTGCGCCTAAAAGTTATACAGGCGAGGATGTTATCGAAATATCTTGTCACGGCGGTGTTTTTGTTGCAAAAAAAGTTCTTTCTGCAACTATCAAAGCAGGTTGCGAAATAGCGGCAGCGGGTGAATTTACAAAGCGTGCATTTTTAAACGGAAAACTCTCTCTCACAGAAGCCGAAAGCGTCATAGACATTATCTCAGCAGGTGGCGAACAGGCGAGAAAAGCCGCAGTTTCGGCAAAAGAGGGTGCTTTATATAAAAGAATTTCTTATGTAAAAGATAAGATACTTAAAATTTTGGGCGAACTTTCTGCGTGGGTCGATTATCCCGAAGAAGATATTATGGAACTTACTCCCGAAGAACTTTCTTCAGCACTTTGTAATATCCACGAAGAACTTTTGTCGCTTTCAAAAACCTATGACAACGGCAGGGTTTTAAGAAACGGAATTGACACAGCGATAGTCGGTAGGGCGAATGTAGGAAAGTCGACTTTAATGAACAGATTTTTAGGTTTCGACAGAAGTATTGTTACAGACATCGAGGGAACAACAAGAGATATTGTCGAAGAAACCGCTATGGTCGGCGATATTTTACTCAAACTTTCAGATACCGCTGGTATTCGTGAAACGGGCGATGTTGTCGAGAGTATAGGCGTAGAACGCTCTATTAAAAAACTCTCGGAGGCAGACCTTGTTTTAGCGGTTTTTGATTCTTCTGAAAAACTCTCCGACGAGGACGAAAAAATCATTGAAAAACTTGAAGGAAAGAAAGTAATTCCCATTATAAACAAATGCGAAAAGGGGAACGAAATCGACATAGAAAAAATAGAAAATGTTTTGGGAAAATCAGTTTCTATCTCTGCGAAAACGGGCGAGGGAATTGATAATCTCGAAAAGAAAATCAGCGAAATTTTCTCTTTCGGAACTATCGATTATTCATCGGGAATGATAGCGAACGAAAGACAGAAAAACTGCGTAGATAAGGCACTTTTATCAATTTCGGAAGCGGTTTCTCTTGTGGAATCAGGCGAAACTTTTGACGCGCTGACAGTTGTTCTTGACGAAGCGCTTTCAGCCGTTTTAGAACTCTCTGGCGAGAGGGTAACAGAGGCAGTAGTAGATGAGGTATTCTCCCACTTCTGCGTAGGAAAATAAAACGAAAAATCTTGCACTTTCTGCGTCGTTAAACTCGTTCGGAATATCCGCATATTCCTTCACTCGTTTGCCTAGCATAAAGCACAATCTTTTTCGTTTTCGGTAAACGATGTCTTTTCGTTTTATGGAAACAATCTTTTTCGCTTTCGGAATACGCCTCCACGGGCTCCGTGGAATTATCTTTAAGAAAAGAGAATTTTTATGAACTATGAAATGGAAAACTACGATATAGCAATAGTCGGTGCGGGACACGCAGGTGTCGAAGCGGCACTCGCTGCGGCGCGTCTTGGCTGTAAAACCGCACTCTTTACTATATCTCTCGATACAATTGCAAATATGCCTTGCAACCCATCTATCGGCGGAACTGCAAAGGGTCACCTTGTCCGTGAAATCGACGCTTTGGGCGGAGAAATGGGCAGGGCGGCGGACGCTTGTTTCATTCAGAGCAGAATGCTCAACGCAGGAAAAGGCCCTGCTGTTCATAGCCTTCGCGTTCAGGCGGACAGAATGAAATACCACGCCTATATGAAAAAAATCTGTGAGGATACCCCTCTTCTCGACATAAAACAAGCCGAAATAACAGAGGTCAGAGCCGAAAACGGCAGGGTGACAGAGGTTGTAACAAAGCTCGGCGCGGTTTATAAGGTCTGTGCAGTTGTCCTCGCTACAGGGACATATCTTCGTGGACTTATCCACATCGGCGAAACATCTTACGAGAGCGGTGCGGATAATGTTATAGCTCCCGTTCGCCTTACAGAAAGCCTCAAAGCATTGGGACTTCCTATGAGAAGATTCAAAACGGGAACTCCCGCAAGAGTCCATAAAAGAAGTATAAACTTTGAAATCCTCGAAAAACAGGAGGGTGACAGCAATATTCAGCCTTTCTCTTTTGAAACTAACAGAGAAGGTCTTGAGAATAAAGTTTCTTGCTACATAGCATATACAAACGATGAAACCCATAAAGTAATTCTTGAAAATTTACACAGAAGCCCACTTTACAGCGGAAAAATTGAGGGCGTTGGCCCTCGCTACTGTCCGTCTATCGAGGACAAAATTGTCCGCTTTTCAGAAAAACCCCGTCATCAGCTTTTCATTGAACCTATGGGGCTTGACACCGACGAATACTATCTTCAGGGGATGTCGTCATCGCTCCCCGAGGATGTTCAACTTAAATTTTTACGCACTATTAAGGGACTCGAAAATGTAGAGATTATGCGTCCTGCCTATGCTATCGAATACGACTGCGTTGACCCTCTCGCTATGCGTCATACCCTCGAAATGAAAGCCGTTAAGGGACTTTTCGGTGCAGGACAGTTCAACGGAACATCAGGCTATGAAGAAGCCGCCGCACAGGGACTTATAGCAGGTATCAACGCCGTTAAACTGATAAAGGGCGAAGAAATGATAACTCTCGACAGAGCGTCATCCTATATCGGAACACTCATTGACGACCTCGTTACAAAGGGTTGTTCTGACCCATATCGAATGATGACATCACGAAGCGAATACCGTCTTGTTCTCCGTCAGGATAACGCCGATGAAAGACTCACAGAGATAGGTCACGAAATAGGACTTATTTCGGATGAGCGTTACGAAGAGTTCCTTAAAAAAGAAGAAATGATTAAGGATGAACTTTATAGAGTTACGAAAACGACAATCCGTCCCTCTGAAGAACTGAATGAACTTTTGGTTTCACGCGGAACATCTCCTATAACAACGGGGGTTCGTCTTTCAGACCTTATCCGTCGCCCACAGATGTTTTATGCCGATTTTGCGCCGTTTGACAAGAAGAGGGAAGACCTCCCCTATGAAATAAAAGAACAGGTCGAACTCAAAATAAAGTATGACGGCTATATCGCAAAGCAGAACGAACAGATTGAGCAGATGAGAAAGTTAGAGAAAAAAGCTCTCCCCGAAGACCTTGACTATTCGCAGATTAGGGGACTTCGCCTTGAAGCGATAGAAAAACTCAATAAGGTTAAACCTCATAGCGTTGCTCAGGCGGGAAGAATATCGGGCGTTTCGCCTGCTGATATTTCAGTACTTTTAGTGTGGCTCTCTGGGCGGTGAGCCACCGCCGGCGAATCGTTTCCGACTTTATTTTTGAAAACAACTCTACCGCTCGGTAACGAATACTCTCTATAAAAGGGGAATTAAAATGTCTTTTCTGACTGAAAACAGATTAAAAGAAATTTTTTCAGGCAACAGCCTTGAAATAACGACAGAACAATATGAAAAATTTAAAACCTACGCAGAAATGCTCGTGGAATGGAACGAAAAAATAAACCTCACCGCCATTACGGACGATGAGGGAATAGCCGAAAAACACTTTTTAGACAGCGTTCTTCCGCTGACAAAGGTTGATGTTCCACGTGGAACAACGCTGATAGATGTCGGAACGGGCGCGGGTTTTCCCGCTATTCCGATGAAAATTTATCGTGAGGATATAGAGATAACCTTGCTCGATAGCCTTAATAAAAGAATTAACTTTCTCTCTGAGGTTTCAGATACTCTTGAACTTTCAGCCGATTGTATCCACTCTCGTGCCGAAGACGGCGGAAAAAATCCCGACCTTCGTGAGAAATTCGACATAGCGACAGCGAGAGCGGTAGCGCCATTACCCGTTTTGTGTGAGTATTGTCTTCCGTTTGTTAAAGTCGGCGGAAAGTTTTTAGCGCTCAAAGGCCCTAACGAAAACGCAGAGGACGCAAAAAAGGCGGTAGAAATCCTCGGCGGAAAGATATGTTCCACGTGGAACTATTCTCTCCCCTCGGGCGACAATCGCAGACTTATCGTTATAGAAAAGGTTAAAGAAACGCCGAAGAAATATCCTCGTGATGCAGGGAAGATAAAGAAAAGCCCTTTATAAAGCGAAAATCTTGCCTGTCTTTTCGTTTTATGGTGATGTTGGGAACAGACTTAAAATACACTCTTGATAATAGAAAAACCCCCGATTTTTCGGGGGTTTTGGTTTATTCTATAAGTGTTCCGTCAGAGTTATATTCGCTTGTTTTTATATGGTTTCCCTCTGAATCGTATTCAAAAACAACCTGAAGAGTTCCGTCAGCGTTATATTCGCTGTCCTTTATTTTATTTCCGTCTGAATCATATTCAGATGTATGGTAAAATTTAAGCGTTCCGTCGGCATTGTGAGTACTTACTTTTATGCTGTTTCCGTTTGAATCGTATTCGGCTGTAGAGTAAAAATCGAGTATTCCCTCATTGGTATAACAACTCGATTTTATCTGATTTCCGTCGGGGTTGTATTCATTTATATAGTAATAACCGTCGCCTCTGTTTATTTTTTCTGTTTTTGAACCATCGGGCAAGACTGTTTCGCTTACTTTTGTAGAGGGGATAGTTGTTTTGTTTACTACCGCGTTTTCACAAGCAGTCATCATAAAAATCATCGTAAGGATAGCAAGTATTGTCATAAATTTCTTCATTTTCATCTCTCCTTTACTTACAATGGGCTTATGTCTGTGGCTAAATTATATCATCTTTCTTTTTGAAAGTCAACTTGTTCCACGTGGAACAGTGCGTGACCGCACGGGACAATTCGTTTCGTAATTTGCTATGAAAATCAGTTTATGGCTCGATAACCGACAAAACAGAAAAGGACAGCTTTTAAGCTGTCCTTTCTTTTATCCTCTGATGTATTCCTTAAACTTTTCTCCGCGTTCTTCAAAGTTCTTGAAGTTTCCATAACTTGCAGAAGCGGGGGAGAGAAGGCAGGAATTTCCTGATTTTACGAGAGATTTCGCCATATCGCAAGCTTCTTTAAGGTCAGAAACGAGAACGAGATTTGTTCCCTCGATTTCTTTCGCTTCCTCAAAAATTCGCTTTCCGCTGTCATACATACATATAACATCGGGAACTTTCTGTGTTCTCAAAAACTCAATAAGTGGAGCGTAGTCAATGCCTCTGTCCATTCCGCCAAGGATTAAAACACCGACATCACCTATAGACAAAACGCCCTGAATTGTCGTTTCACAAGCGGTTGAAATCGAGTCATCAATGTAACGGACACCGTCTTTTTCAAGGAAAACCTCTAATCTATGAGGGAGTGATTTATAGGTTTTAACCGCAGAAATTATATCGTCGGAAGAAACACCTAAAGTCCTGCAAACGCCGTAGGCAACGGAAATATTGTAAAGATTGTGGTCGCCTATAAGAGAAAATTCACTTCTTTTAATAGGCGTTTTTTCGCCCTTGAAAGTGAGTGCCTCGCGGGAAAAAGTTATGTCTGCGCCCATATCCGAAACCGAAATAATCTGTGATTTTATCCCCACGGGCTGATACCTTTTCATAACAAAAAGCATATCGTTTTTATCCTGATGAAGATAGATATTCCGCTTCGCGTTGTAGTAATTCTGTATCGTTCCGTAATGGTCTAAATGCTCGGGGAAGAGATTTAAAAGTATCGCAATATGCGGAGAAACCTCTGTGAACTCAAGCTGATGGCAGGAAAGTTCGTAGACGATAACCGAGTTTTCATCTATATCAGTGAGTTTGTCAAAAGCGGGAATACCTATGTTTCCGACAAGAATCGCGTTCCCTCTTTTTTCTTTAAGGATGTGGTGAATAAGGGTTGTAGTTGTGCTTTTGCCCTTTGTTCCCGTTATTCCTACAACCTGATTTTTGTATTTTTTAAGGAAAATTTCCGTCTGCGAAGTTATTTTTTCACGGGGAACATCCGCTGAAATAACAACGCCGGGGCTTTTGAAAATAAGGTCAAACCGCGAGAGATTATCCATATAGTTTTCGCCCGTTATTATAGAAACGGGGAAGTCTTTTTTATCCTCAAAATCGAACTTATCAAGGATAGTAATATCTGCGTTAGTGCCCGATTTTACGAGGGTTTTATAGGTAGAACGCCCTTCTCTTCCGAACCCTAAAATCGCAACGGATTTGTTTTCTGTGAGTGATTTTAAAAGTGATAACATATTAAAAAACCTCTTTAAAGAGAGAATTTTTCTCTTAAAATTTTCTCGAAATCAGGGGAGAGATTGTTGTTTTCGTTAAACTGTGAAATCGTTTTCTTATACTCTCCCTTTATGTCGTAATTCTCATCCATAATTTCAGCGAAATGCGAAATCAGACAGGGGAGTGCTTTTCTTTCTTCCTGATATTTTTTAAGAGTAAGGTAAGATGCGAGTATAACCTCGCTTCTCATTCCGACACACTCAAAAGGCTTTTCGGGAGAAAGTCCCAATAATTTATCGTAGTCAGAAAGCATTTTTTCTTTTGTAAGAAGATTTTCGCCGAAGATTTCTTTTATCTCATCGTGTGATAAAAACGGCGCTAAAATAATCGTTATAAAAAGGCATTTAGGACAGTTGCAACACCATGAATCCGTCTTTCCGCCGAGGTTACAACTTCTGAAAACCGAGTGATAATTTTCGCATTTTTCAGAGAAAAATTTAGCTATCTGAAATTCAGATAAAGGTCTTAAAAGGCTGAAATAATTTACTCCCGAGGAGATAAATTTTTCTTCGAAAGACCTGAAATCACACTCGAATTCAAAACTTTTTGAATACTGATGATTTACATCAGTTCCCTTTACTGTGCTTTCATTAGCGCTGTTTTCGTTTGAAAGAACGACATTTTTAATGCCCCATAGATAAGCCGAAATAACCGATGAAAACGCAACTATCGCCGAGAATGGAGTGTGTCCGTTTAAAAAACCCTGTGAGTTTAAATCTACTATTTTTCTGTCAAGTCCTCTTTTAACGGCTATGATTTTATCGTCTTTATATCCGCCCATTTTAGCGGTTGCTTTTGTTGCCTCATCGGGATTTATGATGTAGCAGAAATTGTCTTCTTTAAGTTCAGAGAGTGTTTCAAGTGAAACAACGCTGTCTTTTCCGCCACCGATGGATATTAAATTTTTATTCCCCGAAACCTTTTCTCCCTCTGAAATTATAGCCTCTCCCTCTGAAACAATATTCATAAAAGAAGAGATGTCAGCATCTATTTTATTTATATAGAAAAACTCGCCGAGGCCTTTAAAATAGAGCTTTTTGAACCACTCAGCCTCACCCTCTGAAACACTTTTGCAAAGAATTTTTACAGTAGGTGAACAGGTTGCTTTCCAGTAAGAAACGAGTTCAACCATACCGAGAGAGAAGATGAGTTTTTCTAAAATTTTGTTGCCTTTAAATGATTTTCCCGCGGGCTTTTTAAATATCCAGAAAGGGTTAAACTCACATAAAGAAACCGTTTCAAAATTATAAGAAACCTTTATCTCTGTTTCGCTTTCTTCTATTGAATACGACTTAAACAAAAATTCGGGATATTTTTCACGGAGAGAGGAATAGTTCATAAAAAACTCCTTAACTATTTTTTGATTTTCATTGAAATATCAAAGCACTTTACAGAGTGTGTCAGAGCGCCTAAAGAAATGATGTCAACGCCTGTTTCGGCAACATCTCTTATGTTTTCTTCGGTAACATTTCCGCTCGCTTCCAAAAGGCGTCTGCCGTCGTTTATCTTAACTGCCTCACGCATTTCGTCATAAGACATATTATCGAGCATTATAATGTCAGCACCAGCACAGATAGCGTCTTTAAGTTCAGAGAGGTTTCTTACCTCAACTTCTATTTTAACCATGTGACCGATTTTACTGCGAAGTTTTGATATAGTCTGAGGGATTCCGCCACCTGCGTCGATGTGGTTATCTTTAAGCATAGCGCCGTCAGAAAGGTTAAAGCGGTGATTTTTTCCTCCGCCTACTGTTACTGCGTATTTCTGTAAAGCGCGAAGACCGGGGAGTGTCTTTCTTGTGTCTGTAATCTGCGCTCTTGTGCCTTTTACCTTTTCGACGCAACGGTTAGTAGCAGATGCTATCCCCGAAAGGTGCTGTAAAAGGTTAAGTGCTGTTCTTTCGCCTTTAAGAAGGGTTTTTGTAGAGCCTTTCATTTCTGCTATTATATCGTCTTTTTTAACCTTTTCGCCGTCTTTGATTTTTGTTTCAAAAACGATACTGTCATCAAGGAGTTTAAATACTCTTTTTGCAATATCAATTCCACATAAAACGCCGTCATCCTTAGCGACATAATAAGCCTCTGAAACACTGTTGTCGTCTATAAGATAATCTGTTGTGACATCAATATAGTTTATGTCCTCTTTTAAGGCTGTTATGATAATATCATCAATATAATTCTGTGGGAGGTTCATAATTTAAAAGTCCTTTCTTAAATAACTTCTTTTAAAATGATATAAGCGATAGTAGCGAGCGATCTTGCCTCGATATAATCTCTTGTTAAAGAGAATGTTTCTTTATCAAGTATGCCCTTTATTTCCTTAACTCTTTCAAAACCTTTGAGCAAAGCCTCTTTGCTTTCGGGGATTACAAAATAAGTCGACTGCATTATGTGTCTTATTTCTGTTCGAAGCCCTGTGGGGAGTTCTTCTCCGTCTGTTTTTCGTGTGAATTCATAATGCAAGAATTCTTCGGGGACATTATCCATCTTTTCTTTAATATCACTAGCTACTCTGTTAGAGAAAACGAGCGCTTCCAAAAGCGAATTACTTGCAAGACGGTTATTTCCGTGAACGCCTGTGTGTGAACATTCACCGACTGCATAAAGCCCTGAGATTGATGTTCTGCCGAATTTATCAACGTCTATTCCGCCCATTAAATAATGCTGACAGGGATAAACGGGGATAGGCTCTTTAGTTAAATCATAGCCGTTTTCGAGAAGATTTTTATATATCATCGGAAATCTCGCTTTAACCTCTTCTGCGTCCTGATATGATATATCAAGGAAGAACTTTTTAGAGCCTGTTTTTCTGCTTTCTTCTATGATAGAATGTGAAACAACATCACGGGGAGCGAGTTCTAATCTGTCGTCATATCTATGCATAAATCTTTCCATATTGCAGTTAAGAAGATATGCACCCTCACCACGCAGAGATTCTGATAAAAGGAAACATTCTCTCTGTGAGAAATCGTTGAAAGCTGTCGGGTGGAACTGAATGAGTTTAAGGTTTTGTATTGTAGCGCCCATTCTGTAAGCCATAGCTATTCCGTCGCCCGTTGAGATAGCAGAGTTTGTTGTGTATTCATAAACCCTGCCTATTCCGCCCGTTGCTAAAACTGCGAAATGTGAGGCAACATTCACCCGTTCCTCTTCCTTTAAAATATCGAAAGAAAAGCCTGTTTCGGTTTCTTTTATATCTGAAACAACGGCGTTTTCCCAAAGGGTTACATTTGAAAGAGTCTTTACTTTCGCTGAAAGCTTGTTGACAAGTTCTGCGCCCGTTGAATCCTTATGATGAAAAATTCTGTTTCTGCAGTGTCCGCCCTCTAAAGTTCTGTGTAAAGAGCCATCGGGATTTTTGTCAAAGTCAACCCCGTAAGAGATGATTTTGTCAATCTCCTCCGCCGCACTGTTAACGAGAATTTTAACGGTTTCTGTGTTGTTGCGAAAGCCCCCTGCTATGAGGGTGTCATTTGTGTGAAGCTGTGTTGTGTCGTCATCCTCGGGGTTATAGACAGCGGCAATTCCCCCCTGCGCGAGAGAGGAGTTACAGAGTGTAAGTTCCTTTTTAGATAAAATGAGGATATTGAGGCTTGAGGGGAGGTTTATTGCTGTATAAAGTCCACCTGCACCTGCACCTGCTATAACGACATCGAAATTAAGATTATCCATATTTACTCTCCTTGTAAAACGGAAAATTTGTTATTAAAAATTGTTGAAAACCTGTTGAAAGCGTTGAAAACTACCCCAAAAATCATAGTTTTCAACAATGAAAACGGCAAAAAAGCCTGTTTTAAGGGGAAAACCGCCCCTGTTTAAAATGAGTTTCTTATTACAGATTGTAAAAGGTAAGGCAGCCCGAAAAGGTGTTAAGGCTGCCTTTTAAAATCATATTTTGTTTTTGATTTCAACCTTTGCCTTGGCAACTATGGTTTTATCGTTTTCATAGGTCAGCATAGCGGCAGCGTTGCCGATTTCGACCCATTTAATCGCTGCGATTTCTTCTTCTTGTGGAACGAAATCGTAGTTTCTTGCTTTTCCGAGGAAATAAACAACTATCTTCTGTGTATCCTTTCTGGGATAATACTGAACGGTTTCTCTGAAAGAGGTATCGACTAAAATGTCAATTCCTGTTTCTTCTTTAACTTCGCGAAGTGCTGTTTCTTCTTCGGTTTCGCCTTCTTCAACATGTCCTTTAGGGAAAGACCAATGCCCGCTGTTTACATGTTTTATCAGCAGGATTTCTGTGTTGCCGTGAAATTTGCGGTAGACTATCGCACCGCAGGATTTTTCATACTGCATTTTCTTGTCCTTTCATGCACCCGATTTAGTGCGTTTTCAGATTTGGATATTTAACCCCATTTTAAAGGTATAATCCTATTCATACTAATTATAGCATAAAAAAAGCAGTATTGCAAGGATAAATTCCTCCGTTTTGAAGCCGATTTTAGCATCATATTTCCGCTCTTTTATAACACCTTTAAAGTCCCGTTTTCTGCCCTTTGAAAACACCTTGTTTTTCATCCTTTAAAAATAGCTGTATAATCAGAACAAACCGCGTATTTCCGCGATATTTTTTCTTTACTGTCCCGAAAAACACCCTGATATTTCAAAGGCATTTTCACCCCTTTAATCATAGGGTAAGATGATGTTTTTCGGATGAAAAATCAATAAAAATCAGAGGATGAAAAACAAACGATAAATTATTATGAAAAGAAAATCTGCTTTTCATGGGGTCTGATGATGGGGTAACATCATAATACCACATCGTTTTTCCGTTTTGTCGGAAAAAAATCCTCGAAAAAGGGCAGTTCAGAGAAGATTTAAGGACAGTAAACGGGGAGAAGAATAAAATTCTCCCGAAAATACGGGATTTTTTAAAAAACCGAAAAATTTTTCCAAAAAACGCTTGACAAACTATATAATCAGGTATATAATACATTGTGGTAAGAGTTAGCGTCTGCTAATTCAATGCATAATCAAGTATATGGTGGAATAGATATGAATTTGAGAGAGGCTATCGAAGGAAAAGAATATATCATCAAATCGATAAATACTGACGATGAAGAACTCAATGCGTTCTTATTCTCACTCGGCTGTTATGATGGCGAAAAGATAACTGTTGTAACACACCGCAAGGGCGGTTGCACAGTTTCTGTAAAGGATGCAAGATACAGCATAGATAATCAGCTCGCCGAGGCAATTATCGTCTGATTGATTTTAAGGCAGAGAAATCTGCCGATTATTTTCAAAACCAAGTTAGTCTATGCTAACCAAAAAGTTTAAAATATCTGAAAAGATTTTGTGTAAATATAATAAGGAGGAAGATTTATGAGAATCGCCCTTACGGGTAACCCCAACTCAGGAAAGACAACGATGTATAACGCCCTTACGGGTAGTAATGAAAAGGTAGGAAACTGGGCGGGTGTTACTGTCGATAAGAAAGAACATCTTATAAAAAAAGTATACTCGGGGAACGAACAGATTTTAGCTGTCGACCTTCCCGGCGCTTATTCAATGTCACCCTTCACAAGTGAAGAAAGCATCACAAGCGCTTATGTAAAAGAAGAAAATCCAGATGTAATCATCAACATAGTTGACGCTACAAATTTAAGCCGAAGCCTTTTCTTTACAACACAGCTTTTAGAGCTCGGCATCCCTGTGGTTGTAGCGCTCAACAAAAGCGACATAAACGAAAAGAAAGAAACAAATATCGATGCGACAGCTTTGTCAGCAAAACTTGGTTGCCCCGTTGTCAATACAGTTTCAACATCATCAAATGGTCTTAAAGAACTTATTGAAACAGCCGTTAATCAGGCAGGTAAATCACAGTCAGCACCCTACACACAGGGCGATATAGACCTTAGCGACAAGTCAGCCGTTGAAACAGCAGATAAGAAGCGTTTTGAATTTGTAAATAAGATAGTAGACGAAGTTGAAGAAAGAAAAATCTTAACAAAAGATAAGAACATAGGCGACAAGATAGACGATATTCTCACAAACAAATGGCTCGGTATTCCGATTTTCGCACTCGTTATGTTCCTCGTTTTCCAGATTTCACAGGTCTGGGTAGGAACACCCATTGCTGACCTTCTTGTCGGCTGGCTCGAAGCATTTCAGGGCTGGGTAGGAGGACTCCTCCAGAACGCAAATCCTCTTATTTCTGCAATCCTCGTTGACGGCGTTATCGGCGGTGTTGTTGCCGTTGTAGGATTCTTACCACTCGTTATGGTAATGTATTTTCTTATAGCACTTTTAGAGGACTGCGGATATATGTCAAGAGCAGCCGTTGTTCTTGACCCTATCTTTAAAAGAGTAGGCCTTTCGGGAAAATCAGTTATTCCTTTTGTTATTACAGTAGGATGTGCTGTTCCGGGCGTTATGGCAAGTAGAACAATAAAGAACGAAAGAGAAAGAAGAGCAACAGCAATGCTCGCACCCTTTATGCCTTGCGGAGCGAAAATTCCCGTTATCGCACTTTTCGCGGGCGCATTCTTCGACGGTGCAGGCTGGGTAACATTCCTCGCTTATTTCGCAGGAATTCTTCTCATTTTCCTTGGCGCTCTTCTCATCAATAAAATAACAGGTCATAAGGCAAGAAAGTCATTCTTTATTATAGAACTCCCCGAATACAAAGCACCTTCACTCCTCGGCGCATTCAAGTCGATGTGTAGCCGTGGATGGTCATACATAGTAAAGGCGGCAACAATCATTCTTCTCTGTAATATGGTTGTTCAGCTTATGCAGACATTTACATGGAGTTTCAAGGTAGCAGAGTCAGCAGACCAGTCTATCCTTGCTTCAATAGCATCTCCTTTTGCATATCTTCTCGTTCCCATAGTTGGTGTTCTTTCATGGCAACTTGCGGCGGCGGCAATAACAGGCTTTATCGCAAAGGAAAATGTTGTCGGAACTCTCGCAGTATGCTTTGTAGGACTTGACAATCTTATCGACACAGAAGAACTCGCTCTTATGGAGGGCGCAGGCGCAGAAGTAGCAGGCGTTATGGCAATAACAAAGGTAGCGGCTCTCGCTTATCTTATGTTCAACCTCTATACACCCCCCTGCTTTGCGGCGATAGGTGCTATGAATTCAGAAATGAAGAGCGCAAAATGGCTCTGGGGCGGAATTGGCCTTCAGCTCGCAACAGGCTATACAGTTTCATACCTTATCTATACAATAGGTTCACTTATTGTAGGCGATCCTCTTAATGTAAAGGCTGCAGTAGCAGGACTTATCGCAGTTCTCGTTATGGCGGGAATTATAGGTGTTATCATCGCAAACACAAACAGAAAACTCAAAGAAGAATACGCACTTAAAAACTAAAGGATTTTATTATGGAAAATGTTATTGTTATCATCATTTTAATTGCCATTGTCGGCGGAATAGTTTTCTATCTTTATCGTGCTAAAAAAAGCGGACAGAAATGTATAGGTTGCCCCTATGCAAAAGAGTGCGCGAAGAGAAAAAAATCATGTGGCGGATGTGACACAAAAAAAGAGAAATAACAAGACAGTAATAAAAGAAAAAACACCGATTTTTCGGTGTTTTTTTATTATTATAGATAGGCGGAAAAAAACAAAAAATTTTTTTGAAAAACCTCTTGACAAGACATTTCAAAAGCGTTATACTAATGTTCCAACCTCAAAAAAGCAGGTTGGATATGGATGGTTTTAAAGGATATAGATATGGCAAAAAATTGTATGCCATAGCTATGTCCTTTTTTGTTTTGTATTTTAATTGAAAGGAGTAGATATATAATGAAAACCACACTTAAAAAAACGCTTGATATGGCGAAGAAAGGAGTGATAACAGACCGGAAGGACATAAAAATAATAATCAATGATGTTCTCAGTATTCCGCTTACAGAACTTGAACACGCAAGTCATTGGTTTGATTTTGTAAGAAAATTTGAATACATCGAAGATGAAGATGAAAGAGAAAAATATTATGAAAGTCTGACTTTAAAAAACGCACTTCAGATAGTTGATATGTTCCGCGCAGATGAAGAAGATAAAGACCTTTGTTTTTATCTCAGAAGCGTTATGATGGGAATACTTGCGTCTTATTCAATTAAGGATATAAGGCTTTTTCATAGCATATCCCTGCTTAAATTTTTAAAGGTATATAAAAATATCGATCACGAATATTTTTTCGAAACAGCATCGAGATATTTCAATATTGTTGTCAGAGAAAATATGAGTATGTATGATTTTTTCTGTATTCTTAAAAGAAAGTTCTATGAACCTTGGGATATATGCCGTGATATAGGTTTTCTTGAAACAGAAATACTCACATGCGGAGAACTTCTTGATACAATTTTATGCGATTGTATGTTAAGCGTCATCGAATAATAAAGGAGGAAAAAATATATGAAAAATTATCGTATACTTTCAAAAGATGTTATAATTTCAAACGACACAAAACTTACGGGACTTAATAACAACGATATGATAATAGGCTCGTCAGGAAGCGGAAAAACGGGCGGATATGTTATCCCGAATCTTCAGAATATAACGGGCAGTATGGTTGTTTCGGATACAAAAAAACAGCTTTACAAAAGCTTTAAAAGAGAGCTTGAAAAGAAAGGCTATGATGTTTATATCCTTGATTTTGTAAACCCCATGAATTCCTGCGGATATAACCCTCTCGCTGAAATACGCCGTTATAAAAACGGAAAATACTGCGATAAGGATATTACCACTCTTGCGGATATAATTATGCCAATTCTTTCAAAGCAGGATCCTTTCTGGGAACAGGCAGCGGCATCGCTTCTCAACTTTCTTATTTCATACTGTCTTGAAGCACTCCCCGAAAAAGACCATAATATGACGACTGTCTGCGACCTTTTCAACGCTGTCATCACTCCCGAGGGAATGTTGCCTTTTGAGTTATGGACAAAGAAAAATCCCGATAGTTACAGTGCAAGAAAAATAAACCATATAATTTCGATAAGAGAAACAGACAAAACATGGTCTTGTATAGTTGAATTTTTAAACTGTGCTTTAGAACCATTTATGTTCAGCGAGGCAAAAACGATTTTTCAGAATGAAAACAATTTCTCGCCCGTAATACTCGGAAAGAAAAAGAGCGTTCTTTTTATCAATGTAAGCGACACTGACGGAAGCCTTGACCGCCTTGTAAATATCTTCTATACCCAGACACTCAACAGACTCTGTTCTGAAGCCGATGAAAACAAAGACGGAAAACTTGATGTTCCCGTGAGAATAATTATGGACGATTTCGCGGCGGGTGCAAAAATACCCGATTTTCAGAAAATAGTTTCTGTTATCCGTTCGAGAGAGATTTCGGTAAGTCTTATTCTTCAGAGTTTAAGTCAGCTTGAATCAATGTATTCTCATCCCGAGGCGCTTACCATTGTCAATAACTGTGACCATCTTTTATATCTCGGTTGTCAGGATATGGAGACGGCTGAATTTATAGGTTGCCGTGCATTCAAACCCGCGGATTTTATCCTTTGTCTTCCGAGAGATCAGGCTATTCTCATAACAAACGGCGAAAAGGCAAAGTTTGTTGAAAAGATAAAGCCTTACAGCACACTCGAACGCAACGCTGAAACAGAAAAGTCCCCCGAAAAAAATTATACGGCATAAAAAATTCCCTCAGATTTTTCTGAGGGATTTTTTTGTAAACTCATTCTTTTTCAACGGCTTTATAAAGACAGTTTCCTTCTTCATCCGTTATTGTTTTTACATTCACATCATCATAATATGACACTGTATAGCGGTTTTTGTTTTCATTTATAAATACAATTTCTAAAGCGTCATCCGAAAGGAATTCATACCCTTCGATAAACCCTGCTTTCAGTCTCATCAGATGATAGGCTGTATAAAGCGCCTTGTTTTCATCAAGACCCGTTTCGGAAATAAGAAACGCCATATTCTTCTCGCCATAGCCGTTGAGAGAATAATATTGTTCTGTCGTTTTGTCTGAACTGAGTTTTATCTGAATGATTTCTGTTTCGTTATCATCATCGGTTACATCCATTACCTCGTAAACGCGGAAGTCTTCAGAGGGGATGATTTCTTTCAGTGTAAAATCCCTCTTTTCGCCGTCAATGCTTCCCGAAAAACAATAGGTAATCTTTTCACCCTCGCCCGCACCAATTATATCCTTTTTTTCGATGTTTTCTATAAGGGTATTTTCTCCGATGAAATTCATAAGAATATCATAATCGTTTTCCGAAACACGCCCTGCGCATCCTGTAAGAAGCATAAAAAAAGCAACCGCTACCCAAAATCTTAAAATCTTTTTCATATCTCTCTCCCCGTATTATTTTTTAACGGACTAATTCTAACATATTTCTTTTTAAAAAGCAATAATCACCCCGCGTGAAAAATAAAAAACACCCAGATTTCTCTGAGTGTTTTCTGGTGACGGAAGCTTGAATATAGACGAACTCTTGTTTGTTGGTTGTGGGTTTGGATATATGGTGGGGTTGAGGTGAAAAACTCAACATTAATCATCACCCCAATAAGCCTTACTTGTGTTTTTTGTTTGTCTATGCTATTATAAATAAAACAATATTCCGTAAGGAGATGATTTTGTGCTGAGCATATATCTGAGTGTGCTTGATAGTGATGAAGATAAAAGTCGCTTTGAAGTATTATATAATTTATATCGACAAAGTATGTATGCGATAGCTTATGGAATACTTCATAATGAATTTGATGCAGAAGACGCTGTTCATGAGTCGTTTTTAAAAATCGCAAATCATTTTGAAAAAATTGAAGAAATAAAATGTCCAAAAACAAAGGCTTTTATTGTTATTATTGTAAAGAACACTTCAATTGATATTTATAACAGAAATAAAAAAACTGCTGAAAATACTATTTTTATTGATGATATGTGTAACAGGGTAATTGATGAAAAAGCATTTGAAGATATTGATTATCAACTGCTTTTAAATAAAATTGACGAACTTCCGGAAACATTTAAAGATATCCTTTATTTACGGTATGTCAATGGTTTTTTCGTTGAAGATACAGCAAGATTACTTAATATTTCCGTTGATGCAGCATACAAAAGAATACAACGAGCTAAAATCATATTGAGCGATAAGTTAAAAGAGGAGTCTATGATATGACTTTATTTGAAACTGCTTTGGATGAAGCATTAACCGTAAAATACAATGAATCAATACCTCAAACAGAAGAACATGAATTTTCACAGGCTTTCGAAAGAAAAATGAAAAAACTGATAAAAAGGCGTAATAAACCATATTATCATATAATCAATACAGCCGGGAAGAGGATTGCCTGTATAATTGTTATAATAGCACTTTCATTAACAACTGCATTGAGCGTAAAAGCATTCAGGGACGCTTTCTGTGGTTTCTTTATTGAAATATTTGAGAAGTTTTCTGTTATAAACTCAGTAGATAAGCACGAAGAATTTACGGAAATCAAAGACATATACGAAATCACATACGATTTGAGTGGATATGAAATTGAATTCTGTCAATCGGATATTATTTCTCATTCTGTTCTATATAGAAAAGACGATATTGTTATTGATTACAGTCAGTATCCCGAAGGAAATTATGATATGAATATCAATACCGAAGATACTGTTATTGATACTATTGAAATCAACGGAAACGAAGCTATATTCTATAAAGATAATCACGGATATTCAAATATAATCTGGCGTCAGGATGGTTATGTATTTTATATTAGTTCGAATATTATGCAAGATGAACTGATTGAAATAGCAAAATCTGTGCAAAAGGCGGAATAAAATTTATTTCCTTAATTATTGTCCAAATTCGATTTTTTCCTCGTTATTATTATTGAGAAGTGTTTCTCGATAATAATATATAGGAGGGCATATTTATGCTTAAAAAAATCATATCACTTTTATTTGCAATGATTTTATCTATGAATTGCTTAGGAATATCAACATTCGCCTATGATACTACGCTAAATTCTGCGCATGGCAAAGTTGATGTGTATCGTTATCAGTATATAAGCAATTGTACCAGCACTTTAACTATTTCCGGCAATGTTGCCACATGTAAGAGTTCTTTGACAGGATATTATGGCGAAACCGAAAGTATTGAAGTTACTCAAACATTACAAAGAAAAAATATTTTTGGTGGTTGGAGTTATGTTGATAGTTGGAACAATAGCATTGATTATCACAAAATTAATGTTACTAACTATTCATACGGACTTGACGATGGAACATATCGATTGGTTAGCGACTTCACAGTTTACACATCAGATGACTATGAAGAAACTTCAAAAACAAGTCAAGAAGTTACATTTGCAATATGAAGGGAATGAGTAATTATGAAAAATAGATTAAAGACATTATTAAGTTTATTGCTTTCGATGGTTGTGTTAAGCTTGATAGTGATACAGCCTGTATTTGCGATTGATCAATCTTTGATTGAAACAACAAATATAGGCAGTGAATTGTCAAGTATAAGCGATGTTGTTAATATTGATTGTCAAAAAGTAGCGGATACTTTTTTTAATAGATACTATGGATATTTTTATGGTAATGAAAAAAAGGAAGACTTAGAAAAAATATATGATACATATTTTACTAATGACATTCTTAAGCAATATCTTTCGTTAACGATGTATTCATCAAAAGAAGATTTTAAAGCTAATAATGGCGTATCAGACTTTTCTGTACAAGCACTTCTTCTTGAATATGATGTAAAAGATTCATTGATTTGGTGTAAATACTTAGTTGCAGTAGAATTTAAATATCAAAATTGTGAAAAATGTTCTGGAATTACAAGAACTGCTCAAATAGTTTTTGACAAATCAAGTGATAACATCAAAATTATAGATTGTTATATTAATGATATTATCAATATAAATATTAGGGGAGATATTGAAAATATCGGATTTACAAACATATGGGAAAATTCATCAACTTCAAAATATTATCTTGATGAAGCAAAAGTAAGTAAAATGAAATATCTTAATGAAATTAGTTCTATGAATAGTTATTCTAACTCAAGCAAAGTTACAATAGAAAGCCGAGGAATAACAGATTTGCAAAGACAGAATATGGCAACATATGCAATTAATAATTGTGATGTACAATATCCTCAATCAGGAAATAGCAACTATGCTTCATATGTTGATTTTTATCTATTAGGTGGTTTTGACTGTACAAATTTCGCTTCACATTGTTTGCTTGCAGGAGGAGCAATACCTGTCGATACTGGAGGAAATGGGATATCAAGCACGGGATGGTATTTCAGGAATTCAAATAATCGTTCATCCTCATGGTCAGGGGTAGATTATTTCTATAACTTTTTGATAAATAATTCTGGAAATGGTCCAAAAGGAGAACATCGAGCATTTACTTATAATTGTCCACAAAATTACCTTACATGTAAAGTTGGAGATTTCATACAAATTAATTATGAAAATGATACAGTATATAATCACACTACCATTGTTACATCAATTGCCAATGTTTCAAATTATTCATTATGTCCAAGAATAACTAGTCGTTCGGGGTATAATAGTGGGTACAGTGCAAATAATAATGTTTTAATAACCGATACAGGGTATATCAATTCAAATTATTCAAGACGAGTAATCCATATAACAAGTATTTCATAGAAAGCGTGATAAATATGCATGTGAAAAAGATATTAGCGGTTATTCTCTTGGCTATATTTTTTGTTGGATGCAGTTCGGATGTTTCACAGAAAGAAACATTTATTTCTACATCCGAAACAACATCTTTAACCTCTTTAAATAATGCTCCTGAAAAGATTATTTCTCCTGAACATTCTCTTATAGGTATAAGCGAAATCAAACGGCTTGATATGTATGACGAGATGTTCTATAACTCTCAGAAAGGCGAGGGATATTATAGCAATACTCCCATAGCAAGTAAAGATAAAAATATCATTCTGAATATTCACGATAAAAGTTTTGTTCCGTTTGACGAACATAGTCTTATTGCGATTGAAGTTGATTTTAGCACCGCAAATGAAAATTTTTCTATCGGCAGGGGCGGAGAAATGCTACCTCTGTATAATCAGAAAATAGTGAAATGGGATTTTGTTTCAGATGTTAAAGAGGAGCTTTTATCCTTTGAAAACACATTTGTCTATGGCTTGGAATTACATAATAACGGAGAGTTTCTTATTTACCATACGACCGACCATAGTGGAAAAACATCTCTTGCGATGTTTGACCTTTCAGATGGTGAAAACAAAATTATTCATCATTATGGTGAAGTTTTTGAAGAGGCTAAAAACGCACCTACAATATATAATGATTTGCATCTTTACTATATATCTACACCGAATGATAATGCAAATACATTCGGATTATACTGCTATAATATTGAAGATGAATCGACAAACTTTGTTTCGGATATAAACAGTTATCCGTTTATTCATTACGGAACAGCGGCATATACAGACGGAGCGCAAATTTATTCTGCAATCAATAGCGAAACCATAGGAAAAACAGAAAATGATTTATATGGAAGCGTCATTGTTTGTTATGAGGGAGATTTTATTATAGATTATTTTAATGGTGTTGTTTATTCGAAAGAAAGAGAAAACTATGTTACAATGAAAACCGTTCAGAATAGCAGTTTCTATGGATTTTTCGGAAGCGACGGAATATACACAACAGTTTATGACGATATCGGTTATCATTGGTACGTGCTTAAATATACAACAGAAAGAACTGCTTTTTCAGAAAATAACATAACTCTCGATACCTCTGATTACAAAGAATTCACATTTGTTGCAGGTAATCATAAAGTGTCGGTAAAATGTCCGAATGATTGGAATAAGGTTGATATTGTGTATTCCGATGATTTTCCGCAACAGCATACAGGTCTGCAACTTTTTGACGGCGAAATCCCCGAACAACCCGAAATAATTGACGGCAAAATTTTTATAGCCTCTGCATAAATCGAATTTTCTTTTTTTATTATACCACATCCACCCTGAAAAGCAATCTTCATAAGGTGTGTAACGAAACAAGCCGCCGAGTTTTTTACTCGGCGGCTTGCTCTATTTTCAGCAGTAATGCTGATTATGCTCAAGGGGTTTGGGTTCCTCCAACAAGTTTTTGCATTTGTCAAAGCGGCGATTTTTACAGAAAATCGAACATTGTATAGACAAACGCTATGCTTGCTGTCAACGAAGTGGCAGTGAGCATAGTTGCAAAAAAAGCGATTGTGTGGCCACAATGGCGATGCTTGCTGTCATCCGAAACGCACGAAAGTGCTGAATAACTTTTTCAAGATTATTTATTTAAGAGGTGCGTAACGAATCGCTCCCGAAAAAATATTCACTCTCCTACGCCGTTGTTCTGACTTTGATACAGTGGTCTATGCTACAATGAGAACACAGGGCGTTCTGAGGCGATTTCGGAAAGAGAGGTTGATGAAAAAACGGTGCGTAACGAAATGCGACTTTTAAAAAAATGGGAGTAAAATGAGAGTAAATTGGGAGTGTTTTGGTAGTGACTTCCGCAATTTCGTATGCTACAATAGAATTACAGAACGTTTTGAATTTACAATGAGGGAGATGATAACAGTTACGTAACGAATCGGGCGGTCAGCCTTGTCGTGAGATTTTTCTGAGACTTTTTTGAGAAAAAATTGGGACAAAAATGGAACACTCTTGGTACTGACTTTCCTGTTTCTACATGCTATAATTGAATTACAAAATATTTTGAATTTATATCGAGGGAGATGATAACAAATATCGCATTCTGAATTAAATGCCATCAATCCATAAGAAAAAATCTACATTTTTCTTCCCGGATTTGTCCTAAAAATATAGTATTCCGATACCGTTTCACTAACATACAAAAGTATGTCAGCAAGGCGAGCCGCCTTTGGCATTTCGTATGCAACATACGAAAAATCGAGGGTATAACGCTCGGTAACGATACATAATTGTTATCGTTACAAATCAGTCGTGCTGATTTTATCTGAAAGAGGGTATGTTTATGAAAACATTCACCGAAACGGTTAGCTGTACGGAGTACACAGAAATCAGCGAATATGAGCTTGATTGCGTTGCAAGAATTTTTCTTCCGATGATACAGAAATTCTATGCAACCGAAGAAGGAAAAGCTTCCTATGAGGCTTGGTTGGCTGAAAAGAAAAACAAAGCCGCCTAAGGACAAATCCTTGCCGTTTTCCCGAATATTTCTCTATTCGGGAACGGCATACATAAATATGAAAAATAAAGATTTCAACACTTTAAAGTATTGAATTTTTGTGAGATATATGTTATAATAGAAATACGAAAAGCCAACCATTCCGACAGAAAGGCGGTAAAAATGAAAGCAGTAATTTATGCGAGATACTCCTCGGACAATCAGCGTGAGGAAAGTATTGAGGGACAGCTTCGTGAGTGTATGGCATTTGCGGAACGCAAGGGATATACGGTAATAAAAAGCTATGCCGACAGAGCAATTTCAGGCAAGCGTGCAGATAACCGTCCCGAATTTCAGCGAATGATAAACGATAGTGCAAAAGGTGAATTTGATGTTGTAATCGTGTGGAAGATTGATAGATTTTCCCGTGATAAATACGACAGCGTAATTTATAAATCCAAACTGAACAAAAACGGAGTATCGGTTATTTCTGCAACTGAGCCAATTGATGATTCTCCTGAGGGAAAGCTGATGGAGTCAATATTTGAGGGATTTTCTGAATATTATGTAAAAGACCTTGAACTGAAAACAAGCCGAGGAATGACCGAAAATGCAATCAAAGGAAAATTCAACGGCGGTCATATCACCTACGGTTATGTGATTGATGACGACAAGCGTTTTCAGAAGCACGAAACGGAAGCTCCGATAGTCGCAGAGATATTCAGAAGATACGCCGAGGGTGAGCCAATTCGCAGTATTATAGATGACCTGACGAGTAAGAGCGTTACCAATCGAGGCAAGAAGATGACCTACCATTTTATCAACTGGATTTTGAAAAATCGTCGCTATATAGGAGAATATACTTTCAGGGATACGATGAATACAGAGGCAATTCCTCCGATTATTTCCGAAGAGATATTTGAAAAATGTCAGAAAAGATTATCCTCAAACAAGCATAAGGCGGCGAGCTTCAAAAAGGTGGAGGAGCGATATTATCTCACAGGAAAAATATTCTGCGGTGAGTGCGGAACTTCAATGTCAGGCATCAGCGGAACGAGCAAAACGAAGGATAATTACCGCTATTATCAATGTATGAAATCCAAGAAAAAGACCTGCAAAAAGAAAATCGTACAGAAAGCTTTGATTGAAGATAGGGTTTTCGACTCTATTATGCAGCTTCTTAAAAACAAAAATCTTGTCAAGAAAATCAGCGAGAGATGTTATTCCATGCAGAGTGCAGAAAGCTCACAGGTTCCGATTCTTAAAAAGCAGTTGAAAGCCGTAGAAAAAGAAATAGACAATGTTATGAATGCGATCAAGGCAGGCATTATAACAAAGTCTACAAAGCAAACTCTGACGGAGCTTGAAGAAAAGCAGGCTACGATTGAAGCTGCACTTGCACAGGAACAAATCTGCCGCCCGATACTTTCAAGGGAACAGATTGAATTCTGGATAATGCAGTTTGCAAAGACAGATTTCAAGGATGAAGAACAGAAACAGCGTCTAATTGATATTTTCATCAACAGCGTTTTTGTTTATGAGGACAGGCTTGTTGTTTTTCTCAATTTCAAGGAGGGTGAAGTTGCTCTGAGCCTCGACGATGTAAACGAGGGTATAAAAAAAGAGAACACCCAAGCTAATCTTGAGTGTTCGTCTTTGTTAATGATTGGTGACCCGTACGGGAGTCGAACCCATGATTTCACCGTGAAAGGGTGACGTCTTGACCACTTGACCAACGGGCCGAAATGATACCGCTTATTGCGGTATCATTGGTAGCGGCAGTGAGATTTGAACTTACGACCTACCGGGTATGAACCGGTTGCTCTAGCCACTGAGCTATACCGCCATAATTCATTTGCGACATCATCTATTTTACAGTACAAACCGCCTTTTGTCAATAGATTTTCTGTCACTTTTTCTTTTTCTATAAATTCAGCAAAATATCCCTTAAAAATTGCCTTTTGTTTATATATTTTGCTGTCAGTTTGCATAAAAACCTTCTTTAAAACATAAATTTGGTATACTCTATTTTCCCCAAAAGGAGAGGTTTTATGCTGAAATCGGTGTCATCTTCTGTCTGGAACATTATGCTTTTTCCCGTTATTTTATCAGGTGTTTTCCTTTCTTTTCGTTTCGGATTTTTTCAGCTCCGCCCGAAAACGATTTTAAAATTCACAAAAGAGTCTATAACAGACAAAAATCTCAGAAGAACAACCTTTACAACCCTCGCCGCAACAATGGGAACGGGCAACATAACGGGCGTCGCGGCGGCTCTCTCCGTCGGCGGAGCAGGTTCTTTGTTCTGGATGTGGGTTTCTTCGTTTTTCGGAATGGGACTCGCCTTCGCTGAAAATTTTATCGCGACACGCAGAGGAAATGCGATGAAAATTCTGTCGAAAAGTGTAAAGCTTAAACCCTTGTCGTATATTTTTGCGGTTTTCTGCGTTCTCTCATCCTTCGGGATAGGAAATATGGCGCAATCTGCCTCGGGAGTTTCGGCAATATCAGGGACATTCTCTTTAAACCCCCTTATTATCGCATCCTTAACGGCGATAGTCTGCTTTCTGGTCATCATCGGGGGAATGAAATCTGTCGGAAGTGTTGCTGAAAAGTTAGTTCCGATTTTATCCTCTCTGTATATTTTTATGTCAATATTAGTAATTGTAAAGAATTTCAGGGCAATTCCCTATGTTTTTATAGACATTTTCTCATCGGCTTTCGGACTTTGCGAGGTAGCGGGAGGGATAGTCGGAACATCGGTAAAAACGGCGGTTGTGACAGGTCTTTCGAGGGGAGTTTTTTCAAACGAGGCAGGAATGGGAAGCATGGGGATAGTCCATTCAGCCTCTGGCGACAACAACCCTTTCCGTCAGGGAGCTATGGGTATAGCCGAGGTTTTCATAGATACCGTTATCTGTTGCAGTCTGACCGCTTTCGCAATTCTCACAACGAGCGGAGAATATATCGGTGCTGAACCCGTAGGACTCGTAATATCGGCATTTTCTTCGGTTTTAGGGAAAAGTTCGGGCGGTTTTATTGCGGTCTGCATCTATCTTTTTGCGGTAGCGACCATCATCGGTTGGGAGGTTATCGGTGAAACGGCGTTTGTTTTTCTTTTCGGGGAGGGTTCTAAAATATACTATAAGTATATTTATATAGCTTTTATACTCATTGGCGCTACAATAAGCCTTGAAAATGTATTTTACATAGCGGATATTTTCAATGCGCTGATGGCTTTTCCGAACCTCATTGCGTTGTGCGTGACCGCACGGGACAAATCGTATTCAGTTTATCAAGAAAATAAATTTACAGCCGACAGCGAAACCTAATAAAAATCTGCCCCGTGTAACCACTAAAAAAAGAAAACCCCCTCATAAAAACGAGGGGGGTTTGTCATATATACTCACATCTTCAAAAGAAACTATCTTTTCTTTTAGGGCATCTGGGGAGTTGAATAATCGAGTTCGTTTCCGTCTCCGTCATACCACTTTTCGCTGATAACATTTCCGTCAGCGTCGTTTTCGTAAACACCTATTGATGCGATACTGCCATCAGAAGTTGATGTTGTCATCTTTGAGAGATAGCCGTTTGCATCATATTCATATTCGTTTGTTGCAATAAGTGTTCCGTCACCTGTGAAACTTTCATCCTTGATGATCTTGTTGTCATCTGAGAATGTGCTTATCGAATAAACAGAAACCTTTCCGTCTTCGCCATAAGCTGTATCCTTTATGCAGTTTCCGTTCTTGTCGTATTCAAATGTCATGCGTGAAGAAACTGTGCCGTCTGCTTCATATGATGCAGATTCTGTAATGTTTCCGTCTTTATCATAAGCCCATATGTCGTAAACATTGAGTGTTCCGTCACCGTTATAATATGAGATCTTTGTGTTGAATCCGTTTTCGTCATATTCATAAGTCTGATATGAGCCAACAGTCTTGTCAGGATTGTAATATGTCCACTGAACGACATTTCCGTTTTTGTCATAGGCATTTGTTTCATAAGAACCATCGTCATAAGTGAAAATAGTTTCTTCTATAACATCAGGCGCTTCGTTTTCTGTTGTCTGGCTTTCTTCACCGACAACTACTGCGGTAGGGCCATCGGAACCGCCGATTATTCCTATCGACTGATCTTCTTTTGCTGTGCATCCTGAAAGCATTGTGAGTGCTACAAGACCTGCGATTAAAAATTTGATTTTTTTCATTTCTTCTTACTCCTTTATTTCAAACTGCAACTATTTTAACACTTTTTTAACAATTTGTCAATAGTTTTTCTAAAAAATAATAAAACTATCCCAAACGGCGTATTCATTGACTTTTATATAGGAATATGATAGAATTTTTTTTGATGTATTATGTAATAAAGGGTGAAATTTTATGGATAAATTCAATAATGCCGACAGAGAAAAACTTTTTGAAAATAATTTTCTTGATTTCTCATCAGAAAATATAAGAGCGAATTATCCCGACCATATCTCAACAGGATTTGATAAACTTGACAGTCTTTTAGGCGGGGGACTTGCTCCGGGGCTTACCATTTTAGGCGCTGTTTCAAGCCTCGGTAAATCGACATTATCATTACAACTTGCACAGAACATTGCAAAGCAGGGTATTTATGCGATATACTACTCTCTCGAAATGCCGAAACACGCAATAGCGATGAAAGCGGTTCAGAGGAGTGCTTTTAAAAAGTGTAAGAAAAACGCTGTGGGACTTTATGAAGAAACCGAAAACAGCGATAAGATGAAATTCTCATCTGATGTTTACAGAGAGATAAAAAAACAAGCTCTTTCTTCAACCGACATTCTGAATAATGATATTAAAAAAGAAAAAGAAGACCTCAGAAAATTCGCTGAAGAAGAATGTAAGAAAGAATGTAAAAACAGACTTATCGTTTTAGAACGCGACCTTAAAAACGATTCTTTTTCAGCAGAGGACATAGCGGGAGATGTAGAGTGGTTTATCGAAAAAAAAGGTGAAAAGCCCGTTGTGTTTGTCGATTATCTTCAGATTCTTGTAAGCAGTAAAGAAAAGGCTTTGCAGGAAAAACAGATTGTTGATGAAAACATACAGAAACTCTGGCTTGTTGCAAATCAGAATCAGATTCCCGTTTTTGTAATAAGCTCTGTAAACCGCGATAGCTATAACAAACCGATTTCGTTCAGTGCTTTCAAAGAATCGGGCGGTATTGAATTTACAGCCGATGTCGTACTCGGAATGCAGCTTTCAGCGGTAAGCGATGGTATAAAGGATGTTAATCTCGATAAAGAAAAGGGAAAAGACCCCCGAAGAGTAGAGGTTATCGTTCTTAAACAAAGATACGGAAAAAGCGGGTTTAGTGCTAATGACCGTTTTATCTATTATCCCGAATACAGTTATTTTGAAGAGGGTGATATTATAAACACAGAATCTTCAGATGAGAATAAAAATGCAAAGAATGTGAAAAATAAATCCCCTGAAACACCGCCGAAATCTGAAAATAAAAACGGTATTGAAGAGGAGGCAGAACTTGTATAATGAAAGTTTTTTATATAAACAATACCCAGCTTGTAAACAAACTCAAGCAAAGGGGAAATATGCTGGAGGCAAACAAGCTATACAAGTCGAAGATTTCTCCGAAAAGTGATGTCTGTGTAAAATATAAAATCACAAGAGAAATTTCTGAACCTCTTAATATGCTTGATTTTCTCATCCTCGATGTTGCTTATATGATTTATAAGGATTACGACACATACTATCAGGGAAAATTCACTGTAAGACAGCTGATACACGCTATCTCGGGCGGGAAAGAATCCTGTTCGGAAAAGCGTATCGAAGAATTTACAAAAGAGATAGAAAAACTCTGTAACACAAAAATCACAATAGATTACAGCGAAGAGGCGAAGTCGAGAAAACTGGGAAAAGGTGATTATAAAATTGAGGATATGCCTTTGCTTCCTGTTGAGAAAGTCGGAAAAAAATATAAGTTTTATGATAAGCCACCGCTTTATAAATATGCCGAGGTAAATAATCAGGTTATTGCTGTTTCTGAAAATTTATTCTGCTGTAATAATACCGTTAAGAATACTCATCGGAATTTTCTTATAAAGTATGCGCTTCTTCACGAACTCGAAGTAATGAACTATGTAAAAACGAGTCGTTATGCACACGATGAGATTATGTATTTCAGAAAGTCTGACCGTAAGTCAGAAAGCGATAAAGGCCTTCTCACCCAGATTGACTGGTGTCTTGATGAAGATAAAAAAGATATGGTAAAATATCCTTCTGATATAGAAAAAAATCTTACAACCGTTGTGGGACTTCATACCATAAAAGACATAACCGAAACGGCAAAGAAAATTCTTGATTATTATAAATCTATCGGTTATATAAATGAATATGAACTTATGAGAAGAACACCGAAAGGTGCTGTAGTCGGAATAAAAATCATAGGCGAAATCAAAAAACCGCTCTCTTTGGGTAAATCGTAATAAAGAATCAAGGGTACCTTAGTTTATCGCTCGGTACCCTTAATTACATTTATGCGGTAATTATCTGATGAGAGTTTTTATATACCATAATAACTTATCGCCTCAACATTTTCTTCTGAATATTCAATCTCTTTAGAAAAGTTCTTTGCTATTTCTGAACAGGTTTCAAGAGAAAAATCTTTTCCGTTTGCAAAGAGAAAGGCGAGTATAAAAACGCTTATCGTCATAAGGTTTATATAAGGCATAATTTCATCGTCATAAACGGATTTAAGAAAATATCTGAATATAAAATAAATGGCAATATTACGAAGATATTTATCTGTTTCTCTGATGAAAAAATCTTCGCCTTTATAACTTTTTTTCGTAGACAGAATATAAGGTTCCCATTCGGGAGAAAGCTTTTCTAAAGTGAGTAAAAAGTCGATGATTTTATCTGTATCAAGAGAGAATTTTTTGCCCGAAGATTTTATTTCGGGAGCATTAAAATCTCCGTCAAAAACAATATCCTCAAGAATAAGACCATATTCATATATATCAGCGAGAGCATTTTCTAAAGGGATGTTTTCATCCGAAAGATAAGAAAAAATTTTTTCTCTCGCAGAAAGAAGAAAATCAAAAAGATTTTCTTCATCGGGATATTCTGTTTCTTCATCTTTGATTTCTTTTTCGATAAGTGAAAACGAAGAGGATAAAATTATTCTTGAAGCTTCCTCGCAGGAAAGACCGATTCCGCCTTCTTTTATATTCCCGAACCACTCAAAATATCTCGGGTGATTATTACATATATCACAGAGTTTATCTTCGCCTAAATTCAGAATTATATCGCAGAGATTATCTTTATTTAAAAAAGGACATCTTCCGCTTTTGTCGGGGATAAAAGAGGGGTTTTCCATATTTATTGAAGATTTCAGTCGCTCACCGAAATCGCCACCGACAGAAAGATATTTTTTAAAGGTTTTATCATCAATATCAATCTCCCAACCGATACAACAGTTGTCCTTGCATTTATCTGCTATGCAGTGAAAATCATCATAATAAGATGGCACACGAAAAATCATATAAAAAATTCCTTTAACATTTTTTATAATTATATAGCAAAGCGGTTGAAAAAGCAATATTCTTAACCGTTGTCATCCTCATAAAAAAGTGATATAATAAAATTTCAAGGAAGGTGTTTTAAAATGAGTAAAAACGCGGTAACATATTTTCTTATGGGTATAATGTTTATTCTGCCTTATGCCGTTCTTGCAACGGCTGTTCCCGCATTGTCTGTTTTCTGGGCAGAAGAATTCAATAAAGAGCTTTTTGAATTTCTTTATAACATGACTTTTGTCCTTTCGTTTATAGTATCCTTCGTCGAACTCGCGACCGCGATAATCGGAATTATCCTCTCTGTAATTGCCTATAAAAATGAAGAGGTAAAGCGTTTTCCGATAGTAAGGGTAATTTATTTTATTCTCTGTCAGGGACTTTTCTCTGTCGGAACATTCATCCTCTCATTTTTAACAGTTCATGCGTTTACCTACGGAATGGGTATATAAATTTTTTTTGAAAGGAGTCTAAAAAATGCAGGAATTTTTCAGCGGTTTCGGGGCGGTATGTCTTTATTATGTAATTTTCGCTTCGATAGCACTTATATCGAGAGTGTTCATAAAAATTCCCGATGAGATATTCAGAAAAATTCTGCATTTTATTTTAATAGGCTCTTTTCCCGTTTACCTCTATGCATTTGAAACCTGGTGGATTTCAGCACTCGCAGCACTTATCTTCGCTGTCATTGTTTTTCCCGTTCTTTTCTTTTTTGAGAGGTTTAAAAAATATTCCGAATTTGTAACGGAGAGAAAAAAGGGCGAACTTAAATCAAGTCTGCTTCTTGTTTTCGCTATGTTCGCGATAGTTATTTCTGTCTGCGTCGGAATTTTCTCTGACCGCTATATAGCGCTCGCAAGTATTTTAGCCTGGGGAATAGGCGATGCCTTAGCAGCACTTATCGGAAAGAAATTCGGAAAGCATAAAATAAACGCCAAACATACCGACGGAAAAAAGAGCATTGAGGGAACATCCGCTATGTTTGTCTGCGCCGTTTTAAGCGTTCTTATAGTGCTTCTTTCAAGGGGAGGGATTTCGCCCATAGGCTATGTGATAATTCCTTTAATAACGGGCGTTGTTTCAGCGACAGCGGAACTTTACTGCAAAAACGGAGTTGACACTTTTGTCTGTCCTGTTTCTTCGATGATAACGATAATTCCTTTAACATTTCTTTTCGGAGGTGTTTTATGAGCAGTAAAAAATCGGGCAAGAGAACTCTTTTAATGTCTGTTTTAATGTCTGCCCCGGGCCCTCTGATTTTGGGGATAGGTCTTATTTTCGGCAGAAGTTCAACACAGATAGCAGACTTCATAAGAAGAACAGCCGAACTTATGGGGATAATAGTTGCCTTTATCGTTTATCTTAAAACAGCGGATGAAGATGAAAATTCCGACAGAAGAAAAAGACTTGAAAGAATGTCAAATATATTCGTCGGTGCTATGATGTGTATCGGCGGAACTTTTATGATAGGCCTCGCTCTTTTTTCTGAAAACACAGAAAAGGGGAATGTTATAACAGGGCTTATAATCGCATTTTTAGGCGTTATCGCAAACACGATTTTCTGGATAAAATACACATCTTTAAATAAAAAAGAACCCAACGCAATAATACTCGTTCAGGCAAGACTTTACAGAGCGAAAAGCCTTGTCGATACCTGCGTTACGGTTGCGCTTTTGTCGGTAGCTATCCTGCCACAATCAGAGATTTCATATTACATAGATTTAATAGGTTCTGTCATTGTCGCACTCTATCTTATGTGGTGCGGAATAAAGACAATTTACGAAAGGGCAAAGGGGTAAAATATGACGGATATAAGTTGTCTTTTAGCAGGGCTTGTAAGAATAGCAATTCCCATAATCGCCCTTATTATATGGCGAAAAAAGACGGGTGCTAAAATTTATCCCGCCATAATAGCATTTCTTGTCTGCTTTCCTGTTTTTATGCTGGGCGGTGCTATCCGTTCGGGATTTTCCTATACAGTTCCTTTTCACTATTATCTTCAACAAGCGCTTCTTTTCGGAATTCTTGAAGAGGGTAGCAAATTTCTTGTTTTAAAATTTGTTCTCAAATCCTGCGACAGCAGAAAAGACGCAGTTTCTTATGGCATAGGACACTCTGCCTATGAGGCTTTCGGAGGAGGTATAGCCTGCCTTCTTCTTATAGGAGAAAGTAATGTTTCCCCCGATATTTTCTTCTTTAATCTTTTAACGGCTGTCGGCGGAATTCTGTTTTCGGTAGCGCTTACAATAATTATTTTTTACGGAATAAAAAACAATAAATCTCTGCTTACTCTTCCGTTAGCTATTCTTTTTCACGCTCTGGGGAATATAACGGCGGAACTTCTGATAATAAATTTTGTTTTAACGATAATATTCTGCATTTTAGCGTTTTATTTCTGGCGAAAAATTTTCAATCCTTTTGAGGATGAATAATACAAAATAAGAAAGAGGTGTTTTGAATGACAAACGGACAGAGAGCCGAGAAAGTTATTAAAGAATACGGGTTTGATTTTGACAATATTTCAAAGGAGGAAATAATCAATCTTATCGAAAATGAGATAAAGGATTTTCAATCAGGAAGTTCGGAATACATCCGTCTTTTATGCGGATATCTGTATTGTCTCGGAAACGAAGAAGATGCCTCTCTGATTGAAAAAGCAAAATACAAAATCAATATGGATGTAGGCTGTATGATTGACGCCGAATGGATTGAAAGTCTTAAGGGCGTGGAAAGTATATATGTTCGCCCGAGAGATGAGATAATCAGTGATTTCGTAGACTACTATAAAGATTTCGAAGCCGATGATGAATGGTAAAGGGAGAAATTTATGAAAAAAATAGTTAAAATCTGTCTGATAGTTTTGGTTGCGGTTTTATCTTTAAATGCGATACTTTATTTTTCTTCTCCGAAAACACGATTGAAATATTCTGTATTGGAAGCAACCGATGTCAGCAAATGCAGTGTTTATTACAGAGATAATAAAGAAGATGAGTCAGATACATTGATTATCAGTTGCAGTATGGAATCAACCGAAAACGCTATAGAAACTATGTTTGTTATAAAAGATATGATCAATAGCCCTGAAAATTCCGAATTGTCAGAAAAATGCGATGATGCTGTAATTCTGATTTGTAAAGGCGGACTACCTATGCCTGATGTTGATATGATGTTATATCGTGATTATACAGGTTTTTATGTAAGACAAATAAGGTTTTCCAAGGGCGTGAAATTCTCTGAACTTTTAGAGTTTGATTTGCCCAAAATACATAGATTTGTTTTTAATGGCGGAATTTTGTTGGATGACGCAGAGGATTTTAAAAAATTCAGTTCCCTCAGAATTGTTCATCTGAATATGGATAGCAAGGATTTTGATGATGAAACCTTAAAAGAACTTCAGAAAACCCTGCCCGATTGTGTTTTTTATTTTGACGACTGCGATATTGATAAATATACGGTAATAGGAGAAAACTCATGAAAAAGAAAAAACTTTCTCCCATGGTATTTATCATCATAGGAATAATACTTCTTCTTATAGGTGCGTTTATTTTTATAATAATAAAAAACCCTTCGACAAGAACGGATTTTGAGTCTTTTGAGGAATATAAGAATTCGGGCGCTATGACGATAATTGACATCCCCCATAACGCCACAGATATAAGATATTATAACCGCGATATTACTATCGGAAAACAGAGTATCTATTCGTTTGTTATTTCTGACGATGAAGATTATAACGCTTTTCTTAAAACCATAAAAGAAGAATTACACGCAGAGTCTGACGGAAAAAAGGTAAGCGATTATTTAACCGATGATATAAATGAACTTTATAAGTTCCCGCTTCATTCATGTTTCAATGAAGTTATAGATGATGACCTTAAGGAATACGAAGTCATTGTCTATTCTCCTATGGGCTCGGGAACAAATACCTACGGCATAGTGGTGAATGAAGAAACAAGAAGATTTGTTGTCTTTCGTTTTGCAACTATAAGATGATAAAACCCCTTTCTGATGAAAGGGGTTTTAAATTTACAGAATGTTTCGTATTTCTTTAAGATAGTGTGATTTGTATTCATCAAAAAGCATATATGATATAAGATATTCTCTCAGTTCTATCGCCTGAATTTTCTGTTTTACATCAGAAAGTTTTGAAAGAATATCAATATCGTTTTTAAGTTCTTTTGAAATTTCCCTTATCTTATCATCGGAAAAATCAGACTCATCTATGCGTTTTAAATACTCATATTTTTCTGATATTATTATTCTGTCATCAGAATGAATTTTATCACTTACAGTTACAACCTTTATTTTTTTGGAAACACTGTAACACTCATACTCGCCACAAATATTTTTTATCTGTTTTAATAATTCGGGCTGATCATCAAGGATGAAAATCACGCTTCCGTTGGCGTTGTATAATCTGTTGATTTCCTTTAATTTAAGTTCAGAATTTTCCCCGAGTATCTTTCCGTTTACAACAATATGGTCAAAACTATCCCCCTGAAGTTTGGTATTACGATAATCGCTTACATTGAGAGAAACTTCGGGCGGATTTTCGATATTGAGAAGAACTGATAAAAAATAGTTCTCTCCGTTATTCTGGATTTCTTCCTGAATAAGCGTTACCTGAGAAGCTTTATTATACATTCCGATAACGGACATAGAGCTGTATAACACCGCCTCTTCGCATCCTATCAGCGCCACATTTGCGGGGCGTGTGATGTGTGTGCAGAACTTTGCGGTAAGATATGTGCATAACATTTTCGCCAACTGCATTTCGCCGTTGTTGCCGTATAACTTAGCCGTATTTCCGTTTATGTTAACGCATTTTCCGAGTAATGTCTTTTCGTGCACAAGTATTACCTGACCGTTTTCATCAAAAAGATGAAAAGGAATTTTACTTTTGTTGTATGTGTAGTTATCTAATTTCAGGAGTATTTTTTGTTTATTGCTGTTATCAACATAGCATAAATCCCAGTTGTTTAAAAATATATCGCTCATCATACACCTCTGAATAACATTTCATAAAGTCTGTCGACATTCTTGCTCATATTGAAATTTCTCTTTGCGTAATCGTGTGCATATAAACATTTTTCTTCTAAATGTTCATCATTACATAATTCCAAAAGGATGTCAGCAAACCCCTTGACATCGTTTATTTCGGCAGATTTACCGCATTTTCCGAAATCTATGGCGTCTTCATAAGAATCTATCTTTGAAACCGCAACAGCGTTTCCGTTGTAGAGTGCTTCTGAAATAACATTGGGCGTTCCGCCTTCAAAAGCAGAGGGAAGCGCAAAGATTTTTGAATGGTCATATTCAGCAAAAAGTTCGAGTTTGTCTGTAATAGGGCCTGTAAAAATAACTCTCTCTTTAAGATGAGGATATTTTGAATAATATTTTTCAATATAACCTTCAAACTGCTTTTCTATAGTTCCTATCAGTTTAAGATTCCATTCGGGGATTTTTTCGCTTATCATCGCAAAAGATTCTAAAAGAACATCGGTCAGTTTCTGCGCAGTACCGAGTCTGCCTACGGTAAGAATGGTATTGTTCTTTCTGCTGAAATCAACCTCGTGTTCTTTTTCGTAATAGTTGAAAAATCCGTTGGAGATATATTCAACTTTCCAGGGCCATTTTTCATTGAGATGTCTTGCCATAGCCCTGCATGATGTAGCGATGACATCACAGTAATTCATAAAGGCTGTATAGTATTCGTCCGCAAACTCAATTCTGTCCATCCATCCCGAATTTGCATCAAGTGCGAGATATATTTTTCCTTCGGGATTTACTGTTTTGTATGTATGGCTGATAGCGTAAAAATCTTCATATCCGCCGAATAAGATAAGCAGGTCGATAGTCTTTCCGTTATTGATTATAAAATTAACTTTTTCCTCCATCGAACCGTTTTCGAGATATTCTATTTTAAGACCTTTTACATAAGAATCGATATAGGTATAATCCTCTCTTCTCGTTGTGAGCATATAAGAATCCATACCGTAATTTTTATGAAGAAAATAAGGAATCATACCACAGTCCTTAAGAAGCTGTGCATTTTTTATTCCCGGATAAACGGGTATGAAAACAGCCTTTTTCATTTTAAACCCCCATAATGTTTTTATAAAGCAACCGCTCTTGTCATTTTCAGTATACCATAGCGTGTATTATTTTTCAACAATTATATATCGGATAATTAAACCCCTCTATATATTGACACCATTAAAGAAATTCATTATAATTATAAAAACAAGGAGGATGATATATATGAAAAAGTTTGAATTCAAAATCCCTGAAAGCGCTTGGAACTATGTAGCAGAAAAAGGTCTTCCCGAAGAAGATGATTGGTGTTTTTTAATATGCGATTATCGTAAAGACGGCAACTACTCTTATGAGATAGGTGGCTATAACAAGGGAGAAAAGTCTTTTTATGTAAATTTCGGATTAGGAGGACTTGTTATAACAGAAGAAGTTGTTGTAGCCTGGGTAAAACTTTTTGATGAAGATGATTATCTTAAAGTAACAGACTGAATATAAAAATAACCCCCTCTCCACATCGGAGAGGGGTTTTTATGTATATATAAACGACTGTTGAGAGGTATCTCCCTGATAGAATTTTCGAAGATGTGTTTTCCTGTTTCTGCTGTTATCGCTGAACTTTTCTATTCTTATCGTCAGTCGGTTAATAATTGTAAACTTTTAGTTAAATCATACAAAATCATTTTACAATGTTCAAAATTTATGTTACTATATACATAATATGTAGGATTATGACTAATCCTGTCAGGAGGTGTCTTCAGATGAAGAAAAATGGCATTTTAAACAGCGATATATCGCGCGTTCTCTCATATATGGGACATACCGATCGTATTGCTGTCGGCGATTGCGGATTGCCTATCCCCGATGAAACGGAGAGAATTGACCTTGCGCTGATGTTCGGTGTTCCGACATTTATGCAGACTTTAAAAGTTGTTTCAGAGGATATGAAAATCGAAAAGGTTATTTTAGCAGAGGAAATAAAAGATAAAAACCCTAAAGTTTTAAAAGAAATCGAAGAACTTTTTGAGGGACAGGAAATAGAATTTGAGTTTGTTTCACACACAGAACTCAAAGAAAAAACCAAAGACTGCAAGGCAGTCATAAGAACAGGCGAAACAACGCCCTATGCAAATATAATTCTGCAATCGGGCTGTATATTTTCATAGTTAAGGAGTAGTGAAAATATGAATATTGAAATGAAAGGGATAAATAAGTCCTTCGGCTCGAATCAGGTTCTGAAGGATGCGGGTTTTCTCCTTAAAGACGGCGAAGTTCACGCGCTTATGGGTGAAAATGGTGCAGGAAAATCAACCCTTATGAAAATCCTCACAGGTGTTTACACAAGAGATTCGGGAACGGTTCTTGTCGATGGCAAGGAGGTTTTGTATAAATCTCCTCAGGAAGCAGAAAAGGCGGGAATTGTCTTTATCTATCAGGAACTCAATGTTCTTTTCGACCTTACCGTTGAAGAAAATCTCTTTATGGGAAAAGAAATCACAAAGAAGTTCGGAATATGCGACAGAAAGGCTATGCGTGAAAAGGCAAAAGAGGTTATGGACAGAATGGGCGTTGACATCCCTATAAACGCAGTTATGTCAGATCTTTCAGTCGGTCAGCAGCAGATGGTTGAAATCTGTAAGGCTCTTATGGTTGACGCAAAGGTTCTTATTATGGACGAACCCACAGCCGCACTCACACAGAGCGAAACAGAAGGTCTTTTCAAACTGATAAAGAGCCTTCGTGAAAAGGGTGTTTCGATAGTTTATATATCACACCGAATGGAAGAAATTTTCGAACTCTGCGACAGAATAACAATCCTCCGTGACGGAACTTATGTCGATACAAAATTCATCAAGGATATAACAATGGACGATATCGTAAAGATGATGATAGGAAGAGAAATCGGAGAGCGTTATCCCAAGCGTGAGGGTGTCGAAATCGGCGAAGAAAAACTCCGCGTTGAAGGGCTTACAAAGGAAAAGAAATTCAAGGATGTAAATTTCAGCGTTAAAGCAGGAGAAGTTCTCGGCGTTTCGGGACTTATGGGTGCAGGTCGAACAGAAATCATGCAGGCCATTTTCGGAAACCTCCCTCTTGACAGCGGAAAGATTTTCATTGAAGGAAACGAAATGAAGATAAAGTCCGCACAGGACGCAATAAAGGCAGGAATAGGCTTTATCACAGAGGACAGAAAGACAGAAGGACTTTTGCTTGAAAAGAGTATTTCTGAAAATATAGTTCTCGCTAACCTCGATAAAGTTTCTGATAAGGGCGTTGTAAGAAAAGCAAAGGTTGAAGAAATCGTCAAGAAGGGAATTGACGAATTCAGAATAAAATGCTTCGGCCCACAGCACGAATGTAACAATCTTTCGGGCGGTAATCAGCAGAAGGTTGTATTTGCTAAATGGGTTTATACCGACCCCAAGATACTTATTCTCGATGAACCCACAAGAGGCGTTGATATAGGTGCTAAAAAGGAAATTTACAGCGTTATCAATGACCTTGCCGCAAAGGGCGTTGCGATTATTCTTGTTTCTTCGGAACTCCCCGAAGTTCTCGGAATGAGCGACAGAATAATGGTTGTTCACGAAGGAAAGGTAACAGGAATTATAGACGCTAACGAAGCGGATCAGGAAAAAGTAATGACATTAGCCACAGGAGGTACTTTGTAATGGGAAACAAAGAAAACGTTGCTCTTAATAAAAAGAGCTGGGTATCATATATAAGTGAATATGGCGCTTTCATAGCACTTATTCTTTTAGTTGCAGTTATCAGTATCATAAGCCCCGAATTCAGAACAGCGGGTAACTTTTTAAACCTTCTCCGTCAGGCAACCTTTAACGGACTCATAGCATTCGGTATGACCTGCGTTATCCTTTCTGATGGTATCGACCTTTCGGTTGGTTCAACACTCGCTCTCAGTGCAGTTATCTGTGCTAAACTCATAATGGAAGGCTGCCCCGCAATCCTTGCTATGATTATCGCACTCATTTCAGGGGTAATACTTGGCGTTGTAAGCGGACTTTTGGTTACAAAGGGAAGACTTCAGCCCTTCATAGCAACACTCATAACAATGACAGCATACAGAGGTCTTGCACTTATCTTGACAGACGGTAAGCCTATTTCAAACATCGCAAAGAGCATAGGCGACAGAGGAAATCAGTTTGCATTCAAACTTATCGGTAAAGGTAACTTCTGCAACATTCCTATCCCCGCAATACTTCTCATCTTCGCACTCGTTGTATTCTTCTTCATCCTCAACAAAACAACATTCGGAAGAAAAATCTATGCAACAGGAAGCAACGCAAAGTGTGCTAAACTCGTTGGTGTAAATATAACACTCACAAAGATTATCGTTTATGCTATATCAGGCTTTATGGCAGCGCTCACAGGTCTTATCCTTATCTCTCGTCTTGACTCAGCACAGCCAACTCTCGGCGACGGTTATGAACTCGATGCCATAGCGGCAGTTGCCCTCGGTGGAACATCAATGAGTGGCGGACGCGGTAAGATAACAGGAACAATTGCAGGCGTTCTTATCATAGCAGTTCTCAATAACGGTATGAACCTTCTCGAAGTATCAACATACTATCAGGATGTTATCAAGGCTGTTGTAATTCTCGTTGCTGTATTATCAGACCGCAAGAGATAATTCGATTTTGGCATAGGAGGTAATTTGATGAAATCCATTAAAAGATTATTGACAATTATGTTAAGTGCACTTATGATGCTTTCATTCTCAGGATGTGCACTTATAACAATAGACGGTGAAGATAACGGAGTTGTTTCTGATTATCAGGGCAACGGTTCAATCGGTCTTTCAGTTTCAACACAGAATAACCCGTTCTTCGTAACTCTCGTTGAGGGTGCTAAAAAGGCAGCAGACGAAGCAGGCGTTCAACTCATAGTTGTTGACGCAGGTGATGACGCCGCAAAGCAGGTTAGTGATATTGAAGACCTTATCGCAAAGAAGGTAAGCGTTCTTATCGTTAACCCCGTTAACTCGGATACAGTTTCTTCTGTTGTTCAGGACGCTGTAAACAAGGGCGTCAAGGTTATTTCAGCAGACCGTGTTGTAAACGGCGTTGAAATCGACTGTCAGATTGCATCGGATAATGTTTTGGGCGCTGAACTCGCAACACAGTTTATTGTTGATAAAGTAGGCGAAGGCGCAAAGGTTGCAGAACTTCAGGGAACAAGCGGTGCATCAGCCGCTATCGACAGAGGAACAGGTTTCCACAATATAGCAGACGCTAAACTTAATGTTGTAGCAAGTCAGCCTGCTGATTTCGACAGAACAAAGGGTATGACAGTTATGGAAAATATGCTTCAGGCAAACGGAGATATAAAGGCTGTTTTCGCCGCTAACGACGAAATGGCTCTCGGTGCTATGGAAGCGATTTCCGCATCAAGAAAGAAGATTATAGTTGTAGGTTTCGACGCAACAGACGACGCTATCGCATCTATAAAGGACGGCAAGATGAGTGCTACTATCGCACAGCAGCCAGACCTTATCGGTGCTACTGCGGTTGATACAGCGATAAAGCTTATGAACGGCGAAGAGGTTCCCGCTTCTATCCCTGTTGAAGTTAAACTCGTTACTGCAGAAAACGCAGGTTAATCTGTCATAAAAAAATCCGTGTCCTGCCCGAAATTCACGGGCGGGACATTCGGATAACGGAGGTTTATATGAAAGCATTGACAATAGGTTCGATGAATATCGACCATGTTTACAGCGTCAATCATATCGTTCAGCCGGGCGAAACACTTACTACTTCTGATATGAATATTTTTCTCGGCGGAAAGGGTATAAATCAGTCTATGGCACTCGCAAAAGCAGGTGCTACCGTTTATCATAGCGGAATGATAGGCGAAGACGGCGAAATGTTTTTAGACGCTTGTAAGGAATACGGAGTTAATTCCGACTATATAAAGAAAATCGATGAAAAGACAGGCCACACCATAATTCAGGTTGACGAGAATGCGCAGAACTGTATTCTTCTTTATGGCGGTGCCAATCAGTGTCTTACAAAGGAATTTGTTGATGATGTTTTATCACATTTTGAAAAGGGAGATATTCTTCTTTTACAGAACGAAGTTAATATGCTTCCCTATATCATCGACAAGGCTTATGAAAAGGGAATGAAGATTGCCCTTAACCCCTCGCCTTATGACGAAAAACTTTCCGCTTGTGACCTTAAAAAGATAAGCGTTTTTCTTCTTAACGAAATCGAGGGCGGACAGGTTACAGGTCTTTCAGACCCCGAAGAAATTTTAGATAAACTTTTAGAGCTTTATCCCGATGCACAGATTGTTCTTACCTTAGGAAAAGACGGCGCAGTCTATGCCGATAAGAATAACCGCTATTCACAGCCGATATTCAAGGTTAAAGCGGTTGACACAACAGCCGCAGGGGATACTTTCACAGGTTATTTCCTCGCTGGACTTATGAGCGGAATGGAAATCCCCGATATACTTAAAATGAGCGCCAAAGCATCATCAATAGCAGTTACAAGACCGGGTGCCGTGGGTTCTATCCCTTATCGTGATGAAGTCATAAAAGCACTTGAAGAACAGTAAAATAAACCCCTCTCCAACGCAGGAGAGGGGTTGTTATTTTCAGATAAACTATGAAACGAATTGTCCCGTGCGGTCACGCACAAAAAAGCCCGATAACGATTTCTTCGTTACCGAGCCGTTTTTTATTTTCTGAAAAAACTTCGAAACGATACGCCCGCGGGGGCTCCCCGCCTAGAGAATCATAATGAAGTATGCAACATAGCAGATAAGCATTAAAATACCTGCCCATCGTTTGAGGGATTTTGTTTTAAGACAACATACGAGAAGAAGCGCCGCCGCTACTATCGCAACGATTGTATCGAAGATAAAGTTGCTTGCAAAAGGAACAGGGATTATAACCGAAGAAAGTCCGACAACAAAGAGGATGTTGAAGATGTTGCTTCCTACGATGTTTCCGATTGCTATGTCGGCATTGTGTTTTCTTGCGGCAGAAACAGATGTGAAAAGTTCGGGGAGTGATGTTCCGAGGGCTACTATTGTAAGACCTATAAATCTTTCACTTACACCAAAAGCCTGTGCGATTGCTGTTGCCGCGTCAACAGTAACATTACTGCCGAGAATTATAAGCGCAAGACCTATTATCGTTAAAAGAATAGCTTTCCATATAGCCATCGGCCTCGCCTCTGGCTGTTCTTCCTTGTTTTTCTTCGCCATTATGAATAAGTATGTGAGATAAGTGATGAATGCCGCTATAAGAATAATTCCGTCGATAAGACCAATAGTTTTGTCAAGACCTAAAACGAGAAGAAGAATTGTAATTAAAATCATAAACGGAGTTTCGTATTTTATCGTTGATGAAGCAACCGCAAGAGTTGTTATAACCGCCGAAATACCGAGTATTATGAAGATGTTTAAAATATTGCTTCCGACAATGTTTCCTATGGTGATGTCAGCACTTCCGCCTATTGCCGCGGAAATACTTACCGCCGCTTCGGGAGCGCTTGTTCCCATTGCAACGATAGTAAGACCAATAACAAGTTGTGGGATACCGAATTTTGTAGCAATCCCCGATGCACCGTCAACGAACCAATCGGCACCTTTTATAAGCATTGTAAAACCTAATGCCAAAAGAAGTATCTGAATTAAGATAGCCATTTTATTTTCTCCTTTTTGTAAATTACAATGACATTATATCATAATAAGAGCAAATTTTCGGTAAAGAAAAGGGAGCCCCTTTTGGCAATTCGTATCGTACAGATTAAGTAAAAAAAGTTTACTACTCGGTAACTTCACTTATTTTTGTATCGTACACACACTAAAGGAGTCCCTTTTGGCAATTCGTAATAAACAATCAAGGGTACCTGAGTTTGTGGCTCGGTACCCTTAATTATTTCTATATCTCAACAGGCATATTTTTTAATTTTCCTCACACATTCTGTATCCTACACCAAGTTCGTTTATGATGTATTTGTTCTCTCCCGGAACAGCGCCGATTTTCTTTCTTATATTCGCCATATTTACCTGAAGCTTCTTGATACTTCCCATATCAGAAGCGCCCCATATAGCCTTAATAATGCTCTGATATGTAAGAACCTTTCCCGAATGTGCCGAAAGGAAAGCAACGATATTATATTCTGTCTGGGTGAGTTTTATGTTGTTTCCCGAAACTGTGACAAGCCTTTTGTCATAGTCGATGATAAGGTCATGAAGAACAAATTTTCCGCCCGAAAGAACACCGCTGTCAGCACTGTAACGGCTGTTTCTCAAAGTCGCCCTTACTCTCGCTAAAAGTTCGTCTGTTCCGAAAGGTTTTGTTATATAGTCGTTAGCGCCGAGGTCGAGTGCTGAAACCTTGTCGCTTTCTTCTGTTCTTGCCGATAAAACTATAATGGGAACAGTAGAAAACTCTCTCGCATATTTTATAAACTGAAGTCCGTCTGCATCGGGAAGACCCAGATCAAGCATAACAAGGTCAGGAAGATGCGATGAAAACATCATCTTTCCCTCATTGCAACTTTTTGCCGTGATTACTCTGTAATTATTTGCGTCAAGAATTGTGTTTATAAAACTTAAAATATTCGATTCATCTTCTATAACAAGGATTTTGTATTTGTTACTGCTCATTATTTCTCCATTTCCAAAGAAAAACGGAAGAGTGCTCCGCCCTCTTTAATGTTTTCTGCATTTATTTCTCCGCCGTGTGCTTTTATTATCGAAGCACATACCGATAAGCCTATACCCATATTGTTTCTTGAACTGTCTGTCGGTGCGTCAACCCTTTCAAAATATCCGCCGAAAAGATTATCCATTCTGTCTTTTGAAATACCGCATCCGTCATCTGAAATTTCAAATATTGCCATATCATCTTTTGTCTTTACATCAAGAGAAAGTCTGGTCATTCCCCTTGCGTGAAAAATTGCGTTTTCAAGAAGATTTATTATAACCTGTTCTATCAAAAGAGGATCCATAGGAATACTTATAAAATCTTCGGGGATGTTAACAATTACATTCTGATTAGGGTATCTTTTATGGAATTTTAACATAACCGCGTCAATAAGTTCTTCGAGGACAGTAGGCGTTTTTATTACCCTTACTTTCTGGCTGTCGATTCTTGTTACAGAAAGCAGGTTTTCAACCATTCTCGTGAGCCACTGCGAATCTTCTCTTATCTCCTGAAGAAGTTTTATCTGCTGGTCTTTTGTGAGAATATCATAGTTTTCTATTATAGCGGATGTTGAACCGCAGATTGATGTTAAAGGTGTACGCAAATCGTGTGAAATTCCTCTTAAAAGATTGGCGCGCATCTTTTCTTTTTCACTTTCGGCATAGGCTTTTTTCTGCGCCTTTATCTTCGTTGTCATAGCGCTTGTCGCAACGGCGATAATAAGCATAACAATAACCGAAACAACACATTCGGGCGATATAAGGTCAAATGCATAATAGGGGAATGTGAAAGCATAGTTTACCGCAAAAACGCTTATTACAGAAGATACTATTCCTGTTATATAACCATCTGTTTTAAGAGAAATTATAAAAATTCCAAGAACGAATATCATAGGTATTAAAGAGTCTATTCCGAAAATTTTTTTGATAAACATATTTATTCCGAAAGCCGTTATAAGAATTAAAAAAGCAAAGACAGAATCCTTTATAATTTTTTTCATAATAAGTTCCTTTTGAAAAAGTGTTATAATGAACATATTATAATATTTACGCTGATTTATGTCAATAATTCCATAGGGGAGAAACCTTTATTCTTTGCCGTATCTTTACTTTTTAAATGTTATAATCAAGTTGTGAATTGAAAAAGGAAAAAATTTAAAAATTGCAAAGGAGCAATACTACTATGGACATTTTTGACATACTTACACTTATAGGGGGACTATGCCTTTTCCTTTATGGAATGAATGTAATGGGACAGGCCCTTGAAAGACGCGCAGGCGGAAGCTTACAGCATCTTCTCTCAAAACTCACAACAAACAAATTCGCAGGTCTTTTAACAGGGCTTGGCGTAACCTCAATTATACAGAGTTCATCAGCAACAACAGTAATGATAGTCGGTTTTGTAAACTCGGGTATTATGACCTTAAAACAGGCGATAAATGTAATTATGGGCGCTAATGTCGGAACAACCATAACAGCCTGGATTTTAAGCCTCGGCGGAATCGAGGGCGACGCACTTTTTCTTCAGCTTTTAAAACCCATGTCGTTCACACCCGTCCTTGCCCTTATCGGAACAATATTCTTCATGTTCTGTAAAAGCGATAAGAAAAAGGATACGGGAACAATTCTTTTGGGCTTTGCCGTTCTTATGTTCGGAATGGATATAATGACAGATTCAGTAGCGGGTCTTGCGGATGTTCCCGAGTTCCAGCAACTTTTCATCCTCTTTAAAAACCCCATTCTCGGCGTTCTTGCAGGGGCGGTTTTAACAGCGGTAATCCAGTCGAGTTCCGCCTCGGTAGGTATTCTTCAGGCGCTCACAAAAACAGGCAGCGTTTCTTACGGTGCGGCAATACCCATTATCATGGGACAGAATATCGGTACTTGTATAACAGCGCTTCTTTCATCTTTCGGAACAAATAAGAACGCGAAAAGAGCGGCTCTCGTTCACCTTTCATTCAATGTTATAGGAACAACATTCTGGCTTATTGTATACTCGGTAGTAGATATGGTTTTAAGTCCCGCACTTTTTGATGCGTCGGCAAACCACGCAGGCATCGCTGTCGCACACTCTGCATTCAATATAGGATGCACACTTCTTCTCCTTCCTATGTCATCACTTCTCGAAAAAATCGTTTATAAACTCGTTCCCGAAACAAAACAGCCCGAAGAGGTTGTCGAACTCGATAAGCGTCTTCTCGCAACCCCTTCGGTAGCGCTTGAGCGTTGCCACAGCCTTGTATGTGATATGGGCGAATGTGCGGCAAAATCGGTTTCAGACGCTATAAACTGTCTTAAAGATTATTCACCCGAAATTTCGTCGACAGTAAAGGACTACGAAGAAAAAACCGACCACTATGAAGACATTATCGGAACATATATCGTAAAACTCAGTTCATCACAACTCACAAGACAGGAGAGTAGCGAATCCGCAAAACTTCTTAAAATAATCGGTGACTTTGAAAGAATTTCAGACCATAGTATGAACATCATCGAATCGACAGAAGAACTTATGTCGAAGAAGATGAAATTCTCGGATGCCGCAAGAAAAGAAATTTCTTCTTTAGGAGTAGCCGTTGACGAAATTTTGGGACTTGCTTGTAAAGCGTTCTGCGATAACGACCTTGATGCCGCAAGAGATGTCGAACCCTTAGAAGAAGTCATCGACAAAATCAAGGATAAACTCCGTTCAAACCATATTTCAAGACTTCAGCAGGGCGAATGCAGCATAGAAAGTGGCTTTGTATGGTCAGACCTTTTGACAAATCTTGAGCGTATTTCAGACCATTGCTCCAACATCGCAGCCTGCGTTATAGACGCCGCTGATATGGATTTTCATAAGTCGATAAGAGAGATGAAATCCGAAAGCCCATATTATAAAGAAAAATATCAGTATTACGCATCAAAATATCTTGTTACAGAGTAAAAGAACCCCTCTCCACATCGGAGAGGGTTATTTTTATAAAAATTTTCACTTTAACAAAACTTAAACATTTCAAAAACATCTCATAAATACCACAGGGTTATAATAAGGCTGTAATCAAAAAACAAATCTTTTAATGGAGGCTTTATTATGAACAGAAACGACACAGAATTTATGGTACAGAAAATCAGAACACAGTATATGGAGAAGGACAGCACAGAAAAAGACCTTTCGCTTCTTCGTGAACTTGACGCAGAGGTAAAACGTCCCGCAAATGTTTTCGGATATACATTCGGAAGCATAGGCGCAATAATTATGGGCACAGGAATGAGCCTTGTAATGACAGACATCGGTCAGCAACTTGGCATTTCAAACACAATGCCTCTGGGTATTGTAATCGGCATTATCGGAATGTTTATGGCGATAATAAACTATCCTATCTATAAAAGCATTCTTTCATCAAGAAAGGAAAAATATGCTGACAGAATTCTTTCTCTCAGCGAAAAGCTTATGAAGGGGGAAGAATAATTATGGCAAAATCAAAACTTGTAAAGGCAAACGAAAAAATCGAGAAAGCTTTTGTCGGCGGATACAAGAAAATCGAAAATGCAGTTGTTTCGGGATACACAAAGATAGAAGACAAATTCGTCGATGAATTTTTAACAAAAGACAGCGAAAGTGTTGAAGACGCAAAGAAACGACTCAAACAGTAAATCCTCTTTTCTTAATACATGGTAAAACGCAGAAATCAGGGACATTGGTTTTAAAAAATCAATGTCCCTGATTTATTATTTCATAAGTTCATCTGAAAGTTTTATGATTTCGGGCGCTATCTTTTCACGTTCTTTTTTAAGAACATAAATGTATACGGGGTAATTGACACAAACGAGTGCCATACCGATAACACCGATAATTATTCCTGCGATAAAAAGTCCCTCAAAAGCCATACACATCGACATTCCCGTTCCCATTACAAGTGCACCTATAATGCCCAGCGTTATTGAAAGAACGGTCGCTTTTTTCGTTACGGCTTTGTCGAGTCGGCGGAGTTTTTCGATATTTGTTTCATCGCTTTTTCCGACATATTTTTCTCTTATCTTTTTTATTTCTTCCTGCTCTTTCGCAGAGTAGGTATAGTTAAAAACAGAGTCATTCTTCATAGTTTTTATTCTCCATTATTTTCTTTATTTCTGACGAATTTTTTATGATGCTGTAAATAGCCATCGTTATAATGCAAACGCTTACCCCAGCACCTGTAAGCATAATCATAAGCCTTTTGTTTTCTTCTGACATATCCTTTCCGAATTCCGAAAGCATAGCAGTTTCGAGAGATAGCATTGAAACAAGTGCCGCTGCGAAACTTATTATCTTTGTCATAGACATAACGGGGCTTCCGAGTTTTTTGTATTTTATAAGATTTATTATCGCAACTGTCGTTATGTAAAAAGTAAATGCAGCCATAACATAAATAAAAATTCCGTTATAGAAAAAGCCCTTGTTCTGATAGAGTATCATAAGTACTGCACCCGACAACGCGAGGTTTACAGAAAGAAGAATATATCCGCAAAGGCGGGAACGCCTTAGTTCCATAAAATGATTTTTTCCTATTCCCATGCGTTTTGAAAAACGAAGAAGAATAAATCTCATAACCGCTAAAACCATATAGTAAAATGCGAAGATGAAAAACCAGGCGGTATGAAATAAAAATCCCGAAACTATATTGAAAATTACATAGATTATGTTGACTGTTAAGGATGTATACAGAGAGATATGCGTTCTGAATTTCATATCTGTCATAAGGCGGTTTCCCGTCGGATTTTTATAAACTCCGCCCTTGATTTTTCTATAAATATCGGGGAATGTTTTTATACACCTCATAACGACAACCGTGAGTGTATAAAAAGAAAGAACATAAGTAAAATAAGCGACGGGGTGCGTTTCGTATTTTCCTATAAATGTGTATATGAGCGCGACAGTGCATATCGGAACAAGAATAATTATCAGCCATAAGGGCGGATATAAAATCCTAATCAGTTTTTTCCATTCCAATAAAAGCACCTCTTTTTAGTCTGACAGTAAAGGTTGTTCCTTTTTTAACTTCACTTTCAACAGAAATCTCTCCGCCGACAATATCAACAACACGCTTCACAAGGGCGAGTCCCAAGCCGTTTCCCTGAGTAGAATGAGAGGTATCTCCCTGATAGAACTTTTCGAAGATGTGTTTTCCCGTTTCCGCTGAAATTCCACAACCCGTATCCGAAACAGAAACTACCGCATAATCATTTTCGGTTTTCATAGAAACAGAAACTTTTCCGCCCTCATCTGTAAACTTGAATGCGTTTGAAAAAAGATTGTTCCATACAAGCCCTAAAAATTCTTCATCAGAAGAAATGATAACATCATCCTCAATGTCGGTTTCTATTATGATATTTTTCTTCTCCCATATTTCTTCAAACTGTAAAAGCGAAGCGCAGAGATGTTCACCGAGGTCGAAACTTCTGACTATGGGGAAAATCTGCTGATTTTCGAGTTTGTTGAGTTTAAGGATGTTTGTGATAAGACTCGCAAGTCTTCTTGAATTATCGGTTATTCCCTTAGCGTATTCAATGCGTTTTTCGTCGGATAAATCGGGGGATTGTAACATTGTTCCGTAGTTCTGCATAACAGAAAGCGGAGTTTTGAGTTCGTGTGAAACGTTAGCAATAAAATCTGTTCGGAGCGTTTCGACACTTCCGAGTTCCTCTGCCATTTTGTTGAAACAATCGATAATACTGTTGAAACTTTCGTATCCGCCGTTATCGCTGAACTTTTCTATTCTCACATTAAAATCTCCGTTTGTTATCTTCTCTCCCGCAGAGATTATTCTTTTTGTCGGGCGGTCTACCATAAGTTTTCTTCTTATCGTGTCAATGAGTGTAAAAATAAAACTAATCAGAATAACATTCCCGAAAGTGAGTTTTGCGGCGGCGGATATGTTTTCTTCTGTAAAAGAAATACCGAGAGTATCTGCAATTATATTCACAAAAAGCAGCATACAGCAGGTTACTACAAAAGCCGCTAAAAGAAAGAAAACAAACCAGTTCATAAAGCCGCGGAGAACTTTTTTATAACTCATTTTATCACCGCCTTATAGCCGAGTCCGTGAACAGTTACTATCTCAAAATCATTACATTCAGATAATTTACTGCGAAGTTTTGTCATATAAACGTCAACGGCTCTGGGTGCGGTTTCTGTGTCGGCATCCCAGAATTCGTCCATAAGCTGAGTTCTTGTAAAGGTCTTTTTAGGATAAGAAAGAAGCTTATAGAGAATAGAAAATTCCCTCATAGTAAGAGAGATTTCCTCGCCGTCAAGATAGGCGGTGTGTTCATCGGCATCCATAACAAATTTTCCGATTTCGAGCTTTCTGCTCGAAGCGATTTTCGCTCTTCTTAAAAGTGCACCGATACGCAGGAAAAGTTCGTCAAGGTCAATGGGTTTTACCATATAGTCGTCAATTCCGACGCGATAACCTCGTTGTTTCGACGCAAAATCATCCCTTGCCGTTATAAATAAAATCGGGATTTCGGTATTTATGGACCTTACTTCTTTTGCGAACTCAAAGCCGTCGATATCGGGCATCATTATATCCGAAACGATAAGGTCAAACACATTTTCATACATAGCGTCATAAGCCTCGTCAGCCGAAAGACAGCCCGTTGCCTCATATCCGTTCTGATTTAAAAAAGCACAGACCGTTCTGTTTATTTCACGGTCATCATCAACAACAAGTATCCTGAACATAGTTTACCTCCGTAAAAAAATCTGTCTATCCAGAACTATTATAATATATAAATGTTAAAGTTTTGTTTCTGTTGTAAAAAAATAACCCCTCTCCGATGTGGAGAGGGGCATTTTCTTTTATCACATTTTTATTTCCGAGCCACTTTTTTATTTCCCGAAAAAACTTCGTGACGAATCGCCCGCGGGGGCTCCCCGCCTACTTATCAAAACTCGGATTAAACGCATAGAAATTCTTTGAGTCGAGATTATCCGTCGCAAGACGAAGAGCTTCGCCGAATTTACGAACTTGATAATATTATATCCAAAAAAAAATATAAAAATCAATAGTTTTTGGAATGAAATCCAAAAATAAATCTGCCATATTTTATACGAAATCAGGCGGTTTCAGAGGGATGCTACGATAAGTAGCATCCTTTTTTTCATATGTAAACGGATGTTGGTGGTTGCTATCTTTAAATGTAACTATACTGAAATCATAAAATCAATCACATCCGGAGGTTACATTATGAAAGATGTTTTAATTTCAGCAAAAAGTCTTAAAAAGGAATTTTACACAGGCGAAACAAGTCAGACTATTTTCGAAAATCTTACCCTTGATATTTATAAAGGAGATTTCACAATCATTATGGGTGCTTCGGGCGCAGGCAAATCAACTCTGATGTATTCATTATCGGGGATGGACAGACCAACAAGCGGAAGCATAGTTTTTTCCGATAAGGAGATTACAGAATACAACGATGACGAACTCGCTGTATTCAGAAGAAAAAACTGCGGCTTTGTTTTTCAGCAGATATATCTTCTTGAAAAAATGAGCCTTATGGATAATGTCCTTACAGCAGGAGCGTTATGCAACGACAATAAAAAAGATGTAATAAAAAGAGCGAAGGAATTATTCTCTCTTGTAAATATCCCCGAAATCACACAGAAGAAATTTTCAACTCAGGTTTCTGGCGGTGAGGCACAAAGGGCAGGCATAGTAAGGGCAGTAATCAACAAACCTTCAGTTGTGTTTGCGGATGAGCCGACGGGAGCTTTGAATTCAAACAACTCAGAAGCGGTTCTCAATGTTTTCACAAAACTTCACAGAGAAGGACAGAGCATTATTATGGTAACCCACGATAAGAAAACCGCCCTTCGCGGAAACAGAGTACTTTATATAAGAGACGGTCAGATTTTCGGAGATTGCGACCTCGGCAATTACAGCGAAACGGATAATGAACGCGAAAGAAAACTCGACAGATTTCTGACAGAAATGGGGTGGTAATTATGAGAAAGATAAAATCCCAGCTGATATATAATCTTAAAAAGGATAAAGGCTCTTATATATCTTTCGGCATAGTTGTCCTGATTACAGCAATTATGTTAAATCTCGCTTTTGTATTGCTTTTTCAGGTCGATAAGGCATATGATGATAAATTCAACAGACTGAATACCGCTTCTTTTAATTTCACCATTTTAAAGATACAGAATGACGATACACTGAAAGAAGACATCAGAGCGCTTGATGATGTGGTTGATATAGAATGCAGGGAAGCGGTATTTGCAGAAGCGGTAGTCAAGGATTTCAGAGATACCGACTTTTCAATGAACACCTTGTTCTATAACAAGGACGAATTCCGTAATATGAATAAACTTGATATAAAGGAAGAAAAGGCTGAAATGACAGATAACTCAATTTATCTTCCTTTGTATGTATCAGCTTTCGGCGAATTCGGTATTGATGACGAGATAGTTTATGAAATCGGTGATACAAAGCATAGTTTTAAAGTTTCGGGCGTTGCAGAAGAAATGCAATACGGCAACTACGGAAAAGGACTTATGGGTGCATATCTTCCTGAAAAAGTCTATGAAAAATTTGCCGAAGAATATAAAGAACAGACAGTTATGGAATATTCTGTTATTACAAACGGAGATATCAATACTCTTCAGAATGAAATCAGCGACCTGACAGAGAAAAAAGGCATCACAATGCTTACGAGTTGTGACAGGGTTTCTACAAAGGACACAAGAACAATGGTCTGTAATCTGATTATTCTTGTTCTTTCGGCATTTGCGATGATAATTTTGCTTGTAAGCGTATTTTTATGTAAATTCAGAATAAGCAATTCAATTGAAGAAGATATGGTCAATATGGGAGTTCTTAAAGCGCTCGGATACACAGGAAATATGATAATAGCAGGCGTGGTGCTTCCATATCTTATGGTTACAGTTTTCGCTTCCTTATCGGGAGTGGTTCTTTCTTATTCCGTTCTGCCCGTTTTGGCAGAAATACTGACTTTACAGGCAGGTTTTTCTTTTGCGTTATCATTTGATATAAAGGGACTTATCTGTGTTATGATAATTCTTGCGGTTATAGTTTCGCTCTTCACATATACATCTGCAAAGCGCATCAGAAAATTACAGCCCATAAACGCAATCAGAGGCAACGGCGAGGGAAAATCCGTCAAGAAAAACTATTTTCCGCTTGATGAAACAAATGGCAGAACAAAATTTCTTCTTGTTATGAAACAAACCTTTTCAAACGGAAAGCAGAATGTTTTATTATTCGGCGTGTCGTTTGTCCTTACGATACTCGTTGCATTTGCAGGAACAATGTTCTATAATGTTATTATTGAGCCTGATAATTTTATATCCACATTATCCGAAGAAATGCCACAGATAATAATATCTCCCGATATGGAGCAAGAAGATTTCATTTCAGATGAACTCAAAAGCAATACGGAAATAAAATCTGTATTGAAATATGCGGTCGGAACGGTAAATACGGATGATATGCCCGTTACTGTTTTTGCCTGCGAGGATTTTAGCCGTGTGTCAAACGATTTATGCTATCTTGGTGAAAATCCCGATGAAAAGAACGAAATCGCTCTCGGAAGTGCATTTGAAGGAAAATATGATATCGGCGACAGAATAGAAATGCACAACGGCGATATTTCACATTTTTATGAAGTGACAGGTTTTGTTCAGAGCGTAAATTATCAGGGAAATGTTTGTGAATTTTCGTTAGAGGGATATGAGATGCTCTGTTCTGAAAAACTTGTCCCTGCTTTATATGTGTATCTTGATAATCCCGCCGATACAGAGAAGATATTCAAAGAAATTGAAGAAACTTACAGCGATAAAATCATAAGCATAATGAATTATCAGAAGATGACCGAAACAACGCAGGAAATGTATTCGGGAATTACCTCGGTTATTGTGGTTGTAATATTCATACTGACGATACTCATTGTACTTTTTGTGCTTTATATTGTGATAAAGACACTTCTTGTAAAGAGAAAGCAGGAACTCGGAATTTATAAGGCAATCGGTTATTCAAACAGACAACTTATGATACAGACAATAGGCAGTTTCCTGCCGTCATCGGTTATAGCGGTATTGTTGTCATCTGCTCTTGGAATGATTTATGTTCCGAAGATAAATCAGTTTATTTTTGAGACAATAGGTGCTATGAAAAACAATATGGAGGTATCGTTTGTTTTTCTTATGATTTTTGCTTTTGTGCAGATAACGGCAAATCTGATAATCAGCATTTTACTCACAAAACCCATAAAGAAAATATCGGCATACGCTTTAATAAAGGAAGGTTAATATGAATTTCGGAGAAAGACTAAAACAAATCAGAGCAAATCAGGGTTTATCGCAGGAACAGCTTGCGGAGAAAATAGGCGTTTCAAGACAGGCTATTACCAAATGGGAAACAAACAGAGGTCTGCCCGATGTTGAAAATATGATAATACTTGCTGAAATCTTCAAGGTTACTTTAGATGAACTCATACTCGAGAGAATGAATACAGCAGAGCCACAGCAGGAGATTTCATACAGCGAAACTGTTTATGATATTGATTGCGGAAAGCATTTTGATATACGCATAGGAAACGCAAGAAAAATCTGTATTAAAGGTTGTGACGATGAAAAAGTTCATATAAAACTTCAGTCCGAAGTGCTCGAAAATCTGAGCTCTCTGTATAAAGTCAAGATAGACGAGAAAAAGAAACGCCTTGATATAGATTGTCAGAATAAAAAGGAAATCAGTAGTTTTGAAGTTAAAGAATCGCTTGATATAATTATTATGCTTCCTGTGAATTTTACAGAGCATTGTGAAATTGACGCGTCTGTAAAGGAACTTTATATTGAAAACTTAAAGATGAAATGTCTTGAATATGACGGCGATGCAGAATCGGTGTATATAAAGGATACAGAGGGCAGTATTGAATTTACAGGCAAGACTGATTATGACATTATAATAGACGGCAACTGCACACAGCTTGATGTGAACCAGTGGGGTGCAAAAACACTCGTTCATGTAGAAGATATAAATAAATATACTCTTGTAAATAAGGGGAGAAAATCAAAGATTTATTGCCTGAAAGACGGAAGTGTCAGCGAAGAAATATCCGATTATAACGGAGAAAACACAATCAGCATCTCAGGTATAGGCTCTGAACTCATAGTTAGCAGTAACTGAGATAAAAACAACCCCTCTCCATAGTGGAGAGGGGATTTTCTTTTTATCACATTTTTTATTTCCGAGCCACTTTTTTATTTTCCGAAAAAACTGCGTGACGAATCGTCAGCGGGTGCTACCCGCCTACTTATCAAAACTCGGATTAAACGCATAGAAATTCTTTGAGTCGAGATTATCCGTCGCAAGACGAAGAGCCTCGCCGAATCTCTGGTAGTGAACGAGTTCTCTTTCGCGGAGGTATTTAATCGGGTCTCTTACGTCGGGGTCGTCGATAAGGCGAAGGATGTTGTCATAAGTCGTTCTTGCCTTCTGTTCAGCGGCAAGATCTTCGTTAAGGTCTGTAACAATGTCGCCTTTCGACTGGAAATAAGATGCTGTAAAGGGTGTTCCCGATGCGGCAACGGGATATATTCCTGCTGTGTGGTCAACAAAATAAGTGTCGAAACCGCTTTTCTTTATTTCGTCGATAGAGAGATTTCTTGTCAGCTGATAGAGAATAGCCTGGATCATCTCCATGTGTGCGAGTTCTTCTGTTCCGATGTCTGTGAGAACGCCTTTGATTTCGTTCCAGGGTGCAGAGTATCTCTGATTGAGATAACGGAGCGATGCACCGAGTTCTCCATCAGGACCACCCAATGGCAAAAGGATATGTTTTTTGAGGAAAAAATTACCTTTCAAACCTTACGACATATGCGCCTAAAACCTGATTACAAGGGATTTCAGCGGC
>JAFTTI010000018.1 GCA_017466865.1 Oscillospiraceae bacterium | reverse complement strand
CCGCGATTTTCTTCATAGATAAACCTCCTTTCATAAGTATTCTATTCAGGGGAAGATACTTTTACCCCTACTCTAATAATACCACCAAACCCCTCATTTTGCGCAGTGTTTTTTCGAACAAAGATTCATAGTCTGATTTGTGTAATGCGCATATTTTTGTAGGAAAAAGGCAAAAAATCACCCGTGAAGAGCTTTCACGGGTGTATTTTATCTCTTTATATACCACGACATAAATTCTTCTATGTATCGTTTTTGTGGCGTAATGACGTTTATGTCTACTTGGGGATTTTTCTGCTCGTTCATCCTTTGAGATATCAGATGCCCCTCCTTTTTGATTGGTGGTAAGTTTAGTATAGAAATGGCATAATAAAAAGTCAATCCGGAGATGGTTGTACTATCTCCGGATTGTTGAACTGATGCTTTAAAAACTATTTAACGTATCTTCTGCACGGGAAGTACCGCTTGTAAAATCTCAGACTATGCCTCGGCAAAACTGTTCGGATATTGAAACCTAGCAGATTTTGTAGTATAATTGGGATAAGTTTTTATATGTTGAGGAGTTGCCTATGTTATTACAACTGAAAAATATCGGTCCGCATGATAACTTGTCTATGAACTTTTCTTCAAACCACAGCATTATATACGCCAAAAATGCAAGCGGAAAGTCATTTATTGCTCGCTCCCTTAATGCGATTAACAATTATCAGAATCCAGAACTGATGAAAGTTCTCATATCCATCGGTTCAGATAGTGGCACAGTCAATATTGATAATACTACCGTGTGTATCAATAGCAACGGGAAAGCAAACAGAACACACGAGCCTGATTACAAGATAGTTGTATTTGATGAAAAATATACAGATGAAAATCTTAAAACAACAGGATTTCATCCCAACGGAAATATCGAGGGAATAATTCTCGGTAAAACAAACATTGATATTCAGTCAGACAGATATAAATTGTTAGGATTAAAAGTAGCAGGAGTAGAATTGAAGGAAAAAATTTCCGCAGAAATAGATAAAAGAAAGAAAGAACTCAAGAAATATGATATTTCTGCGAGTCTGGGCGATTATAAAGCGATTACTTTTGAATATATAGAGCATTTGTCTCATTCGGAACAGAAATATTTAGATTTCGACAGCCTTACTACAGAATATCTGAACTTAAAAAATTATACCGATATAAGTGTAAATGTTCCAACTCTGACCTTAAATGCAGTATTTGATGCAAATGCCTTAAATTCTATACTTAAAACTGCTTTTACCAAAAGTAACTTTACTGATGAATTCAAAGCAAAAATTTCTACACAGCGCAATTTCATTCAGGAAGGATTGGCTATTTCTAACGGAAAATTTTGCCCATTCTGTGGTCAGGAATTTTCGAATACTGCTGTTAATCTTATAGACGCATATAACAAATATCTTAACGACAGCGAAAACAAAGTAAAAACACAACTTAATAGCATTTCACAGCAGTTAACAAAATTGTCTGACGATATTATAAATTTATATAATGTCAGATACCCCGATATTGCAAATCAAGTAATGCTGGCTTGTGCTAATATGAACAAAAGTAAACGCGTTCTTTTACAGAAATTGCCCGATGTAGATTTGCTGATCAAGTGTATAGATAGTATCCAAGCGATAATCTCAGTCAAATGCGAATCTATTGATTGCAATAATCTTGAAGTTGACGACATATTTCTGACATTTAATACACAACTATCTAAGTTGAATAAAACCATACAGCAGATAAATTATCAAATCGGAACAGTAAATACAAATGCAAATAATATATCTAAGGAAAAGACCAGACTAAAAAAAGAAATTTGCAAAGCATTGCAAGCAGACCTCAGTAGAAATTTGAAGAATGATTTTGCAACACTTCAGAAATTAAGAAATGAATACAAAGAATTTTATACAGAAATACAACAAAAAGAAGCTATTGCAAAGGTTTCAAAGAAAGCTTTAGTTGCAGACACATTTTCACAACTGATTGAATATTTCTTTGATGAGAAATATATATTTGACAAAAGCACCTTTAGTCTTGTCTTTAAGAATAATGTGTTAAACGATTCTGCCATACATATTCTCAGTGACGGAGAGAAAAGTATTATTGCTTTACTTTTCTTTATTGCAAATATCCATTCATCAGTCAACAGTATAGATGATTATGGGAATATGCTTGTAGTGATTGATGACCCATCTTCAAATCTCGATTACGAAAACACTATAAGAATTGCTGATATTATCAGCGATATAAACAGTATTGTTGATGTGAGTCAGGATATAAAAACGATAGTTCTTACACACGATACTGTTTTAAGAGATGAAATAATAAAACAGCAGAATGCAACACTGCTCACAATTTGAATTTTTTATGAAAGGAAGGCGAAGTATTTTTGGACAGCATAAAACGTGATATATTTAAGGCTATACACAACGGCAAGTGGTTAAGCATTGAATATCGTAACAAAGAAGATAAAATAACAAAATACTGGATTGGCATAAATGATATTGATGTTGTCCGCAAATCCCTGCATGTAACAGGGCTTCACCTTGGTATGTATTCATCTACCGACTTCCCAATATATATTGAAAACATAGTTTCAACTGCTTTGATTGACGGAACATATAAACCGATAAACACATCGCTTGTTGAGGATATCAGGCTTAATCCACAGAAATACAGCTTTATTTTCAATAATGTTGCTAATCTGAAAATTCTTGATTATCTTTCTGACTGCAATAAACTTGACTCAACCCCGTATAAATCGGATTATTGTCTGATAGACCATATAGATGATGCTAAGCTTTCAGCCGACGGTTATATGCTCAGCGACGAGCAGTTCAAGCATATAGTGAATAACTTTCAGAAGAAAAGCACAAGTTACATTAAACGAAAAAACATTCAGCAACTTGCACTTAATATGCTCAGTATCAATACTAAAAAAGGCATCTATGTGCTTGCATATCGCAAGTTGGATTTCGATGTTGTGCATAAAACACTTCGCCCAAGTGAAGAAATAACCATCTGCAAAGAATTCACCATTGATGGAAAGGTACAAAGCATACGCAAATTTCTTGATGCGGATGACTATTATTTATTGGAAGATTATTCTGAAAATCAGGAAAAAATAAAGGATTGCATAACTCGTTCAAATGCAGATATATACGGAGTTGACGATATGCCGTACTTCATATCCATAGAGAAAAATCCAATAATTGACCTGACTGCTGAATACAATGCTATTATTGATGAATACTCAGAAGGCGTAGTTTCATCTCCAATCAAAGCCTTTTTCGGTGATTTAACCGAACCGTCAAGGCGTCGAAAGGATTATCCCATAACTCTCCTTAACAACAAAGTAAATCTTGACCAGTTGCTTTCTATTCACAATGCCATTAAGTATCCCGTTACATATATTCAAGGTCCTCCCGGAACTGGGAAAACAAACACAATAATCAATACTATCGCTACGGCTTTTTTCAACGAACGCACCGTGCTGTTCACATCATATAACAATCACCCGATAGATAGTGTGTTTAATGTGCTTAGCAACTTGAAATATCGAGATAAGACAATACCGTTTCCAATTCTTAGAGTTGGTAACAATGAAATAATCCCCGAAACAATTAAGTATGTTAATAATCTGTATGAAGTCACAAAGAATATGCAGATATACGAAAAAACACTCAACAAAAACAAGGAAGATAAAACAGAAAAAACAAAACAACTTACAGAATTGTTAAAAAAGCATGAGGAAATCATTGATCTTAACGAACGCCTTGAAACGATAGAAAACCTCATAAAGTTAAATGGCAATATGAGTTTTCAATCAGATTTACAATGTCGTCAGCTTGACAGTGTAAAAAAGCGCTTAGTTGAAATGGGTACTGTTTCGGACGAGGACGCCATTGGGCTACTTAGCGATGACACGGAAACATTTTACAAGTATCTTTATTTTACTTCTGCAATGTATATCAAACGTCTTAGTGAACCGAAATATGCCGATTTTTTAAATATAATCCAAATGACAGACAAGGAAGTACAGGTTTCTGAGTTCAACAGATATTTATCTGATAATGAAAATCTTAAAAAGTTATTGCGAGTATTTCCGATAATAGCAACCACTTGTATTTCCGCTCATAAACTCGGCAAACCTAAAAAACACTTTAATATGACAATAATTGATGAAGCAAGCCAATGCAATACAGCAATTTCGCTTGTGCCGATTATCAGAGGCGAAAATTTGATGCTTGTAGGTGACCCGCAGCAACTCAATCCTGTTGTGTTGCTTGACTCTTGCACTAATGACTCGTTACGTAAGAAATACAGCATTTCTGATGAATATGATTACATTAAAAATTCTATTTACAAAACATATCTTGCCTGCGACGCTGTCAGCAATGAGATTTTGCTAAGTTATCATTATCGTTGTGCAAAGCCGATAATTGAGTTCAACAACAAAAAGTATTACAATAAACGGCTAAAAATAAATTCGGATTCAGAATCTGTAAACCCATTGATTTTCGTAGATATTGAAAACAATACCACAACAGACAAAAACACATCTCCATCCGAGACGGATATGATAGTTCAGTACGCAAAAGCAAACAAGGATAAGAGCATAGGAATTATAACTCCGTTTACAAACCAGCGAGATTGTATAAACGATGCTTTAAAAGCTGAAAATCTCACTAATATAACCTGCGGTACTGTTCATGCATTTCAGGGTGATGAGAAAGATGTTATTTTATTTTCATTGGCAATAACAGATAAGACTCATCCCAAAACATATGAATGGTTGAAAAACAATAAAGAACTTGTTAATGTAGCTGTATCCCGTGCAAAGAAACAACTGATAGTTCTTTCAAGCACGAAAGAACTCGAAAGACTTCACTCGGATGTTGGTGATGATGATATTTATGAGCTTGCGGAATATGTAAAAAGCAATGGAATTTCAAAAGTCACACCCAACAATGTTTCTTCAAGGGCGCTTGGAATCAAGCCGTACAGCACGGAAACAGAGGAAGCATTTATGCAAAGTCTTAATCACGCGCTTGATAATATTCTTTATACCGATGACAAATGTTCCGTGGAAAAAGAGGTCGCTATTTCGCAGGTGTTCAGCGAAAATGTGCCATATGTTGACCTTTTTTACACAGGACGCTTTGATTTTGTCATATATCAAAAGGGATACAATAATCAGAAATTCCCTGTCTTAGCAATTGAACTTGACGGAAAAGAGCATATCGAAGATGAAGTTGTACGAAAGCGGGATGAAAAGAAAAACGCAATTTGCAAAGCACACGGTTTCGACCTAATTCGTGTGGAAAATTCTTATGCACGGCGTTATAATTTTATCAAGGATATTTTGCTGAATTATTTTGGCAAGGGGATGAGATAAAAAAATATCGTCACCTATACATTCTTGCAAGATCATACTTGAAATAGATAATGCAAATAGAAACAAGTTTGTTTACAAATGCAATACTCATCAACAACACGCCCAAAAATTGTATATACAACATAAAACCCCACCTATGATAGTTATTTCAATTCTACCATAGTAGGGGTTTTATATTGTCTGTTTTTAACGTGATCGAGTTACATCCGATAATCCGATTTAATAAATCAGCATTTCTATAACTACAAGATTTTCACCTGCAGAAATATCACCTTTATCAGATTTTCCAGGAGAAACCACAGGTGGGTTAGGAGTATTTGTATCATCATCGTCATCATCTGATGTGTTATTACCGCCTCCTGGTCCGCCTGGCGTGTTATTTCCACCCGATATATCCACATCCTTGTAAACAATCGCATAAGTTGAGAATTTATCTGTTTTAAAACTCAGTTCATTTGTATTTTTATCAAATGTACAGTAAATTCTATTCAGTTTTCCATCGTGTGATCTGATGATATAAAATGTTCTTCTTACTTTAGGATTTGTGTTTAATAAATGATCAGGAATTGTCAATTTAATAGTCATATCCTCTTGAGTTGCTGTTATTTGAGATGGCAAATTGTCACCGATTTTTTTGAACATCTCTATATCAAGATACATTCCTACCTCCATACCTATTGTCAGTACACCATTAATCGAATTTTTTTCATCATCCGAAACAGTCGCGTTAGCATCTCTGACAACAAGATATACATCTATATCCTCTCCGTTTCCTATCGCAATTCTTTCATCATCATCAAATCCTATTTTTAAAATAAGATTTTCATCTCCGAAAACTAAATTTGCATTGCAATCATTCTCTGATGGTGAAGTAGTATTTTTAACTTCTCCTATATCATATTTATCTTGGTCAATCTGTGCAACAAGATGCTGAAGTAATTCTTCCGCTTTCGCTTTGGCATCTGTTGTTTTTACTCGATTTGCCAAATTAGCAGCCTTGCCTAAAACAACAACCTTTGAATCATTAGGCAAAGTAACAAAAGACCCATCTCCTAAATAATATTTGCTTTCATAATCTTTTGCAATTCCTTCTTCTATTTTATCATTAGCAGAAAAATTTAAATTAGAATCAAAAATCGTTTTAATATCCAGGGTTTGAAGATCTATATATGCTTCAAGTTTGCTAGGACTCTGATTGAAATAATACATTACAAGAACATACCATCCGGCATCTTGTTTTTCTGCATCTTCAAATATACCCTTTACCTGTGCAAGATATTTTTCAGTCAGTTTTAATGCTTCAAACGTAGGACCGAAAAGTGGCTTATTATAAATCGAAGAAAAAAAGGAATATACATCTAATGCTGTATCTATAAACTTTCCTTCACTCTCAAATTCCTGATTAACATATTCGCCGTATTCCAAGGTTTCAACAAGTATAGGCACAAAGCCAGCGGGGGACATAGGTATAACTTCTCGTTCAACATAAATATTTGCTGCTTCCCAGTCATACTGCTTTTTAATAATTTTATATAGTTTTTTGCCTTTTTTAACATCTTCTTTAACTTTTTCTACATCTTCTCTTATACCATACGCAAGATTGTCAGTATCTCCGCCTGAAAGTATATATCCTACGTAATCATTTTTATCACCTATAGGGCCCTCTATCTGTATTTTTTCCAATTTTTTCACATAAGAATAACCCTTGCCCAAAGCTGATCCACCAGTTGCTTCTTCAAAAACGACGATACCATATGTAAGAATAGAAAGATATTTCATCATTTCTTCTTTTCCGGTCAGATCCATTTCAAGTTCGCAACTTGCGGTATACAGATTCATTATACTATCATAAGCGGTATGATAATCCAACGAATAAATTCTGCCCTGATAATAATAATCCCCGATTGCAATACTTTTCTCCATCTCTTCGAGATACTCTTTATTATTATCCATGAAAATGATATATGTCATCAACTGTTTTACAGTTATCTTGGTGTTTGTCCAGAGATATTCATTTCCATTCACATCTGTTATAGGCATTGATATTTCAAGGTTGACAAGGTCTTCATAGCTATGATCTTCAAGATAATCGGCAAATAAGTCTTCATATCCGAAACGAGAAATCCAATTTTCAAGTTCTTCCGCATAAACAGAATCGTCGTATAAATCACCATCTGTATCTCTGGGAACAAACACCCCGTCTCTGTTTGCATTGACTTTTACATTTTTACCAAGATTACCGGTCATTGCTTTCTGAACTACTTCGAAATCAAATGTATAGGTTTCGCCATCTATTACCATATTTATGCTATGTTCTCCAAGTTGACTGGGAATAAAGCTTACGTTAATGGTATTTTCGGTATTTGAAGATTTCAAAACATATACTGTTTCATCTGTTGAATTGAATGTTATCTCCTTGCCAGATAAATCAACATCTCCGATTATTTCCAGAGAAACATTCTTTATCCCACCAACAATAACTTCATCGGGGAATATAAAAAATGCATTATCAATTCTTACATCGTCAACTAATTTATATCTATAATTGTTATTTTTTGCATATTGCTCTGCAGCAGACCCTGAATGACAATAAATCACAAAATCAGGAGAAGAATAATCGCCCTTAATATTACCATCAAATTCAGTTATCGCATCCGGAATGTATACCACTTTAAGTCCCTTGAGGTGTCTGAATGCCCCTCTATTTATTTTAACAGGCTTATTTGGTAAAATAATTGTTTCTATGGATGTATTAATATCTCGATTGTAATTTCCCATATTAGTATGAGTAAGTGCATCTATTTCTTCAAGTGCAATATCATCAGGATAAATTAATGTTTTCAGATAACCATTATTCACAATTTCGCTGGCATCATATGAATCCCATGTTCTTTTAATAGTTTTAGGGAATACATAAACCGGATCCGTTTTTAGACCAGGATAATTTATTATATATGTTTTCTGCTTATCATAAAGAATACCATCTTTGCTTGAATAGTAGGGATTTTCAGGATCGACAACATATTCCTCTATACCGCTATGACGATAATTTCCTCCTGAAATAATGCCATAAGATCTCATAAACTCTTTAAATGTTTTAGGAACAATCAAAACTCTTACTCCTGTGCCTTGAAAAGCATCGTATCCAAGCTTCATGAGATTTGGCGATAATTCCAAAGTTCCTTTTAAATCATCACATTTTTCACAATTAGAAAAAGCTTGAGTACCTATATATCTTACATTTTCTATATTTATACTTTTTAAATTTTTACACCCGAAAAATGCCACATCATCTATAATTTTCACAGTTGATGAAAGATGAACTTCTTCTAATTGTTTGCATGATGAAAAAGCGCCGCCAACAATATATTCAACTCCTTCCTCAATATAAAGTTTCTTGATAGGAGTATTTGCAAAATTATATCCCTTTCCTGTTGATGAGTCATATTCACATACCACATTCGCAGGTAATGTCAGCTCTTCAAGTTTTGAATTATCAAATGCTGATAAACCTATAGATAACCCTTTATCATGCAGTTTCAATATCTTGACATTGGAATAATAAAAAGCTTCTTCACCGATTGTAGTCACTGTTTCGGGAATAACTACTTCTTCTATTTTGGAAGATTCAAACGCACTTTTTGAAATCTTTTTAAGTCCATATGGAAATTCCAAGGTTGTAAATCGGGAACCACAAAATGCCCAGGCACCGATTATTTCCAATTGTGATGGCATATTGATAGTTGTTATAGGGCACGATGAAAAAGAGCTGCTACCAATAACTGTAATCTGATCAGGCAACTTGACCGTTGAAAGTGATTCGCACCCATTAAAACAATACATTGGTATTTCTGTCATTGACTTACTCTTTATTTCAACTTCAGTTAACTTGTTATAATCAACGCTATAATAACAAATAAACGCATATGGAGATAAGCTTGTCACATTTTCTTCAATTACTACTTTTTGAATAACAGAGTCATATGCGCTATATGTAGGATGCTTCGCCGTATCGGCAGTATATTCATATGTATACATATCTCCCGTTCCTGAGATTGTAAGAACACCATCCGAATCAAGTGTCCATGTCATATTATCTCCACATATTCCGCTTGCTACCTCTTCTGCCGCTTTTAAAGTCAGAACCGAAGATTCGCCGATTAACATAAACGACATCAGAAACGATATCATAAATGCTAAAATCTTTTTAGTATTCATAAAAAACACCCTTTCATAAAATATACATATACGCTGTAATGTTAGCACTACTACTCTTTTTTGTCAATAAATTTGCAATAATAACAAAATTAATGTCAATTTTAACACTTGTATAATATTCTGTATGGTTATAATGCATAAATATAAAAATAAAAATTGTTCAATATATAAAAACCTCTGTATTTTAAAAATACAGAGGTTCTAACTTTCACATCATAAATTCATAATCTTCATCATATATCTTCTTTTTGAATTTACAACCTTTATCACGATAATTTGAACATCCCCAGAAATCTCCGTAAGCTCCGTGAATCTTGATAAGATATCCATCGCAAAGCGGACATCCGTTCTTCTCTTGTTTCAAAAGTCCACCACATTGACTTCTTAAATCATATACAAATTCAGATTCTTTTCCGTCAACAGTAACGATATAGGCCTTTTCTTTCGCCCTTGTAAGAGCTACATAAAAGAGACGGCGTTCTTCTGCATAAGGATATTTATCGCAGTCTTCAAGAAGAAGATTCAGAACAGGAGCATCCTGAATCTTACTCGGAAATCCCATTCTCGAATTCTTATTGTTTATTATAAAGACATAGTCTGCCTGAAGCCCTTTGGATTTATGAGCTGTCAAGAATGACATTTTAAGATCGTTTCTTCCCTCGATTTTAACATTACAGAACCCGCTTTTGTTATATTTACATTCAAAAGCCTCATTTTCTTTCAGAAGATTCATATCATGAGTATATCTTCCAAGAAAATACACAGTACTGCCTTCGGGAAGTTCCTTTATCTTTTCAGCCATAAAGTCAATCACATATTTATCCGAATATCCTATTATTTCTACAAGAGGATATTCAGAGGAATTATTCTTACCCTTGATATCCTTTTTTATCTGAGCAGGATTTTTCATAACAAAATTTCCACTTATACCTGTCATATCCTGAGAGAAACGATAAGTGGTTTCTATTCTGCTTATTTCAGAAGGTCCCCAGTATTTTGAGAAATTCAGTATAAATCCGATATCACTTCCGGCAAAACGATATATACTCTGCCAGTCATCACCAACACAGAACAAATCAAATGGTCTTGATTTTCTCATGGTTTCAAGAAGTTTATATCTCGACTTTGATATATCCTGATATTCATCGACTATTACATACTTATAGCCATGATTATACTTTCCCTCGGAAATGTATTGTGAAGCACGGTTTATCATATCATTGAAGTCAATCTCATTGTTCTGAGAAAGATGGTTGCAATATGCATTGTAAATAGGTTCAAGCAATGTAAGAAGCATATCGTTCGCCCTGACATTAACACCCACATTCTTTCTTCTTACATCTTCAATGGTATAATTGTTGCTTTTTATAAGATTTATAACTGTTTCAAAAAGTTCCGAAACACTGTCAAGAACAGGGTCTGCTCCCTTATTAAGTTCTTTCCATATTTCTTCTGAAGATTTAGGATTAAAGACAACGCCTTCTTTTTTGAGATTATTTTCAAGATTAGAAAGCAATATTTCTTCAAATTTTTCATAAGAATAGCAGGAAATTATCTTTGTTCCGTTTGCCCTATGAGTTTCGTATTTCCAGTTCATAGATTTTCTGTATGTTTCCGTAGGCGACATCCCGCCCGAACCGTTGAAATAGGAAGGTACTTCTCCGTTACGATTGATACCGAAATATTCTATGTATATCTTATAATCGGGAAGATAGAAATCAGGGAAATACTGTCCGTATTCACTTGTACGTGTATCTATTTCATAAGGATGCTCGTAGATATAATTTATCCCGTTCTGATATAAAAAGTTTGCTATTTCCATTTCTCCGTAACTCTTTACAGTATACCTGTCAACAGTAACAGGAGGATTATATTTCAGATATTCATCGTATTCCTGCTGGTTTTTAAAATCAAATTCAGATTTTGAAATAACTCTGTTGTAAATCAGATAATGATTAAGCATTTCGGCATAATTTTCTGATTTCATATTTAAGTTTATCTGCTCTTTTATAAACTTTTTAAGGTCAAGTTTTGTGATATTGGGCGAAACATCTTCAACCTTTGTTATAATGTCTTTACCAAGTTTATGAAAAGTAGAAACATCTATATCCTGCCAGGTTTCAAGATTTATTCTTTCTTTCATTTCCTCAGCAGAAGCTCTTGTGAATGAAAGGACAAGAATATCCTCAGGGCCACATTTTTTGGTTTTCAAAAGATACTTTATCTTTCCTATTATAGTTGTTGTCTTTCCCGTTCCCGCACCTGCTATAACAAGATGACTTGAGGGTTCTTTTACAATACATGTCATCTGCTGTAAATCAAGTTTTCTTCCCTCAACATCCCCGATAAGTTCATAAGCCTTTGAAATTTTAAGTTTGAAAGCATAGTTGTTGTGGTTATTTATTCTGTTCTCTAAATCCTGTGAATGAAAGAAAAACTCTTTTCTTTTAATACAAAGCTTATCGTAATTATCAGCTTTCTGGAGATATTTCATATTATTCCAGTCAGTATTATAAATCAGGATATTATATATTCTTGTATATTCAGCAAGTTCATCAGGAGTAACATAATGGCTATCAGAAGAAAATATGCCATTGATATTTTTGATATAATCATCAAGCCAGAAAATCAACTGGTCACAGAAGAAATTCGACTTGAGTTTCTGCTCATTTTTTATCCTATTATGTTTTTTAGAAAAACACACATCTATCACCACCGATACAATACCTTATAAACTTCTGTCATTATACCACATATTTCCTGCTATATCAACAAACCCCTTGATTTATGAAGGGAAGGTTATTTTAACTCCCATATTATTCCATAAATTTTCGTTTTTTCTTGATTTTTCTGTTTTTATATGGTATAATATGGGGTGGTAAACTTAAAAAAGAAAAGAACAGGGAGGATTTTATGAAAAGCAAAAGTATTTTAAGAAAAGCCCTTTCCGTCTTTACGGCTATGGCGATGTCATTCTCGTTTATGACATTTTCGGCTGTCGGGGTTAATGCCGTAGAAGTCGGCGAAGTTGTCAATTCGGGTAGTTGTGGCGAAAGCGCAACATGGACTCTCACTAAAAACGGCGTTGACGGAGAAAGCAACGATACATACGCTCTTACCATAAGTGGAACGGGTGCTATTACGACAGCTCCTTGGTATACTGACTATCGTCTCAGGATAACTGATATAGTAATCGAAGATGGAATAACATCAATCGACAATGGTGCTTTCGTTGGTTGCGATGCCTTTACCGAAATAACAATCCCCTCAACAGTAGAAACGATCGGAAATAATGCTTTCCTCGGTTGCGATATTCT
>JAFTTI010000050.1 GCA_017466865.1 Oscillospiraceae bacterium | reverse complement strand
TTGATTAGAAACCAATCGAAGTTGGTGTAAACGATAAAGCAGCTTATATGTTGTGATAAACTGCCCTGTCGTTTGCACCAATTTCGATTTTTCTATAGTGAACAAAGTCGCGTCCGGATAGCCGATATGTATGGAGTTTCAATCTCTGTACCTTACGGAAATGAGAAGTCTATACTATTGGAATCGGAGGTGATTATTCAAAATCAAGACATGACAAATAAACCTCATTTCTGAGGCTTTTGAAAAAGTATGAATTATAGTATTTAAATCCGAAGCGGTATTCTTTTATGTGGTCTGCCAAGATGACCGCCACAGCATTTACAAACAGTAACTTTAATACCATAAAGGGTTTCAAGTATCTGGGATGTTTCTATATCTTTTAATCGGGATAGATACTGCTTACAACCAAGCAGATTCCGGCACAAGGTCAGATTCTTAGTCTTGCTTCGAGTACTGAGTAATCCATAGTGGCGGATTCTCACGAAACGCTTTGGTGGTACATGCATAAGAAATCTTCGGATAAATTCAACTCCGGGAATGGTGTATTCTTTCCACTTACCTTCTTCACGGTAATCTTTTACAGAGTAAGTAACGGTATCTTCATTCATGCGGATGATTCTATGATTGCTGATGGCAATTCTGTGGGTGTATTTGCCGAGGTAATTAATGACGGACTGTGCACCGTTAAAGGTTTTCTTACAGTGTGGAACCCAGTCTTTTTCATAGCAGATATTCAGCAACTCTTTAAATGTATAGTGATTACGATATTTCTCACTACTTCCGTGGAATTGTAGTTTTTGCTCTTCCCAAAGAGTCTTTAATTCATCCAGATATTTACCTTGGAATAGTTTCGATAAAACCTTTATTGGAAGAAAGAATTCTTCTCCATTATCACGCCATTGATTTTTAGCAGTCAGACCTCCACCAAGAAGAATGACATGAATATGGGGATGATAATTCATTTCGGAACCCCAAGTGTGTAATACACAAATATATCCAACTCTTGCACCAAGATACTTTGTGTCTGCAGTTAACTCATCAATTGTTGCTGAGACAGAATGATACAGAGCATCATATAAAAGCTGTTGGTTACTGTAGATTAATGGATTTAGTTCTTGAGGTACAGTAAACACTACATGGAAGTAAGGAGCTTCCAAAACATCTTCACGGCGTTTATCCATCCATCTCTCTTTTGGGAGGGCCTGACACATAGGACAGCATCTGTTGCGACAGGAATTATAATGAATCTGTGGATGTCCACAGTCTTCACAGACGCTGATGTTAGCACCATAGGCGCCAGTCTTGCAATTGATAATACAGTTGGCAGCTTTCATCTGTACCGGAGATGGCGAGTATTTATCCAGATAATCAGGATAAAAACGATGAAAGATATCTTGTACAGTAGGTTTGTCTGACATGACTAATCCTCCTGTACATCAAAAGGACTGCGAATACCAAGCAGCGTTTTGTTGCTTACATGAAGATAAATCTCCGTAGATTTAGGATCAAGGTGTCCTAATAACGCCTGAATGTATTTGATGTCACACCCGGATTCTAAAAGATGGCTGGCAAAACTGTGACGAAAAGCATGGGATGTTACATGCTTTGTAATCCCGGCTCTTTTAGCACTTCTTTTTAACACTTGATTTACAGCAGAAATATCCAGATATTCTCCAGTTGTTTGACTAGGAAATAAAATATTTCGAGGTCTACCGCACTGATACCAGTATTCAGTGAGAATATCAAGCGTTCTGTCAGCAAGAATTGTATATCGATCCATTCGACTCTTTGTGTTTTTGATATGAATAGAATGATTGCTTCTTGAAATATCGTCATAGTGTAAATGTGTTGCTTCAGATACTCGAAGACCACCAGAATACATAACAGCAAAAATAGCTTTATATTTTAGATTGGTAGTCGCATCAAGAAGAGCATCTATTTCATTTTTATTTAGGATGGTAGGAAGGCTACGGTCTCGTTTCATTCTTGGAATTTCATCCTCATCCCAGTTAAGCTTTAGAATTCTTTTATACATAAAACGTAAAGCACCATAGTAGTGGTTGTAGGTTTCAGGCATAATACCCGCCATTCGTTTTGCAGTTAGATAATTATCTGCATCTTCTATTGTGAGTTCTTGCCAAGGTTTGTTAGTAGCATTTAGAAATGGGCTAAGAGCATGGCAATACGCATTTGCCGTAGATTCCTTTAGATTTCTTTTACATGCAGCGTTAGTTACTAATTCAAAAATATCTTCGTACATAAAATGACCTCCATGAAATAAAAGTAGTAAAAATAGTAACTACCTATCATGGAGGTGCATTTACAAAATAAAACTGCTTGTGAAAGCAGATATGGAATGGTATTATTTTCATAGGCAGTGGATATTTGACCTTTGTTGATTGTTATTTTGTGGTGATTTAACAATACTTCTTATGTAGGCAGATGTCTACTGCTTTTGAAAAGCAAAAACTGTGCCACAGCCTTGGCAGGCCATCGCGCAGCGATTTTGTTCA
>JAFTTI010000049.1 GCA_017466865.1 Oscillospiraceae bacterium | reverse complement strand
TAACAATTAGGTCAAGATAAATATAATGTAAAGAAGCGGTTGGAATGTATTAAATTCCAGCCGCTTACTATTTATTTTCTTTACATAATAATTTGTAATTTTGGGAGATTTAAAATTTACAAATTATGAGTAAAGTTAATACATCCATCTCAAAAGTAGTTGAAACATTTCGATTTGAATTGTTTGATAGAGGTTATAATCGGGGTACAATCTATGATTATTTAAAGATATGTCGTATTATTCAGAAATGGTGGACAGACAACGAACTACAAGAATTTAACGAATACAATGCACTTAAATTCTGCGATGAGATAATAGGCTCTCGTTGCCTAATCCCATCTTTAACATCAGAACAGAAGCGTCGGTTACGAGTCATTAGAATGCTTTTATCTATTTTTAACAATGAAGATTTTGAAAATTATAGCCCTTATGCTCAAAAAGCATTTAAGACAATATCTCCTAATATTATTAACAACTATCTTGAATGGTGTGCATCAACGCTAAAATTTTCAAAAGCAACATTGGAGAGTCATAGGCGAATTGCATTAAGATTTGATTCTTTTTTATGTATGCGAAAGCTTTGTCTTAAAGATATGACCACATCTCTTTTTGAAGAATTCATCTCTTCAGAGACAAAATCAAACAGAGTGAGATGTAAAGGGACTCTTCGCAATATATACCGATATTTATATGAAACAGGGATTGAAAAAGAGGATTTATCCGTATTAATTTTAAAAGAACCATCTATTAGGATAGCATCCGAGTTGCCTACAACATATACGGAGGCAGAGATAAAACAATTAATTTCTTCTATTGATCGAAGTACATCTTGTGGAAAACGTGATTATCTGATTCTTCTTTTAGCATCAGAATATGGCTTAAGAGCTTCTGACATTTGCAGGTTAAGTCTAGAACATATTGATTGGGAATTAAATACCATATCACTCAATCAACAAAAGACAGGAATACCAGTTTCCTATCCGCTTCTTCCTTCCATTGGTAATGCTATTATTGATTATCTAAAATATGGACGACCTTTGGGTGGAGATAATGTAATCATAGTACGACATGACACGAAACGTAAAGGGCGAGAACTTACATCTGGCGGAATATATTCTATTGTGGAGTCCGCATTTAAAAAATCCCATATTAGAAATTGGCAGGAGAAGAAACATGGGCCTCATTCTCTGAGGCATAGCTTTGCTTCAAATCTATTGAAAAGAGGATTTGGATATTATGTCATAAGTACAGCGATGGGACATAGTTATGCAACATCTACTAAAACATATTTAAAAATTGACTTTGAACAATTAAGAAAATGCAGTTTGCAGATACCTGAAGTCAAGAGTATCTATTATAGTCATAATGCTTACTAAGGAAAAATCGTATGAGCAGACCCAAATACACTTCTGTACTTGCAGAACAAATTTGCAAGTTTTTAGACTATCGAGAAAATAGTGGAATAAAGTATCTGTATCCTGATTATGTAAATCTTCTAAAACTTGATGCTTTTTTCATTCAAGAGAGAATCGTCGAAATCTCATTTTCTAAAGAACAAGCGATAAAATGGAAACAACCACTTGGTAATGAATCTAAAAGAGCTCAATATGAACGAATTAATGTAACAAAACGATTCTTTGAATATCTCTTTGTCCAAGGATTTCCAGTGTTTCAATTTAATAATATAAAATATCCTAAACAAAAATTTACGCCACATATCTATAATGATGATGAAATTGATAGATACTTTGCAGCTTTAGATAGATATGACCCCTTACAAAATAGAAGACACAAAATACAATTACCTATATTATTTAGAATTATGCTATGCTGTGGCACACGTATGACAGAAACAATAACGATTCAGAAGAAAGATATTGACATTGAAAATGGCATTATACGATTATCTGAGACTAAGAACTCCAAAGAACGCTATGTACTTATGTCAGATAGTCTTAAAATACTCATAAAAGATTTTGCTAACAAAACCTTCTATGCATTGAAAGATGATGACTATATATTTACTTCTTTGTATGGAAAACATATTTCAGCATCGACTGTGGCTAGAGTACATCATGATATCCTCAGTCTTGCTGGTATACCTAATACAGGAAGTGGCCGATATGGGAAACGGGTTCATGATTGGCGTCATACTTTTGCAGTTAGATCATTCAAACAACTTATTGACATGGGCATGGATATGTATGCTGCTTTGCCTATTTTGTCAGTCTATTTAGGACATAATGATATCTATGCCACAGAACGTTATCTTAGATTGACCATTAATATGTATCCGTATATATCCGAAAAGTTCAAGGCTGAACTTGATAAATTATTTGAAAAATAAATCATTATGAGAAGAACTGATTTTGCGAGTGCTCTTTATCACTATTTTGGTGATTTTCTAGTCAATGATAGAGGTTGTTCTGCACGCACAATAGAAACATATCGTTACGCCTTTATCCAGTTTGTTGACTATATGGAGAATGTACAAGGTATTACACCCGAGAAAATAGAATTAACACATATCAATGCTCACAATATACAATCTTTTCTTTTGTGGTTAGAGCATCAGAAAAATGTATCAATTGCTACACGGAACCAAAGATTAGCCGCCTTTAAGAGTTTTTCGTCTTTCCTAAAATATGATTTCCCTGAATATCTTAATAATGTTATTCAGATACAGAATATTAAGATGAAAAAAAATATTACCAAAGATGTATCTTATCTTAAACCAGAGGGTGTTAAGTTGCTGTTATCCCAAATAGACAGGTCATCATATCGAGGAAGACGAGATTATGCAATGTTCTCTTTATTATATGCAACAGGAATCCGAGTTAGTGAATTGATAAAAATACGAGGAAGAGATATTTCTATGAGTTCCCCAAAGCATATAACGATATATGGGAAAGGTAATAAAATAAGACATGTTCCGATTGTTCAACAACTAGTTCCTATTCTTAAAACTCATTTGGAAGAAAATCATTCTTTGCTTCCCCAGAACTTGGATAAGCCTATTTTTACGAATCACTCAGATGAAATGTTTACAAGACAAGGAATTAATCATTTACTAACAAAATATGCCAATAGGGCCCGAAGAATTGATTCTTCGCTAATTCCGATAGATTGTAGTCCTCATAAAATTAGACACTCTACAGCAATGTCAATGGTAGAAAATGGAACAGATTTAATCGTGATTAGAGACTTCTTGGGCCATTCTAGCGTCAAAACTACTGAGATATACGCAAAATTATCAGCATCTCGTCGCATAAAAGCGATCGAGGCTGCTAGCAAGGAAATTGTGCCATCAGAAGAAGCTACCTGGATAAATAATACATCTATTAAAGACTGGTTAAAAGCAATGACTCATCCTAAAATTATGTAAAGAAAATAAATAGTAAGCGGCTGGAATTTAATACATTCCAACCGCTTCTTTACATTATATTTATCTTGACCTAATTGTTATTATGTAAAGATTAACATAATAACAAGGCTGCCGGAACTCGTGCTCGTAAGGCTTCATTGGAGCTTGAGAAGTTGATGAAGGAGTTCCGCAAGGTTTCTGTCGAGGCCGGCAAGAACTAATTCTCTCGAACACTCGTAAGCGGTCTTATGACCGCACCATATTAGATTAGCGTTAGCTATTGTGTGCATCGAAATCTGGCGGTTTCAATTTAGTCCACACATCGTAGTTAGACGCCCACCATTGCGTGGGCTTAACTTGTTTGTGGATGGGTTTGCCAGAACCTCG
>JAFTTI010000017.1 GCA_017466865.1 Oscillospiraceae bacterium | reverse complement strand
GCCGTGCCGTATGCTGTGCTTATCGAAGCTCCGTTTGCACGGCGGCTTGTTATCTTTTCTGTTCATAGGCACCTCCCGATTGCTGTAATCAACATAGCATTTTCTTCATGATTTCGCACTGCAATACGAAAATAACCGTCAGAAAGTCCCTCGTAGTTACTGCAATTCCGTATTGCAATTTTTTCTCTTAAAAGCAGTTCATCAAGGAGCATATCACAGCGGAAAAGAATGAAATTCGCTTCGGATTCAAAAACCCTGAATCCGAATTTTCGCAGCTCTGAAGTTAAAAATTCACGTTCTTTATTTACAAGCTGCACCGTATTATCAATATAATTCTTTTCATTCAATGCAGCAATTCCTCCAAGCTGTGCAGGAGTTGAAACGCTCCAGTACTGTCCCGTTTTTTGTACAGATTTCGTCAACTCAGCACTTCCGAAAAGCGCATAGCCAAGCCGCAGTCCTGCCATTGAATAAATCTTGGTGAATGCGTTAAGAATGACGACATTTTTGTTTATGCAATGCCGTATACTCTTGCTTTTTCCGTCTGTCACAAAGGGAAGAAAGCACTCGTCGCATACAAGTATTGTATCATTTTCAAGACACCTTTCCGCAACTGCTTTCAGAATATCTTTCGGTACAAGCTGCCCCGTAGGGTTGTTGGGATTACAAAGAAAAATCATATCGGCACTGCTGTCGATAACATCGAGAATATCCTTGTCAATAGCAAAATCATACTTTTCAGAAAGATAATAGTGCAATATCTCCGTACCGTTTTCCGAAAGCGCTTTTTCATATTCGCTGAATGTGGGTGCGGTAACAATAACTTTCTTCGGATTTACAGCTTTTACGAGCCTGTAAATCAAATCCGCCGCGCCATTTCCGCATACAATATTTCCAATTGGAAAGTTTTCGTATTCAGATAACGCTTTGCACAATTTTCTGCACAAAGGGTCAGGGTAATTTTCCCACTCTGATACTGAATTTTTAAGCGCAGTTTTGACACCTTCAGGCATACCTGAGGGATTAAGATTTGCCGAAAAATCAAGACTTATTTCACGGCTGTAAATATCGCCGCCATGCTCTGAAATCACCATATAATTCCTCCGAAAATAATTGCTCTGAACAGCACCGAAAACAGCAATGTAATAACCGCCGAGCAATACATAAGCCTGTTGGCACGGCGGATATCCTCGTTTTCTATGGGGCGGTTATCATCGCCTATATAGTCCTTTTTATGAAGCTTGCCGAAATAGTAAGCGTCGCCTGACAATCTTATATCAAGCGCACCTGCACATACCGATTCAGTTTGTGCAGAATTAGGGCTTGCGTGCTTTCTGCGGTCACGTTTCCAAATCTTAACAGCATTTTTTCCGTTCATTTTAAGTATGTAGGCTGAGATAATCATGGTTATCGCCGTAAAACGTGACGGGATATAATTCAGCACATCATCAAGCCTTGCCGCAAAACGTCCAAACTCGGCATATTTTTCATTTTTATAGCCTATCATTGAATCCATAGTATTTGTCGCCTTATAGAAAAATCCAAGCATCGCACCGCCCAGCGACATATACATCATAGGGGCGGTAACACCATCGGAAGTATTTTCCGCAACCGTTTCAACCGCCGCGCGTATAATGCCGTTTTTATCAAGACAATCCGTATCACGTCCCACAATCATCGAAACAGCTTTTCTTGCTTCTTCGGTATCATTTTCTTCAATTGCACGATACACCTTCATACTCTCATCACACAAGCATTTGGGCGCAATAAGATAGTAACAGAAAACAGTTTCTATCGCAATTCCGAGAATGATGTTCAATTTATAGGATAGAAATAAAATCAGAAACGGAATTGTCGTGGATAAAAACAGTACAGTTATTCCAAGGAAAACACCGCCAGAACGCAGATTTTTAAAGTGCTTTCGGGTTAATATTTCAAGCTTTGATATAAGTGTTCCGATAAGTCTTATGGGGTGTGGTAATGTGTATGGGTCGCCTAAAATCAGATCTATGATAAAGCCGATTATTATCGGCAGAGTTGCCGCAAGTAAGTTCATATATTCTCCAGTATTTTTATTTTCTCGTTATCAAATTCAGTAATAAATCCTTGCCCGTTTTTTACCTGAAAATCAAAATAATCCTTTTTTGGGACAGCATATTTTTCAAGCACAGACATAATCGTTCCGCCATGAACAACAAATGAAATGACACCCACATCATAATATTTCCGCACAGCTTTTTCAAATGCTGCAATACATCTTTTCTTGAAATTCTCTGTATTTTCGCCATTCGGAAAGGGCAATTTGCCGCCGCTGTCTATCCATTTCTGATAATCGGGATTTCCGCTTAATTCAGTGTAATTCTTCCCCTCAAAATCTCCAAAATCACATTCCTCAAGTCCGTTCACAGCAATAATTTTACCGCTCGGGTATATTAATTCAGCAGTTTCCAGACATCGTTTCATCGTGCTTGAAATAACGATGTCACAATCGGGATATTTTCTTTCCGAAAGCTGTGTTCTGCCGTTTTCGCAGAGTGATTCATCCGTTCTCCCTATGTAGCGTTTTTCAAGATTTCCGTTTGTTTTTCCATGACGAATAAAATTGATTATCATTGTAATTCTCCCTTGATTACAGCAGGTATTCCGCAGATTAGACGCACAACTGTGTCTGAATTTTTGGCAATCAAAGAGCCTGCTCGTCCTACCTGTTCACGCCATAATCTATCGCTCTTTTCAAGAGGAACAATACCACACCCGATTTCATTTATTATAACAATCAGATTGGAATTTTCTCTGCAAAGTCTTTCAGTATAAGAGGCAACGTCATCTCCGTTTTCTATAAGCCGTTTTACAAGCTGATGATAATTGCTGACGCATTTTGCTGTAAAAACACTTTCAAAATCACAGTTATCTCCATTCAGAATTTCACAGTCAAAGCGTGTCTTCGCAAAATCTTTTTTCCCCTGATATGCTCCGCCTGTTATCATTATCATAACGCAATTACCTCCGTGATTTTTTCTCCGACTAATGCTGTCGCAGCTACCAAAAGCTCGCTGATCTGCAGAAACCAGCCTGCCGTATCGCCCGTAATTCCACCGAAATTCTTATATGCGGAAAATCTGTAAAACAAGAAACTGCACAACGCTCCGACTGTGACAAAAACGCCCGACATAAGGCTTGAATAAGCCATAAAAAAAGCAGTGATTACAGCGATTATGATAAGAACCGAAAGGGTAATTTTCCTGTGTGCAGGCTTTACAAAGCTCTGAAGTGTACCCTCGCTTTTTGCACTTTTCAAGCACACCGCACCGATACCGCTGAGTGAGCGTGACAAAATAAATCCAAGAACAATCACAGCAACAGTTTTTATATCTTTGATTTCGCTGTAAACCGCGGTCTGCAAAAGCAGATAAACAGCAAGATAAATCACCGCAAATGAGCCGATATGAGGGTCGGACATAATGGACAGCTTTTTCTCCCTGTCACCGAATGATGATTTAGCGTCAATCACATCACAAAAGCCGTCAAGATGTATTCCGCCTGTTACAATTATCGGAATTATAACGGAAACCACACCCTTGAGGATTGCTCCGCAGTTTAGCAAATCGCTGACATAATTCCAAAGAAGAAAAAATCCGCCGATTACTGCACCTATAAGCGGAAAAAAGCAAAGCGCATACCGTCTGTTTTCTTCTTTCCATTCTACCTGCGGCATTGGTATTCTCGAATACATCAAAAAAGCACTTGCAAGAGATTTCAATATAGTCATAAAAGCATTCCTTTCACAGCTAAGGGGATTCCGTAAACGCACTCAATTACATTGTCGGCAAGTTCACTCATACGGCGGTTAATATCGCCCATAATACGTATGTAATCCATTGTTTCTCTTTCATAATCAATTCCGTCGCAGGCTACATTGTTTGTTACAATTACAAGGTGCTGTGCCTGTGTTTTCAGGCTTTCTATTCCCTTTATAATCTTCTCTGTCGGGTCGGTGATTTCTTCATTCTTAAACATTTCGTTTGCAAGAAGATTTCCCATACATTCAAGCAGTACGGCATAATTTTCCGGCAGATATATTTCGTCTAAATCCGTATATTTTTCAACCGTTTCAAAGCCCTTATTTCTCCGCATTTTCCTGTGACGTTCAATAGCTTTCTGTGCTTCTTCGCCATAAGGAATCATCGTGGCTATGTAAAGCTTTTTTCCGTCAAAGCTGTCAAGAAATTTCTCTGCATAACCCGATTTTCCGCATTTTGAACCGCCGATTACAACTGTCATCATTTAAGCTCTCTGTACCTTTCTATACTTATTTCATCAAAACGGTGTGCCTTGTTATAAACTGATAACGCACCATCAAGAAGTGGCAGAAGCATCACTCCGCCTGTACCCTCGCCAAGCCGCATTTCCGCATTGATAATCGGTTTTAAGCCGATACTTTCAAGTAGCAATTTTCCCGACGGCTCTGCCGAAACGTGACTGGGAAGCATATACTGTGAGGCAAGAGGATTTATTTTGCAAGCAAGCACTGCCGCCGCTGCTGAAATGACTCCGTCAATGACAACTGGAATGTGATAATAAGCACCCCCGAGAAAAAGCCCCGCCATTCCCGCAACATCAAAGCCGCCGAGCTTTGAAAGCAGTTCAACAGGCTTGTTTTTATCAGGCTTGTTTACAGAAATTGCACGCTCGATTACTGCGATTTTTTTCTTCAGCCTTTCGCTGTCAAGACCTGCACCTCTGCCCGTAACCCGACATGGCGGCAAATCAAGAAGAACGGCGGACAAAGCGGATGAAACCGTGGTATTCCCGATACCCATTTCACCTGTAACGATTATCCTTGTACCGCTGTTTTTAAGGTCACGGACAATATCCATTCCAGTACATATTGCCTGTTCAGCCTGTTCGGTTGTCATAGCCAAGCCTTCGGCTATGTTTTTTGTACCGTAAGCTATTTTTCTATCAAGAATTTCTGGATTATTCAAATCGGATTTTACACCAATATCAACCGCCAGCACCTCTGCTCCGAATGTGACGGCAAGTGCATTTATATTTGACGTTCCGTTTGCTATTGCATTGGCGCAAACCGACGTAATATTGCTGTCGGACTGGGTAACCCCCTCGCACACGACGCCATTATCCGCGCACATTACAACTACCGTGCGTTTATGTATATCAACATTTTCCGTGCCCTGTACTGCGGCAATTTTTTCTATTACAGTTTCAAGCAAGCCAAGGCTTCCAAGCGGCTTTGCAATACTGTTCCAACGCTCAAGAGCTGCTTTTTCTGCAGATTTATCCGTTGGCGTAATATTATAGATTCTGTTCATAGATTTCTCCGTATTCTGCACATTTCAAAACAAATTTTTCTGCCATTTTTATATCAGAATAAAAATACAGATGTGGAAAGCCTGCATATAAATTTTCGTCACTGTGAACGCATTTCCACTCCCTGCCGTCTGCCTTTCGTGCTGTAAAATCAGAACCGCATTCAGTGCTGTCCCAATAGTGAAATTCGTGAGCAGGAAAGTTCTCTCCTTTGCCGCAAAGCAGATTCTTTTTCTCCGCTGTCATTGTAACATATCCGAATCTCTGCAGCCGTTCTGTTTTAAATACCTTTCCGTTAATAACTCCCGCCATGGTAAATACTTTTCCGCTTTTGTCCTCAAGCTCATTATGCAGATACATAAAACCGCCGCATTCGGCAATGGTTGGCATACCACTGCCGATTTTACGCTTTACATCTTCAAGCATTGATTTATTTTCCGAAAGCTGCCTTGCATATAATTCGGGGTAACCTCCGCACAGAATAAGACCGTCAGCTTCGGGAATTTCACTGTCTGTAAGGGGAGAAAAATATCGGATTTCACACCCCATTTTTCTGAGCAATCGGATATTATCCGCATACAGAAAACAGAACGCCTTATCCCTTGCAACAGCAATAACAGGAGGTCGTTTAAAGTCGTACTTTTTTATTTCAGGCGGTGTAAAAGTGAGCCCCTCGCTCTCTGAAATTTCAATAATCCTGTCAAGAAGAATATGCTTTTCCGCAAGGTCGGCAAGAGCCTGCATTTTCTCTTTTATATCATCGATTTCATCTGCTGTTACAAGTCCTAAATGTCTGCTCTGAACAGTAATTCTATTAGTCGGCATAAAGCCGAGATATTGTGTGTTCAAATCCTCGCAAAGCTCCCTCACCATAGGCACCAGCTTTTCGGACAGACGATTGAAAATAAACCCGATTATGTTGTTTTTGCGATATGTAAGAAAGCCTTTCATCACTGCACCGATTGACTGGCTCTGCCCCTTGCAGTCAATTACAATCACCGCCTTTGTGTCCGTTATTTCGGACACAGAATTCGCCGAACCTCTGCCGTTTACACCGTCATAAAATCCCATAACACCTTCAATTACAGATATATCAGCATTACGGCTGTTTTCCGTCAGCAGATATTTCAGTGTATTGTCATCGCAGAAAAAGCTGTCAAGGTTATGAGCATTCGTGCCGATAATTTTCTCATGAAACATCGGGTCGATATAATCGGGGCCGCACTTGAACGAAGCGACCCTCATTCTGCGGTTAAAAAGTGCTTGCAGCACCGCACAGGTTACAGTTGTTTTCCCGCAGCCGCTATGCGTACCGCCTATGATTATTCGATTCAAGCTCTCACTCCCTTTATTACAAAAATCGGATTTTCTGCAGAAAGCATTGTGTGATTACCGAGCTTTCTTGTCCTTGTTACCGCTATCTGCACGATTTCGGGGCTATCAATGCCGTAATGTGCAAAGGAATTTATTGCCTCATTCATAGTTTCAAGAGAAACAGCAGTTATCACTACATCTGCCTTACTGTTTTTTTCATAAACAATATTCAGAATCTCACTGATTTTTCCGCAGGAACCGCCTATAAATACCTTATCGGGTGCGGGAAAACCACAAAGCGTTTCGGGCGCAGTTCCGCTTATAATCTCAATATTATCACAGCCGAATTTGTATGCGTTCTGCCTTGTAAGCTCTGCCGCTTCTTCATTTTTGTCAACGGCATACACCCTGCCGTCAAAACATTGCAATGCCATTTCAACCGATACAGAGCCTGTACCGCAGCCTATGTCCCAGCACATATCTTTTCTGCTGATATTCAGCTTTGAAATAACTGTACTGCGTATTTCGGATTTTGTCATAGGGACATTGCCTCTGATGAACTCGTTGTCGCTGATTCCAAAGGGTACAGATTGTTCAGAATATGGATTTTCGGTCACCATAACGCACAGCTTTTCGCATCTCGTATCTGTAAAACCCGAGGCAATGCCGCAATATATTTTTTCGTTGTCATAACCGAGATTTTCACCGATATAAACTGCGATATTTTCTCTGCCGTAATCGCATAACCTTTTACAGATTTCAGCAGGAGTGGTGTCGCCGCCCAAGAGAAAAAAGCAGTATTTGTTTCTGCATACATTTCTGATAATGTTACCGTCAGCACTGTGAAGACTCAGAAATTTCATATCCTGCCAGGGCTTTTTTATTTTTGAGCAGAAATAAACAGGGGAGGAAATTCCGCTTATAACTTCTGTTTCATAATCCGAAAGTGCCGTAATCAGCTTTTCTGCACCGCTGTAAAAACCACAGTCGCCTGACATAAGTATTGCCGCTGTATCGAAGTTTTTTTCACGCAGAAAATCAGCAATCTCTTCGCTTTTCCAGCTTATAAACTGCTCTTTTTTAAGGTCAGAAAACGGCTCCAGCATACGGCCTGCACCGATAAGCAGGTCGGCATTTTCAATAACCGTTTTTGCTTCTTCTGTAAGGGTTTTACAGCCCTCCATACCTATTCCGATTATATAAATTTTCATCTTAGTTCCTTTATAATAATTTTCTTGATTTCATCAATTGTGTTTCCCGTTTCTAAGGGACGTTTTATTGTGACAAGTTCTACGCCTGATTGCTCTGACGCCTTTACCTTTTCGGGATAACCGCCTGCCGCGCCGCTTTCCTTTGTGACAAGAATTTCAGCACCGCTTTTTTTGATATGCTCTATGTTCTGTGCAGCCGTAAACGGGCCTTTCCCAAGAATAATTCTGCTTTCTTCAATACCATAGCTTTTGCAGTATTCAACTATTCCGTCAGCAGGCAAAACACGCACCCACACACGTTCACGGCAGTTTATAACCTTGCTTAATGCAGGTATTTCCTTACTTCCAAGCGTGCTTAAAATCATCTTATTGCTTTTATTAAGATACGCTGTCAGCTCATCAAGGCTGTTTAAAACAGCACCGAAAAGCTGATTGCTTTCACGTTTCAAGCGATAATATTTTGCTCCTGTTTCAGCACAGGCAAGGCAGATATTTTCTGTCGCAAGAACAGCATAAGGGTGAGTTGCGTCAATTACAACGCTGAAACCATTTTTCTTAATCAGCCTTGAAATTTCATTCTTATCAAGCTTGCCGTTACAGACTTTTAAAAATGGACTTTCGGGGAGTAATTCTGCACCATAATCGGTAGTCACCGAAACTGTTGCAGATATGCCGTTTTGAGTGCAGAATTCCGCTAACACTCTGCCCTCGGTTGTACCGCCGAAAATAAGTAATTTACACATTTCTGTACCCTCTCGGCGTTACCATTTTTCCATTGATAATTTTAGTTTCACTGTTGCCGATAAAGACAGTCGTGAACATATCGACCTGTGTGTTTTTCAGCTCCGCAAGAGTAAGCACACAGCTTTCCTGTCCCTCTCTGCCGATATTTCTGACATATCCGCAGACGGTATCGGGGGCTTTATATCCAAGCATAATTTCACAGGCTTTTTTAAGATAATCAGCACGTTTTTTTGATGACGGATTATATAAAGCGATTGTGAAATCTCCCTCTGCCGCACATTTAAGTCTGTGCAGAATTTTGTCCATAGGGGTAAGCAGGTCAGACAGGCTTATTACCGCAAAATCATGGGTTAAAGGCGCGCCGAGAATTGCTCCGCCGCTGAGTGCCGCAGTTACTCCCGCAACGCTTTCTATCTCAACATCGGGAAATTCCGCTGACAACTCGTAGGCAAGCCCCGCCATTCCGTAAACAGAGCTGTCACCGCTGCAAATAACGGACACTGTTCTACCCTTTGAAGCCACCGAAAGTGCGTAATATACACGTTCTTTTTCCTGCCGCATTGAAGTTGAATAGTACTCCTTTTCTGGAAAATACAGCCGCATTAAATCGGCATAAACCGTATATCCTACTATCAGGTCGCTGTTTAAAATTGCTTTTTCAGCTTCAAACGTCATACCCCCGCGGCTTCCGCAGCCAAATCCGACTACATATAATTTCATAAAATCTCCTTTGAAAAATCAAGTCTGACAGGCATTTCTCCCGCCGCCACGGTTACACCGTTACCCGATATTTTGGGCATAATCAGTTTTGCACCGTGCCTTACAACACTTCTTTCACAAACATTATCCGTTCCTGTCTGTAACAAAACAAACTCGGATTTTGTAAATATACCTTCAACATTCATAAGCTCATCGGCAGTGTATGTAAACAGCCTTAATCCATGCTTTTCACAAAATTCAAGTAACCCTTTTTCGTCTGCCTTTATATCAATGGTTGCAGCACCGCATAGACGATTTATATCAATCCCAGCAATTTCAAGACTTTCTGTAACGTGCTTTTCTATTGCTGTACAGGGCGTTCCTCTTTTACAGCCGATACCTATTACAATATTTTCCGGCACAAGATTAAGCGTTATTTCAAAAGGCTTTTTTGACGTATCAACCGAAACACAAATACCTGTTCGGCACTTTTCATCAGCCGAAATTTCTGTTGGCATATTTACACATTCATAATCGCTTACAAGTCCGATTTTTTCATTATTAAGAACTGCCGCCGCTATTTCCTTTGCGGCAGAAAGGTCGGTAATAATAAGATTATTCGCTTTTGCAAAGCTGTCGGGAGAGAATTTTCCGCCGATGTCTGTTGCGGTTGTGATAACGGGAACAGCACCGATTTTTTCAGCTATTATCTCGGCAAAACGATTCGCACCGCCAAGATGACCCGACAAAATCGGAATAACAAATCTGCCTTTATCATCAATTACAAGCACAGCAGGGTCTGTTGTTTTCGATTTTATAAAGGGAGCAATACTTCGTACTGCAATACCGCAGGCACAAATGAAAATAATAGTCTCCGACCTGTCAAATATATCGGCTGTAATGCTGTTTATATCTGAAAAAGAAACGGCAGCTTCATCACAGCTTTTATGGAAGCAATAACGCTTGATACAATGCTTTTCCGAAAGGGCGTCACAAATTTTCTGTGATAAAATCCGTCCGTTTTCAGTTACGGAAATAATTGAAGCGTTCATTTCTTCGACTTTCTGAACTCTGTTTCAAAGCCCTCGTCGTACAGCCTTGAAAGCGCATAGTCATCACCGAGAAAGTTTCCGACGGTTATAAGTGCGGTCTTTTTTATGCCGTTTTTCTCTGCAGTTTCAAAAAGCGTTCCCACAGTACAGTGGCATACCTTTTCATCTGCCCAGCTTGCTTTATAAACGATAGCCGCAGGTGTTTTGGAAGTATATCCGCCTGTTATGAGCTGTTCTGTCAGTTCCTTTAACAAGCCTGTGCTTAAAAATATAACCATAGTTGAGCCATGAGCCGCAAGCTTTTCTATACTCTCGCTGTCAGGAACAGGAGTGCGCCCTGCCATTCTTGTAATTATAACCGTCTGAGACACCTCGGGCAGGGTGTATTCAGCTTTGAGAGCCGCCGCCGCACCGCAGAATGAGCTTACCCCAGGGCAGATTTCATAAGCTATATCAAGCTCGTCAAGCCTGTCCATCTGCTCTCTTATTGCACCGTAAAGACAGGGGTCGCCTGTATGCAGGCGGACAGTATTTTTACCGCTTTTCTCCGCCTTTTCCATTACCGAAATAACCTCATCAAGTGTCATATATGCACTGTTGTGAATTTCGCAATCAGTCTTTGAGTAATTCAGCAGTTCGGAATTTACAAGTGAGCCTGCATAAATAATGACATCAGCTTTTTCAAGCAGAGCTTTGCCGCGAACAGTTATCAAATCCGCTGCACCACAGCCTGCACCAACAAAATTAACCATTATATTCCTCCGAAATTGATTTGATCAGCTTATCGGTAAGTGAAGTTTTCGCCGTAATACCATGCTTGTCCGAAAACATCACCGCACCGATTTCTATTTCATTTTTTACCTTAGCGTTAAGATAATATTCTGCTCTCTTTGACAGGATTTCAAGGGTTTTCTCCATATATCCGCCCTCTTTCAGAATATCGAGTGCCGCGTCAACCGTAGCACACTCCGGAATTTTTTTAAGACTTTCACAATATGCTCCTGCAAGCATGCCGCAGGTAACAAGCACGTCCATTCGTCCGTCAGCTTGTGCTGAATGAGTATTCATAATACCTGCACCCAGCTTTACGAGCTTTCCAATATGCCCTATAATCAGCACTCGCTCAAAGCCTGTTTCAAGAGCAATATCAATAGCCTCACCGATAAAATTGCTGCATTTAACGCTCTTTTCAAGAGCAAAGGGCATTGATTTCTGAATAAAATTCTCGCTGTAATTTCCGAGGGTGAGCAATAAATTCCGATACCCCTCAGCATATCTCATTTTAGCTTCAACACGAATAGTATCAACGAGAGCCGCACTGCTCATAGGTTCGACGATTCCGCTTGTACCGATAATTGATATGCCACCTTCTATTCCCATTCGTGGGTTATAGGTCTTCTTTGCAATTTTTTCACCATCAGGAACAGAAAGCTCCACACGAAATCCGCCGTGATAATCATACTTCTCGGCAATTTCAAGAACAGCAGCAGTTATCATTTTCCGAGGAACAGAGTTTATTGCGCTCTCTCCGACAGGCTGGTCAAGACCTGCCTTTGTCACAACACCGATACCCTTTCCGCCTTTAATCTGAACACCCGAAGAAATACAGCTTACCCTTGCAAAAACAAGTATGCCGTTAGTAACATCAGGGTCGTCGCCGCTGTCCTTTTTTATGGCACATTCGGCATAGCTTTTGTTTATAGCAGGCTCGCATACTTCAAGGTGTAAATCAATGCCTTTGGGAGTGCTTATTTCAACAGAAGAGAGAAATTCGCCTGTAATAAGCATTTCCGCCGCAGCCTTTGCCGCCGCTGTTGCACAGGAGCCTGTTGTATATCCGCAGCGAAGTCGCTCCTTACCATGATAAACATATTCATCCAGCATTCTTCTTCTCCTTGTTTTTGTGGTGATGACGCCTTTTCTTCCGTTCTTCTCGCCTTTTCAGCTTTTCAAGATACATAGGCGATATATCTTTAAGTCCTGCCGTCTCAAATGCTCTCGGAAGCGGACCAAGAACAGATTTAACAAACTGAAGTTCATTACCTTCAAAATCAGCTTGCTTAGGCAGCCTACCGAGTATATCATATTTTTCTTTAAGTATTTCGATTGCTCTTATTTGTTTTTCGTTACTCATATTTCTCCAAATAAAAAAGCACTGTAAGCTTGTAACTTAACAGTGCTTAAAATTTATAATACAACAAAAAGACAGGGTAAACCTATAATTTCCCCTTACTTTTTTGTATCATTGCCTAAACTCCAGAGTTCCGCAGATTTTAAACAACACCCGTATAAATTACGAGCAGAATACAGGCAAGTATTCCGACTTATCGCTTGCTGAAAAAAATCTCAGCATACGCACGCCTTCCCAAAATTATTTTCAGTGACTGAACTTATCATGTGCGTATCACAGCGAAATACGGCAACGGCCTTGCTCGGGACTCCCACCCGATTCCTTTTATGCACAAGTGCACCTGTATTCCGATAATATTAAATTTTTCCAAGTCTTATTATACATCTTTGCGAGAGGATTTGTCAATGGTTGATGAATTTATTCCTCTTGACATTTCAATAATCATATTATATGATATAAACATAGATGAGCAGAATTTCAAACAGTTGCCAAGGGATTTTTCAGGGTTTTATTTTTACAATAAATCCCTGAAAATCGTCCCGAAAGATTTTTGAACACATCAAGAAAGCTGCATAACTATGCCGTTTGCGACACTTCACACAAAATCACAAAGAGCGATAAAAAGCATTCGTAATGAGCAGGTCGCAGGTTCGAATCCCGTCACAAGCTCCAGTCGAAAGTCCTGACAAGTCTAAAAGCCCGGTTATACACCGGGCTTTTATCTTTAATATATACTAAAAACACGATAATTGCTTGTCCAAAATAACAAATCACAAAATTTTTTCTGACATTTCACTATATTTATCCGTATTAATTAATAGAAGCGCAAAAAAGTGAGGTGAGGCTTTATGACAGTAATAGATAATGATAGCGACAGAAAACAATTTGAAATGCTGTACTATAAATACAACAGGATAATGTATAAAGTTGCAATGGATATTCTTCACAGCCATGAACTTGCAGAGGATGCGTTGTCAACAGCTTTTCTGAATATATCAAAAAACTTTTCGAATATATCATCTTTCCCTTCGGAAAAGATAAAAAACTACTGTGTTATTGTAATCAGAAATGCAGCGACAGATATTCTCAGAAAAGAAAAAAGATTTATTGCAGACCATGATGCCGAGTATACAGAAATTGCAGATATAGAAAACATCGAAACAATTTCAGACTATAACTTGCTGAAAAAAGCTATATCCTCTCTGTCTGAAAAGGAACAGGAAATGCTTTATCTTCGTTGCATTATGAATATGAGCTTTCGTGAAATCGGCAATATTCTCAACATAAAGGAAGGTACGGCAAGACAACGAATGTCCGAGGCAAGAAACAGTCTTATGAAAAAAATCAAAGGAGAAGATTATGTTTAAAGATAATGAAGCAATGATTAAAGCCCTTAGCGATGTATATTCAGACAAGACAGAAGAATATTTGAACAGTCTTTCTGACGATGGTTATGAATATTCCGAAAAGTACAATCGTAAAATCCGGAAAATTATAAAGACGCAGCGCAGACCGTATGGTACATTTATGAACAACACCTTGAAGTACGGAGTCTGTGCGGCAGCATCAATTATAGTTTTTGCAGCCTCTGTCATCACTGTATCCGCATTTCGTGAACCTCTGCATAATTTTATAGTGAATATTTTTTCTGATAATTTAAAGGTAACGGCAAGTGATATAGAAAATACACCTACCGAGATAACCGAGCATTACGAAATAGGCAATCTTCCTGAAGGCTTTGAGTTGGTTTTTCAGACATCTGAACGAGAGCTCGCTTCAACAAGCTATAGAAATAACGACGATTATATCTATTTTGGTCAGTATACAAAGAATTCCTATAAGGATATTGATTTTGATAATGTTGAGTTTTATCTCGATGAAAACAATCAGGAATATCTTATATCCGAATTTAAAGAAGGCGAACTGTGTGTTATCTGGGATAACGGAGATTATATTCTTCATATAAACAGTAACCTATCGAGAGAAGAAATACTTGAGATCTGCAAATCAGTAAGAGTCAAGAAGGAAAACTAATACTGAAAATAAAAAAATCCTTGTCTATAAAGACAAGGATTTTTTTACCTCATAAACACAAGAAATAGTCTGTATCTTAAATTTGTCTTTCCGACAAACTCTCTTAAAGTGTTATGTGCTTTTTCTATGAGTTTTGCATCATCCTCTGTGATTTCTCTGTCGGCATAAAGATATTCCTCATAGATAGAAATACACTCTGAATTTACAGAGAAATCATATTTTTCTGATCTTAAAAGTCTTTCTTTGTATTCAGATAAAGTTTCGCCTTTATTTACAGAAAATCCGAGGAAACGAAGCAGTTTCAGATTTTCTTCTGTAAGATGCAAAAACTTTTCTTTCTGCCCCATTCTCTGATATTTCACTTTTGAAAAAATGCGGTTTAAAACAAAGAATAAACACAAAAATCCTATAACACAGACAACGGGAATTACTATAAATCTTACATCAAATTTCTTTTCTTCTGTGATAATTTCATCAGGGATTGTTTCGTTATTCTGAGGAACATCTTCTTTTTCGGGAGGAGACATATTTATTCCACCGCCACTGCCTATAACCTTCCAGCCGTTGCCGACAGAATATCCGGGCGTTGCCTCAAACGCTATCCATCCAACATTATCGAAATAAACCTCGGGCCAGGCGTGTGCGTTTTTGTTTAAAACAACAGTTCCGTCGGGATTTTTAATAACCGCGGAATATCCCTGAACATAACGGCAAGGAACGCCCATTTCTCTCGCCATAAGAACAAACGCCGTAGCGTAGTGCATACAGTATCCCTCTTTTGACTCTAAAAGAAAATAATCGAGATAACTTTTTCCGTCATTAACATATTCGGGTAGGAGCGATGTTTCTGTGGTGTATTCAAATCCACTTAAATACTCACCTAAATTCGTCATCATCTCATAGCGATTATCTGAATTTTTCTTTATTTCAGAAATTATCTTATAAACCTCATTTGAAACGCCGTCTGTATCAAGATAATTTTCATAGATACTCTGTCGGTAGGCTTTATAGTCACTGTAAGAATATCCGCTTATACCCTCTCTTTTAAGATTTTTGTTCCATTCTTCTTCTGAAATTTCTTCCGCCTTATATAGAAGCGAAATAAGTTCTGGGTTTGCGGAATTCAAAATATAGTATGAAACATAGTATCTGTCGCCGTAACTTAGTCTTTTATCAGAAATTATACTGCTGTTTTTATCCTTATATGAGGGGTTGCCTTTTATATAAGGTTCAACTAACATCTTTTGTGGCGCAAAGATATATTTTGTATTGTAAAGTCGGTTTTCATAAGAAAGGGTTACTTTTCTCATATAGTCATACTGATGTTTTTCATCGTATTTTCTGATAGCGGATGTTGTTTCTAAAGTATCAAGCATTTTATCATCGCTTTTCTTCTTTGTGTCAAATATCCACTTTCTGCCGTCAAACTTTTCTGAAACAACGCCTGTAAGCCTTAAATTCTTAGCGCCTGAATTATCAGAAGAAACGAAAAGAACTTCTTCGTTATTATCCTTGATATTCCCCGAAAAACCGCCGTTTTCAGAAAAACCTATATTGCCGTATTCTTCTTTGGGGTGTGTTATAAATCCCGAAAATCTGTTTACTATGACAACAGCTTTATTATAAATATCCTTTGCAAACTGCCAGTCATAAGGCTTATCAGAAACGGGAATAAAATAAATTGCCACACAAAGAATTATCAGCATAGGTGAAATTCTCGCGATATGTTCTTTGAGTGAGAATGTTCCTTCTTTTTTCCACCTTTTCTGAACTTCTTCCGCTATATGAATTAAAATTACAAAACAGATAAAAGCGAATAAAATCTTTGTTATTTTCCACTTTAAAATCATCGCCGAAACTGAATATGCAAAAAGCGAAAGTGAGATAACTCTTTTCATCCACAAGGTTTTCTGCGAAAGTATTCCTATAATAAATCCTATCACCGAAAGAAGAATCACATATAAAAGATAGCCATATTCTGTTATCAGAAACTGTCTTTGTTCTGTCTTTAAAACAAGGGTTATTCCGATTATGAAAACGGTAACTACACCTATATTTATAAGCCTTGATTTCTTTCCTGTGTTTTTAAGAATTATTATCCACAAAGAAAAGACAGCGCTTATAATATACCCCGTTATATTCTGCGGAATGTTAAGATTTATGCCAAAAAGCATAAGTAAAATAAAAGACAGCGGAATTATACTTATTATGTCATATAAAAAAATCATAAGCCTATGCCCTCCGTTAAATCGGCATAGGGTGAAATTCCTATAAGCCTTATTCCTTTATATCCCGATAAATCAGGGAGCTTTTCGTTATCATCCGTTATAAAACAGATTATAGTTGAAACTCCGTTTTCAGAGAAAGTTCTGATTATTTTTTCTGTATCACTGTTCCACGAAGAGAGAACAAGAAAAGCCATAGAACTTCTCAAAATATCCCCATTTTCGCATATTTCTTCAAGGAGGAGTAAGTGGCTGCTTCTTTTATCGAAAGAAACAGCGGATATATTTTCATAAAATTCATCAAAATGAAAACTGTCTTCTATTGAAACTCTCACAAGCCCCTGCTGATAATGATATTCAGAAGCGGGGATATTATTTCTGCTGAAATAATATGAGATAGCAAGAGTGGTTTCAAGGATTTTATTTTCTGTCGGGATGAATTCTTCTCTGTTTTCTCTGTTTCTGAAAGTATCTGTTATTATCGCGATTTCGTTATGCGAAACACCTGTATATTCTCTTGTCATAAGGGTGTTTATTCTTGCCGACTGACTCCAGTTTATAAATCTTCTGTCGTCGCCAATAACATATTCACGGCTTAAAACATCAGGTTCTGTTTTTTTGCTGAAAGAGTCAGAAACCGCCTCTGAAAGTTCTATATCGCCTATTTTATCGGTCTTTACAAGTTGTGGTTTTACAACAGCGTGGACACATTCCTTATTCTTGTATCTTATTCTGAAAAGGCGGAAATAGTCTTCTATTTCTATCTCTTTTATACCTATATCATACTCTCCTCTGTATTTACATATAAGGGTTGTCTTTTTTTCTATTCGGCTTTCGGGCATAAGTTCATATTGAGGCTCATCGGAAAAATCGGTCACTTTTGAAAAGTCCGAAAAATATCTCACCCTTATCCCTGTAAACAAAAGCGGACATTCGTTTACAAGCGAGAATTTGTATTTAACGGGTTCGTTTACCGAAACATAGCGCCTTTCGACATTCTGCCATATATGAAAAAGTGCATAAACCAAAAGAAGATAAAAAAGAGAAAAAACAGGAACAGCAGTTACTGCTATGAAAAAGCCGTAACTTATAATTCCGCCGTAAAAACTTATTCCGACAAGGGAAAGTATCCACAGACAAAACCATATAATCCTGTTTCTTCTCATAAAAATTTCCTTTCTTAAATAGGAACTTTTGTTTTGTTTATAAGTTTAGTTATTATATCCTCTTTGTTTTCCTTTGCGATTTTCGCTTCTGATGTAAGAGTTAAGCGATGTGATAAAACATAAGGTGCTACCGCCTTTATATCATCGGGTTTTACATAATCTCTGCCTGACAAAAAAGCTTTTGCCTGTGATGCTTTTATAAGAGAAATCACAGCACGAGGGCTTATCCCCATAACAAACCTGCTTTCGTTTCTTGTCATATCGGCTATGTTTCTTGCATAGCGGATGACTTCTTCCTTTATCTTTACAGCAGAAACCTTTTTCTTCATTTCTATAACATCTTCTGCGGTCATAATGCTTTCTATGTTGTCGGTTGTTTTACCATTAAGCATATTTTCAGCCATTCGCATTTCTTCACTTTCATCGGGATAACCCACTGTAAGTTTCATCATAAAGCGGTCTGTCTGCGCTTCGGGGAGTTTGTATGTTCCTATAAATTCAGAAGGGTTCTCTGTTGCTATAACCATAAAAGGCTCGGGAAGTTTATATTTTTTTCCGCCGACAGTTGTCTGACCTTCTTCCATCGCTTCAAGAAGGCTTGACTGTGTTTTCGGGGATGTTCTGTTTATTTCATCGGCAAGGATAATCTGATGCATAACAGCACCCTCACGATATTCAAACTCACCCGTTTTCATATTGAAAATTTCCGTTCCCATAATGTCTGTGGGGAGTGTGTCGGGGGTAAACTGAATTCTTCCGAAATCGCATTTCAAGGATTTTGCGAGAGTAAGTGCCAAAGTTGTTTTTCCGACACCCGGAACTCCCTCTAAAAGTATATGTCCGCCCGATAAAAGACAAATGAGTAAATTTTCTATAATTTCTTCTTTTCCGACAAAATAATCGCTTATGTGATTTCTTAATTTATCTGTCATAAAGCTATTCTCCCCTTGTATATGTTGTAAGGATTATACCATAAAGAAACGGATATTTCAACAGAAAAATAGTTACAGAAAAATGTCAGCGGATTTACAAATTAATTACAGTTTTAATTTTCATATTTACTTTTTTCTTTGTAGTGATATAATCGGATATGTAAAGAGTTTTTACGAAAGGGAGAAAGAAAAATGAAAAAATTTTTATCAGTTGTTTTAGCAGTAATAACCTGCTCTTTTATGTCTGTAAATGTCTTTGCTGACGGTAGTCCTGACGAAACCGACCTTACAGGCGGACTTTCAGAACTCCGCTGGGGAATGACAGAAACGCAGGTCGAATCTGTCCTTTCATCTATTCCGTATGACGAGAAAAGTTATGAAACAAGACCTTATGAAAATCAGACTTTATATACATATAACGACATTACCTTTGATGAAAAATACAATGGCTATCTCATAATCTGTGTTACTGATAAAGACGGACTTTGCGGAGTGAATTTTCATTTTCCGACAGAAAATAACGCCTTATCTGTTTATGGCGAACTCTGTAAAAAAGCAGAAGCAGAGGGCGGTATTCCCTCACCCGATAATATGGATATAATAGCGGAATATCATTTTCCAAAAGATAATCATACAGTTATGATTTTTGATTTTGGTTCAGAAAGTCAGTATAGTTATTTTCCGCTTTCAGAAGATTACTCTGCAGATGCAGGAATTTTTGTTGAAGAAATACTTTTATAAAAACAACCCACGGCAACGCCTTGGTAAGGCGTAGGTCGTGGGTTTTAAATTATCTGAAAAGTGAAACTATATAGTTATGGATTTTCTCTCCCGCATTTTCATTGTCAGATTTATCATCAGAACTTTTTTCTGAAACAAGTTTGTCTATAAACATACCCAGAGTTTCTTTGTATGCAAAAAATTCATCAAGCCCCGAATGATAGTTCTTTTCAAAGACCTTGTTTATAATATCTTCTGAATACTTTTCAAAAGAATCTGACAATACAAACAGAACAGTCGAAAGAGTAAAATCATCCGTATTTATCTTTATGAGATGATTGCATCCTAACGGAAAAACGAAAATCTCATTCCCTTTTTCTCTGTAAAACGCAAACATAGCATTAGGGTTTGTTCTTTCAAAGTTTTCGGGGAATATAAGCTTTTCATATTCTCTTTTTTCGATATCATAAATGATTATATCATCAGAATGACAAGGAATGATAACAAGCTTGTTTTCCCTTTTTATGATATCAGCGTAATAACATTCGCCCTGTTTCAACTTGTTATCGATTTCGTATCTTATATATGATTTTTTTTCTGCATTCCATTCGAAAATATCGGACATCCGTGATAAAGAAAAATAAATTTTATCATCACAAGGAAAAACCGACATAACAGGAAATTTATCGGGTAAAATTATTTTCCCTGTTTTTTTCGTGTTACAATCAACATAAAAACATATGTTATTCTTGGTTGAATTAATATATATATGGTTTTTTTGGTATTTAAGGCTTATCGACCATAGTATAATATCACTGATATTTTCAGAATCAGACTCTTCTTTTATTCCGAAGAAAGCAGATGTTGTTCTTTTATTTATATCAAAAAGAACAATGGGATCGGATAATTTATTCGGTAAAATCCAGATAATATCGTTATCATCCTTAAAAGCATTTATAAAAACAGAAGATTGTTTGTTGTCTATATCGACGCTTTTCTCAAAACAATTCTTCTGAATATTCCATATGTGTATTGTATTTTTTAAATAAGGAATAAAAATCAGAAGATCACCGCTGAGGATTGTTTTTATATGAAGATTTTCCTCTTCAGGCGAAAATCCTTCAAATGTTGAAACCATTTCTGTTTCGCCTGTTTCTGAATTCATCTTCATAAGTGCATTGAAATTTTTATTTGAAAACCATAATTCGTTATTTACAAGTTCGGCATCAAAAAAGTTTATCGGATTTTTCATTTTATAAATCCTCTCTTATATCTATATTCTGAATCATAACAGGCTTTCCTGTTTCTTTATAAATCGGTATAACAGAACTCCATGAACCGTAATAAGCGTCAGATATGGCAACTGCCCTGTTCATATCTGAAGTATCGTCATATATTCCGTATTTATTATCTTTAAATTCATTTACTATTTCCATATAAGGAACAAGTGCTTCAGGGTTCATAGACTGTGCTGTTGAAATAGTCAGCGGATGAGGACGCCACAACAGAACAACATCATCACGGTTTCTGAAATACTCTATAACCTCTTTAAGTTTAGGAATGAATTTCTGATAATATTCTTTCATAAGCATGCTGAGATGTGTGTTATAAAGAACAACTTTTTTATCCCCTATTATCTCTTTCCATTCAGAAGGAATCTCATAATCTTCTTTTTTATGAGTGTTTACGGCATCGAATTTAGGTGAACCGAGTCCCTGAATCTTATCGTTTACAATCATTCTGTTTTCAGGTGTATCACCGAATTGTGAAAGAAGTGTCTTTTTAAATAAATCAGCAAATTTCGGAGATTGCACAATTGTCTTATCTGAATTTATAACGCCTGCCGAAAGGACATAATGTGTTCTGACAGCATTTACATTTTTATCTGAAACATAGTAAGGAATATATACAAGACAATCTGTATATTTTTTAAGTTCAGAAGAATAAAATCTCGGGTCAACACTTGTTACAAAATTGTATTCATCATAAGGGTTATGGATATAGATAACATCAGGTCTGCGCTTTGATAAATCATAGGTTTCATAATGGATTACTGGTACATAGTCGGGATATTCCTTTCCTTCATAATGAAATTTTCCTAAAGTTCCATCGGAATTTTTATCATAATAAGGAATGGGAACAACATAGGCATCGCACATATCGTCTTTATCAGCGGCTTTCCATACACTCTCTAAAGAGTCCCACATACTCGCTTTATATGGCATAAAAACAATTTCAAGCTTAACCTTTATATCGTTTTTAGCACTGCTTTCTGCTGACATAAGTTTTCTGTCAAGAGTTTTCTTTATCTTTGAGGCAACAAATTCGCCCGATGTTGCGATTTCATAAACGGCTTCGCAGTAGGATTCAAGATGAGAAACTGTAACAAATCCTTCGCCTTCGGATTCTTCTATTATAGAGCCGAGTTGTATCGCTGTCTGCTGACAATCCCCGAAAAGCGACTGTAAATCATCGGTCTTTCCCTTTTCGATAAAATTCTTTATGTAATTATGTGCTTCGTAAAGTGTCGAGAATATTTCCATAAGGCTTTGTTTTACCGCTCTGCGCATAATTTCATCTCCTCTTTTTTGACAGATTTCATTTAACTATATCATATCATTTTTCAGAATAATTGTAAATAGAAATACCCGACCACTTTTTTAAGCAGTCGGGTATTTATTATTTATGGAAAATTATCATTTTATCTCTTCTTTGAAATGATAGCTGCTGCAGCGATTGCCATAGGGATAGCCATAAGTGCTGCTGCTGAGTTTCCTGTTTCGGGGTTTGCTGCTGCATCTGTTGTTGCAGGAGCTTCTGTTGCTGCGGGAGCGTTTGTTGCTGCAGGGAGTGTATCTTCAACAACTGTAGCTGATTCGCCTGCTGAGAAATCTTCAAAGAGTTCGTTTGATGCAGGTGTTGCTGTGATGTTGAGAACATAAGTTGAGCAATGTGTGAAAGGAAGGAATACGTTTCCGTCAGCACCGATCTTTGTGCTTCCCTGAAGTTCAAGCTTCTTTGTCTTTGGGTTGTAGTAGTAAAGATTTACAAACTTACCAGCGTTTGCTTTTCTTACATTGTACTTGAGTGTTCCCTTGAATCCGAGGTTGCCATCGTGAGCGATGTCGATAACATTTGAGTTATCACCCTTGAGGCCCTTGAGAGCGCCCTGTTCAACGAGGTATCTTGCGCTTGTATTGATTGAAAGGTCAACTGCCTTAACCTGCTTTACATCTGAAATTTCCCAAGCGTATGTGCCATAGTCAACAACTACTGTTGCCTTGCTTGAAAGTGCTGCCTGAACATAAGCTGCGGGAACTGTGTTGCCATCAATCTTAACTTCAACCTTCTGACCTGCTTCAGCACCCTTGATCTTGTCTGCTTCAGCGTCAGCGTTTACTGAAGGATTTGTTGTTGATGAAGATGATGAACCGCCTGTTGAGCCTGAGCCTGATTCTTCCTTCTTATCTGACTTATCGATAGTAACAGATGTTGTTGCCTCTGAACCATCTTCTGATACTGTAAGAGGCTGTGTGGGCTGTTTTGTAAATCCGGGGAAAGTAGCTATTGTAAGTCCCTTGAATGTGTAACCTTCTTTAGCTGTAAGTGTAATCTGACATGTATACTTATCAGCTTCTATAGTAGCAAGGTCTGAAACTTCTTTTCCGTTTTTGAACCATTTTTGATCAATTGTATAATTTACATTAGCTTCTTCAGCTCCAACAGTAGGTAATGTTCCACCTACTTCAAAACCACCCATACGAAGATTTACTTCTGTAATTGCAGTTTTTTCTTCGCCAGGTTCTTCCTGTGAAGCCATTGTTCTTCCACATACACATGTGCCGTCTCCCTTGTCTGTGCAAGCTTCGTTTGCATTGTCTTCACTGTCACACTTTGAGCAGTTCTTTGCATGTGTGCTGTCATCTGCGTTCTTTGTGTAAGCGAATGAGTGGCCTGTTGCGGGGATTGTTTCTATTGCTGTGATTACTTCATCACATACTGAGCACTTTACACCTGCTGTGCTACCATCTGTTGTACATGTTGCAGTTACAGCTTCCTGAATAGGTACTTCTGTGTGTCCTGTTGCGGGGATTGTTTCTCCGCCTTCAGTATAGTCACATCTTGAGCAACCCATAACTGCAGTTTTACCAGTTGCTGTACAAGTAGCTGCTACTGCTGCTTCTTTTACTACTAATTCTGTATGACCGAGAGGTTCGCCTAGTGTTGCTCCGCAAGAACATGTCTGGGCTGCTGTGCATGTTGCGTCTGCATACTCATGATTTTCACCATCACATTCAGCCGAAACAGAAACGGCTGTTGCTGACATTACTATCATTGCTGAAAGTAACATCGCAAAAATTTTTTTCTTTTGCATAATCTTTAACTCCTTTTCATAATTTTTTGCTCTGATAATGCAATTTTTATGTTACATAGAAAAATGCACAAATTCAACAGTTTTGCAAAAATGACAAACTTAATGCATAAATTGGCAAAGCCACTTTGTGATTATCCCTATTCTTTATCATCTTTTTTGTGCAATTTGCACTATTTTTTGTATATAACATACCTTGTAACATACACTATAACATATAAATATCATAATTGTCAAGTATAATTAAAATATAAACAGAAAATAATTGTATATATCATGTATAGGAGGCGGTTTTATGGCAGAAAAACTAACTATTTCCAAACGAAACAACATAAAAGGCGAAGACGGTTATAAAGTTTTTTCTATCCGTGTCAAAGACTCAACCGTTTCTGAACTTGATGCTATTTCTGAAAAGACAAACCGTTCGAGAAACGAGCTTATAAATATGATGCTTGATTTCGCTATAAAGAACTGTGAAATAACGAATGAATAAAAAACATCCCCGACCTTGAAAATCAGGTCGGGGAATTTTTTTACTTTATAAGATTGAGAATGTTGAGCGCTATTGATGTAGGAACAAATGATGTTTCTGCAATCTGCTTTACCTCTTTCTGAGTAAGAGTTGGTTTTGAAACAGGCTTTGTTGCGGGTTTTTTTGTTGCCGCTGTTGTAACTGCGGGTTTTGCTGTCTGAACAGTTGTTGTAACAACGGAGGTTGTTTCTTCGGGGATGATGATTTCTTCATAAGTCTGTGAAGGGTCGATAGGTGGTAAAGCGCCTTCAACAACTTCAAGCGCTTCTGCCGAAACAGAAATCATCGCAAGAGAAACTGCTGCTGTCAGAGAAAGCATTATAGCAAGTATCTTTTTCATAAAAATTCCTCCGTATCAGATAAATATTTTACATAATATACCACATACAAGAAAAAATTTCAACAACCAAACTAAACAAATATACAGAATTTATTTTGTTATATTTTTTCTTTGATATATTCTAAAAAGCACTTGCACCCCTCATAGATGTCGTTATATGCGGTTGTAAAATCCCCGCTGTACCAAGGGTCTGAAACATCTTCTTTTTTAAGGTCTGTGAAAGATAAAAGTTTATGGATTTTTTCATCTTCATCTCCGCCGAAGATAAAATTCATATTGCGGATATTGGCAGAATCCATCCCTAAAAAGAAATCATAATCATCATAATCTGATTTCATAAGTTTTGTTGCATGATGGTCGTATGTAGGGATTTTATGTTTTTTGAGTTCAGCGAGTGCGGGTGGATAGATGGGGTTTCCTATACCTCTGTAAATTTCTTCACTGCTTGTCGCAGAGGAATTTACAGAGATTTTATCTTCAAGCCCTTCCTTCTTTATCATATCCGAAAAAATCGCTTCCGCCATAGGCGAACGGCATATATTGCCGTGGCAGACGAACATTATTTTAAGCATTTTATCACACCTTATCCTCATTTACCTCAATCGTTAAAAGCCCTGATTTCATAACGAAAAATCTTATGAATTTATTATACATAAACGGAACCTTGAGGTTTTTGAAAATCAGTTTTCTTCTTAAGTTCGATGTTTTTCTCTTATAGATTTTAAGGATGTTCTTTCCCTCAGAAAAAGCCTCTGCTAAAGCCATTCCGCTTATTATTGCACTGCTTATTCCTTCTAACGAACTCGGGCTTATAAGTCCTGCTGCTTCGCCGATTAAAAAAGCATTTCCTTTGCCCATAAAGAACTGTCGGGAATTTTGCGGTCTTAAAACAAGGCAACCTTCGGTCTTTACAGGTTCGCCGAAAACAAAACCTTTTTCTGTGAGTTTTTTCTTCTGATTATCAAATGCCTCTCTACCGTTTTCTACGGGGTATGCCCCTCCAAAAATGAAGTAGCCGTCTTTTGAGATAGACCAGGAATAACAGTCGGTATTCTTGCTGTCGAATATGCAGGAATAAAATGGCTTCGGGTTTTTATCATAAAACCATTGCTGAATCGAGATATATTTTCTGCACTTGAATCTGGGGTTTAAAAATTTTCTTACAGAAGATTTCGCTCCGTCAGCACCGACAAGGTATTTCGCAGTTATCGTTTCTTCGTTTCCGTCTTTAGAATATGTGAGGGTGAAGCCGTTTTCTGTTTCTTCGATTTTTGTTACTGTTCCCTCTTTTTTGTCGACATTCTCCCCTACTGAAGAAAAAAGCCAACGGTCGAATTTATGACGGTCGCAGTTGATATACATTCTCTGATAATGTCTTATTATATCGTTATCAAGGTCTATTGTTTTAACAGAGAAAATCTGTGGGTCAACAAGAACGCTTTTCGGAAGATTCATTCCAAGTTTCGATAACGCTTTCTGTCCCTCGGGTGCTAAAAGTCCCCCGCAGGGTTTTTTAAAAGAATTTTCGCTATCGCTTTTCTTATCTATTAAAGCAACAGAAAATTTATCGGAAAGACATTTTGCGAACAAAGAACCCGCAGGCCCTCCTCCTACAACGGCAACATCATATATCTTCATTGTATTCCTCCGTATTTTTTTCGATAATCTCAAGGCGGACTGTTCTTGTTAAAAACTTTCCTATCCAGTTTTTAATTAAGATATCGTATTCTTTTGCAGAAACCGCACCGCCTATTCCCATAAAAGCATAGACTACTATGCCCTCTCTTATGAAGCGGTCGGGATAGTCTATAAAGCCGTTTCTTATATAAAAGTCTCGTCTTTTTATGCGTTCACTGAAATTAGGCGAGTTTTTTTCTATTCTTTCTCTCGCTAAAAAAATTCTCTTTCCTTTGTAATAATCCTTCATCGCAGAAAGGATTTCTCCGCCTATACCTTTCCCTCTTTTTTCTTCGTTTACGGCAAGATAGAAAATATATGCGATTTTGTCATCAGAAAGCATATATAATATCCCCATAAATTCATCGCCATCCATAGCGCAGAACATATCCGCCTTTCCCTTTTTCGCTCTGTTTAAAAGAAGAAGATAGGGTGCTCTTTCTTCTGCGGGAAAAGATTTTATATAAAGTTTTTTAAACTTCCTGCAAAGGTCTTTATTGCCAACGCAGGAAACAAGTTTAATAGCCATAAAAAATTCCTCTTAAAATTTACTATATATTTATTATAAAACAGAGCGTAAAACTTTGTCAAGAAAATAGAAAATCTCCTGAAAATTGTTAAAATTATAATTATCCTTGACATCTTTCGACAACAGAGGATATACTATATTTAATTATGATAAAAGGAGTTTTTCCTATGGACAAGAAAAAGTTAAAAAACATCATCGCGCTCATAGTTGCTGCTGCATCAATAGTAACAGCAATAATCGTTTCAATCGGAAACGATAACACATTTGCTACATTCTGGGCATTATTTCCGCCCGTTGTCGCAATCGTTCTCGCCCTCATCACAAAAGAAGTTTATTCCTCACTCTTCACAGGTATCGTTGTAGGCGGAATTTTTGCCTGCGGCGGCTCATTCACAACAGCGGTTGACCACATAGTTTCTGACGGATTTATAAATGCCGTTTCGGGACAGTCGGGAATTTTCATATTCCTTGTTATTTTAGGAATCGTTGTAGCACTTGTAAACAAATCAGGCGGAAGTGCCGCTTTCGGAAGATGGGCTTCAACCCATATTAAAACAAGAGTCGGCGCACAGCTTGCTACTATGGCACTCGGTGTTCTTATCTTTATAGATGACTACTTCAACTGCCTTACAGTAGGTTCGGTTATGCTCCCCGTCTGTGATGCACACAAGGTTTCAAGATCAAAACTTTCATACATTATCGACGCTACTGCGGCACCTATTTGTATGATAGCTCCCATAAGTTCATGGGCAGCGGCTGTTTCAAGTTATGCAGACGGCACAGGAATGTCAGGCATCGAACTTTTTGTAAGAGCTATTCCTTATAACTTCTATTCACTTTTAACACTCTTCTTCATCATTATGCTCGTTGCAATGAAGGCTGATTACGGTCCTATGCTCAAGCACGAAAGAAATGCAGTAGAAAAGGGTGACCTTTTCTCATCGGAAGAAAGAGTTGAAGCAGTTTCAGACAACCCCAACCCCAAGGGTAAGGTTATTGACCTTATTCTTCCCGTTATCGTTCTTATCGCGGTAAGCGTTTTCGCACTCATCTATGTCGGAGGATTTTTCGGTGATGACCCCGCACTCAAAGGAAACTTCATCGAATCTTTCGCTAACACAGACGCAACAGTAGGTCTTGCATGGGGCGCTGTTATCGTTCTTGTTCTTCTCATAGGCTATGTTATCTGTCGCGGACTTATGACATTCAAGGATGCTATGGAATGTATCCCCAAGGGATTTTTTGCTATGGTTCCCGCAATACTTATTCTCACTATGGCAACCGCTCTTAAAAACATCTCAAACGACCTTTTAGGTTCAAAGGAATTCGTTGAAGCACTTATGGTAAACAACGCAGGAAGCCTTGATAAATTCCTCCCCGCTGTTATATTCATAGTTGCAACTCTCCTCGCTTTCGCAACAGGAACATCATGGGGAACATTCGGTATCCTTATCCCCATAGTCTGCAGTATGTTTGATGTTTCAAATCCTCTTCTCTTTATAGGAATGTCAGCTTGTCTTGCAGGTGCTGTTTGTGGCGACCACTGCTCACCCATAAGCGACACAACAATCATGTCATCAGCAGGCGCACAGTGCTTACATGTAAATCATGTTGCAACACAGCTTCCATACGCAATAACAGTTGCTGTTATCAGCTTTGTATGTTTCCTTATAGCAGGATTTGTTCAGAATGCAGTTATCTGTCTTGTTATCGGTGCAGGTCTTATCGTCGGAACACTCTGTCTTGTAAAGTTCTGTCTTAACAAGTCTAAATAAGATACTATTTTAAATAAAAAATGAGCTCGGTAACGAAGAACTTCGTTATCGAGCTTTTTGTTTTTATTGCATAAAAACCGCTTTCTGTTTTTGGTCAAAAAAGAGAAGTGAAAAAATATTTTTTAAAAAGTTGTACGCCACAGTACAACTTTTTTTAGTTTTGTCGCTTTAAGTGAGAGGTGTTTTAAAAACGCCCTCAGGACGACATATTTTTCACATAAAGAAAGGAAAGTGGTAAAGATGCAGATAGGTCTTAAAAGAGAAGAAAAACTCTTCTGCTATCATTTTGCCGAAACGGGAGATATTTCTTTATCGGCAGAAAAAGCAGGATTTTCTCACAATGAAGCATTTGAAAAAGGGTGCGAAATCATAGCGAAAGCGCCTGCGCGTAAACTCATAACAAAACAGCGTGAATTTATATCGGGAAGAACGATAGACGATATAAAAGTCGCACTCAGAAGGATTATTTTCGGGGCTAACAACGATGCTGTTATGACTATCTTTTCAGACGGAAGCGGCCTTAAATCCTATGACCTTTTTTCAGTTTCTGAAATAAAAAAGGTTGACGGAAAAGGAACAGAGATAAAACTTATAAGCAAAACTGAAGCGTTGAAACTTTTATACGAAATCGAAAAAAACGGTTTCGAGAAAAACAAGGCCGAAAGTTTTATCTCTGCATTATCTTCGGCTTACTGTCCTGAAAACGAGGATGAAGATGATAAGATATGAGATTTTCCCGTAAACAACAGAAGGCTCTTTTATGGTGGAAAAATTCACGCTATGACGGAATTATCTGTGACGGCGCTGTAAGAAGCGGAAAAACTCTTTCAATGGGGCTTGGGTTTATCAGTTGGGCGATGGCATCTTTTGAAAACACCGATTTTGCCCTTTGCGGAAAAACGATAACATCAGTTAAAAGAAATGTTCTTTCAGCGATAAAGGGGCAGATTTCCTCTGTCGGAATGGTAGTTGACGAAAAGGTTTCGAAAAACTATTTTGATGTATTTTTAGGAGAAAGAAAAAACCGATTCTGGTTTTTCGGCGGAAAAGATGAAAGCTCGGCATCGCTTATTCAGGGGATGACCTTAGGCGGAGTTTTTTTCGATGAAGTTGCTTTAATGCCACGCTCATTCGTTGAACAGGCTGTTGCAAGATGTTCGCTCAGAAACTCAAAGATGTGGTTCAACTGTAACCCCGAAGGGCCTTATCACTGGTTTTACAGAGAATGGATCAAAAAAGCGAAAGAGAAAAACCTTTTGTATCTTCATTTTGAAATGTCCGATAATCCCTCGTTATCGCAAAGGGTTTTAAAACGCTATGAAACGCTCTATTCGGGAACATTCTATAAAAGATTTGTTCTTGGTGAATGGGTTACGGCATCAGGGCTTATCTATCCTATGTTCTCTGAAAAATACATAAAAGAGCCCGACGGAAAATGTGAAAGATATGTCGTTTCAGCCGATTACGGAACAGTAAATCCTACCTCAATAGGACTCTGGGGACTTTGTGACGGAAAGTGGTTCAGGCTAAGGGAATACTACTATGCCTCAAAAGAAACGGGGCAACAAAGAACAGACGAAGAGCATTACGCCGCGCTCGAAAAACTCTGTATGGGAGTAAGCCCTGATTTTATCATAGTCGACCCTTCTGCCGCAAGTTTTATGGAGTGTATCAGAAGGCACGGGGAATTTAAAGTAAAGGCTGCCGATAACAACGTTCTCAATGGAATAAGAAGGGTCGCAAATGCTCTTTCAGAAGGAAAGATTTTCTTCTCTCCCTCTTGTGTTTCGGCGATAAAGGAATTTTATCTTTATTGCTGGGATGAAAAAAGTGGCGGAGATACCCCCTTAAAGACAAACGATCACGCTATGGACGATATCCGGTATTTTGTGAACGCTGTTATCAAAAATAGTAGTGGGGATGACGGATTTTTCGTTGCCTCACTTTCAAGAAACTAACCAAAAGAGGTGAGCAAAATAAAACTTTTCAAGAAAAGCAAAGAGAATTTCGTTGCGACAAATTCACAGAGAGGCGTTATGGGAAAAAACCTCATTCTGCCCGATGAAAGAGCAGATTACAGGCTTTATGACGCTTTGAGAGAGGCTGTTCCGATAATCGATGCAGCCGTTACAAAAACAGTTCGTTTAACGGGCGGTTTTAAGGTTATCTGTTCTGACGAAAGATACCAAGGGCTTGTTGATGATTTCGTAAACAGCGTAAGGGTAGGACTTTCGGGGGTTTCTTTACAGAGTTTCATCGACTCATATTTAGATAGTCTTATAACCTACGGCAACGCTGCTGGTGAGATTATTCTTTCGGATGATATGAATAAAATTTCATGTTTAAGAAACATAAATCCATCGGGAATTGAAGTTGCTTCTGACAAGAAATATAACCCCGTTTATTTTATCAAATCGGGCGGAAAGAAAATTCCCGTTAAAAACCCATCGCTTATTCTTTTTACAGCACTCTCTCCTAAAGGGGATAACCCTTATGGAAAATCTGTTCTTTCGGGGCTTCCCTATCTTTCAAGAATACTTATGAGAATCTATGAAAGTATTGGTCAGAATTTTGACAGAGTAGGAAATGTCCGCTATGCAGTAACATATAAACCGCAGAGCGAAACCGATATTTCATCGGCAAGAGAAAGAGCAGAGCAGATAGCAAAGGAATGGAGCGACGGAATGAACGCCTCAAGAAACGGAGAGGTAAGAGATTTTGTTGCAGTAGGCGATGTTGATATAAAGGTCATCGGCGCCGATAATCAGATAATCGACACAGAAATTCCTGTAAAACAAATTCTCGAACAGATTGTTGCGAAGCTTTCTATTCCTCCGTTTTTACTCGGACTTTCGTGGTCAACAACAGAAAGAATGTCATCGCAACAGGCTGACATCTTAACATCTGAACTTTGTTATTACAGGCGTCTTTTAACACCCGTCATAGTGAAGATATGCGAAAGCTATCTTGCGATTTTAGGTCTTGACGCTAAAACAGAAGTTTTATGGGACAACATAAATCTTCAGGACGAAAAAGAACTCGCCGAGGCAAGACTTAAAAATGCCGAAGCAGAAGAAATTGAAAACAAATTAAAAGGAGAAATGAACAATGTATAATTCAGTAAAACTTGACAAGGGACTTTATAATCTTTCGGGCAAATCTTTTTCAGAAGCACTCGCTGAACTCGACCCCGATACAAACTACACAGATACAGAACTTTCGGGTCTTGACGCTTATGAAAGACAGCTCAAGCGTTTTGACATCAAGGTAAGCGGTGAAAACTGCGACACAGTTGAAAAATTCTTCCTTACAACAGAAAGCGCTGTCCTCTTCCCCGAATTCGTAAAGCGTGCTATCAAGGCAGGTATGAATTCATCAGCACTTTCAGAAATCGTTGCTGCAAGAACAAGCACAAATGCAACAGATTGCAGAGGCATTTCTATCGTTGCAGAAGAAAACAAGCCTTATTCATCTGCTGTTATGGAAGGCGAAAACCTCCCCGAAACAGCTATCAAGCTTTCATCATCACTCGTTTCAATGTCTAAATTCGGAAGAAGCATCTCTACTACTTATGAAACAATCAGAAATCAGCGTCTTGATGTTCTTTCTGTTTCACTTATGTCTATAGGTGCTCAGATTGCAAACGCTATTTTCGCTCAGGCGGTAGGCGTTCTTACAGAAGGTGTTACTGCTGATACAACAAGCGGTGCGTTCACTTATTCTGAACTCGCTAAGTTCTGGGGCAAATTCGGTTCTTATGATATGACAACTATCATCGCAAAGCCTGAAACAATGGCTGAAATTCTCTCATTTGAACAGATGAAGAATGCATCAGGCGACTTTATGTCAACAGGCGCAGTAAAGACACCTTTCGGTGCTAAACTCATTAAGTCTGACGCGGTAGCAGACGGCACAATCGTAGGTCTTGACAGAACCTGTGCTCTCGAAATGATCAACGGTTCTGACATCGTTCTCGAAACAGACAAGCTTATCGGCAGACAGGTTGAAACTATTGCGGTTTCTGTTACAACAGGTTTCGCAAAAATTATCCCCGAGGCTGTAAGAGTTCTCGAAATTGCGTAAAAAGTAACTTTTACCCTGACTTCCGTTCGGGAGTCGGGGTAAATATAAAAATACAGGAGGTAATTTTCTTGGAAAATAATTTACTCAAAAAGCTTAATGAATTCACAAGACGCGAATTCAAAGAAGACGAAGTCTACATATTTTCAGTAATACTCTGTGATAACGAAACCGACAGGGATAACGAAAAATTCTCTCTTTCTGCACTTTCAGAAATGAAATCGCTCTTTATCGGAAAAACGGGAATTTTTGACCACAACGCAAAAACATCCAACCAGACGGCGAGAATTTTCGACACAGAAATTGTTTCTGATGAAACGAAGATAACAAAGTCGGGAGAGGTTTACACCTGTCTTAAAGCGACAGCCTATATGGTAAGAACAAAGTCAAACGAAGACCTCATAAAAGAAATCGAGGGCGGAATAAAAAAGGAAGTCAGCGTTTCCTGTAGGGCGGAAAAGAGAATCTGCTCTGTCTGTTCTTCTGATACACTTTCTTCTTCGTGTAGTCACAGAGGCGGAAAAAAGTATGGTGATAAAGAGTGTTTTTTCACACTTTCTGATATTTCAGACGCTTATGAATGGAGTTTTGTAGCTGTTCCCGCACAGATAAATGCAGGAGTTACAAAAAGTTCTGAAAATGATGAACTTTTAAGAAAAGCAACAAGGCTTTGCTTTTTAACGGGTGATAATTCTGACATAAAGAATATGTCTGAGATGGAACTTTCTTCTCTTTGTGAAACTTTAGAAAAAAAGACAAAGAAGATTAAAAATCCCGATAGTATGAAAAAGTGCGATGACAACTCACCCTATATGATGAAAAGAGGAAGATAAAAATGGATATGGAACAGATTTACATTCTTTTTGAAAACATCTCTGAAACATCGGCTGAAAAGAATTCTTTTCTTATAGAAAGAGCGGTTTCTTTCATAAAGTCAAGAATTATCAGAAACGAAGATATGTTAAGGGAAGAAGTTGAATATTTAACAGCGCTTTACGCTAACCTTTATCTTATCGAAAAAGAAACAGCAAATGGTATTCCTATGGTATCAAACGGCGGAGGTATTATTTCTTCGGACAAAAACAGTTACAGACTTGAAATGGCAAAGAAAATGATTAACGAACAGGAAAAACTCTGTAAGGGTTATCTTATCGAAAAGCCTATTTCTGACTTTGTTTTTATGTCCGTTAAAGGAGGGGTTTAAATGAGTTTTTATGTTCTTGCAAACGATATAATTTCTGTTTTATCAAAGACAAAAATCCCCTCATATCATCAGTTCGGCGAGGAACTTATAGCAAGGCGCAACGACTGTTTCATAACAGTCGGCATAACGGGTCTCAAAACAGACGAAGCGGAATCTGAGGCTGAAGCTGAAATTTCTTTTTACACACCTTCAAATTTCAGCGGTGGAAAAATTCTTTCTCTTGCATCGAAAATTCCTGAAACGATTATGAGTTCAGACCTTTCTGTAAAAAGCATAAAGGCATCAGACCTTTTCTATGAAAAGAAACTCGACAGGCTTTGTTATAACTTTTCTTTAAAACTCAATTATTCCCTCGGGAATACAACTGATACAATACAGATAGGCGAAACAGAGATTTCTGTATCGTCATTCTCATTTTCGAGAAAACAGTCTGTAAGTGAGGTAAAAACTCTTTCAGCAGGTGTAAGGGCGAGTGGTATGGGAAACTATCCGCTTTCACTTTCTATAAAAGGAAAAACAAAACTTTCGGCAAAAAGTTTTTCCGAACTTGATAATGCTGTCAAGAATTTCTCTCCTCTCACTATAAGCGTAGGCGGTGCTTACCTTCCCGATATGCATCTTTCATCTTACAGACTAAGGGGTGGAAAAACAGCTTTTATCGAAGCTGAATTTATTGAGATAAAGGGTGATGAAAATGAATGATATTACTCTTAAACTGACATCTGTTTCGGATGAGATTTATGAAACGAAAAAATGTCTTTCTTTTCGTTTTGAAAAAGAGGTTTATACCCCCTATTCCGTTCTTTCGGGAATTTTCTTTACAGAATGTGATGTTATGAATATTTCTGATGTCGAGTTTTATATCGACGGAAAACTTATCCACAAAGGTTTTGTTGATATTATTGAAGAAACAGAAAGTTCTGAAGGAAAGAGAATTTCTATATCGTCAAGAGGATATTCTTCGCTTCTTTTACAGAGTGAACTTCCTGAAGGGATAATTTCTTCGCCCTCACTCAATTCGCTGTTCAGCAGGGTTAATCTTCCGAATATAACACACGAAAACAGTTCTTCTACGGTAAACTACATATATCTCAAATCTCATTCTTCTATATGGGATGCCTGTAAAATGCTTTGTCTTAAAATGCATAATTCACACCCCTTTATTTCAGCACCGAACAAAGTTTCATATACATTTTCTGAAAACACATTTTCTTTTGAGCCGAAAACTATCATCTCAAAGGGAAATCTTCTCAATCTCAAAAACGCTGTCAGCGATGTTTATATGCGTGATTTGACAGACGATGCCGAATCGGGTTTTTCGTTGTATGTAAATGACAATGAAATAAGAAATCTTGGTATTATAAGAGAAAAATACTATGCTTTTGATTCTATGTGGGCGTTTGACAGTTATTTAGGGATTCAGACCAAAATAAACCTCAGTATGAAAGGAAGCAGGGCTGACTTTATAAAGTATGATGGATATTCGGGTGAGGACCTTAATGATACAGTAATTTTTAACAAAAAATCAGGAAGAATAAACCGTATTCTTGTAAATGGCTCAAAAAGCGGAATTCAGACGACTTTATGGCGATATTCCGACCGTTATAACAACAGAAATAACTGACACAAATTCTTGTAGTTATCTTGACAAAACTCTCAATATGGTGTATGATAAAGTGTGTATATTATGAGAAAGTATGTAAAATCGGGTGGTGGTTCAATGTATTTCGGAAGTGTGAGGTTTTTTAAGGACCTCATTATCGTTTGCATTGCAACTATTATCGCGGTTTCAATAGGTCTCGCAGTCTTTTTCGGAGTGAAATATGCCTCCCTCAAAAACGACTATGAAGAGAATGTTGCAAAGCCTGTCATCAACAACATCGCAGAGGAAGAAAAAGAGGAAGAAATTAAAAAATCCCTCGATGAAATCTACGATGAGATGAAGAAACAAGGATATTCTGACGATGAGATTTTAGAATACATTGAAAAAGAAAATCCTAAGTCTTTTGACAAATATGTTTCAGCTTTGAAGGCGGTAAGAAACGCACCCTCTTATACAAAACTTTTTCCCGACCTTTATGTAGATGCTCCAAAAAAAAACGAAATTTCTGACAAGACCATCTATCTTACATTCGATGACGGCCCTGCGGAAAACACATGGAGTATTTTAAGCATTTTAAGAAAGCACAATGTTAAGGCAACTTTTTTCATGTGCGCCGTGGAAACTGAGCAGGATATTGCCATAGTTAAACAGTGTATTGCAGAAGGACACACTGTCGGCATACATTCTGCGTCGCACGATTACGAAACCATCTATAAAGATGTTGACAGTTTTCTGCTCGATATGAAAAACACTTCAGACGGCATATACAAAGCAACGGGTGTTAAGCCTGACATAATGCGTTTTGCAGGCGGAAGTGTCAATGCCTATAACGAAAGCATCAGCAAAGAACTCTGTGAAGAAGTAAAAAGAAGAGGTTATACCTATTTCGACTGGAATGTAAGCGGACAGGATGCTTCAAATAACGCAACCTGGACATCCGTCTACAACAACATTTTAAACGGAGTCGGCGAAAGAAACAACGCGATTGTCCTTTTGCATAACAGAGATGTTTCTGTTTATGTCACCGAGGATATTATCATAGCGCTGAAAAACCGCGGATACTCATTCGATAAACTCACAAACGAAACCACACCCTCGCAATTCACAATTCCACCGGAGGAACAACTTTCAGACAGTAAGGGGATAAGATAATGAGCTTAAAAGATAATTTTAATCAGGCAGTCAAGGAGCTTTTAAAGAGAGACGGTCTTGTAGGTTCAGACCTTTCTAAGAACTCGAAAGAAAAGTCGAATATCGACAGATACCTTGACACTCCAAGTGCAAATTCAGAACCTATCAAACCTACATTCGATAAACAGACTGTTCCCCCTCCTGTTCAGAGACCGCAGTCGCCTACAGGGTTTACACCTCCTCCACAGGTTACTCCCCGTCAGGTTCAGCAGACTCCTCCTCCAGCTGCAGCTCCTCAGCAGGACTACTCACAGCAGTATCAGCAGCAGTTAAGACAGCCTGTTCCACCGACAACAAACAACAACAATATGGGTGGCGGTTCTAACCCCTATTTTGAAACAGAAGAAACAACAGTTATTTCAAGAAATACAATCGTTGACGGAAACATCCGTTCTTTCGCAAATGTTACTGTTGAAGGAAGCGTTAAGGGCGATGTTCAGATTACAAAGAACGCAAACCTCAGCGGTAAAGTCGTTGGTGACCTTGAATGTAACAACGCAACTATGCTCGGTTCTTCAATGCAGGGTAATGTTACTTCAAAGGGACAAGTTAAGATGGACAGAGACAGTCTTCTTTTAGGCGACATCAACGCTCAGTATCTTGACATAAACGGCAAGGTTAAGGGTAATGTTGAAATCAGCGGAAAGGCTGAATTCAAGACAGACTCTATCATCTTCGGAAACATCAACGCATCAACAATTACAGTTCTCGACGGCGCTACTATCCAGGGATTTGTTAATACAACATTCCTTCAGGAAAGCGCAAGCAACATCTTCCCCGAAGCAATCGCAGTATCAGAATAGCGGGGAGCCCCCGCGGGCTGTTCGTTACGAACTTTGTTAAAGATAATAAAAAAAGAACTCGGAAATGACAAACAGTTGTTTCCGAGTTTTATTGTGGCGGGGAGCCCCCGCGGGCGTTCGTTTCGAACTTTATTCGATAAATAAAAAACGACTCGGTAACGGAGAAATCTGTTGCCGAGTTTTATTGTGGCGGGGAGTCCCCGCGGACTGTTCGTTTTGGACTTTATAAAGACAATAAACACTCCCCCACAGATGTGGGGGAGTGTTTTCTTGACCAACTTCAAAGGATATGGCTGTGTGCCCTTCACACCAAAATAAAAGACCCGACACCACACAAATGTGGTTACCGAGCCTGAATTTTATTTACATAGCAGACTATGAAACGATTTGGGCTGTGTGCCCTTCACACACAAAAAAGGCTCTCATAAGAGAGCCTTTAATTGTTCAGTTAAGTTTTAATCGACTATCGATTAAGTACCTGATGATGCACCACCAGCTACTGAAGGATACTGAGGATGAACACCTACGAGTTCGCCATCCTTGTAGCCCTGGATCTGAGCTTCTTCGTTTTCAGCGTTGTCAATAGTAAATCCTACTGCGCCTGAACCAGTTGTTGTACCCATAAGATCCTGTGACCAAAGAGCGTATTCGATTGTGTCACCTGACTTACCTGTTGCGAAATAGAATGAACCTACAAACTGATCGCCGAGGTATGAACCAAAGTCCTTAAGAACAGCACCAGCTGAACCTGTGATATCAAGTGAGCCTGAAGTAGGAACTGCGTCACCCTTGTTAGCAACTGTGCCGCTAAATGTTGAGCCAGCGCCGCTGTCCTTGAGCTTTGATGTACCGTTAGCTGTAGCAAACTTTGTTACAGCTGCCTGAGCTGCTGTGTAAACTGCGTGTGCGTTCTGGTTAGCCTGTGAGATCTTTGAGTCTCTCATGTAACCGAGCATTGCGGGAACGAGAACTGCTGCGAGTACGCCGATGATTGCGATAACAACGATGAGCTCAACGAGTGTGAAGCCCTTTGTCTTAAGATTTCTCATGATAGAAACCCCTCCTGTAAATATAATATTTTTTTATAAAAAGCTCTTGCAAACGTCTTTCGCAAGAACGCTTTTCCGTAAGTAATTAGTCGTAGAATGACTGCATAGGATAACAACCTACTACTGTGTAGCCAAGTCTCGCTCTTTCAGCTGAATCCTGCTGAGCGTAAATATCAACATAATAGCCGTCTTCATCTGCAGTACCTGTCTTATCCAGAAACTTATCATCGAGATGCAACTCATCTTCTGTATAGAGAACATACTCTACTGTGTATGTTTCCATATTGACCTTTGCCATCCATGAAGGGTTCCAGTCGACATTAGCATTACTGCGCTTTGTATAGATTGTTCTGATGGTATCACCCATATCAAAATCAATTACACAACCTCTGGCATCTGAAACTGATGTATCAAGTCCTAATGCCGTTCCGGTTGACCCGTAGACATGTCTGCATATTCCGATATTTGCTTCTATCTTGCTTACATTTTCAAAGTTGCCTATGTAAATAGAGGTATTGGCTTTTCTGGGAACACCGCCGACACCTTCAACTTCGCTTCCGTCAGAAGCAATTGTTGTGTGTCCTTCAGCGTCATACTGATTGAGTTTTATCTGAAGCGCTCTGTAAACCGATTCAGCCTTTGCATTAGCATCATCATACTTTTTATCTCTTAAAAAAGCACCGACTGCCATTACAAGTGTCGCAGTCAGAACGGCAATTATAGCCATTACAACTATGAGTTCGACAAAGGTAAAGCCTTTAGCCGACTTGCGTATTGACTTCATTTCAAGTGCCCTCCAAGTCCATAATATTTTTGAACTATCGGTTTAGTTCCTGACTGTAACTTAATTATACTCAGTCATTCACATATTGTCAATAGTTTTTTTAAAAATTTTTGAACAAAATCTTAAATTTGTTCATTTTTTCTTTAAATCTGCCTTTTCGGAAACATTTTCCGTCAAATTATACAACAGTTGTTCATAATTTGTAAACCAAACCTGTAACCGAGGTGTAACCAAAAGGGATTTTATACACCCTTCTCCCGAAAGAGAAAGGTGTATATATACCTTATTATATAGTATGCATTAAAGGTCGAAACGGTTGCCCATAAATCTCTGAAGGTCAACACGGCTTGCACATCTTTCGATAGCGCTGTCGATTGTGATTGTTCCGTCAACAACGAGCTTAGCGAGGCACTGGTCAAGACACATCATACCCTGAGCCTTACCTGTCTGGATAGCTGAAGGAATCATATGAGTCTTACCATCACGAACCATCGCTGCGATAGCGTCTGTACATGAAAGAATTTCTGTTGCAGCAACTCGTCCTTCACCGTCTGATGTGGGAACGAGAGTCTGTGTCATGATACCAACGAGTGTTGCAGCAAGCTGTGTTCTGATCTGTGACTGCTGATGTGCGGGGAAAACGTCGATGATACGGTTAACTGTATCCGCTGCTGATGTTGTATGAAGTGTTGACATAACGAGGTGTCCTGTTTCGGCGGCGGTTACTGCGGCTGTGATTGTTTCAAAGTCACGCATTTCTCCTACGAGGATAACGTCGGGGTCTTCACGGAGTGCGGCACGGAGCGCACCTGCGAATGAGTCAACGTCGGCACCGACTTCACGCTGGTTGATCATACATCTCTTATGTTCGTGAACATATTCGATAGGGTCTTCGATTGTGATAACGTGTGCACTTCTGTGTTCGTTAACATAGTCGATCATAGCGGCGAGTGATGTAGATTTACCTGAACCTGTAGGTCCTGTAACAAGGATAAGTCCTCTAGGACGCATAACGAAATCTGCAACAACAGGAGGAAGGTTAAGGTCTCTTAAAGTAGGAATATCGTTTCTGAGAAGACGGATAGCGATACCTACCTGTCCTCTCTGGTGATATACGTTTACACGATGACGGAATCCCGCTTTTGTAACATAAGAGAAGTCAGTGTCGATGAAAGCCTTGATACTTTCGAGCTGACGGCTGTTTGTCATCTGAGCGGCAATCGCCATAATGGATTCGTTTGTCATTTCTTCGTAAGCACTGAGCTTACGGAGAGAACCATGAAGTCTTACAACAGGGGGAATGTTTGTTGTGAAGTGAAGGTCTGAGCAGCCAAGGTTTCTAACCTCGTCGAGCAAAGCGTCAATGTTTATAGTCTGCATACTGGGTTCTACTTCCTTTCATAAGGGATTTAGTTAGCATTAGAATTAGATAGAGAATGTTGTCTTAATGAGTTCATCAACTGATGTTGTACCCTGCATAACGAGTTCAGCAACGTTGTCACGGAGAAGACGAGTTCCCTTTGTTTTAGCCATTGCAGCGATCTGTTCAACTGTACCATCGTTTGCGATAAGTGTTGAGAGTTCACCGTCACACATGATGATTTCGTGAATAGCAGTACGGCCTGCATAACCTGTGTTGTTACACTTTGAACATCCGCAGGGTTCATATATAGGAACAGATGACTGAATACCTAAAAGATCGTTTTCTTTTGCGTCAGACATTCTCATCTTCTTACATTCGGGACAGAGAATCTTAACAAGTCGCTGTGCGATAACACCGATAAGTGATGTAGCAACCATGTATGATGCGATACCCATGTCACAAAGACGGATGATTGTTGATGCAGCGTCGTTTGTATGGAGTGTTGAAAGAACAAGGTGTCCTGTGATAGCCGCTCTGATACCGATTTCTGCTGTTTCGGTATCACGCATTTCACCGATCATAACGATATCGGGGTCCTGACGGAGGATAGAACGAAGAGCAGCTGCGAATGTCATACCTGCCTTTGTGTTAACCTGACACTGGTTAACGCCGTCGATATTCTTTTCGACAGGGTCTTCAACGGTAACTACGTTAACATTAGGCTTAGCAAGTTCACCGAGAGCAGCATAAAGTGTTGTAGATTTACCGGATCCTGTAGGTCCTGTTACGAGGATAACACCGTGAGGACAAGTGATCATCTTTTCAAACATTACATAGTTGTAGTCTGTCATACCGAGGTCTGTAATCTTTCTTACAGAAACGTCGCCTGTAGAAAGGATACGGATAACGATCTTTTCACCTGCAACCATGGGGAGTGAAGATACACGGACGTCGAGAGTAACGCCGTCAACTACCTGTGTGAAACGACCGTCCTGAGGGATACGCTTTTCAGCGATGTTCATTCCTGAAATGATCTTAACACGAGTTGAGAGAGAGTTATGTACTACATTTGAAACCTGCATCATTTCAACAAGTTCACCATCGACTCTGACTCTGATTCTTGTATAGTTCTTGAAGGGTTCGATATGAATGTCAGATGCGCCCATTCTGAATGCGTTTTCAACGATTGTTGTTGCGAGTTTAACGATAGGAGCGTTGTCAACTCGTTCTGCCATATCTGCTTCTTCAACAGCGGCAATATCTTCTTCTGAGATGAACTGGTTTGAAACGCTGTCGAGAACTGAGTCAACGTTCTGCATTGAGTAGTTTCTGCCGATAGCCTTTGTTATCTGGTCCTTAGTTGCGAGAACGGGGATAACGTCCATACCTGTGATAACCTTAACATCTTCGAAGATGTAGAAGTTAACGGGGTCGTTAGTAGCAACTGTAAGTCTTCTACCCTGAATGTTGATAGCGATGATTGTATGTTTTTTAGCGAGTGATTCGGGAACCTTCTTAACAGCTTCGGGATTGATCTTGTATTCAGAAAGGTCAACGAATTCAACGCCCATTCTTTCAGCGAGAACCTTAGCAAATTCAACGTCTGAAACATAACCGAGTTCGATTACATAGTCACCGAAGAATTTACCGGGTGTACGGTTTTCTTTCTGTGCAGCAAGAACGGTCTGTAACTGTTCGTCAGTGATAAGACCCTTCTGCACCATATATTGTCCAACAGGAATGTTTTTCATAAATAGCCCTCCGTCGTGATATTTCTTTGAGGATACCCTCCAAAAGTCCCCTTGCATTTCGGACTTTTGCAAGGTATTCTTGAAATTCATATTATTTTGTGGTAGAATTAGTTTAAATTAAATTTTTAGGGGGATTGCAAAATGCTTCTTTCTCAAGGTCAGTATTATATTTTAAGACCTGATTACTTATTCGATTCACCGATAATTTCAGTTATAATTATTATCATGACATTTATTTTCGGTGCCTGTATAGGCAGTTTTTTAAATGTATGTATAATAAGAATACCTTTAGGTGAATCACTTGTAAAGAAAAGTTCTCATTGTATGACTTGCGGTGAACCTATTAAGTGGTATGACTTAATACCGATACTCAGTTGGGTTATCCTCGGCGGAAAATGCCGCGGCTGCAAGGAAAAGATATCGGGCAGATACGCTCTTGTCGAAAGTCTTACGGGGATTATCGCCGTAACCGCACTTATAAGATTCGGTATCTCTGCGGGATTCTTTATAAATATGATTTACTTTTCGCTTCTTGTCGTTATCGGTTTTACCGACTGGGACACACAGGAAATGATGATCGTTGAACTTTTAGCGGTTGGTATTCTCGCTATTCCCGCGTTTCTCTTTATCCCTGATTCAGCGACTTTGATTGAAAGACTTATAGGCATTGCCGTTATAAGCGTTCCTTTTTTAATCATCGCACTCATAACAAAAGGAATCGGAATGGGAGATGTTATTCTCATGGCTTGTGCGGGTGCATTCCTCGGATACAAAGCGGTTATCGCTGCTGCATTCATAGGAATTATCGCCGCTGCGATAGCAGGAATAATCATCAAGTTTACAACTAAAATTTCCAAAATGGCTTTCGGCCCCTGGCTCTGTGTAGGACTCTATTTCGGAGCGATGTTCGGGACAGAAATGTTTAACTGGTATCTTATGCTTTTAAAACCTAACTAAGATTTTAAAAAACACAAAATTTTACAAAGGCGGTCGGGCAGCAACCCGACTGCCTTTGTTATTTTGTTTAGAGTTTAAGTTCTTACCGATTATTCGGGAACTGTATAGTAGATATAGATGTTATATCCGTCTGTTTCGGGATTGAATCCGTTTACACCTGCGTTTACAGCAGCAGTAGTAAGATTGCCCTGTGCATCGCTCGTTCCGAGATTAGAGTCTATCGGAGAGATAACACCGATCTTTCCGTCATCCTTAAATGGACTGTTAACGAAATGAATACTCTTTTCAGAATAGTTCTTTACAAGATCATTGCTTGTTATCAACTTGATATCTTCTCTTGTCTTATCTCTGAAATTTGCAACATTTGCAAGATTTGTTGAATAAGCAGCTTTATTATATTCTCTGGGTTCAAGAGAATAGATTGTATATCTGAGGTCGCCTGAATCGATATGACCGTTTGAGTCTGAGTCAGCACCTTCGATATTGATGAAATATGAGCTGTTTCCGTAGAAAGCTTCTCCGCCAACGAGCCATTCTTTTCTTGAACCGTCAACATAAGCTGATTTATAGATTCTACCCATCTGCTGAATGCCACTGTTATCTGTAAAATCGTCAATATCGTAAACCTGACCGAGACCAGCGTTACCAACGTTTGCAGAACAATCGTTAATTATAGCGATACCCTGAATTCTCTTAAGATAAGCCGCCTGTTCTGCAGAAGTCATAGTCTTGAAATTTACATCCATTTTTTCAGCTATTGCTTCCATTTCGTATGATCCGCCTTCGCTGAGAGGAAGATAATCCTTATCGTATATAAGAAGAATCTTATCTGCATACTTGAGGTTTTCATCAAGATACTGTGACATACCATCTATAACATAACGGTCTTCTGTATAAGCTGTTGTGTCTGCAAAAACCTGTGAGATAGGTTTCAGAATAAGCCCTACCATAACCATAAGAACAGACATAAGGCCTATTACTAAGATAAGTTCAACGAGGGTAAAACCTTTGAGTTTTTTATTATTCATGAAATACCACCTCGCTTAATTAATATGTTTTTGTTCCGCTGCCGGCAAAAACTTTTATATTGGGAGCGTTTTCATAGAAGCTGTTGTCATCATATTCTGCATCTCTATTGTCATTGCCTTCAATTTCAACAGTTTTAAGTGTATCAAGAGAAGCACCATTGATAGAAACCTTTGTGATAACGGTATCATCGTCTTCAGTAGTAAACGCTTTTGAGTTTGCTATAATGGTATGTGTATCAGCCTTCTTTGTTGTATACTGGCTGTCTTTCATTATAGTAGCCGACATCTGAATGATAAGTGCTACAACAAGCGACATAATTGCGAATACCGCAAGAGCAACTATGATTTCAACGAGTGTAAAGCCCTTGAGTTTTTTATTTTTAATCATAACGCTTTACCCCCCTTATCTGTTTGTATAGTAGAAGTTTCCGTTGTTTACATCCTGCTGGAAATTCTTCTTTGTTGAAGGTGTAACGGGAGGAGTAGGAGGAGTTTCAGGAGTTTCTCCGCCACCGCCGATTTCGCCGTTTGCGTAAGGGTCGATAAAGATGATACCGAGTCCGTTACCCATATCGATATCGTTTGCGATAACAGATCCTAAAAGCCATACCCTATCTGTGCTTCCACCGTATTTTACATTGACACCACAGTTCTGTGTGCTTGCAGCAAAGTTTGCTTCAGGACCATAGATATAAGCGTTAAGAAGGTTTCCGGGATCCATACTATTAAGATTTACATTAGAGCCTTCGGGAACATCCCAGAAGATCTTTGAATATTCGGGGTCCTTAGCGATAACATCAACATCAAGGTCAGCGCCGCTTTCAACGGCATCCTTAACTGTTTCAGACCATATCTTAACACCCTTGAGGTCGATATCGCCGGGAGCCTGAACGATATTTACAATTCCTTCGCCGCTTTCAACAACGATTTCAAGGTCGCTGATATATGTTGTTGCACCGGGAGTTGTTTCGAAAACAATTGTTTTTCCTACAGGAACATCAATTCTTCCTGTTGAAGAAGCATTGATACGGATAATATCTTCTTCAGGGATAATATTTCCTTCTTCGTCCTTAACAACTATTGTTCCTGTTGTGGGATCCAATTCGTTGTTTTTGCTGTAGTCGTATGAAGGGATAATATCGCCGCTATCATCATAACAGCTTGAGAATACTGATTCTTCTGTCATTACATTATATTCACGACTGTTATCGGGAGCGTGGATAATCATCTGTCCATTTTCAGGATTTATTTTAGGGTTTGTAACGTCGAAATTATAATCAGCAGCGTTAATCTTAACGGCATTTACACCATTTAAGTTTCCTGTGATGTTACCTGTGTAATAAATTGTTCCGCCTGAGTTTACAAGGCTGTTTTTAATTTCAACATCCCCGTCAACGAAAATCTTTCCGCTGATTTTAAGATTATTTCCTACGAGAGAAAGGTCGCCGCCGCTGACAACATTACCGGCGATTTCGTTATCATCTCGTCCATATAAACCACCTGTTTTTGTGATGATGTCTATATGTCCTGAAGGAATAGGGCTGTTGCCCCACTGGATGTTTTCGCAATAGATAAATGGCTTTGAACCTGAACCTGCGTTAGGGTCAAAAGTTGATACGAATTTCATTACGTTGTCAACCTTAAGTGTTCCGTTAACAGCAATCTGCTTGTCGGCGCCTATCTTGATTTCACCACTCCAACCTGAGTTTACCGTTGCCATGTTACCGTTTATATACATTGACTTTGTGATTTCATCAAGACCTTCAAAACTTACATCAGTCTTTTCCTTTGTACTGATACCACCGATAACTCTTACACCGGGTGCAGATGTGTATTTTCCGAGTGCCTTAACGGCCTGGTCAAATAATCCGCCGCCTGTCTTGGGAGGTGTAGGAGGAGGTGTAGGTGTTGATGTTTCTTCCCATGAGATCATGGGGTCGATTACCTTTGAAACAGTTCTTATCTGAGCTGTATCGCCTGAACCTGACTGAACTTTTACAGTAATCTTTACCTTAGCGTGTGTATAGTATCTTCCGTTATAATATGCAGATTCACCATATCCACATTCAGGAGCTGATGCATTACCGGGATCAACTGAAGCCTTTCCGTCTGCTGCATTTGCAGGTGCGGGGAGAACTTCGTAACAAATATTATTGCCTCCGTTATCATCGGGGTCACCATCGAGAGGAACGAACTGAATAGCATCTGTTTCAGCATTTGATTTGAGAGGACCTTCAGTAATGTTAACTGTTCCGTATTTAACCTGGCCACCCTTTACTGAATCGCCCATACATTCCCAAAGAACTTCACGGAGAGGTTCTGATATTTTTACAACAGCAGCTTCGTCCTGACCGTAGTCAGATGTACTACTTCCTGTTCCCATGTAGTGAGTGGTTTCTGTAATCATATCAAGAGTATTTACCGCAGTAATATAGCTCTGGCTTGCTGTATAGTTCTGGAGTGATCTTGTGTAAGCAAGGCTTACCATGGCCATAGAGGTAATTGCAACTACCATAAGGATGGCCATAACACAGATTACCATGAACAATGCCGAACCCTTTGTGCCTTTTAAAGCTTTTTTGCGCTTAACCATTGTGGTTTACTCCTTTCATAGAACTTGATTTGTGTGTTGTTTTTTATTAGGCAAGACCGCCCCGACCGAATTTTCTTCGGCGGGGTAAGGTCGTTTGCTATTAATATTTAGGCTTCTGGATGTCAGAGAGCTGGTAAACATAGATTGTGAATGTGTCTTCAGCATCTTTGCCATTACTTTCCTTAGCGAGTGATCTGAGAACGATTGATTTTCCGTCATCTTCAATCTTATCACATACCTTGAGGTATTTATCAAAACTGTCTCCATAAACACCTACTGAAACAACAGAAACAACGAGCTGTTCGGGTTCTGAAGATGATACTGCATATTCTGTGTTACCCTTCATAGCATGAAGTCTTGCTTCGTTAAGATCTGAAGCTGTACCAAGTTCATATTCAACATTGAAGAGTTCGTAAACATAATATTCAATATCTTCTGCTGATGCTTCTTCGATTGTTAAACTCTTTATCTCTATGCTGTTATCTTCTGCATCTATTCCTTCTCCGTCAACGAGATTTGTGAAGAATGCAGAAACATACTGGTCGATCTGGTATGTTTTCATTTCGGGAAGGAAATATTCGCTTTCCTTCTTGAGTTCCTTATATGTATCGTCTATCTGCTGTTCAAGGTCGCCCTTTGTAGCAAGCTTTGCCTTTACATCAGCTTCTTCCTGCTTCTTCTGCTTATGTGTAACTGTTGTAGTCTGAAGTTTCTGAACTGATGACTTGATGATTGTAAGTCCTCCGACGAGAACTGTAATTATGAATACGAGTGCTACGAGTATGCACTTATCTCTGTATGACATTTTCATTAGTTCTCACCGCCTTCCGAACCGTTCTTTATTGCTTCATTCTGAAGTTTTCCTCTTACCTGGAGCTGAATTGTAAATTTAAGAGGTGCTACGCTTTCAACTGCTTCGATTATTGTTTCTTCGCCTGTTACAGGGTCAACAACAACGAGAGGAGTTTCTTCTGTGTCTTCTGTTTCATCGTTGATTAACATTCCTGTTTCGCCATCATCATCTTCATCTTCTTCACCGCTTGAGAAACCTTCGTATGTAACATTGTCGAAGAAATCCTGTTCAACAAATCTACCTGCTACGATTGAGGGCATAGAAAGCGACTCTGCTGTGTATTCAAGATTGATAATTCCATCTTCTGAGAATGAGAATTTATTAAGTGTAACGCCATCTGAACATTCAAGAATCTTTACAAATGCTTCTGTATTGAATATAGGATAAGACTGAACACCTGTCTTTGCAACATCAATCTTGCCCTTGAATGTATTAAGTTTTTCAACCATTGCTATTCTCTTGTCAATTTCAGCAAGTTCTGGCTGAACAGATTCGATCCAAGCGTCAATTCTCTTGATTTCCTTCTGCTTCATACCTGTCATTACAGGGCTGATGATTGCCCATGCAATACCGATTACAACCGCACCTGCGAAAAGACCACCGAAGAGTGTTCCGAGAACCTGACCTGCTGTAACGTCCTTCTTCTGAGCCTTTGCTGATTTTGTGCCGCCGTCTGCTGCCTGACCCATTGTAGCGTCAGTTGTAAGAAGGTTAGAAGTTTCATCTTCCTTAGGACGATGATACATAGCACCGATTGCGTTTGCGTAAAGTGAGAATTCAAGGTTTTCATAACCACTGAGCATAGGAGGAACTTTAAGGAGTGAAGCCTTAACATCCATCTGTTCGAGTGAATTTGTGAGTCTGATGAATTCTGATGTGTCACCATAGAAAACAACGTCAGAAACGTTTTCGCCACTTCTTGAACGCTGGAACTGGAACATTCTGTAGAGGTTTTCAGTTACAGCCTGGAATACATAGTCGCTCTTGTCATCATAGTCATCAGGAGAAATTGATGCGAAACGAGAGAATGAAAGCTGACCATGTTCAAAAACGTTGATGTTGATGAAGTTGGGGTCGATCTGAACGAGGAAAAGAGGCATCTTTGATGATACATTTCCGTCAGAAAGAAGAACTCTTGAAATACAGTTACATGAAACTGAAACTGATTTGAGCTGAATGTTGAGCATTGAGAATACTCTTCTGTAACATTCAACAACGTTCTTGGGAACTGCGTTTGCGAGAACCTTTGTCATTGTCTTGCCGTCTTTTTCAACGTCGCCGATAACTGTATAAGCGATAGACTGTTCGTCGTTAACTGTTACATTTCTCTGCATTTCGAGCTGAACTGCAGTTTTGAGCTTTGTTGCCTTATCCTTGGGGATATAGAGTTCTCTGAACACGATAAGGTTTGATGAAATACTGATAACAGCGTCCTTATCCTTGATGTTTCTCTGCTTAAGGCCTGAGTTGATGATTGTTGCCATCTGGGCTATATCCTTGATATAACCGTTTGAAATAAGACCTTCTTCAATTTTGATGTCAGTTGAGGACTGGATCTTGATCTTTCCGCCACCTGACTCTGTACCTTTGATTACCCTGATATTTCTATCCGTAATATCGAATGAAAGCACTTTTTACCACCTCTGAAAAATTTAGATTTTTGATTATTTAACGCATGATATGCGGGAAAACGAAATCTTATTTCGCTTATGCAATGTTTTCGTATGATGAATACATCGCGGGAAGAATAGCCGCCATAACGAAACCTACCATAAGACCCATGAAGATGATGATAACAGGTTCGATGAATGTTGCGAGTTTCTGAAGAGCTGTATCTGCTTCGTCTTCATAGTAGTCGGCTGTTTTAGCGAGGATGTCATCAAGAGAACCTGATTCTTCACCGACAAATACCATCGAACAGAACATTGATTCAAAGATCTGTGTTCTCTGGAGTGAAAGTGAGAGGGGTTCACCCTGCTTAACTTCTTCGATAAGAGTTGCGAAAAGTTTATCGATGTATGAGTTATTGAGAATTGCTGATGATCTTTCAAGACATTCTACCATAGGAATACCACTTGAGTAGAGTGATGAAAGTGTTCTTGCGAAACGACCTGTGTAGATCTGAACAACGAGCTTTCCTACTGCGGGGCACTTGATAATGAACTTATCCCAGCCTTCCTGAACAGCGGGCTGTGTGAATGCGTATTTAACCGCAGCGACAATGGCTATAATGCCTATCAAGACGAAATACCAGTACTTTTTCGTTCCGTTTACTATATTAATAAGTATCTGTGTGAGTTTCGGGAGTTCTGAGTCACCGAACATTTCAACGAACATCGGGAGTACGAATACTACGAGAACTACACCGATTACAAGAACGAGAACAAGAAGGATGATAGGATATGTAAGCGATCCCTTGATCTTGTTGTTCATTCTGTTTTCTTTTGCGTAATGGTCTGACATTCGCTGCATAACTGTATCGAGTGAACCTGATGATTCACCGGCACTTACCATTGAGATAAGGAATGAGGGGAATGAACCTCTCTGCATTCTTAAAGCATCTGAGAATGACTGACCTTTCTGAACTTCTTCGTAAACTTCAAGCCAAACCTGCTTTGCGTCTGCTTTTTCCTGTTCGTGATAAACGATGTCGAGTGCCTTAACGAGAGAAAGACCTGCTGACATCATCGCACTAAGCTGACGACAAGCAAATGCGAGTTCTGCTGTGTTGAACTTTTTGATTGTCTTCGCTTCTGAACTGTCGACTTCCTTGTAGTTTATTACAAACAAGCCTCTTTCCTGCATACGCTCAAGAAAGCCATTGTAATCTTCACAGTTTGTACTGCCCTTTATCTGATTACCCTGCGCATCCTTAGCGGTGTACATATAAGTTTTCATCTAATGAATCGCACCTCCATATATGTGTATATAACGCCTGAAATTTACAGACACTTATACATTTTAAATAATTATATCATTTTTTAGCATTTGTTACAATAAGACAAAACTAACAAATATTTTGTAATTATTAATAAATGGTGACTAAAAAACCTGCTTTTTGCACAATATTTTCGTGATTTTCAGTGTATTTTAACAATTTGTTCATATTTGTGTAACCCTGTCTTACTATTTTACATACCCAGATTTCTGTTTGCTTCTATAAGTTCCTGCTTGATGGTTTCACTTACCTGAGAAGGAACAAACATAGGCAATGCAAAGTAGTTACCCTGCATATAGTCAACGCCGAACTCGATGAGTTTAACCATTTCGCCGTGTGTCTGTACACCTTCGGCTAAAATCTTGATATTCTGGCGTTTAGCATACGAAATGAGGTTTAAGATGAGTTCCTGTTTGTTTTCGTCGGTATCTACACCTCTTACCATATTCATATCTATCTTTACAAGGTCGGGATTAAGAAGGATAAGTGAGTAATCACCATTATAGCCTGTTCCGAAATCGTCGAGAGCGATAATACCGCCCCAGCCTCTTACATACTCACTCTTCTTTCTTGCAAAGCCTTCATCAAGTTCATCAGATTCGAGAACTTCCATAACGATATTCGGGAGATACTGTTTATATCTCTGTTCGTAATCGTTGAAGTCTTCATCGGTAAGAATCTGACTTGAGAATGAGTTGAGGAAGAGTTTTGCGTTAGGCGAGATATTTCCGCTTTCAATCTGATTGATATAAGCCTGCATACTCTTATGCCATGTGAGTTTTTCAATCTGATACATCTTGGCCTGCTGTCTTGCAACTCTTATTACATCAAGCGGAGTTTTAAGTGTATCGCCCTGAGGACGCATAAGCGCTTCGTAAGCGAAGATTTCGCCGTTCTTTGCATCAACGATAGGCTGTAATGCATAGCGGACAAGTTCACTTTCGATAATCTTGTTGAGTTCTTCCTTACCGCTGAGAAGGATAGCATCCTTATGATATTTTTCGCCGTCGAATTCGCATATATCACCCTTGACGCTGTGTTTAACGGTATACATAGCAAAGTCGGCATATCTGAGGAGTTCTTCAAAATCCTTTGAGTCATCGGGATACCAGGCGATACCCGCTGATGCACGGAGTTTTATCTTCGAACCATCGGGCATTTCGATTTCGGTTGAATTGAAAACCTTTTTGATTCTCATTATGATATTGCGGATTTCTTCCTTTGTATCATATCCGCTGAGGAATACATAGAATTCATCGCCCGACATTCTCGCAACAATTCCGCCCCATTTTTCAGCGGATGAAAGAATTTCGGCTGATTTTCTGATGTATTCGTCGCCGTAATCGTGTCCGTAGGTGTCGTTTATGTATTTGAGGTTGTCAAGGTCCATCATCATAACGCAGGCAACACGAAGGTCAACTGTTTCTGAAAGGAAGAGACCTGAAACTTCTCTCTTGAACGCTCTTCTGTTGTAAATACCTGTCAGAAGGTCATAGTCACGCTCAAATTCGAGTTTGCGTTTTTCCTGAACATCCTTTGTAACATCTTCAGCAACGCCTAATGTTCTCGTTCCGAGTTCTGTTACTGTAAACTTTACAAAACGGATACTTCCGTAATCATCTTCAATACGATACCACGATTCGTTTCCTGATGTTTCATAGGGTATCATTTCTTCGATTTTTCTTGAGAGGAATTCTTTTCCTACATAGCCATCAATATATGTGAGTGTGCTCCATCCCATAAGGTTATAGAAGCCTTCGGTGCAGTATGCAAGGTCTGAAGTGTCATCATATTCGAAAGCACCGATTGAAATATCGAGAACATTAAGAATCTGGGAAAGTTTTGTTGTTGAACTTACAATTCTTTCACTGAGGCTTTTGATAGAAGTTGTAAGCATATCGATTTCTCTGATATTTGTCTTTTCAAACCACACATTTCTTGTTGTATCAAGGTTATTAACTTCGCGAACGACTTTTGTCATAGGCTGGGTTACAAGTCTTGCAACGATAAGAACGCCTAAAAGACCGAAAAGAACCGAAACAACAACGGCATAAGCTGCTGTTGTCATAAGAGAATCAGAAAATCCGAAAAGTGTTCCTTCGTCAACAACGCTTATAACATACCATCTGTCTGTCGCGAAAGCGGAGTTATTCGGATAAAGTTGAATCTGCTTTACCGAACCGTAAATCTTTTCATCATCATCTTCGGTCTGCATAATACGGTAGACATCGTTATGAACTTCCTGTCCGCCGAGATTCAAAATTCCTGTTTTGGCATAGTGCTTCTGAAATCTTTCGTGGCTGCTTGAAGCAATTCTGTAATCTCTTATAGAAAGGTTGTCATCATTCTGAGCAGCCAGAAGATAAACTACATTATCTATTGAGGATTCGCTGTCGATCTGTAAAATCGAACGGATATAATATCTCTCTATAAATTCTATTCCGATAACGCCGTAAACAGTACCGTCTGCTGCAATAAGAGGTTCTGTATATGTCATAGATTCGATTATGTAGTTTTCTATCAGAAAAGGCATACTCCAGTATCCGCAGTCTTTTCCGTCACCTCTCATACCCGCCTCTAAGGGTTCGAAGAAGAACTTTGCCTCTTCGGCATCTTTATCGTTGAAGGTAAAGTGGTCAGAGAAAAAGTAGGAATTCTGCTTTTTAGCTCCCGTTAATTCAACCATTTCTTCCGTTCCCTTAACAATCTGAAGGCTGTTTCCTCCGTTAAGGTCGCGTCCTTTGAGATAAAGCGATGTATATTCTCCTGTATCCTCTCCGTTATTTAGGATAACGAAAGCGCCTTCTATGGGATTTTCCATAACAACGCTTGAAAGTTCCGAACTTATATCCATAAGGATTTCGTTTCCGAGTTCCTTATCTGTTCGGATTTCATAGGATTCTCTTCCCAAGGTGAGAAGCTTTGAACTTACGATACTGTTTATTGTAGGTGTTGAGTTTGTAACTATCTTTCGTTTTTCAACGAGTTCGGTTATTATATGGTTTGCGTGGAGTGTTGTTTTTTCGTTGAGTATCTGATATGAACTGTCATAAACATAATCAAGCGCACCACTCGCAAGCATAACGAGCATAAACACGAGAACCTGAGTAAGAATAATCACCATTATAGGCACCATAAGTCTTACAAGAATAGAATGTTCTCTTCTTCTGAAAAGCTTTAATATCCAGTCTTTCGCGTTAGAAAGAAAGTTACCCATAACGATGACACACCTCTTTTCTCTGTAAAATGGGCATAGTTTGCCCCTAACATTCCTATTATACATTAAAAAAGGGGGATTGTCTATATTTCCCACTTCAAAAGACACTGTTATGAGGATAGATGTTTTTATTGAAAATTTGTTTAAAATAAACAAAGGGCAGGAACTCTGTAACGAGTTCCTGCCCGAAAAAGCTTATTTTATGGGTGATACGTTCTTATCTTTAAGAACAACGTCGTGTGCGCCACCTTCTGTGATACTTGTAGCAGAAACGAGTGTGAGTTTTGCCTTCTGCTGAAGTTCGGGAATTGTGAGTGCACCACAGTTACACATTGTTGATTTAACCTTGCTGAGTGTAAGACCAACATTATCCTTAAGGCTTCCTGCGTAAGGAACATAAGAGTCAACGCCTTCTTCGAATGAAAGCTTCTTAGCACCGCCGAGGTCGTATCTCTGCCAGTTTCTTGCTCTGTTAGAGCCTTCGCCCCAGTATTCCTTCATATATGTTCCGTTAACATTTACCTTGTTTGTGGGTGATTCGTCGAAACGAGAGAAATATCTTCCGAGCATAACGAAATCAGAACCCATAGCAAGAGCGAGAGTGATGTGGTGGTCATAAACGATACCGCCGTCTGAACAGATAGGAACATAAATTCCTGTTTCTTCGTAGTATTCATCTCTTGCCTTTGCAACTTCGATAACTGCTGTTGCCTGTCCTCTTCCGATACCCTTTGTTTCTCTTGTGATACAGATTGAACCGCCACCGATACCGATTTTTACAAAGTCAGCGCCACATTCAGCGAGGAAACGGAAACCTTCTCTGTCAACAACGTTACCTGCACCGATTTTAACTGTATCGCCGTATTTTTCTCTTACCCACTGAAGAACTCTCTTCTGCCATTCTGAATAGCCTTCTGATGAGTCGATACAGAGAATATCGACACCTGCTTCGATAAGAGCAGGGATTCTTTCTTCATAGTCGCGTGTATTGATACCTGCGCCTACTACATATCTCTTCTGGTCATCGAGAAGTTCATTGGGGTTTGCCTTATGTTCTGCATAGTCTTTTCTGAATACCCAGTACATAAGTTTGCCTTCGTCATCTATAATGGGAAGTGAGTTGAGCTTGTTATCCCAGATAATATCGTTAGCCTGTGAAAGAGTTGTTTCCTTGGGCGCTGAAACGATTTTTTCGATAGGAGTCATAAACTCGCTTACCTTTGTGTCTGTTGACATTCTGCTTACTCTGTAATCTCTGCTTGTAACGATACCAACGAGTTTGCCGTTTGCCGTTCCGTCAGTAGTAACCGCAACTGTTGAATGACCTGTTTTTTCCTTGAGGTCTAAAATATCCTGTAAAGTAGCATCGGGAGCGATATTTGAATCAGAAGGAACAAAACCTGCTTTATAATTCTTTGCTCTTGCTACCATAGCAGCTTCTTCTTCGATTGTCTGTGAGCCGTAGATGAATGAAATTCCGCCTTCTTTAGCGAGAGCAACAGCCATTTTGTCGTCTGAAACAGACTGCATAATTGCTGATGTCATAGGAATGTTCATCATAATTGCGGGTTCTTCGCCCTTCTTGAATTTTGTTATGGGTGTTTTAAGGCTTACATTAGCAGGGATGCACTCTGCTGATGAGTAACCGGGAACGAGAAGATACTCGTTAAAGGTATGTGATTCGCCTTCGTAGAAAAATGCCATAATAAAAATCCCCTTTCAACAGTTTTTCAAGCATATAAACACTGCAAAATTGATTATTAAGATTATATCATAATAAAAGCAAATAATCAAGAAAAATATTCTTTATTTTTATGGGCTTTGTTTGGTTGTTTTGACAATACATTTTTCTTTCGTTAAAATTTTATAAATACTTTATTTTATCTTCGGTTTATGGTATAATTTAATTGAGAAAAAGAAGACTTTATGAAAGGAGGTTGAAATATGGCTGTAAAAATCTCGGTAAATCAGGCAGGATATGTTGCTGACCTTCCTAAAATCGCGTCTGTTTCAGGCTCTGCAAAGAAGTTTCATATATTCCGTTCTGACGGAACAAAACCCGAATTTTCAGGGCTTCTTCTCGGTGCTATGCATGATACCGCATCGGGCGACAGGGTTCTCTCTGCGGATTTTTCACAGTTCTGCGAAGAGGGTGAATTCTATATAAAAGTCGGTTCGTCACATTCACCCGTTTTCACAATATCGAAAGCGCCATATAAAAGCCTCCTCGAAGATGTCAGAAAATCGCTTTATTTCTTCCGTTGCGGTTCGGCACTCCACAGAAACAGAGCAGGAAAATTCGGAAGAAAAACATGTCATATAGAACCCGCAACCTTCTATGACAACAAAGAAAAAACTCTCGATGTTTCGGGCGGATGGCACGATGCGGGAGATTATTCAAGATGCGTTGTAACAGGATGCGTGGCTCTCGGTCATCTTTTATATGCTTACTCCCTCTTTCCTGAAGTTTTCGGTGATAAAGACGGCGTTTCGCAATCGGGAAAAAGCTGTCCTCTTATCATTGAAGAATGTATTTATGAACTTGAATGGTTGCTTAAAATGCAGGATAAGGACGGCGGTGTTTATCACAGAGTTTCATCGCTTTGTTATGCAGGTCTTACAATGCCTTGTGATGATAAAGAAAAGCAATATATATTCAAAAAAACAGCATCAGCGACAGCACTTTTCGCTGCTGTAACTGCCCTTGCCACAAGAATAATCGAACCTATGGGACTGAGAATAATCAAAAAGCTCCGTCCCGCAGCACTTGCAGCATGGGCATGGCTTCTCAACAACCCCGATTATACCCCGTTTGAAAACGATAAGGGTATCGTTGCCCCCGAATACAGTGACGACTTTTTAGACGACGACATCTTCTGGGCGGCATCAGAACTTTATGCCCTTACAGGAGAAAAGAATTTCTCTGAAAAGTTAGAAGAACTTTCGGGAAATATCGACACGACAGGCTTTACCATAGGAAATGTCGGTGGATTCGGCGCACTCGCCTATATAAAATCCGACTGCGAAAAAAATCCCGAAATAAAAAGTATTCTCGAAAACAAACTTACACATCGTGCCGAAACAATATGCTCATCGGCAAGACACAGCGGTTATCGCTCATCACTCTCTCCCGATGAATATTCGTGGTGCAGTAATCTTAAAATACTTACAAACGCAATAACTGTAATTTCAGCAAATATACTTGAGGGCAGAGATGAATTCTTAACAGAAATCTTAGGACATATAAATTATATCCTCGGAAATAATCCTCTCTCGCTTTCATATATAACGGGGCACGGAAAGAACGCCGTTAAAAAGCCTCATTTCAGACCGACCATCGCTGACAATAACATCGATGCAATTCCGGGAATGGTTGTTACAGGCCCTGACAAAAACAGAAGTGATGAATATTCACAGTGGCTTATTCCTTATGGAACTCCCCCTGCGAAATGTCATCTCGACCTTGAACATTGTCATTCAACAAACGAAACCACTATTTACCTCAACAGTGCGGCAACATTCCTTTTCGGCTATATCTCAGACCTCTGCCGAAGAGATACAAATTCCGCACACAATAAAAAGGAGCGTTGATATAAATGAAAAACAACGAAATCATCAAAGCTGTTGCCGGGAGGGTTGTTGAACTTTGTTCACCCGTAGAAATTTATCTCGCAACATACAAACAGAATTTAAGACAAGAACTCACTGCATTCAAACTCCTCATTGTCGTAAATGATGTAAAGAAAGTTTCTGATATAGAAGAAAAAATCTATATGGAAACAGACTGCGAAATTCCTTTTGATGTAATTGTATATAACAAGAGCGTATGGGAAAAACTCATCGACGATTACGGAACTTTCGCACACAAAGTCTATGAAAGCGGTGATAAACTCTATGGGTAGATCATCATCACACAGATCAGACAGCAAACGCTATTACGACTGGCTTTATCACGCAAGGCTCGATTATGTTGCGGCAAAGCATCTTGTTAAGGATAAAAACTGCAACTGTTTAACAGCGTTTCATTGTCAGCAATGTATTGAAAAAGCACTCAAAGGGTATCTTTTATATAAAAACCGCAGACTTTTCGACGGCCACAACTTAACCTGGCTCTGTAAGCAGGCCATTATGACCGACAGAACTTTTGAAACCTGGCTCGAAAAAAGTTCGGCACTCAACAGATACTACATTGAAAGTCGTTATCCCGCCGACATTCCGATGGAAGTTGATGAGGAAACAAAACTCTCGCTTCTCGGCGCTACCGAAGAAATGCTTGAATTCATCTGCGATGAAATCAAGTTTGATTTCAATAGTTATCACAAGAGAAAGATATAAAAAATCCCCTCTCAGAAGAGAGGGGATTTTTGTGCGTGAATGCACGGAACATATACCTTATAAACAAAACCAAAAAGATTGCTTGGATTTTTTAAAACAGAAAAGACTGTACTTAGTTCTAGGCAAACGAGCGAAGGAATACACGGGTATTTCGAGCGAGTTTAACGACGAAATAAGTACAGGATTTTTCGTTTTAACCTATTTTTTGCAGAACATAAGCCCTATACTATGTGCGCCTATGTTGCAAAGACAGGTTGATGAAACATCGGCAACATAGATTTTTTTCCAGGGAATCTGTTTTGTTGCTTCATCATAGACGATGTTTACTATTTCATCTGAACATCCACCGACAGAAATAAAAAGTATATCATCCGAAATGTGATTTTTCGACCTGAGTGCTTGTTTTACAAATTTTCTCGCATAGGATTCACGGTTGCCTATATATAAGCCGTTTATACGAAGGTCATCATTGTCAATCCTTATTATAGGTCGGATTTTAAAGAATGTAAGCATATTCGAGATAAACTGATTGAGTCTTCTGTTGTTTGCAAGATGAAATGTCGACCTTAAAATAAAACTGCAGTTTATTTTTTCTTTGACCTTTTTAAGTTCTTTTACAACGCTTTCGACATTATTCATACGGCTTGCGAAATCAGCGGTAGCAAGGGTAAAAAGCCCCATTCCGTGTGATGCCGAACCCGAATCAACAATATGGACATATTCCATACCTCTGGATGCGTCAACTGCATTTTTATATGCAATGCTGAGTTTTTTCGCGATTGTTATATGAATAACCTGCTTTTCACCATTCTGGGATATTCTCTTGAAATACTCACGATATTCCTCTATATCGGGTGCTGAACTTGAAATGACTTCATCCTGTTTTTTCAGATATTCAACAAGCGATGACGCTGTTATTTCATCGCCGTCTTTGAATCTTGTTCCCTTATAATTGATATAAAAAGGAAGTATTTTTATGTTGTATTTCTCTACAAGGCTTTCAGGAAGGTCGCAGGTGCAGTCTGCTGAAATAACTATATTAGTCACCATAAGTCATACCCCCCCGTTCTTGAGTGTGCTCTTTTTCAACAATAAGTTCTTCTGAAAGATTTTTGAGAAGTATGTTACTTAAAACCTCACTTTGTATGGGCTTTGTCATAAATCCTCTGAAACCTTTATCCATAAACATCTTCTTTACATCTTCTGCAACATTCGCTGTGAGTGCAACAACAGGAATATATTTTGCATAATCGTTGTCGATTTTTCTTATTGCTTCGGCGGTTTCGATACCATCCATTTCGGGCATAAGATGGTCCATAAAAATAATATCGTATTTCTTTTTCTTTACCATCTCAACAGCATCCGTGCCTCTTGTTGCCATTTCGATATTGATGCCATAGCGTTTCATAAATCCTCTTGCAACAAGAAGGTTTACTTCGTTATCATCGACAACAAGAACTTTCGCGTCGGGTGCTGTAAATGAAATTTCGGGTGTTTTAAGGGCGGTTTCCTTATCCTTGCCCTCGATAATTCTTATAAACTGATAAACGGCAATCGGTTTATAGATATTTCTTATTGTTTCGCAGGTCTGTATTCTGTCTGCTCTTTCAACGAAAACAAATACTTTATGTGTCTTTGAAATTTCATCGAAATAAGCCTTATCCTCAAGGTATTCTTCCTGTCCGATAATTATATGAGAATAATCTGAAATACGTATTTCTCTTTTAACATCGCGCATATTATCGCAGATATATTTTCTTGCTTTATATCTTTTTACTATGGTATCAAAATTTTTGATATATGTTTTTCTGATAAAATCAGGAATATCGCTATTGCTCTTTTCGTAATAGAGTATATTTTTATCTTTTCCCTTATAGAAATTTGCGATAGGGTTATTTGCCGAAACTTTCTGAGGAATGGTAACTCTGAATTCCGTTCCCACGCCATAGATACTTTTAACTGAAATTATACCGCCCATAAGTTCGACAAGTTGTTTTGTTATGGGAAGACCAAGACCTGTTCCCTCAACGGAATTTGTCTTTTCAATATCAAATCTGTTATAGGCATCGTAAAGCCTTTTCATATCTTCTTTCTTTATGCCTATTCCGCTGTCTTTAACCGATATTATGAGGTTTATTCCATAGGATTCCTTTCTCGACCTTACGGTTAAGAGAATTCCACCCTCGTTGGTATATTTAATTGCGTTTGTAAGAAGATTTATCATAATCTGTCTTATTCTCGAAGGGTCACCGCGAAGATAATCGGGAATATCGGGATCACAATCAACCGCAAATTCTATCTTCTTGTTTCCCTTTCTTGCAGATGCCATATTTATAGCCTCTGAAAGAATATCTGAAAGGCGGTATTCTGATGTTGCAAGTTCCATTTTCCCCGATTCGATTTTCGAGAAATCGAGTAAGTCGTTTATGATATTCATAAGCGTTTTGCCCGATGTATAGATGTTATCATTGTTATCCCTTGCTGTCTGTGACATTTCTTCGGATTTAGAAAGTTCACACATACCCATAATCGCATTCATAGGGGTTCTTATTTCGTGTGACATATTGGCAAGAAATTCTGATTTGAGCTTATTTGAACGCTCTGCGCTTCTTACGATTTCTTTCTGTTTTTCTTCTGCATTATCAATTCTTGCTGCGATGATGAGCGATGTGATTGTAAATGCCCAGTAAATAATCGGAAAACGGACAATCTGCTGCTCTGAATAAGGGTAGCCATAGAAATGAAGAGGGGTGAACATATATACAGAAACACTTATGCCAAGAAGTATACTGAGTGCGCCGCCATAATAGAGGCTGATGAAATATGTTGCCGCCGCGGGAATAAAGAGAAGCCACATAATACTTACGCCGCCTGCACCGCCTGTTGTTAAGAAGAATATCATCAGTGCATATATGAATACCACAACAAATCTTGCTAAAGCTCTTGTCGATTTTATCTTTGCGAAGATGATAATTGTAAGCACCATAAATGTTGTAATAGCAAGGTTAACAACGCCCATCATTACCGCTTTCTGAACAAAGCAGACAATGGACATAACAAGTGCGTAAAAACCTATTAAGGCAAATGCTATATAAAGACCGCTGCGATTGAAATTCCCCGCTTTTTCATATAGGTGTGCGAGATATTTTTTAAAAATACCAAGTTTCGACACAACTATCATCCTTTCATAAATATTAAATAATTCACGAAGATTATACTACAAAATTTTCCATATTTCAACCACCTTTTTAACAGAATTTATGAATTTTTTGAAAAAAGCAAAGAAGTGTGGAAAAATGACCACACTTCTTTTGTTTTCCTATATGATTTTCATTAAATCATCGCCGTTATTGATGTCATTTTTTCCGATGATTTCAATTTTTGTGAACTCATCATGGTTACATACTATAACGGGGATTGTCATATTAAAGCCTTCTTTCAAAGCAGATTCTCTGTCGAAGGTTATTAAAAGGTCGCCCTTTTTTATCTTCTGTCCGTTTTTAACCTTTGCTTCAAAATATCTTCCTTTGAGTTTTACTGTATCTATACCTATATGAAGTAAGATTTCAGCGCCGTTGTCGCATAGAATACTTATGGCGTGTCCCGTTTCGGCAACTGTTTCTACCACTCCCGAGGCTACTGCATAAAGGTTGTTGTCATAAGGGATAACGGCAACGCCTTTTCCTAAAACCTCGGTTTTAAAAGCCTCATCGGGAACTTCGGATAAAGGAATAACCTTTCCCGTTACGGGTGAACAGATTATATCTGAAACTGCTTTATGGTCGCCTTTTTCAAGAAAATCAAGAAGTTCGGATTTTATAACAGAAACCTGCGGTCCATAAATCGCCTGAACTCCGTTTCCGTTTATGATAACTCCCTTAGCACCGCTTTTTGTCAGAAGTTCTTTTTCACAAAGCGAAGGATTTTTTACGCTTACACGAAGTCTTGTTGCACAAGCGTCTATATCCGAAATATTTTCAATTCCGCCAAGACCAGAAAGGATAAGTGCTGATATACCCGACGATTTTTTCTCCATATCTTTTCTTGTATAGAGTTTTGTTTCTTCGCCCTCTTCTTCTCTTCCCGGAGTTTTGAGATGAAGTTTTTTAATCATAAAATAGAAGATGAAATAATAGACAACTGCATAGATAAGTCCTGTTATTACTATCCATATCCAGTTTGTTTTTTCGTTGCCCTGTAAAATTCCAAAAAGGGTAAGGTCAATAAGTCCGCCTGAAAAAGTCATGCCGACACCTACATTCAGAATATGCATAATCATATATGAAAGCCCTGCTAAAACACAATGAACGGCATACATAACGGGGGCTACAAAGAGGAATGTGAACTCAATAGGTTCTGTAATTCCTGTCAGCATAGAGGTAAGTGCCGCCGAAAGAAGAAGTCCTCCAGCAACTTTTCTTTTTTCAGGCTTTGCCGTTCTGTACATAGCGAAAGCCGCCGCGGGAAGTCCGAAAATCATAAAAGGGAATTTCCCTGACATAAATCTTGTTGCCGAAACAGAAAACTGTTCTGTTGATTTTGATGCGAGTTCGGCAAAAAAGATATTCTGTGCACCATTTATAACCTCTCCGTCGATAATCATAGAGCCACCGAGTTCTGTCTGCCAGAAAGGCATATAGAAAACATGATGAAGACCGAAAGGAATAAGTGCTCTTTCGATAATTCCATAAATCCATGTTCCGATATATCCCGAGCCGAGAACAAGATTTCCGAGTGCAGCTATACCCGTCTGGACAACGGGCCATACAAAGAACATTAAAACTCCGACTAAAAGATAGACAAGGCTTGTTATAATGGGAACAAATCTTGTTCCGCCGAAGAAAGAGAGCACTGTCGGTAATTTTATCTTATAAAATCTGTTGTGAAGTGCAGCTGTTCCGAGTCCTACTATTATTCCACCGAAAACACCCATCTGTAAGGTTGTTATACCGAGTGCGGTTGTTGTCGTGTTCACAGGGAGTGCCTCTACCCCGCCGTTTGCCGCTATAAGCGTTGAGATAGACGCGTTCATTATAAGGTATCCGATAGCGCCCGACAAAGCGGCAACATCTTTCTCGTTTTTTGCCATTCCGATAGCGACACCGACAGCGAAAAGCAGCGGAAGGTTATCGAAAACAACGCTGCCCGTTCTGCTCATTATATCGAGAAGAGTATATATAAAACTTCCCTCATAGATAAAAGCGTCAAGGCCATAGGCCTCTAAAGTACGGGGATTTGTGAATGAACTTCCTATTCCTAAAAGAAGTCCCGCAACGGGTAAAAGTGCAATAGGAAGCATAAAAGAGCGCCCTACTCTTTGCAGAACTCCGAAAATTCTATCTTTCATTTTTAAAATACCTCCAAAGAATTCTATGGATAGTATTTTGCAAAAAATGAAAAATATGCTTGAAACCAAAAATAAAAAACCCTCTCGAAAATGAGAGGGTTTTTGAAATCATAATTAGTTGATGATTGTCTTTTCTGTTTCCTTATCGAAGATGTGAATCTTGTTAGGATCGAGAGCAACCTTGATTGTATCCTGAGGACGAGCTGTTGAACGAGGTGAAACTCTTGCTGTGAGGCTGATACCTTCAACTGTGAGGTAGAGGTATGTTTCAGCACCCATAAGTTCTGTGATTTCAACTTCAGCGTCTACGATACCTGTCTTAGCAGCTGAAAGGAACATTTCTTCGTCGTGGATGTTTTCAGGACGAATACCGATGATGATTTCCTTATCAACGTATTCTTCGAGAACTTCTTCTCCACCCTTGCTTTCAGGAATTTCAACATAGTATTTCTTTCCTGACTGCTTTCTTTCATTCCAGCCGAATTCAACGTTGTACTTACCATCGATCTTTCTGAGGTAACCATCGATGAAGTTCATCTGAGGTGAACCCATGAATCCAGCAACGAACTGGTTGCAGGGGTTTTCGTAAAGGTTCTGAGGTGAGTCAACCTGCTGAACGAAACCGTCCTTCATAACTACGATTCTGTCACCCATTGTCATAGCTTCTGTCTGGTCATGAGTTACGTAGATGAATGTTGTTCCGAGTTTCTTATGAAGCTTTGAAATTTCAGTTCTCATCTGAGCACGGAGCTTAGCATCGAGGTTTGAAAGGGGTTCGTCGAGAAGGAATACCTGAGGTTCACGAACGATAGCACGGCCGAGGGCAACACGCTGTCTCTGTCCACCTGAGAGAGCCTTGGGCTTTCTGTCGAGAAGGTGTGAGATGTCGAGAATTCTTGCAGCTTCTTCTACCTTTCTTGTGATTTCGTCCTTAGGAACCTTACGGAGCTTAAGACCGAATGCCATGTTTTCGAAAACTGTCATGTGAGGATAAAGAGCGTAGTTCTGGAAAACCATTGCTATATCTCTATCACGGGGAGCAATGTCGTTTACAAGGCGGTCGCCGATGTAAAGTTCACCCTCTGAGATTTCTTCAAGACCAGCGATCATACGAAGTGTTGTTGATTTACCACATCCTGAAGGACCAACGAAGATGATGAATTCTCTGTCACGGATTTCGAGGTTGAAGTCCGAAACAGCTACTACTCCGCCGGGGTATTTCTTGTAAATTGAGCGAAGAGAAAGATTTGCCATTTAAAAAACCTCCCAAAAATATTTTGTAAAAATAGTTAGCATTTTTACGACCTTGCGGTCTGCGTATATTACGCCTTACAAATATAATACCAAAAAATGCACCCCTATTTCAAGTTGCTTTATACCCAAACTTGCAAAAGTGTGTTTATTTATTTTGACGAAAAAAAACAGGCGAAAAATCGATTTTTAACCGATAGCTAAAATTAAGACTTGATTTTTTCTATTTCTTTGTGCAATATTTCCCTGCACTCCCCGAGGGCGAGATTTTCGTCGAGAAAAAGGCCGCCGATAGAGAGTCTTTTAAGGTATATTATGCGGTTTCCGAGGGCCTCGAACATTCGTTTAATCTGATGAAATTTGCCTTCGAAAATTGTTAAATATACCATATTTTCATCGTCGGTAAATTCTATCGAAGCAGGTTTACATTCTTCTCCGCCCGATATTGTAATGCCCGATTTAAAGGCGTTTTCATACTCTTTTTCAGCCTTTTTTTCAAGTCGGCAGAGATACTTTTTAGCGACATGTTTCGAGGGCGAGAGAATGTCGTGTGCAAACTCACCGTCATCGGTTATCAGAACAAACCCTTCGGTATCCTTATCAAGCCTTCCCGCAGGGAAAAGCCCCTTTCTTTTAAGGTCATCGGGGAGAAGGTCTATAACTGTCGGGGCGGTGTTGTCATCGGTTGAACAGACATATCCCGCGGGTTTATTCATCATTATATATAGGTATCTTTTATAGACTATTTCTTTTCCCGAAACGGTAACAACATCAGTTTCGGGGTTTATCTTCATATCGCCCGATTTTATGACAGCTCCCCCTACGGTTACCCTTCCCTGACGGATAATCTTTTTGACATCCGCCCTTGAAATACCTGTCTGATTAGAGATGAATTTATCAAGTCTTTCCATAAAAACTCCTTATAAAAAAGCACCGAAGACTACTTGCCTTCGGTGCGAAAAGTTCAATCTGTTAAGAATTAAACTCCGTATTTTGTTGTTACAACGGGGATACCAACGCCCATAGTTGATGTAACTGTGCAGGACTTGAGGTATGTTCCCTTTGCAGCTGCAGGCTTAGCCTTAACGATTGCTTCCATAAGTGTTTCAAAGTTCTGTGTGAGCTTTTCAGCACCGAATGAAGCCTTACCGATGGGGCAGTGAATGATGTTTGTCTTATCGAGACGATATTCAATCTTACCAGCCTTAGCTTCTGTGATAGCCTTTTCGATGTCAGGTGAAACTGTACCAGCCTTGGGGTTAGGCATAAGTCCGCGAGGACCGAGAACTCTCGCTGCCTTACCAACAACGCCCATCATATCGGGTGAAGCGATACAAACGTCGAAATCGAGCCAGTTTTCCTTAACGATCTTATCAACGAGGTCAGCGCCGCCAACAAATTCAGCACCTGCTGCCTTTGCGATTTCTTCTTTTTCTTCCTTGCAGAATACGCAAACGCGAACATTCTTACCTGTTCCGTTAGGAAGAACAACCGCACCTCTAACCTGCTGGTCAGCGTGCTTACCATCAACGCCGAGACGAACATGGATTTCGATTGTTTCATCAAACTTTGCCTTTGCATTCTTGCAAGCTAAATCGAGAGCTTCTGTAGCTTCATACATTTTATTTTTGTCGATTGCTTTAGCGCTGTCGACATATTTCTTACCGTGTTTCATTAAATTATCCTCCTCATAAGTGGTGATAGCGGAATATTCCTCCCACTACATTTTGGGTGTATTAGTCAACAACTTCGATACCCATTGAACGAGCTGTTCCGGCGATCATGCTCATTGCATTTTCGACGTTAGCTGCGTTAAGGTCAGGCATTTTCTGTTCAGCGATCTGCTGAATCTGTGCCTTTGTAATCTTTGCAACCTTATTCTTGTTAGGAACACCTGATGCCTTGTCGATCTTACAAGCTTTCTTGATAAGAACGGCTGCGGGTGGTGTCTTTGTGATGAATGAGAATGAACGGTCTGCGTAAACAGTGATTACAACAGGGATGATAAGTCCGATGTCGTTCTTTGTTCTCTCATTGAATTCCTTTGTAAAAGCCATGATGTTTACACCGTGCTGACCGAGTGCAGGTCCAACAGGTGGTGCAGGGGTTGCTTTACCCGCTGCGATTTGCAGCTTAATGTAGCCAACTACTTTCTGTGCCATGCTTTCGCACCTCCATAAAATGTGGTAAGGCGAGTTGATGAGTCTTAGTATTTCAACTCTCCCACTTGTACGCTGTTCTTGCGTACTCATCAAAGGGGCCTATCCCCTTTAACTTCGTTTGTTAATGATTGTTTTAGTCATCGATTTTCTGAACCTGCATAATGTTGATTACCGCAGGTGTTTCTCTTCCGAACATAGAAACGATGACTTCTGCTGTCTGGTCATCAAGATTGATACTCTTGACAACACCCACAAAGCCGTCAAGCTGACCGCCTGAAACGCGGACACTGTCGCCGATTGAGAAATCGACTTCAAACTTGTTCTGCTTTGCCTTGTCTTCGGCAGAACCGAATTTTTCAAGGAGTTTGTTGAATTCCTTATCTGTAAGCGGAACGGGCTTTGACCCGGGGCCTACAAATCCTGTAACGCCTCTGATGTTTCTTACCGCTGACCACGCATTGTTGTCATCGTCAAAAATCATCTTTACGAGAACATAACCGGGAAGAACATTTCTTTCGTGTTCTTTGATCTTATCATCCTTCTTTTCAGAAACTGTTTCTGTGGGAACGATAACATCAAAGACATAATCCTGAAGGTTCTTGTTTTCAACAACTCTCATAATTGTTCTTGCAACATTCTTTTCGTATCCCGAATAGGTGTGGATAACATACCATTTTGCTGTATCAGACATTATTTAACACCCTTTCTTAATACTACTAAGCGTTTCCGCCACTGAGAACGATTCTGAGAAGTTCAGCCAGACCTGCGTCAATAAGACCGATGAATATTGCACATACAGCCATTACTGTGAGCACTATGCCTGTGTTGTGTGCGACCTGCTTCTTTGTAGGCCATACAACTTTCTTGAACTCTACTCTGGCTTCTTTGAGCCACTTGATAGCCTTATTGCCATCTTTCTTCTTAGCAGGAGTTTTCTTATCTGCTGTTTTTTTCTTATCAGCCATAATTACCCTCCGCTCTTACTTTGTTTCTTTGTGAAGAGTATGCTTGCGGCACTTCTTGCAGTACTTGTTCATTTCAAGTCTGTCAGGGTCGTTCTTCTTGTTCTTCTTAGAACAATAGTTTCTCTCCTTGCATTCTGTGCAAGCCAATGTAATTTTTACTCTCATTTCGGCACCTCCTATAAATCTGAAAGCCTCCCTCGTGGATATAAAGGGGATTTTTAACCCATTGCTGAAAAATGGGCGCAAAAAATAAAACCCCTGAAACGAGGTAATAACACTATACCACAAACGGACAAGTGCTGTCAATAGGAAATTTCGCATTTTAAAGACATTTTGTGCACTTTTGATATTTTCATACATTTTCGCGACCGTCTTTATACCATTTATTATATATAAAAGGCGAAAAAGTGAATAGAAACCTTATATCTACCCCATAATAACCACAGAAACAGACAGGAGGTTTTTATATGGATCACAGTGTTTATCTATCTGACGAGGGGTTATGCTCTGAAAACGGAAGAGGCGTTACATCATCAGACGCTCTTTTAGCGGGAAGATGCATAGCGGCGGTCGCAAAAAAGATTGTTATTGCACATAACGGAGAAAAATCGGCGGAGTGTCTTTCCTTAGCCGTAGCGGCAGGAGCTGCGGAGAGGGGTGCAGATATATTTTTCGCATCCGCTTTGCCCGAACCCGCTTTCGACCTTGCTATGAAGCTTATCGGTGCTAAGGCGGGGTGTTTTATCTCGGGCGGAGTTTTTTCAAAGATAAAGTTCTTTTCTGAAAGGGGACTTCCCCTTTCATCAGATGACGAACAGAAGATAGAAAAAGTCCTTTCGGGAAAGGAAACAAGGGTTCTTTCGGGATACGGAAAAATCCGCAGTATAGACGGTGTTTCGGCGGTTTATTCCGAAAGGATAAAGAACTTTTTAGGCGACATAAAAACCAATGTAAAAATCTACTCTCCCGACAGAGAGGTTATGGCGGCGGCGGAGAGGATTTTTCCACGGTGCAGAGGTGACGGGGATATAGTTTTCAACATTTCTTCAGACGGCAGGAAAGTTTCGGCGTTTTCACTCGCAACGGGGCATATTTTCTACGAAAAATTGCTTCTTCTCTGTTCGGTAACGGAATTTAAAGAGGGGAATGATATATCCCTCCCCTTTTCATCGCCTGTTATCATCGACGAAATCGCCACAGAATATGGCAGAAAGGTAACAAGATATTACGAGAGAACGAAAGATTTTTCCGATAACGACGGCAGAAAGAATGCACTTTACTGTCGTTTCGGGCGTGATGCTTTGACTCTCATCGCAAAAATTTTAAGATACCTTGAAGATAACGATCTTACGCTTTCGGAAGCTCTGGAAACTCTCCCCCGTTTCGCAACGGTTACAAGATTTGTTCCAAAAGAGAATGCAGATGAGGTCTTTGAAAGGATATGCAGTAAAAAGGCAGGAAAAAACGAGGGTATAGCAAAATGCGAAAACGGCGAAAGAGTTATCATAAAACCCGTTAAATCGGGGCGTGGGTTTACTCTCATCGCAGAAAGTTTCGGAACAGAAACCGCTTCTGAACTGTGTGATTTCTATGAAAAAAAGATAAAAACGCTTTAAATACGGCATGGAAGTGTGGGATATGACATATTTCCCGCACTTTCATCTGTTTGACAAATACGCTGTATTATGATACACTAAAATAGATTAACCTGAACTTTTTGGGGAAGAGTTCCCTTAACCATAAAATACATACACAAAAACAACATAAATCCCGTTATTCCGAGGGAGAGGCGGTATGCATGAGGCAGAGGCACTCCGTTGACGTTTTGCGGAAAGAAGGGATTTCCGACTAATGAAAGGCGGTCAGGATTTGGAAAAAAAGAACAATCCCAAACTCAGTGGATTCGGAAAAAAACCAGAAAAGTTTTCCGAAAAGGTAGCAAGAAAACCACTTGCACCAAAAGCGGCTAACTTTGCCGAATACGAGGCTATGATGAACGAAAAGAAAAAAGCCGAGAAGAAAAAGCAGAAGGAAAAGAAAAAGCCCGTTACAGAAAAGGTTTCGAAAAAAGCCACAAAAAATACAAAGCCCAAACAGAATATCAAAAAACAGGCAAAACAAGCGGATACAAAGAAACCTGTTCCCAAAAAGCAGAAAGAAACAGCTATTTCTTATGCTGAATACGCTTCAAAGCAGAGAGAGGTTTTAGAAACACTTTACAGAGGCGGAAAGAACACTCCCCTTAAAATCATCCCCATAGGCGGACTTAATGAAATAGGCAAAAACCTTACTGTCTTTGAATGTGGAAACGATATGTTCATCGTTGACTGCGGTCTTGCTTTTCCCGACACAGAACTCTATGGCGTTGACATCGTTATCCCCGAATTCACATATATCGAACAGAATATCGATAAGCTCCGCGGTATCGTTATTACTCACGGACACGAAGACCATATAGGCGGTCTTGCTTATCTTCTTAAAAAGGTAAAAGCGCCCGTTTATGCAACAAAACTCACAATAGGTCTTATCGAGGGAAAACTTAAAGAACATAATCTTTCAGGCGAGGTAACACTCAACGTTTCAAGACCGGGACAGATAGTAAAAATGGGCTGTATGGCGGTTGAATTTATAAGAGTAAACCATTCTATCCCCGATGCCTGTGGATTTGCTATCCATACACCAGCGGGTGTCGTTGTCCACACGGGCGACTTCAAGGTTGACTATACCCCCATTGAAGGCGGAATCATTGACCTTGCGCGTTTCGGTGAACTCGGAAGCAAGGGTGTTTTAGCGCTTATGTCCGACTCGACAAACTCTGAAAGAGCAGGTTATACACAGACAGAAAGAACTGTCGGAAAAGCATTCGACAAGCTTTTTGAAGATGCTGACGGAAAGAGAATCATCATTGCAACATTCTCATCTAATATTCACAGAATACAGCAGGTTATCAACTGTGCAAAAAAATACGGAAGAAAAGTTGCCGTTTCGGGAAGAAGTATGATAAATGTTATTTCAACTGCGGTTGAACTCGGTTATCTTGATGCTCCCGATGGAATTATCATAGACATCGACCTTATCAACAGATATTCCCCCGAACAGATAGTAATAGTCACAACGGGAAGTCAGGGTGAGCCTATGTCGGCACTCTCAAGAATGGCTATGAACGAACACCGCAAGGTGTCTATTACTCCTATGGATTATATCATAATTTCGGCAACACCAATACCCGGAAACGAAAAACTCGTTACAAAGGTTGTAAACGAACTTATGACTTTAGGCGCTACCGTTATTTACGAATCAATGTATGATGTTCATGTTTCGGGACACGCTTGTCAGGATGAACAGAAGCTTATTATGGCACTTACAAGACCTAAATTCTTCATCCCCGTTCACGGCGAATACAAGCATCTTAAAAAACACGCCGAAACAGCTGTCGGAATGGGTATCCCCGAAGAAAATATCGTTATAGGTTCAAACGGAAATGTTATTGAAACAAACGGCGAAGATATAAAGATAACAGGACAGGTTGCGGCAGGAAGAGTCCTCGTTGACGGGCTCGGTGTCGGAGATGTCGGTGCTATCGTTCTTCGTGACAGAAAGCATCTTGCTGAGGACGGACTTATTATTGCTGTTTCGACAGTTGATTTCGAAAACGGACAGATTCTTTCAGGCCCCGATATTATCTCACGCGGATTTGTTTATGTAAGAGAATCGGAAGAACTTATGGCAGAAGCAAGAAATATTGTTGTTTCTGAACTCGAAGATGCTCTTATGACAGGAAATTCAGACAGAAACCACATAAAGACAAAAATCAAGGACGCTCTTTCAAGCTATATCTATAAGAAAACAAAGAGAAGTCCTATGATTCTTCCTATACTTCAGGAACTTTGATTTTAAACGATTTACTACCTAAAAGGCGGTGATTTATATGAAGGGTAAAAAATGGCTGTTGTTTCAGGTGACAGGTGCGGCACTTATATTCACAGCGTTCTGTTCAGCTGCAATCATTATAAAGGACAGCGAACTTTTATCCTGGACAATGCTTTTCGTTACTGCAATAGTAAGCTTTGTATTCATTATGCAGTTTGTGATAGCGCAGAAGAATATACACAAATATATCGCAGAGGTTGACGAACAGATAAACAATACAGAGCGTGAAACCATATACAACTTCCCTGCACCGACAATTATCGTCGACGAAAACGGAAAGATAGTATGGTTCAACAAGCGCTTTATGGAATATATCTATGAATCGGGCGACCCTTTCGGTGTCAATATCCAGTCGGTTATACCCGAACTTGATCTTGAAAAAGCCGCTATGCGAAACGGAACTATAATCGAATGTAAGGAAAAATACTACCGTGTATGCGCATCTGTGAATAAAAAGGACGAAATAGAACTTCGTATGCTTTATTTTGAGGATGTTACCGATTATGTTATTTTAGAGCAGGAATATAAGAATACAAGACCTGCGGTTATGCTTGTTACTCTCGATAACTACGAAGATTTGTTGCAGAGTATCAAGGAAAGTGACAAGGCGAGAATTCTTATTCAGATCGAAAAACTTATGGAAAGTTTCATCGAAGAGAATGCGGGTGTTTTAAGAAAAACAGCGGCGGATAAATTCCTTGTGATTTTAGAGGAACAGAAAATTTCTTCTGTTATAGAAAACAGATTTAAAATTCTTGACAACGCAAGACAGATAGTTGTTGACGACAAGATGACAGTTACTCTTTCAATCGGTGTCGGCAGGGGCGGAAACCTAATCGAATCAGAAGATTTTGCAAAACAGGCACTTGATATGGCACTCGGCAGAGGCGGCGACCAGGCGGCTGTTAAAACAGAAAACGACTATCAGTTCTTCGGCGGTGTTTCAAAGGGAATTGAAAAGCAGACAAAAGTTAAAACCCGTATGATTGCAAAAGGCATTATGGGGCTTATCGAAGAAAGCACAGCCGTTTATATAATGGGACATCGTTTCGGTGACCTTGACAGCATAGGCTCTGCGGTAGGTCTTGCTGAAGCTGTAAGAAATATGGGCAAGGCAGTAAGCGTTGTTGTAAATGCTGAAGATAACCTTGCTATTCCCCTTATCGACAGAATAAACGAGATGGACGAAAATGCCGAAACTCTCTTCATCACTCCCGATGAAGCTGTTGCGGAAATCACTCCTACATCCCTTCTCGTTATTGTCGACACACACAATCAGGATATTGTCGAATCTCCCGAACTTTACCAGAAGGCAAAGCAGGTTGTTGTTATCGACCACCACAGAAAGATGACCAATTACATAGAGAATGCGGTTATCTTCCACCACGAACCTTATGCTTCATCAGCATCGGAAATGGTAACAGAACTTGTGCAGTATTTCGGCGACGCGGGTAAACTCAGTCAGTATGGTGCTGAAGCGCTTTTATCGGGAATTATGCTTGATACAAAGAGTTTCGTTATGAGAACAGGCGTAAGAACATTTGAGGCTGCGGCTTATCTTCGTAAGATGGGTGCAGATACAGTTGCTGTCCGTTCGCTCTTTGCAAACTCGATGGAATCATATCACGAAAAGACAAAACTTGTCGCATCGGCAGAAGTTTATGAAAGATGTGCCATAGCAACAAATGATACACCCATAGAAAACATAAAGGTTGTCGCTCCCCAGGCGGCAGATGAACTCTTGGGTATTGCAGGGGTTGACGCTGCTTTCGTTATCTATATGAATAACGGAATGGCTTGTTTCTCGGCAAGATCTTTAGGTGCTATGAATGTTCAGATTGTTATGGAAAAACTCGGCGGTGGCGGTCATCAGACAATGGCAGGTGCACAGATCGAGGGAATGAAACTTTCTGAAGCAAAGGATGCTCTCATAAATGCAATTGACCAGCACAGAAAGGAAATAAGCTAAATGAACATAAAGAAAATTTTAGTCCTCTTCCTTTCCGCTGTTATGGTTTTTATAATGACATCATGCAGTAAAACCGAAACAGAAGAAGAAACATATCATTTTGACGGAGCGAAATCTATTTCGGATGTAAGAGAACATATGCGTCACGGCAGACTTCTCACACAGGATTTTTATTTTACTTTAAACGAAACCAGCGGTGATTTTGAGGCATACACCGAATTCTACCGCATTGACCAGAAAGAAATAAGGCTTATCCGATATGACGGATACCAGACAAGATTTATAAGAGATAAAGATCAATATATCATTGTTGATGATGTCAAGAAAACAGCATCTGTTTATCCTTATGAAAACACCCACGATGACATTATGTGGGCGGATATGGATTTTATCATCTCGGTTATAGATATGGCTGCTTCGGGCGAACTTGTAAGTTCGACTTTTTCTGAAGAAACAAAGGATAATTTCACAGAAATCTATAAAACGGAAAAAGAAGACGAATTTGTTTTTGATTTCAGGGATGGCAGACTTTCTGCTGTCACACTTTATGACAAATCAGATAAAATTATCGCTGTTTATGAACTGAACTATGCAATTAAAGGCGGTAAAAAAAATCTTTTCGACTATAAAGGCTATAAAGTAACAAATATGCGTGTCGAAAAAACAGAAACAACAACCACGGAGGAATAATAAAATGAAGGTAATTTTTTTAAAAGATGTTAAGGGAACAGCAAAAGCAGGAGAAGTAAAAGAAGTTGCAGACGGATTTGCAAGAAACTCGCTTATCCCTAAAAAACTCGCAGTTGAGGCTACTCCTGAAAATATGTCTCTTCTTAACGGAAAGAAAGCATCAGAACAGCACAAGATTGACGTTGCAAGAGCAGAAGCTATGGAATATGCCGAAAAAATCAAGGGCAAGAAGATAACTCTCAAAGCAAAGGCAGGTCAGGGCGGAAAGCTTTTCGGTTCTGTTACTGCGTCTAACATTGCGGATGAAATCGCAAAGCAGTTAGGTGTTAAGGTTGACAAGAAAAAAATAAGCGTTGCCGATATAAAGGCTTTCGGAACATTTACTGCCGAAGTAAAACTCTATACAGGCATCTCCGCTGATGTTTCAGTTGAAGTTGTGGAGGGTTAAGCTGATATGAATTTAAACGGCTTAAAAGACAGCGATATTACAAGAAGCATCGAATATGAGCAGACGGTCATAGGGGCTATTCTTCTTAACCCGAATGCCGTTGCCGATGCCATGGAAATAGTCAAGGCTGAATATTTTTCCGAAGAAAACCACAAAAAACTCTTTCAGATAATTGTCAATAAATTCTCTCTCGGTGAAAAAGCCGATGCGATGACAGTTCTGAGCGATGCTGTTGATGAGGGGATTTTCCAGACATCCGCAGAGGGAAAGAAATATCTTCTTTCTATTATGAACGAAGTTCCTACAACGGAAAATATACAGGATTATTGTAAAATTCTCCGTGATAAATATGAAAAACGCGCACTCATTGAAGCGATGCAGGAAATAGCATCTGCTGCTATGGAAAGCGGAGAAAAATCATCAGCACTTTTAGACCTTGCCGAACAGAAAATCTATGACATAAGAAAAGGCAAGGAAACATCAGGACTTGTTAAAATCGAAGACGCACTTGTTGATGCTTTTGACAACCTCAAAAAAATCAGCGGTTCTGACAGAGATAAATATCTCGGTGCTAAAATGGGCTTTGCCGACCTTGACAGAGTTCTTACGGGTCTTAACAAATCAGACCTTATCGTTCTTGCGGCGCGTCCCGGTATGGGTAAAACAGCTTTTGCGCTCAACATCGTTGCAAACGCCTGTATGAAAAACAAGGAAATGACGGTTGCTGTTTTCTCTCTTGAAATGTCAAACGAACAGCTTGTAATGAGAATGCTCTCTTCTGAATCGAGAGTTCCGAGTCAGAGTCTTAAAACAGGAAATATATCAGATGAAGAATGGGCTCGTCTTGTAACGGGCGCTGCTCATCTTTCAAAAATGAACATCTATCTTTCAGACGCAGGCGGACTTACCGTTCCTCAGATGAAAGCAAAACTCAGAAGAATAAAAGGCCTCGGCCTTGTTGTTATCGACTACTTACAGCTTATGGATTCGGCAAAAGCAAAAAGCGGAAACCGTGTTGAAGTAGTATCTGAAATCACAAGACAGCTTAAACTTATGGCTAAGGAACTTGATGTTCCCGTTATCGTTCTTTCACAGCTCGCGCGTGGACCTGAAAGCAGAACAGACCATCGTCCCTTGCTTTCAGACCTTCGTGAATCGGGTTCGATAGAACAGGACGCAGACATCGTTCTTATGCTTTATCGTGATGGCTATTATCATCCCGAAGCAGAACAGCAGAATGTATCTGAATGTATTGTTGCTAAAAACAGACACGGCGAAGTAGGAACTGTAAACCTTGTCTGGGACGGACAATACACAAGATTTTCGGGAATGGCGAAAGAGCAGTAAAATTATGATACATAAACCTGAAATACTCGCTCCCGCAGGGAGTTTGGAAAGCGTTTACGCCGCTGTAAGATGCGGCGCTGACGCTGTTTATCTCGGTGGAAAAGAATTTTCTGCAAGAGGAAATGCAACGAATTTCACCGAAGATGAACTTAAAGAGGCGGTTTCATACTGCCATTTGAACGGAGTTTCTGTTCATCAGGCTATAAACACAATAGCCTTTGACAAGAATTTCTCTGATGTTTTAAAAGTTGCCGTCCGTTCCGCAGAAATCGGGGTGGACGCGTTTATTATTCAGGACTTAGGCGTTTTTTCTGTGATAAAAAACGCTCTTCCTTCTATGCCCCTTCACGCCTCGACACAGATGACGATCCATTCCGTAGACGGTGCTAAAAAGGCTATGGATATGGGTTTCTCGAGAGTTGTTTTATCGAGAGAACTTTCTCTTTCGGCAATAGAAGAAATCTGTAAACTGCCTGTTGAGGTTGAAGTTTTTATTCACGGTGCTTTATGTATGTCCGTTTCGGGACAGTGCTTTATGTCCGCTATGATAGGCGGAAGAAGTGCTAACAGAGGGCTTTGTGCACAGAGTTGCAGACTTCCCTTTTCTGCCGATAAATCGGATTATTATGCACTTTCTTTAAAAGACCTTTCTTATATCCCGGAAATACATTCACTCGTTGACGCGGGGGTAAAATCCTTTAAGATAGAGGGAAGAATGAAACGCCCCGAATATGTTGCGTCGGCTGTAAACGCCGTTAAGAATGCTCTTTCGGACGAAAAATATGATATGAGCGTTTTAAAGGCGGTTTTCTCACGCGGTGGTTTTACCGACGGATATTTAAAAGAAACCTTAGGGCGCAATATGTTCGGAATAAGAGAAAAGGAAGATGTCATCTCAGCGAAAGACTACTTCCCCGAAATCAGAGAACTTTACCGCAGAGATGTCGGCAGAAGAGAGATTTCTTTCTCTCTTAAAGCCCGCGAAAATGAAGAAATGAAACTCACAACTCTCTGTGACGGAAAGGAAGTTACCGTTTCGGGTGATGTTCCTAAACCTGCCGAAAACAAACCCTCTGACGAAATTTTCTTTAAAGAAAAACTTTCGAAACTCGGGGGAACTCCTTTTATCATCAAAGAAATAACCTGTGATGTCGATGAAAATATTTTCGTTCCCGCTTCTGCTGTAAATGACATAAGAAGAAAAGCGGTTGAAGAAATTTCCGTTCTTTTGACAGAAAACAAAAAGCATATTGTAAATAAAGATGTTCTCAAAAAGGGCGAAAGATACATTCCCCAGAACGCACCTTACATAAGAGTTTCAGTTAAAAAAGCAAAACAGACAGAAGAGCTTTCAGATAAGGTTAAAGAGATAATTCTTCCCCTTTCCGAATACGAAAAAGTTGACGCTTCGGATAAAATTCTTCTTTCTCTCCCACGCTTTATCAAAGACGAAAAAAGCGTCAGAGAAACACTTTTAAAGGCAAAAGAAAAAGGATTTTCGCATGTTTACTGCAACAATATCGCTCATCTTGAAACAGCGAAAAATCTCGGGCTTATCTGTCACGCGGGGTATGGGATGAATATCGCCAATTCATATTCACTTGATATGATAAAGGATATGGGCGCTACCGACACCGAACTTTCTTTTGAAATGAAGCTGACGCAGATTTCAGCCCTTTCAGGCGATATTAAAAGAGGAATTATAACCTATGGCAGACTTCCTTTGATGCTTACAAGAAATTGTCCTATAAAATCTCAGATAGGTTGTAAGAACTGTAAGAAAATTCTTACCGACAGAAAAGGTATGAATTTTCCTGTTTACTGTTATAACGATTATGCAGAAGTCCTTAACTGCAATATCCTTTATCTCGGGGATAAAAAGGATGAAATAAAGAGCGTTGATTTTATGACAATGCTTTTCTATGACGAAACCGCAGAAGAAATAAATAAGGTTATAGATGATTTTGTAAACAAAAAAAATCCTCCCGCTGATTTCACAAGAGGACTTTATATGAGAGGTGTCGAATAATGAAGATAAAACTTTTAAGAGAGGGCGCAAAAGTTCCCATGAGGGCGACAGAGGGCGCAGCGGGATATGATTTATGCGCTTGTATCGAAAATGATGTTATACTTAAGCCTCGTGAGATAAAAATCATTCCGACAGGAATTTCTGTTATGGCAGAAAAAAATACTGCCGTTATGATATATGCAAGAAGCGGACTTTCTACAAAACACGGCATTTCCCTTGCTAACGGTGTCGGCGTTGTCGACAGCGATTACAGAGGTGAAGTAGGCGTTGCGCTTATCAATAACGGAACTGAAGATTTCAAAATCGAAAACGGAATGAGAATAGCGCAGATGGTTATAACTCCCGTTTTAACGCCCGACCTTATAGTTTCTGACAGTCTTTCAGAAACAGAAAGAGGCGAAGGCGGATTCGGTTCGACAGGAAAGAAATAAAAATAAAGGGTATCGATTTTTCCGATACCCTTTTGTTATTTTACAAGTGAACGGTAAGCCACCGCAGGCGATTTTGTTTTTAATACTCTTTAAGTTTTCTTATAAACTTAAATGTTTCCTTTTCGCCTTTTTCTGAAAGCATTGTGAGAAGTTTCTCGATAAGGTCAGAGGTTTCGGGGTTTATTACTCTTCTTCCCTTAGCTTTCATAAAATAATCGAGTGCGGCTTTATCGTGATAATTCTTTTTCATATAGATTTTACAGGCGGCAACTCTGTCGCAGAACATCTCTTTAACATACTTAACGGGCATCTTAACGGGCGACATAAGTTTCGTCTGCGGGTTATAATCTGTCCAGTATTCAAAATGATGACGATTTCTGCCCTTGTGGTGCATCCATCCTTCCGAATAACCTTTATCCTCTCTTTCGGCTTCGTGAGGAGAACGATTACCCTGAAAATATTTCACTCCTCCGAAAAATTCGGTAAAGCTGTATTTTGATAAATCGTGCATAAGCCCCTGAAGCGGAATGCCCGCTTTGAAACAATGTATCATAACCGCATTTCTATGTCTTGTCACAGTTATGAAATGCTTTAAAAGTTTAGCCATTTTTCTCACTTCTTTCTGCCGAAAGTATAGCATAAAGAAGGCTTGTTTGTCAATTATCCGAAAATGATTTTTGTAATACTTAAAACAAAAAGCATAAATGCACTTAAATATCTCATAACCTTTGATTTTTCACCGAATTTCTCTCCCATTCTTCTTCCGATTATGATGAATAAAAATCCCATTATAACGGATAGTATCGTTGAAAGAATGATATGTTCAGAACCGAAACAGAACCCCGTTGTGAGTGCGTCAACAGAAAGAACGAATGAAAGTCCTATCGCTTCTTTAAAAGAGATAACGCCAGATAAATCCTTATCGGCAGATAAATCTCTCTCTTCCCCGAAAGCGCACCATAGTGCCATACATAAAAGTGTTACCCCGCCGAAAATACGAAAGAACAAGGGCGGAATAACTCCCGATGCGGCATCATACAAGGAAAGCGACAGAAAGAGAAAAAACGCTCCGACAAGGCTTATTATACTTGCAGATAAAAACGGAATTTTTATCTTTTTAGAACCGAATGAAACCGCCGCCGCAAAAATATCAAGGCAGACGGCAAACACAAGAACCGCTGAAGACAGCATAAAATCAACTCCTAAATCTTTATGCTACATTCTATGCCATACTTGAAATTTAGTGATTTTTATGCTATACTTTGCATTGGATTTTTAATGCAAAGGGGTGGGTGTCATAGATATTTTTTCAGATGTGAAAAATCTGTCGGGAGTAGGCAAAAAAAGACTTTCTTTATACAACAAACTCGGAATTTATACAATAAAAGACCTTTTATACCACTTCCCCTCAAAATATACCGACTACTCATCTCCGACAGCCATTCAGGATACTTTTCTGGACGAAGTAAACATAATAAGGGCGACAGTTACAAAAAAGCTCCCCGCACAGAGAATAAGGGGCGGACTTACTTTATACAAAGTCGTTGCAACAGATTATGTAAGCGATATAACCATAGTTTTCTACAATAATTTCTATGCGTGGGATGCTCTTTCTGAAGATACGGAATATTTCTTCTCGGGCAAAGTTTCGGGGAATTTTATAAGAAAAGAAATGTATTCACCGACAGTTCTCCCCGTAGACAGCGATGAACTCGTAATACCGAATTATCATTTAACAGAGGGGCTTACCTCAAAAATGATAAGGACAAATATAAAAGAAGCGCTTAAAATCTTTGATGAATACCCCTATGATTTTATGCCGAAAGAAATTCTTTCGGAGTATAAACTATGTTCACTTTCTTATGCGCTGACAAATATCCATTTCCCCGAAGATGAGAACACAAGGGCAATAGCTATAAAAAGACTCTCTTTTGACGAACTGTTTTTATTACAGGCAGGACTTTTATATCTTAAAAGAAGAAACAGAAGTTTAACGGGTTGCAGGATGAGTGACAAGGACATTTCCGATTTTCATAAAAGTCTGCCTTTTGAAATGACGGGGGCGCAGAAAAAAGCAGTCGCGGAAATAACATCTGATATGCAGAGAGAAATCCCTATGAACAGACTTTTGCAGGGCGATGTAGGGTCGGGAAAAACAGCGGTTGCCGCTGCGGCTTGTTATTTTGCTTTTAAAAATGGTTGTCAGGCTGCTTTAATGGCACCGACAGAAATTCTCGCTGTTCAGCACTATGAAACTTTAAACGCATTTTTATCTCCCCTTAAAATAAATGTTTCTCTCCTTACAGGGTCTATGACCGCAAAGCAGAAAAGAGAGGTAAAAGAAAAACTTTCAAGTGGAGAATGTAATGTTGTTGTCGGAACTCACGCACTTATAACAGCCACAACGGAGTTTAAGAAGTTAGGTCTTGTAATAACCGATGAACAACATCGTTTCGGTGTAAATCAGAGGGCAACACTTGCCGAAAAGGGAGAAAATCCACACAAACTCGTTATGTCGGCAACGCCTATTCCAAGAACAATGGGACTCGTTGTTTATGGAGACCTTGATATTTCGATTTTAAACGAGCTTCCCAAAGGAAGAATGCCCATTGAAACCTATGCGATAAAGGGCGAGGGTCTTCGTAACCGTGCATTCGGGTTTGTAAAAAATCAACTCGATGAAGGCAGACAGGGTTATATCGTCTGCCCGATGATTGATGAAACCGATGATGACAGTGAACTCAAATCCGTCAAAGAATACCACAAGAAAATATCCGAGGGATTTTTCAAGGATTATAAGACAGACATCCTCCACGGAAAGATGACATCTGCCGAAAAGGATGATGTTATGTCGCGTTTTAAAAGCGGAGAAATACAGCTTCTTGTGTCTACTACCGTTGTTGAAGTCGGTGTCGATGTTCCCAACGCAACGATTATTCTTATAGAAAACGCAGACAGATTCGGTCTTTCACAGCTTCATCAGTTAAGAGGGCGTGTCGGCAGAGGAAAGCACAAGAGTTACTGCGTTCTTTTAACAGAAAATTTAAGCGAGGATACAAGAAAGCGTCTTCAGATAATGACATCAACAACCGACGGCTTCAAAATCTCGGAAGAAGATATGCTTCTTCGTGGATGCGGGGACTTTTTCGGTGAATCACAGCACGGTCTTCCGCCACTTAAAATTGCGGATTTCGATAGCGTTCTTCTTTCGGAAACACAGTCTGCCGCAAAGGAAGTTATCGAAAAAGATGAGGACTTATCTTTACATAATGAGCTGAAAAAAGCGGTAAATTCGCTGTTTTTCAAGGAAAGTGAAAATATTTTGAATTAGTGCTAAAGTTTTTGAAACTTCCGCCGATATATATAGTGGAAGGGCACTCAGTGCACTCAGGAAAACAAAGTCTTTCGGAAGGCGCATCCGAAAGACTCATAAAGAAAAAAATCCCGTTTATCTCAGATAAACGGGTTTTTGTTATGCGTGACCGCACGGGACATATCGTTTCGTAGTTTGTTTATAAAAATAACATAATGACTCGGTAACGGAGAATTTCGTTATCGGGTTTTGTTATGCGTGACCGCACGGGATATATCAGAAAACTAAAAGACTGTGCTTTATGCTAGGCAAACGAGCGAGCGGGGAGCCCCCGCAGGCAAATTTAATAAATGATATAAACCAAAAAGACTGTACTTTTTACAAGGAAATTTCCCGAAGCTGTACTGGTGTACTGCGAGGGAAAATGACACAGTAAAAAGTGCAGGATTTTTTGTTTTCCCCTCACATTTTGTCGAAAGGGGCATAGTATATTAGTGTCCCGAGTGGATAGTTTTTCAGAAAGGAAAATTTCTATGAATACTACAAACGCACTTAAAATGCCTGACAGCGCTATTCCTGATAAGGTTTCGCTCGCTATGGCTTATGTTCCTTTTCAGTATTGGGAAAAACCATACGCCGAAAATGTCGGTTTCGTAAGAGGAACAATTTTTCAATCACTTGATTTTCCCTTTATAGGAGAGGAGGCTGTACCTGATGCAAATGATAACAAACGACGCTAAGGAAAGTCTTTTAAAAACAATTATGATGTATAGTTTCGCCATTGACGAAATTACACTTTATCTTGATACTCATAAAACATGTGAAGAAGCACTTTCTTATTTCAGAAAGTATCGTGACCTTTATAACGCAGCCGTAAAAGAATATACGGATAAATATGGCCCTTTAACCGCAAGACAGTCCAAGGCAGAAACACATTGGGACTGGACAGACGGCAGATGGCCCTGGGAAAAGGAGGACTAATTTATGTGGAACTATGAGAAAAAACTTCAATATCCCGTTAAAATAAAAAAGCCCGACCCTGCGGCCGCTAAAATAATTGTTAGCCAGTTGGGTGGTCCAGCCGGCTCGAAGATATGTTTTTTATTATTAAACCTTATGGTATGATATTCTTATAGTCATATTTTTTCTGTCAAATATAATGTCAGATATAACCGACGATAAAAGTCGGTTTTTTTCGTTTTCAGAGATTTCGTTACTCTTTAGTTTCTCTATTATTTCGGATAATTCTGTTCTTATTGTTTTTCCTTTTTCTTTCTGTGGGGATGTCTTTTTAGCCCCTTTTAGTTCTCTTATTCTTTTTTCCGTTTCGGATTTATTCTTTCTGTATTCTTCAAGTGTGTCTATCCCCGAAAGATAGGCTTCCTTTATTCTTTCAAGTTTCTGTTCTTCTTTTCTTAAAAGATTTTCATTGACTTCGTTTGTTGTATCGTTTTCGTAAATTTCAGTATTCTGCATAAAGCAGAGTTCTGTATTCTGTAAATCTGATTTTATCTTTTCTATAACTGCACTGTTGAGTTTTTTTATCGTTATGCTGTGAGATGTTTTGCATTGTCCCCTTGCGTATTTATGGCATTGGAGAGAAGTTCCGTTTGAGGAATTGACAAGCGTTGCACCACACGAAGAGCACCTTACAAGTCCCTTTAACATAAACCCTGCGCCGTCATCTTTTCTTATATTACTGTTATAATGCTTTCTGTTTTCAGAAAGTTTTTCACCTGCTTTTTTAAAGACCTCATCGCTGATAATAGGCTCGTGTTGTCCGTCAACAACAGAGATATCTGCCGACCTGTAATATCTGTCGGTAACCTCTTTTCCGTCGGTGTTTCTTCGAAGTTTCCCTATGTATGTCGGGTTGGTCAGAATGTATTCAACATTCCTGTTCTGAAAACTGTTCCCCTTTCGCGTTTTTATACCCATATCGTTTAGTTTTGTTGCGATTTTTCTCATTCCGAGTCCCGATATATAGTCATCAAAAATCATTCTCACAACGGGCGCCGTTTCGTCATCGGGGATAAATCTTCCGTCACCCATTTTGTAGCCGAAAGGCGGTGCCGTAACAACTCCCCCACGGGAGAATTTTTCGTTCATTCCCCTTTTAACTTCTTCCGCAAGGTTAATGGAATAGTATTCGTCCATAGCCTCTAAAAGCGCTTCTATGAGGATTGAAGTTTTGTCCTCGCCTATCTGCTCTGAAACCGAAATAACATCTATCTTGCATTGTTTTCGAAGCATTGATTTGTAGACTATGCTGTCCTCACGGTTTCGGGCAAAACGCGAGAATTTCCAGACAAGGATAATATCGAAAGGTTTTGGGCGTGTTTTTGCGAGTGAAATCATCTCCATAAAAGCAGGACGCTTTTCGGCCTTGCGCCCCGAAATTCCCTCATCGGTGAAGATGTATTCATCGGGGATATGAATGTTGTTCCTTTCGGCATATTCGCGGATTTTCCTTATCTGGCTGTCAGGCGAGAATTCGAGCTGGTCGTCTGTCGAAACACGGATATATGCCGCCGCGATTTTCTTCATAGATAAACCTCCTTTCATAAGTATTCTATTCAGGGGAAGATACTTTTACCCCTACTCTAATAATACCACCAAACCCCTCATTTTGCGCAGTGTTTTTTCGAACAAAGATTCATAGTCTGATTTGT
>JAFTTI010000048.1 GCA_017466865.1 Oscillospiraceae bacterium | reverse complement strand
ATCCAAAGTTCAAAGATTGGATATTCTACACTATAGAGTGTATTCCGGATGATTATGAGCTTCCTAGATTGCTTATGAGTTATGGGAGCAAATTAGTAGTAATTACTCCGAGTGCATTAAAGTCACAAATAATCAACACATTAACCCTCATGTTAAGTAATAACCAATTTTAATCATAAATAAGATGAAGAACTCAAGTAATATCAGCGGAAGAATCATTGATATAATGAATTCTCAACCCAAAGTAACAATCAATGGTGATGAATGGGTGAATTTGGCATCCCTTGGGATTGCGTTGAAAAGTTTTGGTATAGATTATAATCTGCTTGGATTTGAGAAATTGCGCGGATTCATTGAGAGTTTTCCAGAGCTTGAATTATACAAAGATGAGCAAAATCAATTACCGGTTTATTATGTAAAGGCAAGAATTGGTAAAAAGATACGAAAGTGCAATAATTCAACTGCGCCCTCATTGTCACAATGGGCATACATGGGTGATTGGGTTGAAATGACTCATAACTTAAAAAATCTTGCAATAGATGAACCCGGACATTGGGGAGAAACTGAAAGAGATGGTAGAGTCATCTATCCCTTATTATCGAGTTATATCAATGGTACATTCATTAAGCTTTTTAAGCAAAAGCAGATATTGATATCTGATGACAGCAAATATGCAGTCTTCAATACAGGACTTGTGGATTCGAAATTTAAACCAATATGCGCGTTCTTTGAGAAAAATAAAATGTCAGGATACCAAGATTGGCATTTTAAAGACTTCTATGTTTCTGGGGAAAACTTTTATGGTAAAAAGGCAGGTGAAATATTTTCAGAAGAACCAAAGCGTGCATATTATTTTGATGATCCTGCTGAATTGCTATATGATTGGCGTGGGCACAAATTTCCACAAATTGATTACGAACATTGTATTATAGAACGAGTAGAACGTCTGCCGGCTGATTTTGTTAGAGATAATGGACCTCGGGACTTTAATTATCAGCGAATTAATGAACTGTCTGGAATTGAACGTGATGATTATTTGAAGTCTTTGAGAGAAGCTATTCAGAATGATAGTGAGGCATATAGACGTCTAGTGTCTCGATTTGATGATGCTGTTAATGTTGCGCTAAAGAAAGTAGAGTGGAATTATAAGACGGCTATTCCAATGTATTATAGTCGTAAAGACAAAATGTGCCTGATGCTACCTCTGTCTCTTAGAAGAGAAGATAAAGTAGATGTGGCTTTGGTTGTGAATAAGATAAAAGCTGGATATAGAGGAGAGACTATTTTACCACTTAACTGGGCGTATGACGATGCTAGGTTAGTATGCCGTCCTGACGGAGAATGGCTCAGTGTGGCTAACTATAGCATAGATGAATAGGCATGAGAATAGTAAACTGCGGCAATGGGACTTCAATCGATTCCAATTGCCGCAGTACTCGTGTTGCCATATTACCTAAATTTAACGGTGTTAACGGATATCTTAAAATCAGTGCGATTCGAGTTTGCTGTCCATCTTAAAGTTTGATCTTTATTAAAACTATAGTTTTTACACTTATGTGCAACCCTAGGAAGATAGTACCGTCTCAGCCACCATTTTAACTTCTTCATTCCAAGGCTGTTTATTATGTCCTTTTTTGAGCTATTGAACACAAGGAGGAATTGTTCTACGAACCGTTCAAAGGTAAATGTTTTACTTAAATATGGAAGTACATCTGCAACACATTTATCGTAGGGTACAATATCCCTGATAAATTGATATTTAATTTTTAGAGTTTTCATATCTGTATGAAAAAGAAAGTTTAACAATAAATTTTTAGTTGTACAATTGTCATGTAGATTTATATTGTTGACAGTTGCACTAGTTTTATTATCTCTTACATCTTTAACACCTCCTTAATTGT
>JAFTTI010000016.1 GCA_017466865.1 Oscillospiraceae bacterium | reverse complement strand
ATGAAATGGAATCCGGTAATCAACGGATTCTTTGCTCTCATGCCGGTGTTACACAAGTATGGATGAACAATTGTAATTTCCATTCCGTAACCGACATAAACAAACAGCCTCCAAGTGAACTTTTTGCCTTCAGCCCGGATTCACCATATGACGGTTGCGGTGATTCCATCACACAACCTTGTACATGGGTGAGACCAATGTCCTTGAGAGAAAATGCTATTCCTGGTTACACTCAGATAGTAGGACACACACCCGTTCTTTTCTTTGACCGTCCCAGAAAATGCAAGACTCAAGAAACTGATGATGACGTTTGGTTATGCGATACACTACAAGAAAAAGGCTATCTTGTCATTGAAGATAATTTAGTAGAGCCAAGAACTTTAAAAAACGAAGCCCATCCCTAAACAGGACGGGCATATCTCTTACCAGGTTACGTAACTGTTACGTCAGAGGCTTTACCTGGCATTACAGTACAAAGGTAGATTTTTTTCTCCAAATGTCCGTCTTTATGATAAAAATATTAAATGTGTACCAAAATCGGTACACATTATTTGCTTGTTACGTTTTTTCATGTTACATTTGCCCAAGAATCAAAAAACAAAACTCATGGCAGTAGTACAAGTAACATCAAGAGAATTCAGATCCGAACAAGCAAGATTGTTCGGTCTGGCGGACAGCGGAGAACAAATCATCATCAGAAGAGGGAAGAAGCAAGCATACACACTTGTTCCGGTAAACTACGGTGATTTGATGATTACTCCGGAATTGCAAGCCCGCATCGAGGAAGCGGAAAAAGAATGCAGAGAAGGACGGTGCGTTACATGCAGCACCATGGCAGAGCTTGATTCATTCTTAGATTCGCTTTGACCATATGTACACGATTAAATTTGACCGAAAGGCGGAAAAGGTTATAGCGAAATGGAAGAAATCCAATCCGAACCTCTTCAAGAAGCTCCGTGACACACTTCAGGATATCATGCAGCACCCGCGTTCCGGAATCGGCCATCCGGAAGCATTGAAGGGAGGCAAGGATATTACATGGTCACGCCATATAACGGCACACGACCGCATTATCTACGACATCCACGACGAAGAAATCTATGTGGTTGTCGTTGAAGTGGAAGGACACTACAATGACAAGTAAACATCCACTTCACGAAGTGAATCGGGACATAAAATTTAAATCTTTAATTTCTTTGATTTCGCCCAGTCCTTTTCGGGACTGGGCTTCCCTTTTGTTCCTGCAAAGCTATTCAAAAAATTTGCTACCTCGCAATTTTTTTCTACCTTTGCATCGCAAAGGGTTATAGCCCACTATAACCCCTCTTCTGGGGTTGTGGGCAAGGGGACACCCCTTAACCCCGAAAAAATGCAAGCGTATGGCAAAGACTGGCATCCATTTCAAGCCGTGCAATGTCGGCTCGGTCGAAGCTCACAACTCCAGGACGAAGGAATATATGGAAGGGGTGCAGCGTTCCGGAAGAGAACTGTATTTCTTCCAGGATCTGACACACACCAACCGGAGCTATGAGAACCCCAGATACAAAGGGAAGAGCTGTGCCGAAATCTTCGAACTGCAAAAGGCAAGATACAAAGACTTGGTTGGTCAGGAACCGAACACCAAGGACCGAACCGTCATCAGCAAGAAGACCGGAAAGGAAAGGGTCATATCCGGTTGGTCACCCATCAGGGAAGGTGTCGCACCCATCAAAGAAAACACCAAACTGGAGGATTTCAAGCCTTTCATAGAATGGGCGAACTCAAACGGATTGAACGTCATCCGTATCGATCTTCACTTCGATGAAGGGTACGAAGACGAAGAAAACGAGAGAAAGATGAATCGGCATGCACATATCGTGGTCGACTGGATGGACTGGAGTACCGGAAAAACCGCCAAGCTCAATGCGGCTAAAATGTCCGAAGCTCAGGACATCATGGCAGAAGCACTTGGTATGGAACGAGGGGAAAGCAAAATTGACACCGGGAAAGAACACCTTTCGCCAACCGAGCAGAAGGAAAAGAAAGCGGAGGAACATTACAAGGAACTCCTGAAGAAGATAGAAGAACTCATGAATGTAAAGACCGGACTTGTAGCCAAAATAGAAGACTCCTGGAAATACAAGAGTGCTGCCGAAGAGGGAGAAAAGAAAATAAAGCAATTTTTAGCCCGTTTTGAGCAGTTTCGTAAGGAATACGAGGAATTGGTCACAAATTTGAAGAAAAAGCTCTCAGAAGCCGAAAAAGAGGCAAAAACGGCAAAAAACGAAGCTTCTTCCCTCAGGGAAAAGAACAACAAGCAGTATGATGAGATTTACAAGCTCAAGTCGGTTGTCCGGCACTGGAAGGACAAATATGAGGATTTAACAACAGGGAAAGAAAAAAGTCAAAGCAAAGGGTTCAAGATTTAATGAAACAATTAAATGAGCCGTAAACCCTCTCTGGAGGACATTCAGCCTTGGGAGAATGAGAATATTTTAAAGGCTGCACCATAAGACCACATCAAAATAAACTTGTAACTGCAAAGCAACAAAAACTTGTAATACCCTAAAAAACGGGATTTTCCTACGGATTATTTCAACATTCTCCGTAGGAAAATCCCGTAAAAGTAAAATATTTTAACACGCATTATATATGTTCCTAAAAATTGTGCTGTTTCGCGTCCGGGCACACCGCATGGAATCCTCCTTTTCCCTAACGTTATGCATCTTTATGCAAAAAAACAAGGGAAAAATCTCTATAAAATCAAAGAAAAAAGCACTTGAAAAGCAGCAAAAAATCATTTCTTTTATTTTTGTGCTCTTTTTAAGCACTTTTTGTGCTCTTTTTCGGCTTGTACAACCACTTAACTATCAATAATTTACAAGCCATAATAAGGACAAATTCCGCCATAATAAGGACAAATTCCGCCAAAAATAAGGACAAAATCCGCCAAAATAAGGACTAATTCCGCCAAAAATAAGTCCTAATACCTTAAAATAAGGACACGTATAATTTTATTTGTCATTATTATTATTTATATTTGCAGAAAATTTTGATTTTACACCATGGCAAATAGAAGGAAAAACACTCTCATCACTCAAAAAAACGAAATAACGGAAAGCAGATGCGATTGGACAATTCATATGTCCAGAGCGTACTGTAGAGTAACCGATATGTTTACACAACGATATCAAAATATCAAAGCCGAGAAATCAGATATCAGCATATTAGACAAATCGTTATTGCAATTTGAAATTCCACGAAAAGACTTAGCAATACAATGTGCTGACGGTAGCGAAAACATGCCTAAAGTAACCGAATTCAAATCAGCTTTTGACCGTTTAGCTATTGTTGGAATCATCAAAGGAAACATTGATGACGAAGAAAACTGGGAGAGAATAAACATCATCAGTGGTGTCAAATATAATAAAAAAACAGATTCTATGCATGTTGAAATAGGTTCTATGATGGTAGAATACTTAATAGAACTCACTAAAAAATTCACATCATTCAACCCATGGATAGCAATGAAATTCCAAAATTCGAAATATACTTTCAGATTCTATGAGTTTTGCTGCCAGTGGCGTTCAAGAGGTGATTTTGAATTGTCAGTAGAGGAATTAAAACACAGATTTCAATTAGACGAATATATAGACGAGAAGGGAAAGAAACATCCTGAAAAATATAAAACAATAAAAGATTTTAAAGAAAGAGTACTTATCCCTGCATATGAAGAACTCAAAGAACTATATAAATCGGGGGATTGCGATGTATATTTCGAATATGAGGATATAAACAAATCAAACACAAGAGGTAAACCAACCGTCATTGGTTTCAAATTCCAGATTATATCCCACAAGCCTATAAAACCAAAAGAGCCTATTCCCCTACAACCATCTTTGTTTTCTGATGCAAACAATAGATTGATTGAAATCAGGAATATATTACAGTACTATTTTTCAAACAGCCAAGATAAAAAATGGCCAGAAAGAGCTGTCAATGAATTAGGTAAACTGACTATGAAAGATTCTCGCATCTTACTAAAGGCAGAACTGCTCATTCAAGACACAATCCACGACTACAAGAAAGGTAAAGTCAAAAATGTAGCAGCAACCATCAGAGGTGGATTCAAAAAAATATTAGACATAAATGTGGACTTAAAAAATAAAATATGAAAATGAATATTACCCATGAGGATAAAACAGACCTTCTAATATTCTTGGATACAGCTAAGGATGTCGTAAAAGACATGAAACTTCTACCTGAAGATGAACATCTAAGAGCCGCAATTATAAGACGAATAGACGAATTATTAGACAAATTTGAAAATTTAACAACTATATTTTGAACTATATAGCTATATTTTTCGACTATATTCACTATATTTTTAAATTAACATACTATAAATTAGACAATTATAAATATAATGCAAAAGGATAAATTTAAAGAGAAAAAGAGTACAACTATAGCTATTTCTATAGAAGATTCTATCCTCGTTGAAGAGTATTGCAAGAAGTATGATATACTCAAAAAAGACTTCGTAGGACTTGCAGTCCGGTGGTTCCTGGATAACAATATAGATATCCGGAGTGAAGTGTCTTTTGCTTTAGTTCCTGAAGCAAAAGAAATAGAAAAACAGCACAATCAAGTTGAAGCATTGTGCTGTTTAATGACAAATTTCATATCTACACAACAGGAGAAGTTACAGCAGCTCCAGTTGCCGGACAATAACAAGGAAGATGAATTGGAACGATTAACGATGCTTATTGAGGACAACCGGGAACTGATGCACCGATACCAGGATAGATTAGAAAGAGACGAGGAAGAAAAAAGAGAACTCCGCAAGGAAATATCCTCTCTTTCCCTATTGTTGGAGAAAGCAAAAAACGAACTTCGGCACTGCAAAGGGTTGTTCTCTTCAGCTGATGAACGAGTACTTAAAGAACTTGGACTATGAAAACTGTAATAGTTGGAGACATCCATGGAAGAACTGTCTGGAAGGATATACTGGAAAAGGAACATCCGGACAAAATGGTCTTTTTAGGAGATTATGTCAGTACCCATGAAGGTATAAGTTCGCAACAGCAGATAAACAACCTCAAGAATATACTGGCTTTAAAAGAACAGAGTCCGGAACAATTCATTCTATTGCGTGGCAATCATGATATGCAGCACTTAGGTTACCAATGGGCATCATGCTCCAGTCTGGACTTGTATGTCCTGAACTTCATGAGCAATATCGATGTAAAGAACCGTTTCCTCGATTGTACGCAATGGATCTATGAAATGGAATCCGGTAATCAACGGATTCTTTGCTCTCATGCCGGTGTTACACAAGTATGGATGAACAATTGTAATTTCCATTCCGTAACCGACATAAACAAACAGCCTCCAAGTGAACTTTTTGCCTTCAGCCCGGATTCACCATATGACGGTTGCGGTGATTCCATCACACAACCTTGTACATGGGTGAGACCAATGTCCTTGAGAGAAAATGCTATTCCTGGTTACACTCAGATAGTAGGACACACACCCGTTCTTTTCTTTGACCGTCCCAGAAAATGCAAGACTCAAGAAACTGATGATGACGTTTGGTTATGCGATACACTACAAGAAAAAGGCTATCTTGTCATTGAAGATAATTTAGTAGAGCCAAGAACTTTAAAAAACGAAGCCCATCCCTAAACAGGACGGGCATATCTCTTACCAGGTTACGTAACTGTTACGTCAGAGGCTTTACCTGGCATTACAGTACAAAGGTAGATTTTTTTCTCCAAATGTCCGTCTTTATGATAAAAATATTAAATGTGTACCAAAATCGGTACACATTATTTGCTTGTTACGTTTTTTCATGTTACATTTGCCCAAGAATCAAAAAACAAAACTCATGGCAGTAGTACAAGTAACATCAAGAGAATTCAGATCCGAACAAGCAAGATTGTTCGGTCTGGCGGACAGCGGAGAACAAATCATCATCAGAAGAGGGAAGAAGCAAGCATACACACTTGTTCCGGTAAACTACGGTGATTTGATGATTACTCCGGAATTGCAAGCCCGCATCGAGGAAGCGGAAAAAGAATGCAGAGAAGGACGGTGCGTTACATGCAGCACCATGGCAGAGCTTGATTCATTCTTAGATTCGCTTTGACCATATGTACACGATTAAATTTGACCGAAAGGCGGAAAAGGTTATAGCGAAATGGAAGAAATCCAATCCGAACCTCTTCAAGAAGCTCCGTGACACACTTCAGGATATCATGCAGCACCCGCGTTCCGGAATCGGCCATCCGGAAGCATTGAAGGGAGGCAAGGATATTACATGGTCACGCCATATAACGGCACACGACCGCATTATCTACGACATCCACGACGAAGAAATCTATGTGGTTGTCGTTGAAGTGGAAGGACACTACAATGACAAGTAAACATCCACTTCACGAAGTGAATCGGGACATAAAATTTAAATCTTTAATTTCTTTGATTTCGCCCAGTCCTTTTCGGGACTGGGCTTCCCTTTTGTTCCTGCAAAGCTATTCAAAAAATTTGCTACCTCGCAATTTTT
>JAFTTI010000047.1 GCA_017466865.1 Oscillospiraceae bacterium | reverse complement strand
TTGTCTAATCAAGACGGAAAGACTATTACCGAAAAAGCCTTATTTTACAAGGGTTTTGGGCGTTTTAGCCGTTGCAAATTCCGTTTTGCCCTGCTCGTTTTCGAACCATTGACCCCTATGTATTTTATCAAGATTTTTCGTAATATTAAAATTGTTTGCGGATATGCAAAGAAATCACCTCCCATTTGAACACTAATGGTTCAGAATCGAAAGGTGATTCTTTTTCTCCCCTGCTATTTTTCGAACCAACGACCTATTCGGCAATTTGTTCTTCTATGGTTATTCCGCCCTTCAAAACTATCACAAGTTTTCTATCGGGCATTACCCGAATACACTCAATGAGCTTGCGTACAACGATCTCATTATACTCCGAGAAATTGATCTCCGTATCAGCGAGAAACGCCTTGATACTTTCAATCTCTTGGTTGACCTTTTCACTTGCCTGTGTTTGGGAACGTGCTACTTCAAGCTGACTTCTCATCGCACATAGTTGATCTGATATTTTGCGAATTTCCACTTCAAACTTTTCGGTATCTCCCTCAGTTCTCATGCTCATCGTAATCATATCTTCCATATCCTGCTTAAGATCCTTAATCTTCTGCTCAATAACGTAGGCATCAAGAATGTTATCGTCGCCCGTTACAGCATAAGACAACCCGGACAAAATGAGTTCTGAAACTTCATCTTGGTATTCAAAAGCATTGCGTAACCCACGGCAAATAGCTTCCTGTAATTTTTCTTCGTCAAGAGACACAGAGTGCTTGCAGTATTGCGTACCGTGTTCCACACGGTTAAGACATCTCCAAACTCTTTTCTTTTCGCCCTTGATTACCCAAGTTTTTCTGCGATAAGGACTTCCGCACTCCCCACAGACAAGAATTTCAGTAAGAGCGAATTTCCCACTATACTTTCCCTGCTCGGTAATGCTCAAATCCGATGTCTTTCTCTTGCTGCTTCTTCGGGCGATTTCAGCTTGAACCAACTTAAAGGTTTCTTTTGAAATAATGGCGGGATGGTTATTGGTAATTAGATACTTAGCCATCTCTCCGCGATTTTTCTTTACCTTTTTATTTATACAGTTCTCAATATACGTCTTTTGCAACATCATATCCCCCGCGAATCTCTCATTACAAAGCATATCTTGAATGATCTGCTTGCTCCAAACGGATTTGCCTTTTTTTGTTTTAATGCCGTTTGTTTCAAGATAAGATTTGATTTGATCGAGGCTTGCACCCTCAAGATACATATTGAATATCTTCCTAACGACTTCAGCTTCTTCTGGGATTATTTCGGGTTCCCCATTTTCACCTCTCCTATACCCTAAAATGGTATATCGAAACGCGAAGGTGCCTGACTTCATTCTTTGTTGAATACCCCAACGCACGTTCGCGCTGATATTTTCACTTTCTGCCTGCGCCATAACGCTATACAAACCGAGAAACATTTCGTTTTCTGATTTCATCGAGTCAAGTGCTTGTTCTTCAAAGAAAACGCCTATGCCCATAGCTTTTAGCTTACGAACATATTTCAAACTGTCAACGGTATTTCTTGCGAAACGAGCTACCGATTTGGTAAGGATAAAATCAATCTTTCCCTTTTCACAATCACGAATCATTTTTTGAAAATTGGGGCGCTTATTTGCTTGAGTTCCAGTAATACCCTCATCAGCGTATATCCCTGCAAAACGCCATTTTGGATTTTTTGCAATGGCATCGGTGTAATACGCTAACTGTGCTTCATAGCTGTCAAGTTGCTCGTCACTATCGGTAGAAACTCGGCAATATGCAGCAACGCGGAGCTGTCTATATTCGTTTTCTCTGCTAACAAGCAAAGGGTTAGCTTCTATTTTTGTTACTATCTTAGTCGATGGTATTGCTACTTGCATTTTTATTTCCTCCGATTATCTTGGCTTGATTTATTAAAGTGATCGTGATACTTCCGTCCTTTTCTAAAGAAATGGCATCTACTATCTTTTTCATAAGCGGAAGAACCGCTTCATCAGTGTTCCATCTTTTCAAGCCTTCCTTAATATATACTGTGTGTGATTCGGATTTGTTTTCACTGCAACAAACAAACTTCATTTCAACACACTGCAATATAAGCTTTTTTACTGCTTGAAACTGAACGTTGCTTTGATCCATAAGGCGGTTAATTTCGTTGTTTTGTCGAACAATCGCCAAACTTGGATTATAGGTCTCGACCTTTCCTTCGTTTTTAACACTTTCCGGATTGCTCTTGGCTTTAACAAAGGCATCTGTTATTGCATCAAATATTTCTTGATCCCCAATATAAATATCATTCTTACAGCCATTGGTACAAAACCACTTTTCTCTTTTGCTCCACGTTGCGTGTCGATATAACTTCTTTCCGCACTGAGAACATACGATTGTATCCTTGAGATATTCCACCTCCGGACTGTATTCAACCTTCTTTACTCCTTTTTGAGATTTAAGGTTATAGGCTCGTTCATAATCCTCATCGCTGACAATAGCGGGATAGCCGTCCTCGCCTATGTATTTTTTGTTTTCAATAATACGGGCAATCATATTTTTGTTCCAAACGTTTTTCTCTTGATAAAAAATGACTCCACGCTCAGTAAGGTCATCCGCGATGGCTTTAAGGATTTCTCCCGC
>JAFTTI010000046.1 GCA_017466865.1 Oscillospiraceae bacterium | reverse complement strand
ATGGATTCCGATACCGAAAAGGATGATGACATTTTCTTCTATTGCGACACGCTGGAAGATATGAAGTCTCTCGCAGAAATTGGCAGTGAGGACTTTTACATTGCCGACTGCTACAGCTTTGGAGTATATGAAGATTTATTATAAACCCTAAAATATATCGAGTATGAAGATTTTATGTCAAGAGCGTTATGACAAGGCTGTTGCCTACGCAAAGGAAATCAAGAATGACACCCTGCAAAAATGTATTGACCGTTTGAAGCAGTGGGAACAGAATCCTAATCGTCCTTGTGAGATTGAGCTCTACGATGACTCGGCTCCGCACTCATTCGGTTTCCGACAGGTATATCCAGATGGTAGAACAGGAATTGTTGGTGGCTTGCTCTATCACGGTAAGCCTGACCAGTCGTTTGCCGTATTGATGAATCCTATTCATGGGTGGACTATACACACATAGGATGTTGCACTCATAAAAATGATAAAGCCAACTTAGGTCTGTATATGCAGAATAAAGTTGGCTTTTAGCATGTTATCAATATTTCTTCATAACTACTTTGTAGATGTGATTAAACAATAAGCGTATCCCTTTGCGTAAATTTTTACAACTATCACATATATATTTCCTAATTCTTTCAAATTCAAGATTTACACTATGTTTCTTATAATCTCCCATTGTGATAATATAGGCACCTACATTATTTAGGTCTTTCCATATAATTTTCGCATTAGGCATTTTTTGTTTTATCGCTTGTTCAAAATCCACTCTTAAGGCTGAGTAATTATTTATATAGATACAACCATGCGATGTTGAAAGTCTTCTTTGAGGGTTTTCTTTATTCTTAAAACAAAGAATTGGATTCAAAGGTGCTTTCATCAATTCCCTACAGATTAATATAGCCATATGTTGTATCTGAGAGTCATATATAAATGTATCATGTACAAATGAATTAGCCCAATTATTTACTACAGATATGGTTTTCTTATTGACAGGTAAATCTATGTTCCATGAAATGCCTATCTTATCTTTATATTCTTCTATATAACTCCACGCAGCCTGAGTAAACTTCTTAATGGATGCCCCATTGGTTGCGTCTACTATACCTTCATATCCTATAACATTCTTCCAAAATATTTCCAAGAATTGACGTATCACAAATATTGTATTTGGTTTAATGTCTCTATAGTCAAATTTGGAGAAATCACTATTTTCAATCCAAAATAACTCACTCATAGAAAACATAAGATCTGTCGTTGATAGAACAGGTCTTCTTCCATGTGTACATGTAAGTGTTTTAGGAGCTTTTTTATAATTCTTTTCATATTCAACTATTGCAAACTCACTTTCACAGCATAAACTCAGTAACAAACATTTATATCTATCTATAAAGTTGATATCTAAAGATTGTTGCAAGTCATTCACATAAACATATAATGCATAAAGATTACATCTTACAAATTGCTTATATGTATTGTTCTTCAAGATATTAACATTAAATAAATTGGGAGCCAAATTATCTAATTCAATGATTTTGCCTTTTAACTCAGTGTGTATATAGGTTTTTACAAAATTAATGTAGTCAGTAATCGTTTGAAATAAAGATGTTGAATTTACTGTCGGAGTTGACTTATAAAAGCCATCTATATTTCTTGATAAATTTGCTAATTTTGGACAATCCAAAATATGAGTACCTAATGGTGTTGACTTATATTGCATAATATCATTATATTAATATTGTGGCAAAGTTTCTCCGTTTTTTATGATTGGAAAGACAGAATGGGCTACAAAAAGTGTATGTAGCGTGAAAATCCCGCTTCACTCGCAAAGTCCCTTCAAGAAGTTAACTCGTAGGGACAATACCTCCACGTTCAAGCCCAATGGTTTTCGGGCAAAAAATTCTCTGCGATAATTTTTTGCCCGAAAAAACGCTCCGGTATCGCCGTCCGAGTTGAGACAGAGGTTGGGACTTAGCAAGCGAAGCGACCTACGACGCATAGTACAACAGGTCAAAAATCCATTGCGGTAAGATATGCCGCATCTCTATTCTCAACCTGACT
>JAFTTI010000045.1 GCA_017466865.1 Oscillospiraceae bacterium | reverse complement strand
TTTTTTACCCGAAAATTGCATTTTCATGAGAATATGATAAAATAAACTCAGACCCTATGAAAAATATTTAAGGATTATTTAATAATTTATATGCTACAATCAGGTTACAACGATGAAAGGAGCATAAAAATGTATCTCAATATACTGAAAAAAGACCTTAAACGAAAAAAGGCTATGAATGTTATTCTGCTTGTATTTATCATACTCGCGACAATGTTCGTATCATCAAGCGTAAACAACATTTTAAGCGTTACAACGGCGCTTGACAATTATTTTGAAATGGCGGATGCGCCTGATTATCTCGTGATTACATTTAATAAAAGTCTCTCGGTTGATATTGATGAAACGATGAATTCGACAGATGCAGTTGAACGCTATTCAGAAGAAAAAATGCTGTTTCTGACGAAAGATAATTTTGCCTTTGATGACGAGGACAAAGTCGTTGATATAGGAACGAATATGATTCACAGTGATATTTGTCTGAATTATTTTCTGCCCGATGGAAGTATCCTTGAAACAGTAAATCAGGGCGAATTCTATATGACAGAAAGCAAGGCTGACGCTATCGGTGCTGATATCGGCGATAAACTTACCATTGAAGTAAACGGAGTAAGCCGTGAATTTACTCTTGCAGGCAAGATAAAGGACGCACTTTTCGGTGCGAATCAGGTAAATTTTGCAAGATACATTATAAGCGAGGAAGATTTTAATTATTTTCTTTCTGAAGAAAATACAGAAGAATATTACGGTGGTTCTATTGTCTACATATATTCTTCGGATGTTGATACAGTGATTGAAGAATCGAAACCTCTTATCAACAACAGTATTCTTACAATGGACAGAGCCTCTATGGAATTTTCATATATATTTGATATGATTGTTGTCGGTCTGCTTCTTGTAGTAAGTTTAATACTTATCGCAATCGCTTTCGTAGTTCTTCATTTTACAATCACCTTTACACTTTCAGAAGAATTCCGTGAAATCGGTGTTATGAAAGCAATAGGTATCAGCAACTTCAAAATCCGTGGGCTTTATCTTGTAAAATACGCAGGGCTTTCTGTAATCGGTTCTGTTATCGGACTTTTCCTTAGTTTCCCGTTCGGAAAAATGCTTATGAGTGTTTCTTCACAGTCAATTATTATAAGCAATCAGAATCCTGTTATACTTAATATTCTCTGTGCTGTGTTTGTAATAGCGGTAATTCTTCTTTTCTGCTATGGATGCACAGGCAAGGTCAAGAAACTCACTCCCATTGATGCAATAAGAAACGGTCAGACGGGTGAACGCTTCCGTAAAAAAAGCATTATGAGCCTTGGAAAATCAAAACTCTCTGCAACATCTTTCCTTGCACTTAACGATATTGTAAGCGCACCTAAAAGATACAGCATTATTACTCTTACATTTGTGCTTTGTCTTTCCCTTATATTTATACTTTCAAACACTGTTGCCACAATGAACAGCGGGAGCCTTTCAACAACTTTCGGCTGGGCTGACTGCGATGTATATAGCTCTGACAGTGAAATATTTCAGGAGTGTATGTCGGAAGGTGGCCGTGAAAAACTCGAAAAGCATCTTGATGACATGGAAAAAACTCTTGCAGAAAATAATATACCCTCAAAATGTTATCGTGAAATGGTATTTGCCCTGCCTGTTGTTCACGGAGAAACTGAAATCAGTGTTCCTATATATCAAGGCACAGGTACGACAATGGATATGTATGAATATACAGGTGGAACAATGCCACAGAACACAAACGAAATCGCAATAACAAGACTTTCGGCAGAAAACCTTAAAGCAGATATAGGCGATACAATTATAATAAAAACCATTGATGGCGATAAGGGATATATCATCTCTGCATTCTTTCAGTCGATGAATCAGCAAGGGAACGGCATAAGACTTCACAGCGACGAGTATATAAATTATGTTCAGGCAAACGGTGCTATAGGCACACAGATTATGTTTACCGACAATCCCGATGATAAAGAGGCTGAACGCAGAATTGAAGAAATCAAGAGAATTTTCTCGGATTATGAAAATATAAAAAGTTGTGCTGAAGAAACATCAGATATGTTAGGCGTTACCGAAACTCTTGCTGCGGTAAAATCCCTTGTAGCAGTTCTCACAATAGTTTTATCTGCACTCATAACCGTTCTTATGGAACGTTCTTTCATAGCAAAGGAGCAGGGCGAAATCGCACTTATGAAGGCAGTAGGCACACGAAACGGAAAAATCTATGCTTATCACACATTAAGATTTTTATTTGTGGGAATTATTGCGGTTATTATCGCAGAAATTTTCTCGATGCCACTCACACATCTCTGCATCGACCCGATTTTCAAGATGATGGGTATGGAACTTGCGGTTGATTACATTACAAATCCTATGGAACTCTATCTCGTTTTCCCGATTGTAGTTCTTCTGACAACAACTATGAGTGCATTT
>JAFTTI010000015.1 GCA_017466865.1 Oscillospiraceae bacterium | reverse complement strand
CATCTCATCTATTACCACATCCTTTGCTTGCGACTGCAACAGACGATAGTAGTATTGCGATGATATATTACGGTGAAGAGTGCGAACACTCCACATTTCTTTGGCTGCTTCTTGCATATACCAGTGGCGAGCAGTCTCATCGCTAACTGCAAGCAATTCACGATAATGTGTCCAAGTAAGATTTGGCACTCGCGAGTGCCAAATCTCTATATCCTTGAAATAGAGGTAGAATTGACGATAATCCTGCAAGCGACGGGCAGAATACGAGTTGCCATATATCGGCATCAATTCGGTGGCAAGATTTTTCAACAAAGCCTTACCATATTCAGCTCTTGAAGCACCACCTTGTTCTTCCTCTACAATACGACGACCTACCAACCAATTTGATTGAATCATCAATGTGTTGATAGATGCATATGCCTGTTTTCTCGCATGCTCGATAATCTGCTTAATATCGGCAATAATATTTGTGCTATTATGAATCTGCATCTGTTTCATAGTGCAAAGATACTGCTATTATCTGAAACGGGAACAAATCGTCAGGAATTTATATCTCTAAACATGAAAAACACAAGATATTAGCGACATTTCTAATAACTAACAAATAGAACAAACGATTCTAAATACAAGGGTTATTTACTTACTGTTCGTTAAGCCTATTTGATTAAGATTTCAGAATTAATTTTGGTGATAATGAGATATAGCAATTCAATTGCAGATTCTATATCATCAAGATCACACAATTCAACAGGGGTATGCATATATCTACAAGGTATCCCTAAACTTATAGTCATTATACCATCTTTGGTTTGTTGTAGAACGACTGCGTTAGTACCCCCAACGGCAAGTGTTCTTGCTGAAACTTGGTGTTTAATGTTATTTTCTTTTGCGATATTCTCCACCAATGATGTAATTGAACTAGTATTATCAATGCTACGATGAATAACAACACCCTTTCCTAATGCAATATCTCCATACTTAGTTTTGGGGCAGTCTGGCACATCAGTAGCAAAATCTACATCAATACATATCGCTATATCTGGGTTTACTTTATGACCACAAATTATAGCACCTCTATTGCCAACTTCTTCTTGAACAGAAGCCACTCCACATACTTGAATACTATCATTTTCTGAAGAAGACAATTTTTTCAGAACTTGGCTTATAATATATACACCGACTTTATCATCTAATCCCTTTGATGAAATTTTGGTGTCTGACAAATATATCATGTTTGATTTCCAAGCAACAACATCACCGATGGAAATCTTTTTCTTTACTTCATATGGAGACAATCCTGTGTCAATCCATAAATTATGTAACTCAATGTTTTTATTTCTTTCTTCAGGAGCAATCAAATGTATTGGTTTTTTGCCTATAATACCGAATAATTCTTCTCCAGACGAAGTTCGTATTACGACCTGTGATCCTGGGATACAATAAACATCAATACCACCATTTTTACGAATATAGATATATCCCTGTTCATCAATATATATAACCTGAAAACCAATTTCGTCAATATGAGCATCTAACAAAAATTTTATAGATTTATCTCCCTTGCATTCATTCCCGATATAAGCGTAGCAATTACCAATAGAATCCATATCAATTGAATCAACACACGGAGCGAGATAATCTAAAAATAATTTGCCTGCTTGATTTTCAAAACCAGAAACACTATGAGTGTTCAAAATCGCATTTAAGAAATTTATGTCCATATCAATCATTTATACAAATAGCTAAACACCTTATCATAACACTTTATTGTTGGTGCGTTTAATAAAAGTTTTTACACAAGAATAACTGAGAATCTTACTATCTGCCTTTTAGGTGGTTTGGTCATTATGGTTTTAATTTTATTAAGTTCCTCTTACTATCCTCTATTTCGTCGGATATTAATTTATATGCCAAAATCTTCATTTCTTCTGTGGACTCAATACCTGTATTTTCGAAAAAAACACGAAAAACAGGAGTAATTATATCTTCATACTTTTTAAGATTGTCATAGTAGTCCTTAAAAGTTATATGATTTTCATTTAACTGATAAAAGTCTATCGCTCTTTTTACATATTGCAATAGAGAAGAAGAACCAACATCGGAGTCCTCTCCATAGATAAATTTAGCAGTTTGAATTATTTTATGGCCTAAATAACCTAGGCTAGTATTTATGATTGAGAAGTCAAATAATTTGGCATTGCTATCTATTGATGAATCTTTTAGATGTTCTATCAGCATTTCAATATTAGCATTATACTTACGAATTTGCTCATTATTGATTTCTCTCATCTTAAGGTAATCTTCCTCAGCCTTACCCTTATGTTGTTTATTAAATACAACTAAAAATGAATCAAGATTAGTATCATCGAATTTAATCATCATATTCTTTAGATATCGCTCCGTTGGATATGACTTAAAATCGTTTTCCATTAAAACAATCTGTAGTGATAAAATATCACATTGTATCCTGTAAAGATCATTGAGTAATGACCTAAATATTGATTCATAAACTTGAGTTTTCATACTTAAAGATATTCTTGTGTTCCTTTCAGTCTTCCACTGTGCAATGGCTGTAATAATAGCTAACAAAATAGCCAAAACAGACAAACTAATTGCCATATACTCCCAGAAATCCCCCTCACGCCAAAAACTAAACGCAGTGTTTGATGCTGTTGCTTGCGTAAACTCTTGTATTTTCTTAAGATGCTCTTCATTCAAAAGAGTATCCTTAATTGTCTTCAATGTATCAGTATACTGCATATTCAATTACTATAGCGTTCTAACCTCTAAATCTTTTTCCATATAACTGAAAATTCCCGTTCGAAATCTTTATATATTGATAGGCATTCATCTAATATGTTGACACCTTCAGTAGTAAAAGCAGGATTAGACTTTATCATATTAAAAATATCTTGAAATGTTAATTTCCCAGCAGATAGCGTAATCAAGGCATTTTCCAAATTATTGTTTTTTACATATTCTCCTGACCGTTTAATCCTATAGAATGCAACTCCATCAGAGCTGAGATGTGTAGTTCTTAATGGAATAGCAGAAGAAATATCATCAATAGAGATTTCGCTAAAAGAATAGAATCCTCCTCTTACCAAAGGCTCAAAATAATTTCTGTAATGAGCCTTACTTTTAAGCAAATTTGACCATGGTGTATCTATCGAGAATTTTGTTGATAGATAGAATATACTTCTCAATTGCTCATAAGATATATTCTCCAACAATAAAGAGTATTCTCTCTCTATCTCATTATTAAACTTATTGCGTAATTGCCAAATTTTATATTGATTCAAATGTTCAGTTTCTGCAAAAACAAATGAGCAGCTTGCACCTCGTATACACCTCTTATCTATAATTTTCAAACCATACTCATCTGGATTATTATACATTGGCGAACCAGGAGTCGGAGTAAATACTGATGAACTAACTTCCACATGTCCAGGAGCGATATGCATCAATTTCTTAGCAAAACTTAGGGTTCTATCAAATGTTGATTCCGTTTCAAACGCTCCGCCAATTATAAAATTGGCATAAACATATGGAATACCGGCTTCCACTATTTTTTGTGTAACGAACTCCAGTTGCTCTATGGTTACTCCTTTCTTATATGCATCTAATATCTCTTGGCATCCAGATTCTCCTCCTAATTGAATTTTGACCAATCCTGCCTGTTTTAGCAAGGGTAGAATGTCTATGTTTTTAGACAAGATATCTGCACGTGCTTCGCAATACCATTTTATTTGACCTTGGTATTTATCTGTCATTCTGTTGCAGAACTCCTCTGTCCGTTTCCTATTTAAAATGAATGTATCATCCACTATATTGATATACTTAACACCATAGGTCTCTACCAAGTAGTCAATTTCCTCTAAACAAGAGTTAATGTCGCGTACTCGTAAGTTTGTATGTTCTTTACCTCCTTCATAACAGAATGCACACCGTCCCATACAGCCTCTACCTGTTATTAATTGAGAGAATGTAATGCGGTCTGGATCTAAACAATACTTCTCCCTTTTGGGATAACCATATTCATCAATATGTAGATTCTGCTTTTGAGGTGTCGTGACAATTAATTTACCTGCTGAATTATTATATATTAGGCCATTGATGGTACTTAAATCATCATCACTGAATGACTTTAACTGCAACAATTTGAGAAATGGGACTTCTCCTTCTCCTATAACTCCACAAGTAACATTAGAAATCAATTGCATAGTTCCAAATGGATCGCCTGTAACTTGAGGCCCACCTAAAGTAATAATCGTATTAGGACATCTTTGATGCAATATGGGAATTAGGTTTCTTAAAGCCCAAATATTTTCACTATCCACATAGAAACCAAGAATACGGCAGGAAGTCTTTTCTATTATCTCAGGAAGCAGATTAGATACTTCATCAAATGAGTTATAGTATTTCACCTTTGCAATATAACCAAATCTATCAGCATATTCAGCTAAATAATATAATCCCAATTGTCCTATACTATAAGACGATAGCATATCGAAGTATGGGTTAGCCGATAATTGAATAAGCAATGCATCTGCTTTCGTATTTTCTTGTGAGTTATCTATATTTTGCATAATATCTACATTCAAAAGGTCTTAATAGATGAGAGAGCCTGTCTAACAAAACTAGTTAGGCAGGCTCTCCAGCGTTGAAAGAATATTAGTTACTACCGTAACCACACATTCCACAACCAGATGCACACTCAACATCAGCCTGAAGTTGAGCGATCTGTGCCTCATTTGAGTTTACCAATGCGGCAGCTTCCATAAGCAATTCATTGTTTAACATATTGCTAATAAGTTAATAATTACGCCTCCACTTTATGGCTATCGGCTTCTCCATTATTATTGTTTTGGTGCATAAAATTTCTTCTCGAAGTCAGCGCAGATTTGATGGCACTTGATTGCAGCCTTAAGTTTCAATAGGTCGTGCGCACTTAAATTATCTTTATTCTGCATATATTTCCTAATTTGGAACTGGCTTACGACTTTTGCTTCAGCAAGCATTATTTGACAAGTTCGTTTATCTCTTCGACTAACATCTCCTCTTTCATTGAAATTACGAGCACTGCATGTTCTACACAGTTTCAGTATTTCACACTTCATACATTCTTCATCAACGAATTTTGAAGAATCGGTAAAATCAAGCGTATTTAGATAATCCAAAATGTCAGTTTTGCCATTTACATTGGGTAGAAAATGGTGACATGGGAATAGTCGTCCTTCCACATCGTATGCGACAAGCTCTTCGGCTACGCCACATGTTTTACCATATTTCTCATTTGGCTCATTATTAAGCAAATGAACATAAGAAGTCTCTTTGAAAATATACATAGGAGTCACCTCGGGATGAGCTAAATAATAATCTGCAAGCTTATACAACTGATTCTCGTATACTTTACCATCTCCTGGCTGCCAATCTTCACCCTGTGCAGGTTTCGCATCTATACGATAGTTATGCTCATGAAAATAAATCAATTCATCTGCAAAATTCGCTAGAGCCTTTCTTGAAACAGTCATACTTAATAGATAATTCGGCAGCGTGTCTATCATCCATCTTATAGGTAATTCAGAAGATTGACATCCTCTATTGCCTACTTGTACGTCATCTTTACCATCAACAGACATAATAAGATTAATTCTCTCTTTGTGAGTATTAAACCATGCTTTCTTTTCATCGTCAAGCAAAGTACCATTAGTGGTGATGAAAATATCAACCTTGACATCTGTGATAGTTTCCCATATCCAAGCACATAATTCTTTTATCAAATCAAATTGAAGTAAAGGTTCTCCCCCAAATAGGTCGAATCTTACGCCGTCCTTATTATTTGACTCTCTTGCCAACTGGACTTCCCTTGTAACCACAGATTTGGCTGTTTCTAAAGTCATTCTTTGCGATGTTTTATACTTCTGATAACAATAGATGCAATTGAGATTGCAACTATATGTCAACATCACAAAACACATTTTTTGCATAATTCACTATATTGATGTTAAACTTTAATTTACGAAAAATCACTTGTTAATTCTTAATAATTGTATCTACGTGTATCTCCACATCTTTTACATCTCGCATATACACCATTTTCATCGCTACTCAATATTTCCATACCTCCATAATCGCATTTGTGACAAGTAATTGAGTATCTGCCCGTCTCATCTCTCCATTCAGTTTTAGAACCTAGTCCAAATAATAATGAAACAGCAATAGAGGCTACAAAGAAAGTAATTAGAGCAACCCAAAAGCCCTCGGAAATCCACATAACAATAGGTGCAATTATTATTATAGCTCCAGCCACATAATCCATCCAAACAAAGATTGAACGCAATAGTCGTAACACGATTGCTAAAATTGCGATAATCGCTATAACTCCCCAAAATCCCATAATTGATACTTATTTATGTTTATTGATTTTAATCAGTAATTTTTTATCATTGCTTTCTTAATTCAGTTTAGACAGGCTTGGCAATGCGTATTTTTCCATTGAGGTATTATCAACCTGCTTTTTGTCCAAGATATGAAGAGTAGCTGCCGCCATAAGCATTTCTGCATATTTGATCATAGGATCTAGGCTCAGTCCATTAGGGAAATATTGGTATGCTCCACAAATCTCATAACGAACATTGTCTCCTTTTGTCTTTGCCTTGATATTGATTTTGTGTTCAGATGTTCTTACTTTCATCTTCTTACCCTCTTTTAATATCTTGACATCCATGTAAGTTTCATATTGACCGCCATTGGTAGCTGTCAAATAAACACTCTCATAATATGTGGACTTTTCATCATATCCAGCATATTCTTCTGGATTAAAGATTACCTCAAAAACTCCGGACTTGGTCAAAACCTCATCTCCGAGTTCTACATCTGCAACCACTGCATTCATATATGCACGAACATTATTGTTCGCACTCTCATTGATAGTCTGTTCCACATCCTGATAGAAAGTCATCCACCATGCTTCATATAATTCCTTATCATGACCTAAAGCAGGAAGAACTACATTGTCATCCATTTTTGCAATTTTCTTGGCTCTCTCATCAGCCCACATCAATCCCGAAAGTCCTGCACCTTTGCAATCCCCATTTGCTTTAATAATGAATAGTTCCATCATTTTTGAGTAGGCCTTTGACAAAGCAGAGCCATTTACTCCACTCATTACCTTG
>JAFTTI010000024.1 GCA_017466865.1 Oscillospiraceae bacterium | reverse complement strand
TAATCACGAACCCATTGACGACGACTTTTGCGACTACCTCGCACTTCTGATCACCAAGAGTCAGCGTCGGTGCTGTGAAGAATGTTAAACAGTGAAAATCTCCTTTCTTTTCACTTCTTTTCTTACGAGAACCGCCCAAGCAAACAGTTTGGGCGGCTCTTGTCATACATAGCCATATTCGGCAAAACAAAGGAGGTTCATAGATATGGATAGAAAAATCAGACGCGGTGAGATTTACATTGCCGACCTTGACCCCGTTATCGGATCGGAGCAGGGAGGAGAGAGACCCGTGTTGGTCATTCAAAATAACGTAGGAAATACGCATAGTCCTACTGTGATCGTGCTTGCAATCACAAGCCGTTGCCAAAAGAAAAAATATATGCCTACCCACATTCCTATCGAAAGCAGCGATCTTTCTATGAGTTCGATTGCACTTGCAGAGCAGGTAAGGACGGTAGACAAAACAAGGCTTACTCGATATGTCGGACGAGCAAGCAAAGAGTCTATGGAGGCTGTTGACCAAGCGTTGAAGGTCAGTATGGGGGTAGAGTAAATGAGTGAACAAAGCAAAAATCAAATGATCTATCTTGTATCCCTTGATGTTCTTCGCAGGCTTGCAGAACGTGGAGTGGATAGGAAGATACTTGATCGCTTAAACAAAAGAAATGCAGAAAAAACAAATTGTGCGGTGATCGAAATCGCATAAAAATCGCATCCTTGAGGAATTTGCGAAAAACAGTAAAATTATAGTACAAAAGAGAGGAGGTAGCCGTATGAATAACGGAATAAGAGAAGTAAGAGTTATAAAGCCAACGCTTGGTGCAAATGCTGAACGCAAATTAAGAGTTGCGGCATATTGCAGAGTTAGTACAGATTCTTCGGATCAGATCAATTCATTTATTGCGCAGATGCGCTATTATAGCGATTATATCCGAAATCATGAAAGTATGGTCTTTGTAGATATATATGCCGACGAAGGCATAACGGGAACTTGTGTAAATAAGCGAGACGAATTTAAGCGAATGCTTAAGGATTGCCAAAATCGTAAGATCGACCGGGTGCTTGTAAAGAGCGTTCAGAGATTTGCAAGAAACTCGCTTGAGTGCATTGAAAGTGTTCGTGTTTTGGCAGAGTGTGGAGTTAGCGTTTATTTTGAGAGCGATAACATAGACACGAAAAATATGAACTCTGAAATGATTCTTTATATAAAGAGTGCATTTGCGCAGGGAGAATCTATTTCGGCATCGAAACGAATGTCAACATCTTTTAGAATGAAGATGGAAGATGGTACGTTTGTTGCAACGAGCGCTCCATACGGTTATCGCCTTATAGATAAACAACTGATAGTTTGTCCCGAAGAAGCGGAAATTGTAAAGAAAATATTTGCTTGGTACTTAGCAGGAGTAGGAATGAACGCTATTGCGGCAACACTCAACCGAGATTTGGAGGAACCGTTTTGGGCGGTGTGTCATATCCGCTATATTCTTTCCAATGAGAAATATATAGGTGATACTATGATGCAAAAAACATATACGCCCCCTATGCTACCACTCCGAAATCGCCCCAATAGAGGTGAACGCCCGAAGTATTACGCAGAAGATACACACGAAGCGATTATATCAAAAGAAGATTATGAAGCGGCTCAAACGCTACGTCGTAGACGTGAAGAAAAGTATTTGAAGCAAGGCAACGGCGAGAAACTTTTTTTGAGCGGTAAGGTACGATGCAGAGAGTGCGGATGGGTTTATAAAAAGCTGATTCGCAAAGAGGAAGTGTTTTGGGTTTGCAGTAAAAAAGGCAATTCCGGTATAGCTTGTAAAAGCCGTGCTTATTCAGATGCAGAGGTGTTTTCAGCTTTTGTCCAAATGTATAATCGCTTTCGTCAAAATGAAAAAGTGTTGTTGGACGAAACAATAACGCAACTGCAAAATCTCAAGACAAAGATCACAATGGGGAACTCACAGGTAGCAGAAATCGACGGTGAGATAGCAAGCTTGAGTGAACAAAACTCAATGTATTCCAAACTGCATACCAAAGGTATTATTGATGACGTAACTTACTTTGAAAAAACGGATAGTATCAAAAAGCAGATAGAAGATCTTCGAGTTAGAAGAAACAAATTGCTGTCTGAGGATGAAGATGAGCGGTGTATTGAGGAACTTCGCCACTTAAAGCGCATACTGAATGATTCTCCGAAAACGTTATCAGAGATAGACAAAGAACTTTTTACTTCTATTGTGACAAATATTTACGCAGAACAAAATGGCGATATAACATTCTGCTTGCTTGGCGAACTTCAATTAAGAATGGAGGTGAAGTGATGGCACTTCGTATGATTAGCTATGGGTATAAAATGGTCAACGGTATTCTTACTGTCAACGATGAAGAAGCGAGAGTAGTGGTTGAGATCTTTCGGCGTTACGGAGCGGGAGAAATCCTTAAAGCCATCGCGGATGACCTTACTGAGCGTGGAGTCATTTTTTATCAAGAGAAAAACGTTTGGAACAAAAATATGATTGCCCGTATTATTGAAAACAAAAAATACATAGGCGAGGACGGCTATCCC
>JAFTTI010000044.1 GCA_017466865.1 Oscillospiraceae bacterium | reverse complement strand
AAGTGAAACTGAGATATTTTGTTCACCGTCAGCTTTGTTCATTGTAACAATGTTGTTTGAAGTTGTGATATAACCCACTGAAGTATTATCTTCAAAAACATAAATACCAATATAATATGGATAAGTTGCTTTATTGTGTGATACCTTTATTCTTGCATAACCTGCTTCTTTTGCAGTTATTACACAATATTGACCTGTTGGCTGAATTGAAACTACTGAACTGTTATCTACAGTCCAAGAGTATCCATCAATATCAGAAGCATCTCCTCCGTAAAGTGAAACAAAAACTTTTTCACTTATTCCAGGACTTGTTTGGAGAATAGAAGTGTTTGAGTAAATATATGGTTCTGTTGTAGCTTCATAGTTGTCTGAATAACCGGAAACTGTGATTAAACAACTTGCTTCGAATCCATTATAAGAACAACGCAAATTGGTTTGTCCTTCTTTTATAGCTTTGAAAGTAAAGCCCCAAGATGAACTTGAATCACATTCGATGATGCTCTTATCATAAGACCAAAGAAGATTTATATCTTTTTGAACTCCATTTGGTTTAACTAAAACAGAAATATATTCCATATTTCCAACTGACAATTCGATATTTGATTTATTCAAAGTTAAACTTGAAATCTCAATCATATTGCTTGGTTCTTCTGTTAAACTTGTAAAGAAATTACAAGAAACCATGAGCAATGTGAAAATTGTCAAAAAAAGAGATTTTAAATTTTTCATAAGACTCCTCTTGGGCAGACAGAATCTTATTTTTTAAGGTTATAAGAATTTTTAACGTGTTCTAATGTATTTTTGAGTTACCTGATTTACTTCTACAGGTGGAAGTTCCAAAGGACCGTTTGTTATTAATTTGATTTCTTTTCCGTGTCCTATTTTTATCGTAGGCTGAATATCTAAAGCCCTATCTAGAATCTTATTACCGATTTTGCTTGCTTCAGCATAAACATCAGTTAAAGAGTTTTGAATATATTCATTTGATTGATTATCTATCGTGTTTGTTACTTCTGTTTGAATAATGCTAAACATAGCAATCATGCCCATTGCCTTTAGTGTTTCAAAAGTATGATTATTCACATGCCCTTTGTATCCACTTGCTCCTTGGGAATCAACACCATTCATATTACCAAGTTGAATTCTATAGTTATCAGGTCTTATCAATAAGTTCCAAGCAACTTGAACTCGATTTTGACCATAACTTACAGAAGAATTGTAGGTTGCAAAAAGCATTGAACCTTCTGGAATTAATAAATACGAATGGTCATAACTTGAATAAACATTTTCTGTTACACGAGCAATTACAACACCAGGATTTGCCGTATCAATACTGGTTACCAATGCAGCTGAAATAATAGTTCCATCCCAAAGACTTGATTTACTCATATAATAGCCATTTCCTACTGTTCCAGAATTATTATTAAAGAAGTTTTCTTTGTTTGAGCCGATATCTGAGCCCATATTTGAGCCGTTACCGTATAGCTGATTCTGTATACTTTGAGTTTGAGCCATTTGTTGAGCAATATATTCTTCTTTTGTCATTTTTGTAGAAGAATAAGTCCCATTCATAACACTTGAAATCGTATCTACTACAGATGTTTGATTTCCATATTCTAAACCTGCAAGACCTTCAATCTTTCTTGGCGATTTAGAATTTCTAGTGTCAGGTCTTTCTACTGTATATGAACTAGAACTACCTGTATTTCCTACAGAAGATACGGGTGCAATTCCTGGTTGTCCTTGTTCTGGTAGTTGTAATTCTGGCGGCAAGGAATTAATTATTTCTTCTATCTCATTTTCTTTTTCTACTTCCTCTTCAATAGATTCTTCTATCGAAGGAATATTTGTTTCTGGTAAATCAAAATTAACGTGAGTTTTTACTCCTGCTTTATCCAATTCTGAATTATCAGTTTTTGTTTTCTTTTTGTTATTTGTATTTACAGCAATAAAAGCAATTAAAAATAGAATAAGAATTCCAATTAAAATAACAGCAAAGATGTTTCCGACATTTATTTCTCTTGCTTCGTTTTCCTCTTCTGGAGGTGGAAGTTCTTCATCTTCCATATCTTCCAAATCAATAAGGCTTTCGTCTTCTGGCAAGGTAGTTTCAATTTCTTTTTCATCATTCATCAGCAACCTCCGTTTTGTTTTCAATAACTGTTTTCTTTTTAATTACAGTTACTTTTTCATTTCCAAGTCGGAGAGTTACTTTATTGATTAAACGAGGAATGATAATCACATTTTTCTTTACGGAATAATTTACTATTTCATTTTTTTCATTAAATGCAACTGGCAATTTTTTCTGTAAAACTATTTCATCTAACTGAATATATGTTGATTTTCCATCGTCATACACTCTTGTAGGAAGGAATTCTGGTTTTTTGAAAATACTGTATTTTATTTGATAATCAAAAGACAAAAACTCAGGATTAGTTATATTGATAAATTCACTTTCTACAGTACGGCCATTTGTTTCATCAAACTTTTTTGCCCATATATTTTTTGTTTTAGGATAAGTAAACTTAACCATCGCCATATGTGTATCAGCAAAAGATTTGAGTCTAAAATTATAAACGCGTCTATCGGTAATGATGATCAATGTTGAATCCAATTTTGAATACGCAGGTTTTACAAACAAATGTTGAATATCAGCTCCTGTTTCTGCATCCTTTGCAACGCCAGCTGTTAATTCCCAAACAGATTCGTCTTCAGAAAGTAAAGGTGTTCCTATAACAACTTCTCCTGGTTCTAAAATAATATCTGTAAGGTGATATGGTTGAGCATAAATTTCGTATACAAAGTTTTCGTCATACTGATAAAAAAATGTACCCTGTTTATACTGTTCTGGAGTCTGAACTGCTTTTTTCAAACTATCAGCAACTGCGTCTTTTCCGTTTAGATTTTTCTTTTCCAAAGCAGGATTTGAAGTATCTTCTGGAACGTAAACAGGTCGTTCAACATAGATTACAGTTTCTTCCATATCTTGAACTTTTAATTCTTCTTGAATCAAATAGTTTTCAACTTCATTTTGATTTTCTGTCATTTCAGTCTCTAATGAAGATGCCATAGATTCTTTTACAAAATCTATTGATGTCTCCATATCCATCGTAGTTGCACATGATGATAAACTAATACACATTAGTGCAAATAAAAAAACAAACAATTTTCTCATAATTAAGTACTCCTCTTGTTGTTATTTGTTTGAATTGATTATTGTTTTGTCGATTTTCTTCATATCAAATGAAGTAATATAGATACCAAGTGGATTATCTTTAATATCTTCTTCTGCAGGTTGAAGCATTTTGATCGTGATAACTGCTCGATATGCTTCGTTTGACATTACTTGTCCTGAAAGTTGTCTTGTTATTAATTGATAATCAACTTGATAAGTATCTGCAGAAACCTTTAATGGTTCTGTCTGAAATAAAACTTCTCTTGTTCGTGTTCCAAAATCTGCAAAAGGATTTTGTTCTTTTACAAGAGTAGAGTAGCGTTGAGCTGTTACAGAAGTTAAAAGATGATAAGTCTTGTTTACTGCATTTTTCATTACAGTTTTATCTGTTGAGAGGGTGTTTGAAAGACTAATAAATTCTTTTACTTGTGCTTGAATTGCGACTTCTGGAACATTAAAGTTTTGATAGTTTTTTCTTGAAACAGGCCCGATGTATTGAGTTTCTCCAAAGTCATTCATAGTAACTAAGACTGGGATAGAATCGGGTTGTGAGACAGCATACATAGTGATGCCGATAGATAAGAAAAACGCCAATACAGACACAACAACAATAAATTTAAGAAGACGATTTTCTTTTATTACTTGACCACATATGTAGTCAAAATGCTGTAATTGTGGGTTAAAAGGCGTTTGATTTGTACCTTGCGGAACAAACACTTTTGAACTCATAAGTATCTCCCTTTGGGCAGACAGATACCTATGAGATAATATAGGTTATTTTTTTTGTTTAGTCAATATTGTTATTTGTACATTATAAAAATATGTATGTATTAAAACAATCCAAATGTTAAGGTTGCTTTTTTCTATTCCATTTCTTACATAAGTTATTTCCCATAAATCTCCAATCTTAGAATTATTTCTTATTTGATAGAAATCTTCTGCATTACAGATTGAAGTTCCAAGAATACCCAACAGAATGATTAAATCGTTTTTAGGATTTCATCTGTCTTACAAACATAATAATATGCCTCAGGACTTAGTTTCCTCAAAAAATTAAAAGCCTTGAACTCTGGATGCGTGCAAGTTCTTAATGTCAGAGGTACTCCGTCATATTTTTCAAAGTTTTTT
>JAFTTI010000043.1 GCA_017466865.1 Oscillospiraceae bacterium | reverse complement strand
TCATTGCAAATTCTGGAATTATAGTTTTGTCTTGTACAATAGTTGGACTATTTTCAGCATAAAGAATTGTTTCCTTTTGTTTAAAGTCGGGATATGCTGATTTAGGATTAATAATAGATTCAAACGTTTTTGCAGAAAGAACTAATTTTTCTTTTCCGTTGTCCAATAAGTATTCATTTGTTTCAGGATTTCTCTCAATTACTTTGTAATTATCGCAGTATGTTAATCCTTTGTTTGTTGTAATCAAGAATGGTGGTAGAATAGTTTCTCCAAGGACAACAGGAGAGATCTCATTTTTTTCTTGTTTGATATTATCATTAAACTTTTTAAAAGAATCATCTACTTCTTTTCCATCTAAATGGTATTCCCCATCTAATGGCATACCAAATTCCAATTTTAATTTTTTTATGAGGAATTCCCTTCTATCATTATCAACTTCTTTCATATTATAAATTTGGTTTAGTTGTTCTTCATAAGAAAGAGGTTTTTCTTCTGAAGGATAAAAGTCTTCTCTTTCGATTTCTTCTTTGTGATTAGAGAGAATATGTATTTGTTTTATAAGTTCTTGAAGCTGATTTGAATTATTATCACTAAAATTAATATTTTTTAAAAGTTCTGCAGCTTCTTCTAATTCTTTCTTTTTTGAATCTTTATTTTCCATAAAATTGTGTACTCCTCTTGTTGTTGGAAAAGTAGCGATAAACCATAGAATTTATCGCTACAAAAAAGTTTATCGTTCTATGTCGATGTCTTTAGTATTTTGATTTGGTACTTTGTAAAATAATTCTGGATTGATTCTTGTTTTCCAAGTTGCTTGAACATCAATTTCCTTATCTTTTTCTGCAACAATATTTCTTGAAATAAATTTACCTGGTTCCATAAAATATTTTTTAGTAACAGTCGTATTATTTAATGCACAATCAATAAAAACATTTCTTGAAATTAATTCCTTTACTTTAGATTCAAATTCTGTTTGTTCTGTCTTACTCATTTTGTTGTAACAAGAATCTGTAACAATTGGAAAAGCTCCAATAGCACCTGCATCCAGAGATGAAAAAAGAATATCGTTACGAATTTTGTCTTGTTGATTTTCAAGAAAGAAATCTTTATGAAAATATTGAATACCAGAAATTTTGTTACCTGAGTTTGTGAATACAACAGGAATAAAATCATCGTTCCAATTATTTGTATCATTAATTTCTTTTGCAATTAATTTTAAATCATTATAACCATTAACTTCCGTTTTTACCCAAGAAGGCAATTCTTTTTCGAATTCTTTATTTGATAATTTTGTTTCTACTTCATTCCAACCTTTTTTAGGAAGATATAGACAGAATTTATCGTGGTCTAAAATTATATGACCTGCAAATCTTGAGCTGCCACTTGTATTAGTCATACTTTCTTCTAAAGCTTTTGTAGTTTCAATATCATAGTCTGACGGAGCTACATTTCCAGAAGGATGATTATGAGCAATAACGATTAGTGAGTCAGTTTCTTCTGCTCTTGTTATTACTTGTTTTACAGTTTCTCCATTAGGAACTGATACGACAGAAGCATTTGGCATATGAGAAGATATTGCTAACTGGTCAGTAATCTTTCCTGAGTTTTTATCTACAAGAATGTATCTGAATGTTTCAAACTTTTTGTTTCTGTAGATGTTCATTGCAGCTTGAAGTTGTTTCATACTTGTTTTAGTAAGAGTATTGTTTTTTGATAGTGAAAGAGTTTTTCCTTTAATATCAAAAACACCATGTTCTTCAAACTCTTTAAAAGCTTTCCAAAGTCCAGTTCTATCTCCAGAAATGATTGGTTTAATAATTGATTCTCGTTCTTTTTCTGATTCTTTCAATTGTAGTGCTGATAATTCTTTATCATCAAATAAAGATGGTTGAATTGAATCATTTACAATTTTTGTTTCAAGTTTTTCAATTTTATCAGAGAAGTTTTTTTCTTCCATTAAAAGTTTTCCATAAGAATTAGAATCATTAACCAAAAGTTGACCTAACCAAGAAGGAACTTGTTTTTCTGCTTCTGAATATTCTGCTCTCCATTTTTGATGAAGGGAAAGGTCTTCCGAAATTTTCTTGAATTGTTCTTTTCTTTCTGAAAGTTCATTCTGATATTTTGCAGAATATAATCGGATTGGCTCTTGAACTTCATTTTCATCATTTCCAATTGAAGATTCAAAATTATATTTATATTGATTTGGTTTTTCGAATACATTTGAACAAAGTTCATTTGCTTCTTTCAAATCATTTATTCTAATTTTTTCTCTTCCATCCATATTTGCAATTGTTAATGATACTTTCAAAATATTAGCAACATTTCTTGGAGAAAGGTCATTCTTTTGAGTGATTGTATCCATATATTTTTGGCAAGTTTTGTTTAATTTACATAACTCAGCTATTTCTAGTGGATTTAGTTTTGAGTTGTAAACTCCACGCTCTCTTTGAATTTTGATTGCAGTTTCAACATGAGATTTCATTTCATCAACTGTAATTTTACGAGTGTCCTCTGTGTCTTTTTTTACAAAATGTTTGATTTCTACTCTATCCAAAAGTGGTGCAGAAAATTTATTCCAATATTGTTCTATACTTTTTGCAGAACATAGACAGATTCTTGATTCTGAATGGAAGTTACCACAAGGACATGGATTTGTTGCAAGTCCAAGTTGAAAATTTGCTGGATAAACTGTAGAACGGCCAGCTCTTGATAAAGTAACAGACTTGTTTTCAAGAGGAACTCTAAGCATTTGCAAAACTGAAGATCTAAATTCAGCAGTTTCATCTAGGAAAAGGGTTCCGTTAGTTGCAAGAGAAATTTCACCAGGTCGACAATTAACCCCTCCGCCACACATTCCTTCTATAGAGGCAGTTTGATGTGGCATTCTAAATGGAGCAGAGTACTTATCTTGATGTGGACCAGTTAATCCTGCTAGAGACTTTATTCTATAATTCACATTACTTTCTTCTTCCGTCATATTTGGAGTAAGTGCAGGAATTAATGTAGTTGAAAGCAGTGTTTTTCCACAACCAGGAGGACCAACAAGTAAAAAGTTATGTTTTCCTGCGGCCGCAATTTCTAATGCCCTTGCAGTTTCAAAATGTCCGTCCAAAATTGAGTTATCAATAGAAGGTAATGTTTCATTAAACCTAATATTTTTGTTATTTTGTGTTTGTACTTCCGGAGAAATGAAATTTTCCTTACTTTTGAGCAAAGTAGGAACTTCTGCTAAATTTTTTGCGATGGCTATTTTAATACCTGGAATCTTATTGATTTCTTCAGCAGTTTTTTCGTCACACAAAATATGAGTAATTCCATGTGCTACAGCTGATTTTGCAGCAGCATATCCACCTCTTACAGGTCTAATATTTCCTGAAAGTTCAAGTTCTCCGAGAACAAGACATTGCTCCGTCATAAAATTTTCTGTGTGTGAAAGAATACTAGTTGCGATAGCCAAATCCATTGGGTTTTCTTTTTTTAAGTCCGCAGGAGAGACAGAAATTAAAACTCTTTCTTGAGGGAATGTTAGTCCCGAATTTGCAAATGCAGCTCTAACTCTTTCTCTTGTTTCTTTTACTTGAGAATCCGCAATTCCAATAATATCTACAGCAGGGATTCCTCTTCGTAAATCTGTTTCAATACTTACGATTGCTCCTTCATAACCAAATGGAGAGAATGAGTAAACATTCATTGGTGTTATTTGTTCAGGCTCTTTTCCAACATGATAATTTTGACCGTCAAAGGATAGTTTTGCATTATCAGTTAATGCATAAGCAAGAGGTATCATATTTGGAATATGTTTAATCGCTTCATTGTATGTTGTCCCTGTAGAAATAACATTATCAACAAAGAAAACTCTTCTTCCTTCTGGAATTGTACCTGTTGTAAACATTTCAACTTCTAGAGAATCTTTTCCATCTTTCTTTTGGTCATACATTGTGTCATGTGGTTTGCATTTTAGAATGTCATATACTTCGGTATTTGTTTTTTCTGCAATTTTATTTGCAATATCTAATGTATATTCAGCATTCCCTGTATGTTGTGGAATTGGAACAAGAATATCTCCTGATTTGAAAATATCTTGTTTAACAAAATGGTCTACAACAGTTTCAATAGCATTTTCTTTCTTTGATAAATCATCTGTTTGTTTCAGTGCATGACAAATTTCACGAGCATTTTCGGAATTGTAATAACTTTTATAGATGATATCGTTTACGATGATTTCAGATTTATACTTTTCGAAGAATTCGTCTGCGTTTTCTACATTAATATCATTTTCAATTAAGGCAACGGCTAATTGTTTCATAGCTGTGATGTATTGAGGATTTTTTTTGTAGTAAGGAATGTCATCTAATAAATCTAGTTGTAAAGCTTTGCCATTGAAGATAAAAGACCCAACTTCATCGTTGGAATCATAATCACTTCCATCATGAATATTGATACCAATGCAAGGGAATCTTATTCCTGTTCCTTCATATTCAGAGGCTAATTCTTTGTAGTGTTTAATCGCATCTTCTAGAGATAGTTCTGTAAAACTTTCATTGTCGAATTCAGGATTGTCGGCAACAAAGAATGTAACTCTTGGTTTTTCTTCTTCTGTAATTTGCATAGAACTATCAAGTTCTTTTTTTAGTTCAGGAAAATGGTTTGGATATGCTTTATGTAACATTTCTTCTATAGTTGTTCCTTTTGGAACATGATAATCCACTTCAAGCCAAGGAATGTTTCTAACTTCATCGAGAGAAATATCTCCCCATTCAGACATTTCAACATCACCATTTAATACAGCGTAACCAAAAGCATAGCCATCTGTATAAATTTGAGAAATATAGAAATCAGTGCTACCTAAAAAGTAGTGAAAACCAACATTATGAGTTCCGTCTGGATTTACAAGTTCGCCGTCGGATGTAATTTGTTTATAAGTTTCTGCTATCTCTTTTAATTTGCCTTTGAAGAATTCTCCTTCTTCACCTTGAGTTAATTCAAGAGTAAAAGCATATTGAGAAGGAGGAATTACTTTTTTACAGATTTCAATATCTTCTTCTGTTAAAAGAATTGGTTCTGATTTTGGAACTTCTATTTTTGTTTCTTCGTTTTCCAATTCATTTGCTTGAGGTAGAAGATTGTTATAAGTTTCAATTAATTTGTCAGTCAAATTACAGTTTGAAGGAAATAGATTCCATATTTCTCTTTGTCGTTCCCAATCTACTTTTGTAAGTTCTGTATTCCTTGATACTTCAAAAAGATTTTTCTCAATAAAGCGTTTTGCTTCATTAATAGCATAATCAGAAGAAATATTGCTTGCTTTAGATTCAGAAAGAATTTTTTCTATAGCAGTATTATAAGTGTTTTTAATATCAGAAAGAGCTTTTTCTTTTCTATTTTCAGCTTCTTCTGCTTTTGAGGCTTCAATAATAATTGAATTATGAACTTCTTTGTAATGGTTTCTAGCTTCGTCTAATGCTAACTCTTTAGTAACTAACTCTTGAGTTAAATCTTCTTGTGCAGAATTTATAATTGAAAGTATAGCATTTCTCTGTTCACCAGTTATAGAAGAAAAATACAATTCATTTTCAAGATTATTTAATGCTTCAATTACATTAGGGTAAGTACAAGTTGTTCTTACAAAATCAAAAATATTACCAATCCCATCACCGATATCGAATCTATCTGGTTCATAAGTAATAGTATCCTTATGGTCCACAGTTGGTATGTTACAGAATTGAAATCTTGTTTTATCGTAACCAAAATTTACGTTTCTATCTTCTAGAGGAAGTTCTTCTTCTGGGATTTCAATATATCTATCATAAGAACCGTATTTTTCTTTGATACGCATTTTTTCGTTATGAAATTCTTTATCCAATTTTTCCATCAGTTCATTGAATTCTTTTATTGAGTAGAACTTGTTTTCTCCCTTAAAGTGTGGATTTTCTGACCAATAAAGATGAATGTAGGGAAGATTATTTTCTTTAAAATACTCTTCTGGCTGAGAATTAATTACTTCTTTTTCTTCCTGTTTTGCTTTAAAAACATCAAAACTTCTTGATTGAATTTCTTCATAATCAGCAGGTTCACAGTCGTCATAATTAATACCGTATGATTTCATTGTTTCTTTTGTGAATTCATAAATAGACGTAGTGTAGTCATCTTTATTGAAATTAGGTGATAAATCGTCATAGTAAACACCACCGTCAATTTCGGTAAAGTCGCTATTAAATAATTCCCAGTCGTAGCCATTTTCTTCTGATGTTTGAATAGTAAAATATTTACCAGTAGATTTTTCTCTAAATGCTAATGAGTCAGGTTCAATTTTTAATGAATCAATTGCTTTTTGAACTTCTTCTTCACCAAAACGGTTTTTTAGTTCTAGTACAATTTCTTTCAATGACATACTACTATCAGCCATTTGATTTATCAATTGTTTTCCTGTTGGTTCGTTGAAAGAATTATTAGATGTTTGTTCGGAAAAATACTTTTCTTGTAATTTTTTAGCAAATTCATTGCTTTCTTCTTGTGCTTTGTTAGTAGGATACCAAACTTCATTTTTTCTACTGAAAAGCCAGCCAGCTTGTTTCATTTCAGCTCGAACTTCTTCATCTGGTATTCCTGAGAATTTGATATTTGCACGATTGAACTCATTACTATAAATGATTTCCATAGTTATGTTTTTATTTTCCATATGATGTACTCCTCGTGTTGTTAGCGTTCAATTCCGCTATATAATTTTGATTTCAACAAAGACTCTTTTTGAGCTTGTTCTTCTTTTTGTTTGTTATAACCGATACTAAAGTCTTTTGAAGTATAAGACCTTGCGTACCAAGTTCCTGTATCTAGTGCTTTTGTGATTGTTTCTCCAACTTTCCAAGGTTCTGTTTTGTTTGCTTTTGTGTTTTCTATGATTTGCAAACAAGCGTTATAACAATTTTGTTTTGCTTCTACACTTGGTTGATGTGTTAAGCGATTTCCTGTTACTTCATAACAAACATGCTTGGCTTGAGCATCTACAAGTGGTGCGATATTCATATTGAGAGTTTGACAGGTTGAAATAACTTTATCTTTTATTCGTTTAAGACCTTGTGGAAGAGGAGGGGCTTTCTTTAAGGCTTTTTGATTTTCAACAAAGTTTGTGAAGTTTCCTTGGGTGTATTCATTGTCGATTTTTTTAGAAGTGTTTATATGTTTTTCTAAAGCTTTTACAGAACGTTCATCAAGACTATCAATATTGTATAAAAATTGATAATTGCTTTTTGTTCCTGCTTCAGAAATATATAATTCTTGTTCATTTACATGAATTGGATTATTTAATTTCTGTAAACATAGAACAGGTTCTGAACCTTTTTTGAGATTTATTTTAATTCCTTCTTTACTCAATCGTTCTAATTCACTTCCATAAATCCAATTATTAGACTTATAACCGTTTTTTGCAGCGATTTGTTCAAGAGCTACTAGATTGTGATCATTTATAATTTTTCCTGTTGAAAGTTCAATAGGAATCTGTTTATTTGAATTGAAGAAGGGGAGAGTTTTATTTTCTACATTCTTTTCTATAGCTTCGTAAATCTGTTTATAGAAAAATTCTTCTGGCAATAAGCCTCGATTGTAAGCAGACCCACTTCTCCACGAAGTCTGAAAATATTCCAATTAAGTACTCCAAAGTTGAAAAAATATTGAAATAAATCAGCAGTGGGCAGTCTGCTGAACTTTTATTGATATGGACTAAAAACACATTTCCATA
>JAFTTI010000014.1 GCA_017466865.1 Oscillospiraceae bacterium | reverse complement strand
AGCTGATTTCTCAGCGTTGATCCTGTCCCAAGTTCTCACTTGGCTAATCTTGTTATGTTTTTTAGTCTTTTCATCTGACCTTTTTCCGTTTAAGGAATTTTAGGGTTTGTCTTGTCGATTGTTCAATTTTCAAGGTGCTTTGTGTACTCTGTTCGTCAGAGTGCTTTTATATTATACCAAGAAGAAAATAGAATGTCAATAGTTTTTTGAAAGTTTTTTTGCCATATTTTTCGAAATTTAATCGCAAGGTTTTTGTGCAACCTGCATACGAATTTGTAAAATAAGGGAATTTAATGTCTTAACTGGTATTTTATGGCGCATATATACTATTTATATATAAAGAAACAGACAGGACTAAACCTGTCTGTTCAATCTGCGTATCAATCGCGTGAACGTCCACAAACGCAACTCGACATATATGAAGAATTCACCTTGCCGCAGGATTTACATCTCCATCCGCCTCTGCTTAGCATATCACGTTCTTTTTCAGGATCGTTTTTCTGTGTAACAGCAATGTCATCATAATCAGGCTTATTGATAGCAATTATTATTCCGATAACCCCAAGGAAAAATCCCCACCAAAATCCACCGTCATAACCTTTTTTATTATATATCGACTGTGTTACTTTTCCACAAATAAGTCCCACAGCGACAGCGCTGATAGCATATCCCATTTTCAATTCCTCCCGATTTCAAATTATAAATTCAACAACTTTTTCTTTATATCATTATACTCTTCTTCTGTGATTTCACCGTCATCGAAACGTTTTTTCTGTTTCATAAGTTCTTCTTTTGCTCTTTCTTTTTCTTCTCTCTGTTCTTTTTCTATTCTGTTGTTTTCAGCAAGAGTACATCCGCACACGCAGGTTTCAATATAAGACGAATTAAGTCCACCACATTTTACACATTTCCAACCGCCTCTGCTGAGAACATCTTTTTCTCTTTCGCTGTTCGAAACACTTATCGGTCTGCTTTCCGGTTTACGAAGAACAACTATCAGACCGATGACACCAAGGAAAAATCCCCACCAGAAGCCACCGTCATAGCCTTTGTTTTCGTTTATGCTTTTTGTAACAATTCCCCATACTATGCAAACTACTATAAAAATCACTATTCTCATAAATTCCATATCATTTCCTCCGTTAATAAAGTTTGGTTTTTGTCCAATATCAGTATACTAAAGTATTTTATATTTGTCAATAGTTAATTTACAATAGTATTGTAATGTGTGACAAAGGAGCGGTTGTATGTTCTGTGAAAGAATTAAAGAATTAAGAAAATCCTTAGGAATAAATCAGGTTGAATTCGGAAACAAGTTAAGTGTTACAAAACAATGCATAAGCAACTGGGAGAACGGAAACATTCAGCCTTCTATTGATATGCTTATCAAAATATGCGAAACTTTTTCTGTGAGTTCTGATTATCTTTTGGGCTTATCCGAAATCAAAACCCTTGACGTTTCGGGGCTTTCATCCGAACAGATACTGCATATTCAGAATGTTGTGAACGATATAAAAGAACTCAATAAAACATCCACCTGAAAAACAGGTGGATGTTTTATTATTTAAATCAATCTTCAAGGCAACTGCCCATGAGTTTAACCATAACAGCCTTCTGTGCGTGGAGTCTGTTTTCTGCTTCTTCAAAGATTTCCTCTGCGTGTGCTTCGAAAACCTTTTCTGTTATTTCTTCTTCACGATGAGCAGGGAGACAGTGCTGCACCATAGCATCGGGCTTTGCAACAGCCATAACTTCATCGTTTATCTGATAACCCTTGAATGCCTTTTCTCTTTCTGCCTTTTCGCCTTCCTGTCCCATTGATGCCCATACATCTGTAAAGAGAACGTCTGCATCCTTAGCGGCTTCGAGAACATCTGTTGTATGCTTGAAGCAATCAAACTTTTCTGCAAAAGCCATAACTTCGGGGTCGGGCTTATAGTTTTCGGGAGTAGCAACTGAAACGCTCATACCCATTTTAAGACATCCTACGATAAGAGAGTTTGCCATATTGTTTCCGTCGCCTATGTAACACATTTTGAGTCCTTCAAGTCTTCCCTTGAATTCACGGATTGTCATAAGGTCGGCGAGAATCTGGCAGGGATGACAGAAATCTGTAAGACCGTTGATTATAGGAATAGAGCCATACTGGGCGAGGTCTTCAACTTCTTTCTGCTCAAATGTTCTTATCATAATACCATCGAGGTAACGGGAAAGAACTCTTGCTGTATCCTGAACGGGTTCACCTCTGCCTATCTGAAGGTCGTTTGAAGAAAGGAAGAGTGCGTATCCGCCAAGCTGATACATACCCGTTTCAAAAGAAACTCTTGTTCTTGTTGAGGCTTTCTGAAAAATCATTCCGAGAGTTTTTCCTTTAAGATGAGGATGAGGGATGCCGTGTTTGAGTTCGTATTTGAGCTGGTCTGCAAGATTTAAGATATCAAGGATTTCCTCTGTTGAGAGGTCAAGCATTTTCAATAAGTGTTTCATCGTCATTACTCCTTTGTTCTTGTTCTGATGTGTCAGTTATAATACCATTATCATTATCAATATTTTCGTTATCGTTATCAATAATATCTGTATTGATATTATCTGAATAGATAATTTCAGCATCGGGGAAAATTTTTTCCATATATTCTTCAATTGTTTTATTGAGTCTGTTGCTGTAAAGCATAGGGATATTGTGCTTTGCCTTATCCCATAAATCTGTATCGCATTTTCCGTTAAGTTCGGCAATTCGATAAAGAGAATTTTTGACTTCTGAATGTTCTCTTATTCCACAGAATGCCATTGTATAAAGCGAAAGTCCCATAAACTTTTCGTAAAAATCGTTTATGTTGATGCCGTTATCAACAGTTGCCATAACAGTTTCTTCTGTAACTGAAGAAACTGCTTCGATAAAGTCTTCAAGCTGTTCGCCCTTAAGACCTAAAATTTTTCCCTGAAATCTTGCTATTCTTTTATTGCGAAGAATTTTCATAGACATAAGATTGGGCTTCATTATCTTTTTTACATTCTTCTCATTCTTATCAACCCATGCACTGATAAAAATCCCGCCCTTGAAAAGATAAGGATAATGAGTTACAAGATAAAGCGCAATCTGTGCACCGAGAGAAAATCCTATTAAAACACATTCTCCGTTATACTGTTTTGCGAGTTCGATTATCGCCTCGTTAACCTCTTTGGTGTTGAAGGTTTTATCAACTTCTTTTCCATAACCATAAAGATGGGGAATAACAAGGTGATATTTTTCTGCAAGGCAGTATGATTTGCGGAATGTATCTGTAAAATTCATTCCGTGTAAAAAAATTATCGTAGGATTTTCGGGGTTGCCGTATTCTTCATAATAAATCATTCAGTAAGCAATCCTTTCAGAATTTCAATTCCTTTATCTATTTCAGCGAATGATATTGTAAGAGGGGGTAAAAATCTGAGTTTTTCCTTTGCCGTTAAAACGATAACGCCGTTTTCAACTGCTTTTTTAACTACATCCCCTGCTTTTTTTGTCTTGAGTTTTGCGCCGAGCATAAGGCCCATTCCGTCAACTCTTTCGATTTCTTCGATTTCAAGAAGTTTTCCTTTAAGATAAACGCCCTTGCGGATTACTTCTTCCATAAAATCGTTATTCACTTTTTCGAGAACCGCCATAGCACCTGCTGATGAAACGGGGTTTCCGCCAAAAGTTGAACCGTGAGTTGATGCAGAAAGAACATCACAACATTTTTCGTCTGCAAGGCATACTCCCATAGGGAGTCCCCCTGCGATACCCTTTGCGAGAGTTGTTATATTTGCTCTCTTTCCGAAATTTTCACCTGCTAAAAATTTACCCGTTCTTCCGACGCCCGTCTGAACTTCATCGGCGATTGTAAGAACATCCTTTTCTTCGCAGAGAGAATAAATAGCGTCTACAAATTCTCTTTCTAAAGGCAAAACTCCGCCCTCGCCCTGAATATACTCAAACATAACGGCGCAGACTGTATCATCGAGTTTAGCCTTGAGGTCATCAATGTTATTGGCCTCAACATAGATGAAACCTTCTGTAAACGGGAAAAAGTAGTTATGGAAAACATCCTGTCCCGTTGCTGAAAGAGTAGTTAAAGTTCTTCCGTGGAATGAGTTTACAAGAGTGATTATGTTGTGTCTTCCCTTGCCGTATTTATCGAATGAGTATTTTCTTGCGAGTTTGATAGCACATTCATTTGCTTCAGCACCGCTGTTTCCGAAAAATACCTTGCTGTATCCTGTTCTTTCGCAGAGGTTTTCGGCAACATCCGCCTGAGGTGCATTATAATAAAGGTTTGATGTATGCTGAATTTTATGTGCCTGATTGCATACATAAGAAACCCATCTGTCATCGCATATACCGAGGGAGTTTGTTCCTATTCCGCTTCCGAAATCGATATACTGTTTTCCTGCTTCGTCATAGATTTTTTCTTTTATCCCTCTGTCAAGACATACATCCTGACGGGTGTATGTCCCCATTATATATTTTTCAAATTTTTCCTTTGTGGTCATTTTTATCTTTCCTTTTAATATGTTCTGTAAACCTTAGAGAAGAATTCTTCTGCCTCTTCTTTTACGCTGCCTGAATAGTCATCGCCGGCAAGAGAATAGTTTATGAGGACAACATCTTCATCTAAAATCATAACTTTTATACACATAATTGCGCTATCGCCATTTTCTTCGACTTTGAAAACTCTGTATGCATAATATCCGTTCGAATCTTCTCCTGTTTCGGAATGAATTTCTGTATATATGGTTTCATCAAGAAGTTTTTGTGCGATTGCTTCTTTCTGTTTTTGTGTATAACCTTTTACTATACCATCAGCGTGACGAGCGATTACAAATCTTGTAAGACCGTCAGATGAATATGTTGTATAACCGCTCGAAACTGTCTTCTTTGGTTCTGTCGGCATAAGGACAGAAACGCCTTCGCCTTCACCGACATTTACTCTCTCCCAGTTATTCATATCTGCTGTTTCTACAAAAGAGTTTACTACTCCTCCTACTTCGGAAACAACTGATGATATTCCGTAAATTCCGCCGATAAGACCTAATATAAGTGCTATTATCATAACAAGATGTCTTATCTTGAAAGATGCGGGTTCTTTTCTGAAATAAGATGAGATTCTTTCATCAGGATCAAACTCATACTGTGATTTGAGCTGATAAAATCTGTTTATCTTCTGATATGCTGCAATATATGCACCAAGGATAGCAACTTTGGCAAAAAGTCTTCTGAACGAAAGTAAAGAAGTAAGAACGCCGAGTCCTCCGTAAATTATTGCGAGGATTGCACACACTTTGTTTTTCTTACTTATTCCGAAAGCAAGGCCCATACAGATGCAGATGTCAATAAAATTGAAAATTGCAACAAATGCCCCTGCAAGTCCTGAAAGAGTGCTTGCAAATGATACTATTGCAAGAAGAACCCCACCTATAATCAGAATCCACTCTGCAGCTTCTATTGCCTTTGTAATCTTTTCGAGTTCACCGAGAATGCGAAGTTCGGTAGAAGCAGAATCACGATAAAAAGCAGCATTCATAGCGCCTGTATTAGGAACGCTGTTCTGTGCATTACTGCTGAATGTTCCGACAGCATTTGTATTGCTGTATGTATTCTGATAAGAAGATGATGTAGTATCTGTGTTGTATGTCGACTGATATGTAGGTGCTGAGGACATACCTGCATCATAGGTATTCTGCTGTGGTGCAGAAAAACCGCTGTATGTATTCTGTGTTGCCGCAGGTCTGCCAGCGAGTGTTGATGATGTACTGTAAGTAGTTTCGTATGTATCAGATGTTGGTTTCTGATATTCTGATATACTACCGGAAGATGAGGAAGTTGGATTTTTAAAACTTATTTCTCCCGAGTAAAAATCATCCCCTGAATAAAAATCATCCGCTGATGAGATTTTTTCATCTCCTATACCAACGCCTAAAGATTCATCTTTTTTCTTTGGTGCATTCAAATCAATAAAATCCATATCTCTTTCCCCTTAAATAAATTCATTCCCCTGAAACCAATAAACTATCTCTTGATAATCCACTTTCCTGAATCGATGAATTCATAAAGGTCCTTAAGGTTTTCTTCTGAAGTATATGAATTCATACCGTCAATCATACTCATAGCAACGATATCATCGTTTGTTCTGTCCTGTCTGCGCTTTATCTGTGCCTTTATGCTCATAAGCTGCATCTTTTCAGGAATAGAAATCTTATCGTTGTTGATTTCGCCTCTTACAAGGAAAAGAGGGAATCTGCTATGCATTTCTGTCGAAAAATTCTTGTCCATAATCCATTCACGGTTAAGTTCCTTGTCTTCATACCAACCGTTTCCAACGATAGCAACCTTTTTGAACATAAGGTGACCTATGTTCTTCTTGATAAAGTCACAGATAGGCATTTTATCATTGTAAATACCCCCGACAAAGAGGAGGAGTTCGTATCCGATGATATGTTCAGGCTGAAGACCCTTCACTTTATACATGTCAGCGCCGCCGAGTTTTGCCTGAATCCATCTTGCATACTTTTCTGTTGTACCGTACTTTGAATCGTAAACAATTGCCCATTTTGCCATAAAATAATACTTCCTTTCAGAAATTTGAAACTAAATAAATGAATAAAAATAAATATTAAACAAACTGAGTTCCTATACCTTCGTTTGAAAGCAATTCAATAAGAATTGAATGAGGCACTCTGCCATCTATAATACAGGTTTTCTTGACTCCTCTTCTTACCGCTTCAACGCAGCAGTCGATTTTAGGAATCATTCCGCCTGATATTATTCCCTGTCGTTTAAGGAATGATACTTCGCTTACATTAACGCTTGGTATCAGTGTTTCGGGATTATCCTTATCCCTTAAAAGACCTGCTATATCGGTCATAAGAACGAGATTTTCAGCACCGAGTTCTGCTGCTATTCTCGCTGCGGCTGTATCCGCATTTACATTGTATGTACTTCCCTTTTCGTCACAAGCAACAGTGGCTATTACAGGGATGTATCCGTCGTCAAGCGCGTCAATTATAGGTTTTTTATTTACCTTTACTATGTCGCCGACAAAACCTAAATCAACATCGCCTTCCATCTTTTCTGCCATAAGCATCTGGCCGTCTATTCCGCAAAGACCTAATGCGTTGCCCTTGTTCTGTGCTAAAAGTGCTACAAGTTCTTTATTTACCTTTCCTGATAAAACCATCTTTACGATTTCAACAGTTTCAGCATCTGTATAACGAAGGCCACCTATGAATTTGCTTTCTATGCCTACTCTGTTAAGCATATCGTTTATTTCAGGCCCTCCGCCGTGAACAAGAACTACTTTTATACCTACGAGTGTAAGAAGGACTATATCGCTCATTACATCGTGTTTGAGTTCTTCGTTTGTCATAGCGTTTCCGCCATATTTTACAACGACAATCTTATCGCTGTAATGCTGAATGTGGGGCAAAGCGTCCATAAGGACTTTCGCCTGGATATTGTTCTGAATTCTGCTCATTGTTTTTTGCTCCTGGTGAAAATTTATTAAATACTCTATCAGACTTTTCCTTTATATTCGGAAAGTTGTTTCTGAATGAGATTATATACTGTTACAACATTTTCTATTGTTCCGAAACGGATTTCATCGGGGTTTTCCTTATTGAATTTCACTCCGTTCAGTTTTATCATAATTTCGCCGAGTCTGCTTCTGCTGTTGTATTTTAAAACAACATTCTCAACCTGACGGTATTTTACATCATAAAGTTTTTTTGAAAAAATACCTTCGCTTCTTATGATTCTTCTGTCGGTAACGATGAAAAAGGTCTGTTTTCTTTTGTATTCAAAAAAGAAATATGTTCCTGCTATTGCAAGACATATAACTATTATAGGAAGACATCCTATAAGAACAACCTTTATTTCTTTTATAAGAATAAGGATAAGTGTTAAAAGAAGAATTGCTCCTCCGAAAACGAGAAAGGGTTTTTCTGCGTTTTTAAGCGATTTATTGGGAATAGGATTTCCATGCCACAAAACTCTTTCATCGCTTAAAAATCCTATCGGAAGTCTGCTGTTATCCTGCACCTTGCCCTCTCTCCTTTCTTATGGAATTAAACACGGGATTATGTTCTGTAATCGCCGTTTATCTTTACATAATCGTATGTAAGGTCACAACCCCATGCGGTCGCTTCCTTATCGCCTTCAAAAAGATTTATATCAATGAAGATTTCATCTTCTGAAAGGACTTTCTTCGCTTCGTCTTCAGAAAATTCAACGCCTGCACCATTTTCGCATACATGGATTTTTCCTGCTTTCGATGAAAGGTCAACCGAAACCTTGTTTATATCAAATTCAGCCTCAGCATAACCTATTGCACAGAGAATTCTTCCCCAGTTGGCGTCTTCACCGAACATCGCACATTTGAAGAGTGGTGAACGGATAACGCTTTTTGCAACGATGATTGCTGTGTCAAGGTCGGGCGCACCTTTACAGATACAAGTAAGAAGTTTTGTTGCGCCTTCACCGTCTTTCGCAAGCATTCTTGTAAGGTTTGACATTACTTCGTAAAGTGCTGATTTGAAGATTTCAAAATCTTCTCCTTCTGATGTGATTTCAGCATTACCCGAAAGGCCGTTTGCCATAAGCATACATGTATCGTTTGTTGACTGGTCACCATCGACAGAAAGGCAGTTATATGTAATCTTTACGATTTCTGAAAGTGCTTTTTTTACCATTTCAGATGAGATAGCGGCATCTGTTGTGATGAAGTTCAAAGTTGTTGCCATATTGGGATGAATCATTCCACTTCCCTTGGCCATTCCGCCCATACGGCAGATTTTTCCACCCACCTCAAATTCAACGGCATATTCTTTTTTGAATGTGTCGGTTGTCATAATAGCAACGGCAGCAGCTTCGTTTCCTTCGTAAGAAAGGTTTTCCTTGAGTACAGGAATTGCCTTTTCGATAGGTTCTATGGGTAAAATCTGACCGATAACGCCTGTTGATGCAACCACTACTTCACAAGGTTTTATGCCGAGTGCCTCTGCTGTAAGTGAACACATCTTTTCTGCTTTTTCTTCGCCGTCAGCGTTACAGGTGTTTGCGTTCTTTGAGTTTACAATAACGGCAATAGCCTTACCGCCTGTCTTTTCAAGATTTTTCTTTGTAACGATAACGGGTGCACCCTTGACTTTATTCTGTGTATAAACACCTGCTGTGTTGCAGACTACATCTGAAACAAGAAGTGCGATATCGTTTTTCTTTGTGGGGTTGTTTTTTATTCCACAGTAGAGTCCGCTTGCCTTAAAACCTTTTGCCGCACAAACTCCACCGTCTATAAGCTTAAATTCCATTTTATTCACCTTAAAATACTGAGATTATTCAAGTCCTGTTTTTTCATCAATGCCCATCATAATGTTAAGGCACTGAACAGCCGCACCCGATGCGCCTTTTCCGAGGTTATCAAGACGAGAACAGATGAGTATCTGTTCATCATTTCCTGAAACGAAAATCTGCATATTGTTTGTTCCTTCAAGTGCGTTTGCTGTCATAAATCCGTTAGGAAGTTCTTCTTCACCGCCCATAGACATAACTTTTACGAAATGTTCGCCTTTATAGTGGTTTTTAAGAACTTCGTGGATTTCTTTTATAGATGTTCTCTTAGCAAGAGTTCTTCTTACTACAGGAACAGCAACTATCATTCCTGCATAGTAATCACATACCATAGGATTAAACATAGGAGGATATGAAAGACCTGAAATCGCCTGCATCTCTTTCAGATGCTTGTGGTTCTGTGCGAGTGCATACATTCTGGGTGCATCAAATTCCTTATCTCTGTTTTCATCTTCATACTGGGCAATTCCCTTTTTACCCGCACCGCTGTATCCCGAAACAGCATAACTTGTTACATACTGATAGGGTGCGAAGATGCCTTCTTTAACGAGAGGATAAACTATTGAGTTAAAACCACTCGCATAGCATCCGGGAACAGCAACTCTCTTTGAAGTTTTTATCTTGTTTCTGAATTCTCTTGAAAGTTCGGGGAAACCATAAGCCCACTGGGGATTTGTTCTGTGAGCTGTTGAAGCGTCAATAATTCTTACATTCGGATTTTCTACCATAGAAACCGCTTCGATTGATGCGGCATCGGGCAGACAAAGGAAAGTAAAATCAGAAGCGTTTATAAACTTCTTTCTTTCATCAGGGTCTTTACGCTTGTCCTCGTCGATTCTGAGTAATTCAATGTCATCTCTTCCGTTGAATCTTTCAACGATTTTAAGTCCTGTTGTGCCTTCCTGACCGTCAATGTAAATTTTTACTTTCTCCATGGTGTCGCTTCCTTCCGTTATTTTTTGACATATTTAAGATTCATGCCTGCGCCCTCTTTTCCTACGGGGCGGATATGGAAACCGAATTTTTCATAGAATTTTTCTTTGCCGTAAGCCGAAAGAAGTGTAAGAGAAATCCCCTCACCGCTTTCAATGCTGTCATCGGCATATTTCATAAACTGAGTTACAAGTTCTTTGCCTATTCCCTGCCCTTGATAATCGGGATGAACAATGACATCGACAAGCATAAGATGATATCCGCCGTCGCCTACCCCTCTTGACATTCCGACTGCTTTGTCGCCGTCATAAGCAACTGTAAAGAATGAGGAATTTTTCATCGCGTTGTCAAACTGTCTTTTTGTTATTGTGTTCCATCCTACAAGGATACGGAGATTGTTATAGTCTTCAAAAGATATTTCTGGTTTAAAGGTCAACATTTTTACTTAAGTTTCATCTGCTTTCAGTTTTTCTCTGACATATTTTATCTGCTTTGCAACCGCGTCAGGTGCAGGACCGCCGACAACATTTCTCTGTGTGACACATGTATCGAGAGAAATCGCCTTATAGACATCGTTGTCGAAGGTATCGCAAAGCTGTCTGTATTCGTAAATCGGTAAATCTTCAAGTGTTGTATTGAGGCTTATGCACTTTGCAACGAGAGTTCCCGTAATTTTATAGGCATCACGGAATGCAAGGCCTTTTTTAACAAGATAATCCGCGCAGTCTGTTGCGTTGATAAAGCCTTTCGCAGCAGCCGCACGCATATTTTCTTTATTTACCGACATAGTTTCGAGCATAGGGATAAAGGTCGAAAGGCAGAGTTTTACTGTATCAACAGCATCGAAAATCGCCTCTTTATCTTCCTGCATATCCTTGTTGTATGCAAGAGGAAGTCCCTTCATCATTGTGAGGAGAGTCATAAGATCGCCATAAACTCTTCCTGTCTTTCCTCTTATGAGTTCTGTTATATCGGGATTTTTCTTCTGTGGCATAATGGATGAACCCGTTGCATAAGCGTCATCAAGTTCAATGAATTTGAATTCCCAAGAGCACCAGAGGATGATTTCTTCAGAAAATCTTGAAAGATGCATCATAAGAATTGAAATTGCTGATGCAAGTTCTATGCAGAAATCTCTGTCTGAAACACCGTCAAGAGAGTTCTGTGTTACTTCTGAAAATCCTAAAATGTCGCATACTCTCTGTCTGTCGATAGGGTATGTTGTTGAAGCTAAAGCTCCGCTGCCGAGTGGCATAACATTCATACGGTTATAAGCATCTTCAAGTCTGCCAAGGTCACGAAGAAGCATCTGTGCGTAAGCCATAAGATGATGACCGAATGTTATAGGCTGTGCTCTCTGAAGGTGAGTATAGCCCGGCATAACTGTTGTCTTGTGTTCATCAGCGATATTGCAGAGAACCCCGAGAAGTTTCTTCACAAGGTCTGTTATTGCTTTTGTTTCAGTCTTGAGGTTCATTCTGATGTCAAGAGCAACCTGGTCATTTCTGCTTCTTGCTGTATGAAGTCTCTTTCCTGTTTCGCCGAGTCTTTTTGTAAGTTCAGCCTCAACGAACATGTGTATATCTTCAGCAGTAGGATCTATTTCAAGTTCACCGCTGTGAATATCCTGAAAAATAGCGCCGAGTTCGTTTGCTATCTGTTTACTTTCTTCAAGATCTATGATTCCACATTCACCGAGCATTGTTACATGAGCGATACTTCCCTGAATGTCCTGCTTATACATTCTTGCGTCAAATGAAACGGAAGAATTGAAGTCGTTTACTTTTTCATCGACCTCTTTTGAAAATCTTCCTGCCCACATTTTTGCCATAATTTTCTCCTCCCGAAAAAACGAACATACGGGCAAAGCCTTTTTCAGCCATGCCCGAGATGTCATAATACGCCAGATGAGTTACTTGTTGTTTCTCTTCTGATCGAGTTTTGCCTTAACCTTGATGGGAAGACCAAAGAGATTGATGAATCCTGCACTATCCTTCTGGTCGTAAACATTATCCTCATCAAATGTTGCAACTTCTTCATCGTAGAGAGTATAAGGAGATGTAACACCTGCGTTGATTATATTACCCTTATAGAGTTTGAGCTTAACATCGCCTGTTACAGTCTTCTGTGTTTCTGTAACAAATGCAGAGAGAGCTTCACGAACGGGTGTATACCACTGTCCGTTATAAACGAGGTCTGCAAAGTCAATAGCGAGTTTCTGCTTCATTCTCTGAGTCATTTTGTCAAGAGTGATTGTTTCAAGAACATCATGTGCGTGATAAAGAATTGCTCCACCGGGAGTTTCATAAACACCTCTTGATTTCATACCAACAAGACGGTTTTCAACGAGGTCAGCAAGACCAATACCGTTAGCACCACCGAGTTCGTTGAGCTTAGTAACAATTTCAACACCCTTCATTTCCTTGCCATCGATAGCTGTGGGAACGCCCTTTTCGAAATGAATTGTAACGTATGTAGGCTTATCGGGAGCCATTTCGGGTGAAACGCCCATTTCAAGGAAGCCGGGCTTGTTGTACTGAGGTTCGTTAGCGGGATCTTCGAGGTCGAGACCTTCGTGTGAAAGATGCCAGAGGTTCTTATCCTTTGAGTAGTTTGTTTCTCTGTTTATCTTGAGAGGGATGTTGTGTGCCTCTGCGTAGTCAATTTCTTCATCTCTTGACTTGATGTCCCAGATTCTCCAGGGTGCAATAATTGCCATATCGGGAGCATAAGCCTTGATTGCGAGTTCGAATCTTACCTGGTCGTTGCCCTTACCTGTGCAACCGTGACAGATTGCGTCTGCGCCTTCAGCGAGAGCGATTTCAGCAATTCTCTTTGCAATGATAGGTCTTGCGAAAGATGTTCCGAGAAGGTATCTGTTTTCGTAGATAGCTCCTGCCTGAACTGTTGGGAATACGTAATCTTCGATGAATTCATCCTTAAGATCTTCTATGTAGAGCTTTGACGCACCTGTCTTGATTGCCTTTTCTTCAAGACCATCAAGTTCTGTGCCCTGTCCAACGTCACCCGAAACTGCGATTACTTCACAGTTGTCATAGTTTTCCTTGAGCCAGGGGATAATAATTGATGTGTCAAGTCCGCCTGAATATGCGAGTACTACTTTTTTGATTTTTCCAGCCATTTTAAAAGACTCCTTTGCAAAATAATTAACTGAATAAAATTATACACCCGTTATACATAGTTTGTCAAGTGTTTTTATACGATTTATGCATAATAATGAATAATTATGCATAAATTCTGTATATTTTCCGTTTTATACAGTATATAATGTATATTTATAGGGTTTTGATGTCATCCTGTTGTTATTTTTGAACAATTATGCCTTTTTATAAGCACCGATAATTTCTCCCCAGAAAGCTGTATGGAGAGGTTGTGTTCCGTTTGTTTCAAAGAGTGCGTTATCGAGATAGAAAGCCTTATCCATAGGCTGAACATAGAGTTTTTTGCAGATAAGCACGATTTCCGATTCATCAAATGCAGGTGTATTATCAATCATTGTCATATTAAAACCGAGTTCCTTTACCTTTTCGTTCTTATCGCCCTCTTTCCCTGAGTATGAACCGCAGAAAGAAAGCGCTTCTCTGTAATTCTTTCCGAACATTGAAACAGAGAATGTATCGTTATTTTCCATAAGTGAATAGGTAAATCTTGAAGGTCTTACAACCGCCATAAAGATATTTTTATTCCACATAACGCCCATTGTTCCCCAACTTGCTGTCATTGTGTTGTAGTTGTTTTCATCCCCTGCTGTCAAAAGAACCCAATCTTTACCGATTTTTTCAAAGGGGTTGAGATTTTCTTCTGTAAGTGTTATTTTTTCAAATGACATAATTATCACCTTTCTTTTTCTTGATAGAATATTCTATAAATTTTTATGCTTGTTTATTCTTTAAAAATCAAAACTTTTCGGTAAAAGTTCTGACAACAAAAATTCTTCGTAATCTTCTTCCGATTTCGCAACAATCACCTTGAAATCGGCTTTGCAGAATTCCGCCATAACCTGACGGCATATTCCGCAAGGATAAGCGGAAATTGTTTCGCCTTTTTTTCCGCCGACTATCGCTATTTTTGAGAATTCTCTATTTCCGTCAGAAACGGCTTTGAAAATCGCTGTTCTTTCAGCGCAGACTGTTCCTGAATAAGAAATATTTTCGATATTGCAGCCTGTGTATAAAGTTCCGTCTTTGCATAAAAGTGCTGCGCCTACAAGAAACTGTGAGTATGGTGCATAAGCGTTTTCTCTTGCTTTCAAAGCGGATAAAATAAGTTCTTTATCAGTCATATATATCACCCGAAAAATCCTTTCCGACAAGTTCGTTTTCTACAGAAAGACAAGCGCAGATGGTTTTTCCTATATCAGAAAAACTCTCTCTTGTTCCTAAATTCTTCGCCTTTATTCCCTTTCTGTAAACGAGAAGAGGAGTATATTCTCTCGAATGGTCTGTGCTTTCTGTAGAAGGGTCGCATCCGTGATCGGCAGTTATCATAAGAAGGTCGTCATCACGCATATTTTCCATGAAAGTTCCGAGCCAGAGGTCGAATTCATTAAGGGCATTTGTATAACCATCGACATCATTTCTGTGTCCGAAAGACATATCAAAATCAACAAGGTTTACAAAACAGAATCCTTTGAAATCTTCGCTCTGAATCTTGAGAGTTTCTTCCATATCAATATCGTTCCCGATTTTTCTTATCGCCTTTGTGATTCCGTCTGCTGCAAAGATGTCATAAATCTTTCCGACACCTATTGTTTCAAGTCCTTGTTCAGAAATATATGAAAGTGCGGTTTTTTCTATCGGTTTTAAAGAAAAATCGTGTCTGCGGCTTGTTCTTTTAAAGGGATATTCCGCTTCAAAAGGTCTTGCGATAACTCTGCCTACCGCGTGTTTTCCCGTTAAGATTTCTCTTGCAATTTCACAGTATTCATAAAGCGTTTCTATCGGAACAACATCTTCGTGTGCCGCTATCTGAAAAACGCTGTCTGCTGATGTATAAACTATCAACGCACCTGTTTTTATATGTTCTTCGCCGTAGTCTTTTATAACCTCTGTTCCTGAATAAGTTTTGTTGCAGATAACCTTTCTTCCCGTTCTTTTTTCAAATTCAGAAATCACATCTTCGGGAAAACCATCTGGGTATGTCGGGAAAGGTTCTGAAAGGATTATACCCATCATCTCCCAATGTCCCGTTGTGGTATCTTTTCCCTTTGATTTTTCGGTCATTCTTGCGTAAACACCTATGGGATTTTCACAAGGTTTTACATAGTCAATTCCATCGATATTAAAAAGACCTAATCTCTCCATATTGGGAACGAAAAGTTTACCTGTATCATAGCAGGCTTTAAGGGTATTACTTCCCTCATCGCCATAATTTTTCGCATCGGGCATTTCGCCTATTCCGACGCTGTCTAAAACTATAAGAAAAACTCTTTCCGATTTCATATAAATCACTCCGAAAATAAAATACTCGCCTTACTTGTTCCTATTCTGTCGCAACCTGCTTTGATGAAATTTTCCATATCTTCTTTTGTTCTTATTCCACCCGCAGCCTTTATCTTGACATTCTCACCGATATTGTTTTTAAAGATTTCAATATCAGAAAGTTCTGCACCTTTTGTTCCGAAACCTGTTGATGTCTTTATATATTCAGCACCTGCATCTGTAACGCATTTACAGAGTTCTTTTTTCTCATCGTCTGTGAGATAACAGGTTTCTATAATGATCTTTAAAAGTTTTCCAGCGCAGGCTTTTTTAACCGCAGAAATTTCTTCTGTTATCTTGTCGAATTTCTTATCTTTTACAAATCCTAAATTCACAACCATATCAATTTCATCGGCACCGTCTATAACCGCATTTCCTGTTTCAAAAACCTTTACTGCAGTTGTGTTGTAGCCCAAAGGAAAACCGATTACTGTGCAGAGGTTGAGAGTAGGAAAATTCTCTCTTGCCCACTTGATATATGAGGGCGGAATACAAACCGACGCTGTTCCGTATTTTACAGCCTCTTCGCATATTTTTCTGACATCTTCGGTTGTCGCTGTTGCGGATAAAACAGTATGGTCGATTTTATTTAAAATTTCATTTGAGTTCATTATACTTTCTCCTTTTTCTTTTCTCTTATGAGATTGTCTTCTCTGACTTCATCATCAGAATCTTCGATGATTTCTACAGGTTCTTCTTTCTGTTCTTCCTTTATTTCTTCTGTTTTTTCTTCGGGAATTTCCTCTTTTATTTCTTCTGATTTCTCTTCAGAAACTTCTTCTGTTATTTCTTCTGTTTCAGAAATCTTTTCTTTTTCACCATAGAGCTTTTTCATATTTTCGTTATATCTTTCGGCTATTATGCAGAGTTCTGAAAATCCCCTTTCTTCAAGTTCTATATCACCAGAAACATCTGCTTTATTAGCGTTTTTAATGAGTGCATCGCGACAGAAAATTCTGTAAACAAAAAAGAGAATAACCGAAATTATCGCAACAAGCAGAAGTCCTGCTGACTGAATTGTTACAGATGCATGAAGCATAACTGTAGAACGGCGTTTTTCGGTCTGATATTTGACATCAACATTATCTGTGAAAATCGAAAGGTCAGTTTCTATTTCTTCCTTTGCCGATTTATATACATCGCCGTAAAGGAGAATTCTCGCCTCGTAAATTTTATCATCTTTTGAAAGACGTTTCTGATTGTCGCTGAGTTCGTAATCCTTGAGATAAACAGGCAAAGCCCTGTCGTCAATTCCGTTTGCGGAAGCGATAAGTAACATTGATTTCGCCTCGGTATCTCTTATAGAAACAAGTTTTTCATAAGCCATTTCAAGCGGTATGAGTTCGGCATTTGTGAATTTTCCGCTTTCTCTTATGTGATTCATTGCGTTTTCGACAGACTGCGTTTTTTCGGCTTCTTCCCAATAAGTATTGAGGTGTGAAAGGTCATTATCGATAACAAAAAGTTTTGCCTCGTTTGTAAAAAGATCTGAAGCTGATTTTATAGCATCGCAATCGTCAAAAAAACTTTCTATTTCCTGTTCCTTGATATTTTTTTCATCGGTAGCACGGTAGGTATAGAATGTGCTGTATAAAAGCATTAAAACCGACACAACAGCAAGTGTTATGAAAAAGCCGTCAAGGCTTTTGCAACTGGGTCTTATCCTTATTTTTTTTAGCATTTTCCATATCGCCTCTTTTCAAAAATGGTCATACAAGATAATATTACCTCATTTTGCCTTAAATGTCAAATTTTTATCGTATTTTGGGCATTTAACGGATTTTTATACAATTAGTATTATACTCAACACAAATTTATACATATAGTATAATATCATAATAAAATAACGGCAGGAAGAAAAGAAAACTTCCTGCCGATAATTCTTAAAGAACCTTATAATCCTTATCCTCAACTGCTTTTTTGAGAACTTCAAAATCAACCTCTTCAGAGAGTTTTACGATAACAGTTCCTTTTGTGTGGTCGGGTGTTGCTTCCGCTACCCCTGCGATGCTTTCAAGCGCCTTTTTAACGGCAGCCTCGCAATGTGAACACATCATTCCTTCAACTTTCATTGTGATTTCCATAGATTTATTCTTCCTTTCTTTTTTATTGTCATTTATTTTTGCAAAATTAAGTCTTAAAGCGTTTGATACAACAAAGAAACTCGAAAGGCTCATCGCCGCAGCGCCTATCATAGGGGACATCTCTATATTCCACAAAGGAATGAGTGCGCCTGCCGCTATTGGAATTCCTATGATGTTATAGATAAACGCCCAGAAAAGATTTTGTTTTATTACTGTGAGTGTTTTTCGGCTGAGAGTTATTGCTGATGCAACATCTGTAAGGCTGTTTTTCATTATAACGACATCTGCCGAATCTATCGCAATATCTGTTCCGCTTCCTATTGCAAAACCTGTATCCGCAGAGGTTAAAGCTACTGCATCATTTATTCCGTCACCGACCATAGCTGTTCTTCCATCGGTTTTCAGTTTTTCTATGATTTTTCCCTTTTCATCGGGAGTTACTCCTGCATAGAATTTTTCTATTCCTGCTTTTTCTGCAACAGACTTTGCGGTACGCTCGTTATCGCCCGTTATCATAACAACAGAAAGTCCCGCTTTTTTCATAGTTTCAACGGCTTTTATACTGTCTTCTTTAAGTTCATCCGAAACAGCGATAACACCTATAAGTTTATCTTCTTTTGCAAAGTAAAGAGGAGTTTTTCCTTCATCAGAAAGTTTATCCGCTTTCTCTTTCGTATCATCAGAAATATCGCAGTATTCAGAGATAAAATCAAACTTCCCACCGACTGTTTTTTCGCCGTTTATAAAGGCTGAAAGTCCGCTTCCCGAAAGCGTTTTGAAATCTGAAACATCAGATATTTTTATGTTATTTTCAATAGCATATTTTACAACGGCTTTTCCGAGAGGATGTTCGCTGTTTTTTTCAAGTGAAGATGCTATAAAAACAAGTTCATCAGAAGAAAAATTCTCTGTCGGAATAACATCTGTTACAACAGGCTCGCCTTTTGTCAGTGTACCCGTTTTATCAAGTGCTACTATCTTTGTTTTGCCCGTATTTTCAAGTGATTCCGCGGTCTTGAAAAGAATGTTGTTTTTAGCGCCCACACCCGACCCTACCATAACAGCAACGGGAGTTGCAAGTCCTAAAGCGCAGGGGCAGCTTATAACAAGCACCGAAATCGCTCTCGAAAGTGAAAACGCGGTATCTTTTCCGACGATAAGCCAGATTATTAGTGTTATCAGAGAAAGCATAAGAACAACGGGAACAAAAATTCCCGAAACCTTATCTGCGATTTTTGCGATAGGCGCTTTTGTTGCCGCCGCATCGCTTACTGTTCTTATTATTCCCGAAAGGACGGTTTCTTCGCCTATCCCCTCTGCCCTGAAAGTTATATGACCATAAGTATTCACCGTTGCGGCAAAAACCTTGTCACCCTCTTTCTTTTCAGAAGGAACACTCTCTCCCGTGAGGAGAGATTCATCAACAGCGGTATTTCCGCTTAAAACAATTCCGTCAACCGAAATACTTTCGCCCGGTTTAACAGAAATGACATCGCCTTTCACAACATCTTCAACAGGGATAGTAAGTTCTTTTCCGTTTCTTATAACCGTTGCGGTTTTCGGTGAAAGTTTCATAAGGGATTTTATCGCATCGGTTGTTCTTCCTTTTGAATACGCCTCAAGCGATTTTCCGAGAGTTATGAGAGTAAGTATCATCGCTGCGGATTCAAAATAAAGATTATGATAATTCCCCTTACCTGCGGTCATCATAAAAAGATTAAAAACGCTGTAAATAAATGATGCGCCTGACCCTAATGCCACAAGGCTGTCCATATTAGGAGAACGATTTATAAATCCTTTTGCGCCGTTTATAAAGAATTTCTGATTTATAACAATAACTATCGCTGAAAGGATAAGTTGTAAAAGTGCGAGAGCAATATGATTTCCTTCAAAAAATGAAGGCACAGGGAAGGAAAACATATTATGTCCCATTGAAAAATACATAAGCGGAAGAAGGAAAACAAGCGATACAATAAAACGCTTTATTATCGGAACAAATTCTGATTTTTCGGTTTCTTTTTCCGCTGTTTTTACGCTCGTTTTTCCGTCTTTTAAAGAGGCTGTATAACCTGCTTTTATAACGGCGGATATGATTTCTTCTTCGGATGTTTCTCCCGATGTAATCATCGTTCCAGTAAGAAGATTTACGCTGCATTCTTCTATTCCGTCAAGAGAAGAAACCGCCTTTTCAACCCTTGCCGAACAAGCGGCACAGCTCATTCCCCCGACTGTAAAAGTTCTTTTCAAAATCGCACCTCTTTTACCGTAAATAAGTCATCGGTTTAAAGTATACCATATTACTATACTTTCGTCAAGTTTAAAAAAGATTGACTTTTCTATTGAAAACCACTGAAATAAGTGATATAATATAATGTAATTATTTTTTAATAGTATTGTTTCAAGGAGATTTATATTATGCAGACAAATGTTTATTTTCCTCTGCCCTTACCCGTTCATATCGCTTTCGGGGTTTTCGGGGCATTGTTTTTCATATTTATGTTCGCAAGAAAAAAATCGTTTCATTATCTTCTTCTTTCGACATCTGTTCTTTCAACATTCCTAATCTATCTCTGCAACACAAAGACAACACGTATGCTTCTTGGCATTGAAGAACTTATCCTCTATATTATGATACTTGTCTTTATGTTTTTAGACAGCAGAAAGAAAAAGAAAGAAGAAACTTCAGAAAAAGAGGCAGATGAAGATGAAAATAGTAATTCTTGAAGAAAATGCAATAAACAACAATGACCTTTCGCTTGACGCTTTGAAAGAACTCGGTGAGGTTACATCCTATGGTGTTACTCCACACGATAAAATCGTTGAGTATATAGGCGATGCCGAGGTAGTGCTCTGCAACAAGGCAAACCTCACAAGAGAAATACTTTCGCAGTGTAAAAACCTTAAATACATCGGTGAATGTGCAACGGGATACAACAACATAGACATTGTTGCCGCAAGAGAAATGGGCATTACTGTTACTAACGCGGGGCAGTATTCGACTATGGCTGTTGCAAGTCATGTTTTTGCATTTATAGCAGAACATTTTTCAAAAATCCACGAATACTCCGAATCAGTCAAAAAAGGCGACTGGATAAAATCAGAAAGTTTTGTCTATTATCTTTCTCCGACAGAAGAACTTTACGGCAAAACAATGGGTATAATAGGCTTTGGCAGTATTGGAAAAGCAGTTGCTAAAATTGCTGACGCTTTCGGAATGAAAGTTATCATTTCAACAAGAACAGTCCCCGAAAAAAATACTTATCCATATGAATTTGTTTCAAGAGAAGAACTTTTTAAAAATGCTGATATAATCTCACTTCATTGTCCTTTAACGGATGAAACAAAGAACATAATAAACAAAGAAACACTTTCTATGATGAAGAAGAACGCTTTTCTCATAAATACATCAAGAGGCGGAACGGTTGTCGAAAAAGACCTTGCCGACGCTCTTAACGAAGAAAGAATAGGCGGTGCGGCGGTTGATGTTGTTGCAGTCGAACCAATGCTTCAGAGTAACCCGCTTTTCACAGCAAAGAATATAATAATCACTCCGCATATCGCCTGGGCACCAAAACAGACAAGAGAAAGACTGCTTTCAATAGTAACGGAAAACCTTAAAGCCTATCTCGCAGGAAATCCCATAAACAAGGTAAACTAACCGAAAGGAAAATCATATATGTCTAAAATTTCAGAGAAAAAAAGAGTTGTATTTAAAATCGGAACATCAACTCTCACCCACAGAACAGGTATGCTCAATATAAGACGAGTTGAAAATCTTGTAAAGGTTCTCGCTGATGTAAAAAATCAGGGACACGAAGTTATCATAGTAACATCGGGCGCAGTAGGGCTCGGATGTGCTAAACTCGGTCTTAAAGAAAGACCATCGGACACTCCCTCAAAGCAGGCGGCGGCTGCTGTCGGTCAGTGTCAGCTTATGTATCTTTATGACAAGAATTTTTCTGAATACAACATTCCCGTTGCACAGATGCTTCTTACAAAATACGTTATCGAACCTGTAAGAAGAGCGAACGTTATCAACACAATGACAAAGCTTTTAGAGCAGGGCGTTATTCCTATCGTCAACGAAAACGACGTTGTTGCCATCGACGAACTCGAACTCGAAGTTGGTGAAAACGACTCTCTTGCCGCTATTGTAGGAACTCTCGCGGGGGCTGACCTTATCGTTATTCTCTCTGACATTGATGGTCTTTATGATGGCGACCCGAGAAAAAATCCCGATGCAAAACTTATCCCCGTTGTTGATGAAATAACAGATGAAATCCGAGATATCGCAGGCGGTGCGGGAACAGCACACGGCACAGGCGGAATGAAGACAAAAATCAATGCCGCTGAAATTGCAAACGAAGCGGGAATTGATATGGTTATCATGAACGGAAAAAATCCTATGAAAATATACGAACTCTTTGAAGACATCCCGACAGGAACTGTTTTCAAAGCAAAGGAGGACTAAAGATATGACATATATCGAAACACTCGGGTTTAATGCCAAAAAAGCGTCTGTAAAAATAGCATCGGCATCGACAGCCGAAAAGAATGTTATTCTCGAAAATATAGCAAAAGCACTCCGCGAAAACACAGACAGAATTATCGAAGCAAATAAACTCGACATAAGCAAAGCGAAGGAAAACGGCATTTCTGATGTTATGGTCGACAGACTTATGCTTGACGAAAAGCGTATAAATGCTATTGCTGATGCTGTTGTAGCACTCACAAAACTCGGTGACCCCGTAGGTCAGGTTGTAGGCGGACATACACACCCTAATGGAATGAAAATCGAAAAGGTAAGAGTTCCCTTAGGCGTTATAGGAATCATCTATGAATCACGCCCCAATGTAACTGTTGATGCGGCGGCGCTTTGTATAAAATCAGGAAACGCAACTATCCTCAGAGGTGGAAAAGAAGCGATAAATTCAAACATCCTTCTCGTTGAGATCATGCGTGAGGCTATTGAAAAATCAGGTTTCCCGAAAGATATTGTTGCTATCATCGAAGATACATCAAGAGATGTTGCGAATGAATTTATGCGTTGCAACAAATATGTTGATGTTCTTATCCCGAGAGGTGGCGCGGGACTTATAAAAGCCTGTGTTATGAACGCAACAGTTCCCGTTATCGAAACAGGAACAGGAAACTGCCATATCTTCATAGATGCATCTGCTGATAAGGAAATGGCAATAAACATCACAAACAACGGAAAAACTCAGCGTCCTTCTGTATGTAACGCAGTTGAAAGTCTGCTTGTTCATAAGGATATTGCGGATGAAATTCTTCCTCTTATCAAAGCAAAACTCGACGAACATAGCGTTGAAATAAGAGGATGCGAAAAAACACTTTCTATCTTAGGCGAAAGCGACAAGGTGAAACTTGCAACAGAAGAAGATTATGATACCGAATTTTTAGGCTATATCATCTCCTGCAAGGTTGTTGACGATATTGATGAGGCTATCGAACACATCTCAAAATACACAACTCATCATTCAGAATGTATAATAACAGAGAATTTCAGAAACGCTGAAAAGTTCCTTAACAGCATTGACGCCGCTGCAGTTTATGTAAACGCATCCACAAGATTTACAGATGGCGAAGTTTTCGGACTTGGTGCTGAAATAGGAATTTCTACACAGAAGCTTCACGCAAGAGGCCCTATGGGACTTTCTGAACTCACAACAATAAAATACCTTATACGCGGAAACGGTCAGATAAGATAAGGAGTAGAATATGAGCATATTTGACAGTAAAAAGAAAAAGAATAAACCTGATGATGAGGGCTTTTTCGATTACGACGCTTACATATCGGGGAAAGAGGAAAAATCCTCATCGGATATTTTAAAAGAAACCGATCCCGACAAGCTTATTGAGGCTATCGCTGAAAAGAAAGCAAGAGATAAGATTTCTGAAGATATGAAACTTCCTGAAGAAAAGAAAGCAGAAGAAGCTGAAAAGAAGGAAATTATACCTGAAGAAAAAGTTGAAACAAAGGCTGAAGAAGTAAAGACCGATGATGTAAAATCCGAAGAAAAGCCTTCGGAAACAAAAGAAGAAAAGTCAAAGAAAAAGCTTTTCCAGAAATCCGAAAAGGCTGATAAAAAGCAGGATAAAAAACCTGTCGAAGAAAAGGTTGAAACGCCAAAAGAAATCACTCCTGAAATCGAAGAACAGCCTGTTCCTGAAATGATTGAGGGTGCGCCCGAAAAGGAATCTGTTTCTGTTTCGATAGAAGATATAAAATCGAGTTTTATGAATATGCCCTCTCCCGAGAAGAAGGAAGAAGAAAAGTCAAAGAAAACTCAGAGAAAGTCTTTCAAACTTGAAAAATCAGAAAAGACTGAAAAGAAACAGAAGGAAGAGAAACCAAAGAAAGTTCATTCTGAAAAGAAAAAGGCTGATGACCCGTTTGATGAACTCAAAATAGTTTTCGACAGTGCGCTTGATGAAGATGTAAGCGAAATCGAGGAATTTTCATCAGAACCCGAAACAACAAGTGAGCCTATAATAAGAAAATCTTTCAAGAGAAATTCTTATCTTGCTATCGGCGTTGTGGTTTCTGTTTTAGCTCTTATCGGATTTGTATCTTCTGTTCTCTTTGTAAAAGGCATTGCCGAAGGAATAGCAAACAACACAAAACAGAAAGAAGAATTCAAATCGATAGTATATCCCCTTGTTATCATCGACTCACCCGAGTTTGACGATATAACACAGCTTTCTCCCGATAGCGTTTTAAACGCTGCTATATGGGATATTCTTCTTCACGGAGATATTTCTAAATACGAAGAAAGTTATGAAAACATAACTATTCCTCAGGCGGATGTTGAACTCCACGCTACAAAACTTTTCGGAAAAAATCTCACATTCAAGCACAGGGATGTCGGGGATGTTTCGCTTACATTCTATTATAACAGCGAAACAAAATCATATACTGTTCCTGTTACTCCCGAATTTTTCTCATACTCTCCCGTTATCAGAAATGTTGCTAAAAACGGGGATACTTATGATGTTGCTGTCGGCTATCTCGCCCCTGCACCTTCATGGGTTGAAGAAAGAGATAAGGAACTTGCTACTCTCCCCGAAAAGTATGTTATAGTAAAGCTTAAAAAAGAAGATAACGGATATATAGTCGTTTCCTGCAAGGAAACTGATGAATATGAAACAAGGGTGAATGTATTCTAATGGTTATAACAGTTGTTGGTTTAGGTCTTATAGGCGGGTCTTTCTGTAAGGCTATAAAAGAAAAAACAGATCATACCTGTCTTGGAATCGACCTTTCTGAAGATGTTATAAAAAAGGCTGTTTCAGAAAAAACGATTGACGGCGAATGTAAGGATTTATCCGTTTCGGATATTACAATAATCTGTCTTTACCCAGAGGCGACAATTGAATTTATCCTCAGTAACAAGGATAAATTCAAGAAAGGCAGTATTGTAACCGATGTATGCGGAATAAAGGAATATGTTGTTTCTTCTGTTAAGGATGCCGTTACAGATTGCGGTGCGATATTTATCGGTGCACACCCTATGGCAGGAAGAGAATTTTCAGGATATGCATATTCCCTCTCCGACCTTTACCAAAATGCAAGTTTCATTATAACTCCCGAAGACGCACCAGAAGATGCAGTTTCTACGCTTGAAAAACTTGCACTTTCGCTTGGATTCGGAAAGGTTGTAAAAACAACTCCTCGTGAACACGATGAGATAATAGCATATACATCTCAACTTGCACATATCGTTTCTTCGGCATATATAAAAAGCCCTACATTACAGAAAGAAGTAGGCTTTTCGGCAGGAAGTTTCAAAGACCTTACAAGAGTTGCAAAGCTCAATGAGGATATGTGGACATCGCTCTTCATAAAAAACAAAGAGCCTCTGATTTTCGAGATAAAAGAGATTATAGAAAGACTTTCTGAATATCTGATATCGCTCGAAAATGAGGATAGCGACACAATGAAAGAACTCCTTAAAAACGGAAGAATCCTCAAAGAAAAGTCGATAGAAGAAAATAAATAACAAACAAAACCGCCTGTTTTACAAAATAGGCGGTTTGTTCTTTTTAAATGCGCACTCACATATAATATAAAAACGATTCTATGGAGTGTGATATGATTTGAGCGGAAAATTAAGACATTTTGATGCAGATAAAACCGATATATGCGACAGAGCAATTATTCTTGCGAAATATATAATCGAAAACAAAGCAACAGTAAGAGCTTGTGCCGACCATTTTTCAAAAGAACTCGGAATAAGCAAATCGACTGTACATAAGGATATTTCAGAAAGGTTGCCGAAAATTTCTCCTTCGCTTTATCCTGAAGTAAGAGAGATTATAGAAGAAAACAAGCGTGAGCGACATATAAGGGGTGGAATGGCAACAAAACACAAATACGAAGAACTTTCGAAATTGAAAAAATAACAGAAAAAAGGTATCAGAAAACTGATACCTTTTTTGTTATTATCTTTTATCAGCGTAGAAGAAAAGTGCTACTGTTCCGGGACCTGAATGTGAGCCTATGATAGGACCGATATAGCTTGTTATGAATTTCTTTACCTTATATTTTTTACTTACAAGATCCATAACGAATTTAAGGTCATCATAGCAATCGCCATGGCTTATTCCTACAGTTATGTTTTCTGTATGGCTTCCTATTCTTTCAGCCATACCGTCAACGAGCGCTGTGAGGGCTTGTTTTCTTCCTCTTACCTTTCCTACCGCAATAAGATGTCCTTCATCATCAACATGAAGAACAGGCTTTATTCCGAGAATAGAACCTGCTATCTGCGTCGCTCTTGAAACTCTTCCGCCGCGATAGAGATAAACAAGGTCATCAACTGTAAACATATGTCCGATTTTAAGCTTGTTATTTTCGCACCATTCTGCTACTTCTTCCATTGTGTTGCCTTCTTCTTTAAGACAAGCTGCAAAATAAACAAACAATCCCTGTCCCATTGAGGCAGCAAGCGAATCAACAACGATTATCTTTCTGTCGGGATATTTTTCGAGAAGTGTATCCCTTGCTATGAGAGAACTGTTATATGTTCCGCTGAGACCTGATGAGAAAGCGATATAAAGAATATCCTTTCCTTCGGCTAAAACTTCATCAAAGGCTTCAAGGAACTGTTCGGGAGTCGCCTGCGATGTTGATGTGAGAGATCCTGCTCTCATTTTATTATAGAATTCATTTATCGGAAAAGGCACTGTTTTTTCGTTATAGCTATCCTCATCTATCTTAAACGAAAAATTAACTAAACCTATATTATACTGATTTATAACTTCTTCGGGAAGGTCACATCCTGAATCTGAAAAGATAACATAATTTTTACTCATACAAGTCCTCCTGACCGGATTGTTTTACTACTTATACAATAGTATACCACAAACTAATTCCGATTACAAGGATTTTTTTACTCTGTTACCTCTCCTAAAATCACAGTCATAGGGATTTCCTCTCCGTTTCTGAAAACAACAACAGATACTGTATCACTGGGTTTAAAATTATTCTTGATTTTATTGAGATCTGTCATAGTTTTTATCTCTTCGCCGTTTGCAGAAATTATTATATCCCCGACCTTTATTCCCGCTAATTCAGCAGGTGAATTTTCCTTTATCTGCGCAACATAAACTCCCTCTTTCATGTTGTAATAATAGGCTGTTCTTTCATCAATGTCAAAACCTGCTATTCCGATAAGAGGTCTGCCCGTTACATAGCCGTTGTTTATAAGTTCGTGGATTATAGGAACAGCGTCATTTATAGGAATAGCAAAGCCCATTCCCTCGGCGTCTATCGTAACGATTTTAGCACTGCTTATGCCTATTACCTGACCAAATGAATTTACAAGTGCACCGCCCGAATTTCCGCCGTTTATAGCGGCATCTGTCTGGATAAGGCGAAGAAGTTTATCTTCTATTGTAAGTTCTCTGTCAAGCCCTGATATAATTCCGCTTGTAACTGTGCTGTAAAATTCAAATCCCAAAGGATTTCCTATCGCAACAGCCGTTTCGCCGACAACTAAATCGTCTGAATTTCCGAACTCCGCAGGGGTTATTTTTTCATTCGCTGAAATTTTAAGAACAGCAATATCCGTCTGTGCGTCAGAACCTATTATTTCTGCATCGTATTCATTCTTACTATCAAGAAGGACAGTTACTTTCTCTGCTCCATCAACAACATGTGCATTGGTAACAATATAGCCATCAGCGGTCATTATTATCCCTGAACCTGTTGCTTTTCCTTTTGAAAGAGTTGAAGAAACCCCGACAACCGAAGGGGTTACCTTTTCGACAATCTCAGGGATTGAGAGTTCTGCTTTTTTTACACTCTGAGAGATTATCGTCTTTATATCCTTTGTGGTTTCTCCCTTTGTTGTCGGTTGTTTCTCTGAAATTTTTTCTTCTTCCTTAGTTTGCGACACTGTACTGTCTGAATGCATTTCTTCTGCTTTAACGAAATTTCTTTCCGAAAATTCGTCATAAATTTTATATCCGGATATTGAAATGGCAGATATGACAGAAACACACACCACAGCCATCAGTGCCCTTAAAAAATGATTTTTTTTCTTCGGCTTTTCATCGTTATAATCCGAAGGATAATATGTTATTTCATTATATTTCTTCTCGTTATCATACATAAAAGCTTTCTTCCTTTCTATCTGTATATATCTATGTCATTAACATCAAAACTTATGTCTGTAATTTATTTTCTGCTATTTTTGTGATGAATTTATGATATAAGTTTGAAAACATAGAAAAAACAAAACCGCCGTCTTAAAAAAGACGGCAGCCTCGTTTAAAAATTAAAGAAGAAAAGGAATAAAAAGTTATCATAAAACAAATAGTGGAATTATTCTATTTCAAATGTTTCAACGACCTTGAGGTCTGATATTCTTGCAGAAACTACTCTGCCATCAGAAACCGCATAGAGTGTGTCGTCGATGATAACGGAACGCTTGAATTCGTATTTCTTGTCAAGGTCGGTATACTCGATATAACCGAGTGAAGTAAATCCTTCACCTGATTTATATGAGGTTACATAGTAAAGATTTCCGTTTCCGTATGTATCGTTCTTTACTGTGGGGATACCGATTATTCCGTTTTTGCTGTCTATAAGCAGCGCTTTCATATCAAGTTTTCCTCCCGAAAGTGCGGCTGATAAAACGCCCTTTGTTTCAACTGAGGAAACTTCTGTGAAATTTATGCCATCGGCAGTTGAATACATAGTAAGAACTACGCCTTCAGCCTTGCCGTTTTCGTCTGTTTTTGCAGATATACCGAGGAATTCGTCGTCTGTGCATTTATAGAGATAAACTGATTTATCAGATGAAACCACAGGCGAAACTTCTGTTCCGTCAAGAACTACCTCATAAGGATTTTCATCGCCAGAAAGGATGATAAATGCTTTATTCTCTTTAAATTCAACCATAACGGGATTCTTACCCATATCCTTGCAGAGTCCTGCAAGATATGAAACAGGAACGAGATTTTCATCATATATGCTGATTGAAACGCCACCTGTTCTTGAACCATCTGGTGAGGGTGTGAGAGTTGAAACTCTTACCATTCCGTTATATTCGTTTACAGAAGTTATATCTGAATAGATACCTGCAACATCGGCAACTACGGGTGATGAAATATCACCGCCTGAAATTGCGAATTTAGCAATTGTTGTATCGCCTGATGCACTTCCTGCAACGTATACCGCGTTGTCTGTGAAATATGCCGATTTTCCGTTTGAAAGAACAACCTTTATTGATCTGAAAGGACTTGCCTGTGCTGTATCAAGACCTGCTACTATTGTGTAGTTATTACTTACCTTAGCAGGAATTGTTATATCAGCGGCATCAACATAATACTTTCCGTCATCTGTGTAGTATGAAGGAATGTAGTTGTCAAGGTCTTCCTCGCTGTCGAGAGGTTTTGTTCTGAAATTCGAGTAGTTTGAAACCACATAAAGAACTGTGCCTTCCATTGAAGAAGAAATATAAGCACCATTCTGTTTATATGTGTTTTCAAGTTTTACATTCGTTTTATCGGCAATATTGTAAATGTCGATTACTGTGTTGTTCTGTGTTACTGTTTCGGGCAGAGAAGGAACTGTTGTTTCAGTCATACTATCGGCAATAACTTCTTCGCCTTCTGCTGTTGTTTCTTCTGTCTTTGCAGCAGTAAAAGGAACTTCTACTACATTGTTTGAAATAACAATAAGTCTGTCCTCTGCGATATACATTCCGACAGGTGTCTTTTCAGCGTTTTCTATCTGTATGAGTTCGGTCATATCGCCGTTCTCAGCTGAAATAACATTCACCTTTCCGTCAGCAATGCAATAAAGGTTTTTGCCGTCTGTAACAGTTATATCGTCCTCTGTTTCTGCGGCTCTATCAAATATATAATCCTTGTTGTCGAAGTTTTCTGTATCTGTCTCGACAGGAATTTCGTCGTTTGATATTTCTCCCCAGCCTATACCGTCATCTGCAGGATTGTTGATAATTGTATCCTGAATAACGCTGTAAACATCGTGATAATCACTTACTTTGTGTCCCTGAATAACTTCGGGGTTGTCGATTTCCGGTCTGTTTGTATTGTTAACAACAGCCGTTACGCCACATCCTAATGCAATGCAAGCTGCAACTGCAGCAGCTGATCTCATTGCTACCGCCCTGTTCTTCGATTTTATGCCCGCGGATGACATCTTTATCTCTTTTCTGTTCTTCTCCGCCTGTTTCTCTTTAAGCATAACTGCAATATTGTCGGGCGACAAGCGCTCGGGAATTTCTGCTTCTTCTATAAGCATTCTTACTTCTTTGTCAAAGCCCATAGTCTCTACCTCCCTTCCTATTCAGCAATCAGTCGGTCACGAAGTTTTAGTTTCGCTCTTGAAAGTTGTGAGCGTATCGTTGCGGGTTTTCCGCCAAGCATTTTTGCTATTTCGTCGCTCTTATAACCACCGACTATACTGAGAGATAATACAAGTCTTTCGTTTTCATCAAGTTCGCTTATGGCTTCCAGGATTTCAACACCGTCGAAGTTGCTCTCCCTTACCTCCGGTTCTACTTCGGAGATATCCTGCGTGTCGTCATCTCTGTAATATTCCTTTTGCTTTTTCTTTATCTTCGCCATAAGGATTCTGACTATCCACGCTTTAAATGCATTTTCGTCTTTGAGTTTTTTTATGGAAGCGAATGCGTCGAGAACAGTATCACTGACAGCGTCTGCCGCGTCTTCACTGTTTCTCAGGTTGCATACTGCTATGTGGTATAAATCTTTATATACCGAGGAATACAGTTCTGCAAAAGCGTCTGCGTCACCGTTCCTCGCTCTTTTCACCAACTGGGAAAAGTTTTCTTTCATTTCATCACCTCTAATGCCTTACGGTTTTTTCCGTTTTACATCATCAAGTGATATTATACCACATTTTTCTTTGTCATAAAAGACCTGTCACTCAATTAGTGTTATTTTTTTTTTATTTTGTTGCATCAAAATTTTCGATTTGTATAAAATCACAAAAACGAGTGCGTTAAAGCAAGTTTATTGTGCGATTTTGCCATCTGATATTCTGATTATCCTCTTTGTACTCTCTGCTATGGCATTGTCGTGAGTAATTATAATCACGGTTTTCCCCTCGTTGCTGAGTTCCCGCATAAAATTCATAACCTCTTTTCCCGAGTTGCTGTCAAGGCTGCCTGTCGGCTCGTCTGCAAGGATAATCATAGGTTTCATAGCAAGCGCCCTTGCTATCGCTACCCTCTGTTGCTGACCGCCCGATAACTGCGATGGTTTATGGTTCATTCTGTTTCCGAGAAAAACCCTTTTAAGTGCAGTTTCGGCAAGAAATCTTCTTTCATCTTTGGGAACTTTTCTGTAAATCAGGGGGAGTTCAACATTCTCGATAGCAGAAAGTTCTCCTATGAGATTGAATCCCTGAAAGACAAATCCGATTTTTTCGTTCCTTATATTTGAAAGTTCTCTATCGTTCATCAAAGAAACATCTTTTCCGTCAAGAAAATACTTTCCATCATCGGCTGTATCAAGACAACCGAGCATATTCATAAGCGTTGATTTTCCCGAGCCTGATGTTCCCGTTACAGATATAAATTCCCCTTCATAAACCTTGAGAGACACCCCTGAAAGTGCGTCAACCACGCTATCTCCGCAGACATATCTTTTTGTTATATTGTTCATCTCTATAAGTGCCATAAATTTCCTCTCCTATACTTGAAAAACTGATTTTATATGATATAATAATGATGTGCAGAAATACTATTTATATACTAATGGTTTTAAGGAGGAAAAAATGGCTGTTCTTGAAGTAAAGGAACTTTCTAAAAAATATCCCAAAGCAGAAAAATTCGCTGCCGATAAGGTTTCGTTTTCTGTTGAAGAAGGAGATATTTTTGCTCTTATCGGTTCTAACGGAGCGGGAAAAACAACAACAATAAGAATGATAGCAACTCTTCTCTCTCCCACATCGGGCGATGCTGTTGTAAACGGAAACAGTATTTTAACAGAGCCTTCAAAGGTAAGAGAATGTATAACATACCTTCCTGATGAGGCAGGCGCTTATAAAACGATGACGGGATATGGCTATCTTAAATTTATGGGCGGACTTTTTACTGACGATGCTGAAACGCTCAAAAAATACATTGAAAAAGCCGAAGCTATATGTGGTCTTGGTGAAAGACTCAATGATAAAATAGGTTCATATTCGAGAGGAATGATAAGAAAACTTCTTCTCGCAAGGGCTGTTATGACATCTCCCCGTCTTGCGATTTTAGACGAGCCCACATCAGGTCTTGATGTTATCAATGCCCTCGAAATAAGAAACATAATAAAAAACCTTGCATCACAGGGAATGTCTTTTCTTATTTCATCACACAATATGCTTGAAATTGAATATATCTCGACAAAAATCGGAATTATCTCAAAAGGGAAACTTCTCGTTATAGGTTCTGCTAAGGAACTCAAGGAAAGATACAACGCAGAAAATCTTGAAGAAGTCTTTGAAAGGGTGGTGAAGGATAATGAAGTTCTTTAAACTGCTCAAAAAAGAAATATCCGAACTTTTCACAAAAGAAATCATTATCTCAATGATTTTCACAGTTGTCCTTCTTTTCGCAATGGGAAATCTTATGACGGGCGCTATGCAGGATATTATTTTCTCTGACACAGTAAATATCATCGACTGTGATAATACCGAATTTACCGCGGAAATAAAGAAATTCCTCGAAGAAAACGGATATGAAGTAAATCTTCTTCCTGCTGACAAATACACAGGTAATATCGCAGAAGATATGAAAAACTACGGCGAAGCTGAAGCGATACTCATCCCCGAAGGATTTACAGAAACAATACTTAACGAGAAAAAGCCTTGTGAAATAACTGTTATCTGTTCGATGAAAAGCACAACATCGGTTACCGCTATGACATCGGGTGCTTCTGTTTATGACGCAGCAAGTGGAATTGAATTTGTTGTAGAAAAAATGCTTTATGAAAAATACGGCATCTCCCCCGATGACAGCATATTCGCACAGACAGCAGTTGAGGTCTCAAATGTTACGATAGCGGGAGAAAAATATGCAAATGTCGGCGTTGAAGCGGTAGCATCGGTAACAATGATGAGAAATTTGGTTGTTGTTATGATGATTTTCTTCCTTGTTCTTTTCGCATCACAGATGATTATAACCGCAATCGCAACAGAAAAAATTGACAAGACTCTCGAAACTCTCCTCTCTGCTCCTGTTTCAAGAATGACTATAATCCTTTCAAAAATGACAGCCGCTGCGATAGTTTCTGTTATAAACGCAGTTGCCTATATGATAGGTTTTGCAGGATATATGTCGGGAATGTCGGCAGGAATGTCGCCCGAAGAACTCGGAAATATGGTTTCATCGGGCGAGGTTGATATAAGTTCTGCTATCGAAACACTGAATTTCAGCCTTAATGCAGGAGATTTGTTCCTCATAGGTCTTCAGATGTTCATGACAATACTTATAGCTCTTTCAATTTCTATTATTCTCGGTGCACTCGCAAAGGATGCAAAGTCAACACAGACTCTTGTAATGCCTATTATAATCGCAATTATGCTCCCATTTATGATGACGCTTTTTGGCGGTTCATCGGGCGAATCTTCGATGATAGATATTGTTATGTCGATAATTCCTTTCACACATACTTTCCGTGCACTCGACAACATCGCTTTCGGAAATATGACAGCTTATTGGTTAGGTTTCTTATATCAGACTGTATGCCTTGTTATATGCCTTATCCTCGCGGTAAGAATTTTCACAACCGACAAGATATTTACAGTTTCACTTAATTTCAAGGGTAAAAAGAAAACTCACGAAAATGAGGAATAAAAAATAAATCCGCAGAAAAATTCTGCGGATTTTGTTTTTACAGTATATCCATAATCATCTTTATCGCAAATATTATAAGATAATGCAAGGGATAAAAAATATAGAAAAACCATTTTGCGAAAATCGGGTGTTTGCTTTCCCTTTAAGCGAGTTCACAAAGGCTTTCAAAGACCTTATTCATCATTTCAACACCGGGAAAATGACCTGTATTTTTCACAATGGTATAACGCAGGTTTTCGTTTTCTGATGCGTCAACAACACTTTTTACAACAGCCGTTGAGGCTACTATATCTGTATCCCCCTGAAGAATATGATAAGGAATTTTTACAAAACAAAGTTTTTCTGTAAAATCGGATTTGAGAAGTTCATCCCAGATAGAATTATTGACTTTATATCCGTTGTCGACAACGGCTTTGAAATCCTTGAAAGAATAATCGGGGCTTGTCATAAGTCCCATAATAATAGTTCCCATAGGTGCTTTCTCACCGTTTTTGTTATTGTATGCATCGGTGTATTTTGTAAGGCAGGCGTTTACTGTTTTAAGTTCGTAGGGTGTTGCGTTTTTCGGGTCAGCACCCTTTATTATTTCAAGTTTACTCTCAGGAATTGCCGATTTTTCAAGCGTTCCTATAACTTCATCATTGAAAAAGATATCTTTTATTATCTGTCCACAGACAATAACGCCATCCAACGCATCAGCCTTCAAAGATGCAACCTCTGCGCTTAAAACAGAACCCCACGATGTAGAAAAAATAAGAATTTTATTTTCGGGGAACATCTTTTTCAGGTTGTCGATAAGGTCGGCTGTCATTTCGACAAAAGAAGAAATTTTAAAACTGTCATCTATTTTATAATTGTTTTTACCGCAACCGAGTTGGTCCCAATAAACCATAATGAATTTATCTGTAAATTCAGGAAAAAGTCCTCTGCAACCGACAGAAAACGGAATGGGTGTTCCGGGGCCTCCGTGTAATGTAATCACAACGGGGAGATTTTTACTTTTTCCTTCTATAAGAACTTTCTGTTCGTATCCACCCAAACTGAATGTAACAAGTTCGGATATTTCATTCTGTTCTATTATCGCCTTACGCTTCTTATTCATTTCTCCACCTCATACAACAAAAGCCGTTTCTTTTGAAAACGGCTTTGCTTTGATTTTAACTTAAATTAACCTTCAACCTTAACGATCCATCCCTTTTCGTCAGGAAGTCTGCCGTACTGGATGCCTGTCATTGTGTCATAAAGTTTCTGTGAAACAGGGCCAATCTTGTTTCCGTTGATTTCCATAACCATATCGCCCCATTTGAGATGTCCAACGGGAGAGATAACTGCTGCTGTACCTGTTCCGAATGCTTCTTCAAGCTTGCCTGCCTTATAAGCGTCAGCAATTTCCTGAATAGTGATTCTTCTTTCAGAAACCTTCATGCCCCATGACTTACAGAGTTCGATAGTTGACTTTCTTGTAATACCGGGGAGGATTGAACCAACGAGTTCAGGAGTAAGAACTTCGCCGTCAATGATGAAGAACATATTCATAGCGCCTACTTCTTCAACATATTTCTTTTCAACACCGTCAAGCCAGAGAACCTGTGAGTAGTTCTGCTTGTGTGCTTCATCCTGACCGATGAGTGATGCTGCATAGTTACCGCCTGTCTTAGCATAACCCATACCGCCCTTTACTGCACGGACATAATTTTCTTCAACATAGATTGAAACAGGGTTAAGACCTGTTGAGTAATATGCACCTGAGGGTGAGAGAATGATGATGAACTTGTATTCATCGCCAGGACGAACGCCGAGGAAGGGGTCACAAGCGATGATAAAAGGTCTTATGTAGAGTGATGCACCTTCTGAATGAGGAACCCAGTCTTTTTCGATTTTAAGAAGTTCCTTGAGTGCGTGAAGTGCGAATTCTTCATCGATAGCGGGGATAACAAGTCTTTCATTTGAAAGATTAAGACGCTTGAAGTTTTCTTCGGGTCTGAAAAGCTGGATTTCGCCGTCTGCTGTGCGGTAAGCCTTGAGTCCTTCAAAAACTTCCTGACCATAATGGAGACACATAGCTGCGGGTGAGAATTCAATATTGCCGTAAGGAACTATTCTCGCGTCATGCCAGCCCTTGCCTGTTGTGTAATCCATAATAAACATATGGTCTGTAAAAATTTTGCCGAAACCGAGAGCTGATTCGTCTGTGGGCTTCGCTTTGGGTGATTTTGTAAGTTCTATTCTGATGTCCTGCATCGTAATTACTTCCTTTCAGAAAAATCTAACACAATCATTATATCACTATGCTTTCTCTTTTGCAAGGAATTTTTGAAATACAAGCCTCATATATTTTAACAAATGTATTCTAAGAGGGATTTTTCCCACGAAAATCGTCGGAGGCTGTAATGTTAAACAATAAGTATAATTATAAGGATAATATACAAATAGGACTAACAACTGGTGAGGCAAAGGAGCGTATTTCTCGTTTTGGCGAGAATATTTTGTCGGAAAAAAAGAAAAATAAACCTCTTGTAATATTTTTAGGTCAATTCAAGGATATTATGACGGTAATTCTCTTGATTTCAACAGTAATTTCGGTGTTTTTAAAAGAATATACCGATGCTGTTACCATTATACTGATTGTATTACTTAACTCGATTTTAGGATTTATTCAGGAATATCGTGCCGAAAAGACTTTAGAGTCGTTAAAAGAGCTTACTTCTCCGACGGCAAAATGCTGGCGAGATGCGATTTTACGCGTTATTCCCGCAAGAGAGCTTGTACCTGATGATGTCATTGAACTTGAAGCAGGCGACAAAGTTCCTGCTGATGCTGTTATCCTCTCCTGCTCATCGTTCTATGCTGATGAGTCAATTCTGACAGGAGAATCCGTTCCGATGGAAAAATCTGTGTGTAAAGGAAATATACTTAACAATGATATAGGGCAGGCTGGGGTTGTCTATTCAGGAACAATCATCACAAGGGGAAATGCCCGTGCAAGAGTTCTGGCAACGGGTTTGAGCTCTCAGGCAGGTAAGATTTCTGATATGATTTCGGAAGCTGTGGAAAGTGAAACGCCTTTACAGATAAGACTTGGTAAACTCGGAAAAGTTCTTGCGATAATCTGTCTTGTTATATGTATAATAGTAACTCTGGCGGGTGTTTTGAAGGGCGAAGAAGTCTTTACAATGCTTCTGACAGGAATTTCGATAGCCGTTGCCGCTATCCCTGAAGGACTGCCTGCGGCGGTTACTATCGCTCTTGCACTCGCTGTAAACCGAATGATGAAACAAAAAGCACTCGTAAAGCGCCTACATTCCGTAGAAACGCTGGGTTGCGTGTCTGTTATCTGTTCTGACAAGACGGGAACTATCACAGAAAACAAAATGACGGTGTCTAAAATATATACAAATAGTAATATTTTAGATATTTATGGCAAAGGGTATAAAATAAAAGGTGAAATACAGTTAAATGGTCGAGGAATAAACCCGAAATCATCCCCTGCTTTGACAGGTATCCTGAATTGTGCTGTTTTATGTTCAAACGCAGAAATCTCATCTGAAAACGAGATTTCGCAAAGAGAAAGAGGTAAAATTTCTGCCTTTGGCGAATGGAAAGTAAACGGCGACCCGACAGAAATCGCACTTTTAATTGCTTCGGCAAAAGGAAATATCACAAAAGAAAAACTCTCGGATGAATTTACGAGAGTATCTGAAATTCCGTTTGAAAGCGAAACAAGAATGATGACTGTTTTTGCCAAAGCCAGAAATGGAGAAACAAAGGCTTTCATCAAGGGTGCTACCGATACAATTCTCCCGAAATGCTCATATTATCTTACCGACAGCGGAAAAGTTCCACTGACAAATGATATCAGAAAAGAAATAATGTCTGTCTGCGATGATTTTTCCGATAATGCGCTACGTGTAATCGCTTTCGCTGAAAAAATATGTGATAAAGAAAGCGAAACCGAAAGCGGACTTGTATTTTCAGGGCTTATGGGAATGTCAGATGCACCGAGAGATGAAGCTAAAAAGGCAATAAAACTTTGCAGAAAAGCAGGAATAAAAACTGTTATGATAACGGGCGACCACCCTAAAACAGCACTTGCTATCGCAAAACAAGCGGGTATTACGGGATTTATGAAATCATCTCAGGTTTTAACGGGCGAAGACCTGATGAAAATGTCTGACAACGAACTTTATTCTAAAATTCAGGATGTTTCTGTTTTTGCAAGGGTTTCCCCTGCCGACAAGCTGAAAATTGTAAAGGCTTTCAAGAAAAGAGGTCATATTGTTGCGATGACGGGCGACGGAGTTAATGATGCTCCTGCTATAAAAGAGGCTGACATTGGCATTTCTATGGGCGACGGAACTGATACTGCAAAAGAAGCATCAGATGTTATTCTTATAGACAATAATTTCGCCGTGATAGTCGGTGCTGTTAAAAACGGCAGGGCTATCTATATGAACATAAGAAAGTTTGTGAGATATCTGCTTTCATGCAATATAGGAGAAGTTATCACCATGTTTTTAGGTATTCTTTCAGGGTTACCGCTTGTTCTTCTTCCGACGCAGATACTTCTTGTAAATCTTGTTACAGACAGTCTTCCTGCAATAGCTTTAGGGCTTGAACCTGCTGATGATGATGTTATGACCGAAAAACCGAGGTCTAAAGATGAAAGTTTCTTTTCAGACGGGCTCATGTCAAAGATTTTTATAAGAGGAATTTTTATAGGGCTTTCGACACTTTCCTGTTTTGCGTTTTTCTTAAAATCAGGTGCAGGAATTGAAATCGCAAGAACATCGGCGCTTGTTACCCTTGTTATGTCGCAACTTATACATGTTTTTGAATGTAAAAGCGAAAAGAAAAATATTTTTACAATAAATTTAATGAACAACAAAAAACTCATCTTTGCTGTAATAATCTCCGCTATCGCACTTTTTGCCTCAATGTATATTCCGTTTTTGTCTTCGGTTTTCACAAATGTTCCGCTTACAATGCGTGAACTTGTTATTTCTCTCGGATTTTCGCTCTTTGTTCCCGTTGTCAGCGGATTGTTTTCGATGATACTGGGAATAGGCAAAAAAGATTGAAAAATCCTTGAAATTCTCCTTATTCCTGTGGTATACTATTTTATGTATGTAATATTTCATTTTAAAGGAGAATAATTGTGAAAAAACTTGATCTCGACAACAACAAGTTTCTTTCTTTTCTTTATTGCAAGAGAAGTTACTTCATAGCATTCTTCGTTCCGATAGTTATTCTTTATGCGGTTTTCATTGCGTTTGAATACTATCCTTTCGGAGATTACTGCCCCCTTGTTTTAGACCTTAACGGTCAGTATATCTATTACTACGAACATCTCCACGATGTTTTCTGGGGCGACGCTGACCTTTTATATTCATGGAGCAGAAATTTAGGCGGTGAAATGCTTGGTATCTATGGATACTATCTTGCAAGCCCGTTTATGATAATAGTTGCGCTTTTACCTCGTAAATGGATACTCACAAGCGTTATGATAATGCAGCTTTTAAAAGTAGGTACATCAGGGATAGCATTCAACTATTATATGAGAAAATCAAAGAATATAACAAGTTACACCTCTGTTATCTTCTCGCTTCTCTACGCACTTATGGGATATATGGTTGTTCAGCTTATGGACCCTATGTGGCTTGACGGACTTATATATCTTCCCTTTATAACTTATGGCATCGAATGTCTTATCGAAAAGAAAAAGAAAGTAAGATATATCATCCCCTTGGCGCTTATGTTTTTAGCACATTTCTACATCGGTTGGATGATTGCTATCTACTGCGTTATCTATTTCTTTGTTTATCTTTATTTCATCCACGAGCCCGAAGAAGATACAGGTTTCAAAGGATTTATGGGGGCTTGTGTGAGATTTGGCATAGGCTCACTTACAGCAGGGGCAATAGCTGCTGTTGTAATTCTTCCGACAGTTTATTCGTTAAGCCTCGGAAAACTCGAATTTTCAGAACCCGACTACTCTCTCAAAGGGATGTTTGTTCTTTTTGATTTCTTTACAAAACTCCTTCCACAGAGTTATGATACAGTAAGAAACGAAGGCTTACCTTTTGTTTACTGCGGAATGCTCACTGTATTTATGATTCCTCTCTACTTTATGAATTCTAATATAAAGAACACCAAAAAAGTAGGATACGGAATAACAACGGTAATAATCTTCCTTAGTATGTATCTCAGCACTATTGACATCGTATGGCACGGATTACAGGTTCCTAACTGGCTTCCTTACCGTTATTCGTTCATCTTCTCATTCCTTCTTCTTATGATGGCAGCAGAGGCTTTTGAACGCATAGAAGGTGTTGATACAAAAGCACTCGGAATCGTTACTGTATGTATGATAGCGTTTGTTATCATAGTTCAGAAATTCGGTTTCAAGCATATAACATCAAGTACTGTATGGTTCTCACTTATCTGCATTATCGGGTATTCAATGCTTGTCTTCTACTACAAGAAAAACCCGCTTTCAAAGGTTATGCCGTTTGTGTTTATGGTTCTTGTTGCGGGCGAACTTTTCGGAAACTCACTCCACACTCTCCATGCTATTCATACAGATGTAGTTTTCAGTAAGCGTTCTTCTTATGTAAACTACATCCAGACAGGCAGAGATGTTATAGACGAACTCTATGAAATTGACGATAGTTTTTACAGAACAGAAAAAACATATCACAGAACAGTAAACGACCCTATGGCTTTCAGAATGAGAGGGGTTTCTCATTCATCATCAACTCTTAACTCTCATGTTATCGGTCTTCTTGACAAACTCGGCTATGCATCAAGAGGACATTATGTAAAATACAATGGTGCTACAAAGCTTACAGACGATATTTTCGGAATAAAATATGTTCTTACAAAAGAAGAACCTGTTTTATACACAGAAACTGTACTCACAAATGTAAACAAGAACGATGCATCTGATGTTATAACGGGATATAAGAACGACAACGCACTTTCAGTAGGTTATATGGTCGATAATGCGACAAGAGACCTTACTTTCGTTAAATACAATCCTTTCAGAAATCAGAATACTCTTCTTTCAACACTCCTCGGCGATGATTATACAGAATATTTCGTTCCGATTGAGATAGACCAGTTTATTCCTGAAAATGTTGCTAACTCAACCTCTTACGGACATAATCATTATACAGTTGTAAGAGAAGGCGAAAACGCACAGCTTGAATATGTTTTGACAGCGCCTAACGAAAACCCGATTTATATGTTCCTTGCCTGTGATTACAGCGGATACGAAAAGAAGCTCAACATCTGGGTAAACAAGGAATTCAAGGGAGTTTATTTCGAAACAGACAACTACTGCATAAAGCCTTTGGGACAGTTTAAAAAAGGCGAAAATGTTTCGGTTATAACAACGCTTACAAAAGAAGAAGTTTATGTAAGAGATTCTTGGTTCTATTATCTTGATGAAGAAAAACTTGATTCTGCTATCGAAAAACTCGCATCAGAACAGCTTAATGTAACTTCATTTACAAGCAGTTCACTTAAGGGAACAATAAATGTTTCGGATGGCGACGGTAAGTTCCTTATGCTTACTATCCCCTATGAAACAGGTTGGAATGTTTATGTTGACGGCGAAAAAGTTGACTATTTCGAAGCCGCATCGGGACTTATAGGAATTGACCTTCCTGCAGGAGAACACACAATCGAAATGAAATTCTTCCCCAAAGAACTTACACTCGGTATCATAATCACAGTAGCAGGCCTTGTAGCACTTGCTTTTATATGGATTCTTGAAACAAAAAAGAGTAAGGTTCTTCTTAAAAGACTTTATAGTTGATAAAACAAAATCTCCCCTCAGATGAGGGGAGATTTTTTATACATAAAATATACTAATCTATAAAACAAAGTAGAAAGCACGGGATTTTTCGTTTTATTAAAGTATAATTGACTTTCCTGACATTTCTTCGGGCTGAGGAAGGTCTAAGAGTTTAAGCATTGTAGGAGCAAGGTCAGCAAGAACGCCACCTTCACGGAGTTTAACATCTCCTGCACCAACGCAGATAAGGGGAACGAGGTTTGTTGTATGTGCTGTAAAGGGTGAACCATCGGGTTCATACATCTTATCAGCATTACCGTGGTCTGCTGTTATGAGAGCGCATCCGCCCTTAGCGAGAATTGCGTCAACTGTCTTTCCTACGCATTCATCAACTGCTTCAACAGCCTTTACTGCTGCATCAAACACACCTGTGTGTCCTACCATATCGCAGTTAGCGTAGTTTAAGATGATAACATCATATTTATCTGAATTGATACGGTTTACAACTTCATCAGCAACGAGATATGCGCTCATTTCAGGCTGTAAGTCATAAGTTGCAACCTTAGGTGAGTTGATAAGTGCTCTGTCTTCGTTTTCAAATGATGCTTCAACACCGCCGTTAAAGAAGAATGTTACATGAGCATACTTTTCTGTTTCTGCGATACGAAGCTGTGAAAGGCCCTTTGATGCAATATATTCGCCGAATGTATTTGTAAGTCCTTCAGGTCTGAAAGCGATGTCAACATTAGGCATTGTAGCGTCATACTGTGTCATACATACATAGTAGAGAGGGAATCTTCCGTTTCTTCTTTCAAATCCATTGAAATCATCATCAACGAATGTTCTTGTGATTTCTCTTGCTCTGTCAGGACGGAAGTTGAAGAATACAACGCTGTCGTTAGCAGAAATCACACCGTTCTTATCAACAACTGCGGGAACAACAAATTCGTCTGTAACACCTTCTGCGTAAGACTTTTCCATAACATCAACAGCATTTGCGTTTTCAACGCCTTCGCCATAAACCATTGCGGCATAAGCCTTTTCGACTCTTTCCCAACGGTTGTCTCTGTCCATAGCGTAGTATCTTCCCATAACTGATGCGATTTTACCAACGCCGATTTCTTTACACTTTGCTTCGAGTTCAGCGATAAAGTCCTTACCTGATGTAGGAGGAACATCTCTGCCATCCATAAAGCAATGGATATAAACCTTTGTAAGACCGTTCTTCTTTGCGAGTTCTAAAAGTCCGTAAAGGTGAGTGTTGTGTGAGTGAACACCGCCGTCTGACATAAGACCGAAGAAGTGAAGTGCGCTGTCATTCTTCTTGCAGTTTTCAATAGCCTTTACAAAAGCTTCTTTTGTGAAGAAATCACCGTCTTTGATTGACTTTGTGATTCTTGTAAGTTCCTGATAAACGATTCTTCCTGCACCGATATTTGTATGTCCTACTTCTGAGTTACCCATCTGTCCGTCGGGAAGGCCAACATCCATTCCTGATGCACCGATAAGTGTGTTAGGATATTTTTCCATAAGAGCAGTAAGGTTAGGGGTTTTTGCAGCAACGATAGCATTGCCGTAATCACTTTCGTTATAACCAAAACCGTCCATAATAATAAGAGCGAGTGGTTTTTTAGACATTTTATATCTTCCTTTCAAAAGATTACCTTGCAGTTTTTTCTGCAAGGTAATAAGTAAATGTTTCTTTTAAGCAATGCAGTTTGAACCTGCTTCGAGGATAACACCGAAGTCAGCAGCCTTGAGTGAAGCACCGCCGATAAGTCCACCGTCAACATCGGGCTGGTTAACAAGTTCTTCAGCATTCTTAGCGTTCATTGAACCGCCGTACTGAATAACGAGTTCAACAGCGTCAGCCATTGAGTAGAGGTCAGCAACAACGCTTCTGATGTATTTACATACTTCGTTAGCCTGTTCTGCTGTTGCAGTCTTGCCTGTTCCGATTGCCCATACGGGTTCATAAGCAATAATAACATTCTTGAGTTCTTCGTCACTTACATCAGAAAGAGCAATCTTTGTCTGCATTCCAACGATTTCTTCTGTGATACCCTGTTCTCTTTCAGAGAGAAGTTCACCTACGCAGAGGATTACCTTAAGACCGGCAGCGAGAGCAGCTTTGAGTCTCTTATTTACAGTAACGTCTGTTTCACCGAAATACTGTCTTCTTTCGCTATGACCGATAACAACATATTCAACACCCATTTCAGCGAGCATATCTGCTGAAATTTCGCCTGTGAATGCACCGCTCTTTTCAAAGTGGCAGTTCTGTGCGCCAACCTTGATGTTTGAGCCCTTTGTTGCTTCGATTGCTGTTTCGAGGTTTGTGAAAGGAACACAGATAACAACATCACAAGTAGCCTTTGCAGCGATAGGCTTGAGTTCTTCGATAAGAGCCTTTGCTTCGGGTCTTGTCTTGTTCATTTTCCAGTTTCCTGCGATAACAACTTTTCTTAAATCCTTGTTCATTGTAAACTCTCCTTTATAATCATATTATGAAAAATCAAGACAGACAGGGCATAAATTCTGCCCTGCCTGTAAATTTTAAATTACTTATCAGCGATAACATCAACGCCGGGGAGAACCTTTCCTTCGAGGTATTCGAGTGAAGCTCCGCCACCTGTTGAGATGTGGCTCATCTTGTCTGAGAAGCCGAGCTGGATAACTGCTGCTGCTGAGTCACCACCGCCGATGATTGTTGTAGCATCTGTCTCAGCGAGAGCCTTGGCAACTGCGATTGTTCCCTTAGCGAGAATGGGGTTTTCAAAAACGCCCATAGGTCCATTCCATACAACTGTCTTTGCTGACTTAACTGCTTCAGCGAAGAGTTCCTGTGTCTTTGTTCCGATGTCAAGACCCATCATATCAGCAGGGATCTTGTCAGCGTCAACAACTGAGATTTCGATTTCAGCATCGATAGGATCGGGGAATGACTTTGTGATTGTTGTGTCGATAGGAAGAAGGAGCTTCTTGCCGAGGTCTTCTGCCTTCTTGAGCATATCCTTGCAGTAGTCAATCTTTTCGTCGTCAACGAGAGATGTTCCTACTTCATAGCCCTTAGCCTTGAGGAATGTATAAGCCATACCGCCACCGATGATGAGTGTATCACACTTTTCGAGGAGGTTTGAGATAACGTTGAGCTTGTCAGCAACCTTAGCACCACCGAGGATAGCAACGAAAGGTCTTTCAGGAACTTCTACTGCGTTTCCGAGGTACTTGATTTCCTTCTGCATGAGGTAACCAACTGCTGTTTCCTTAACAAACTTTGTAACGCCTGCTGTTGAAGCGTGTGCACGGTGAGCTGAACCGAAAGCATCCATTACGAATACTTCGCCGTCAACGAGTTCGCCGAGTTCTTTAGAAAGGTTTTCGCCGTTCTTTGTTTCATCAGCGCCGCGGAAACGAGTGTTCTGAAGAAGAACAACATCACCGTCAGCCATTTCAGCAACTGCTTTCTTAGCGTTATCGCCTACAACTGTATCGTCGTTAGCGAATGTAACCTTAACGCCGGGGAGAAGTTCAGCAAGTCTTGCTGCAACGGGAGCGAGTGAGAACTTATCTTCGGGACCATTCTTGGGCTTGCCGAGATGTGAGCAGAGAACGAGCTTGCCGCCGTCTGCGATGAGTTTTTTAATTGTGGGGAGAGCAGCTGTGATTCTGTTGTCGTTTGTTATAACGCCTTCTTTGAGAGGAACGTTGAAATCGCAACGAACGAGAACTTTTTTGCCTTTAACATTAATGTCGTCTACAGTAACCTTGTTTAATCCTGCCATTGTAAGACACTCCTTTAAATGAAATAGTTTTTGTTGGTTATTATTTTAACAACCCGATACTCCTATTTTAACCTATTTCACAAAATTTAGCAATAGTTATTTGTAAAAAAATTCTTAAAAAAACGGCACACCGACGATTTTTAGTCGGTATGCCGATATATTATTTTCTGTTGGGTTCTTTTATGATAATTCCTACAACTTCATGGCCTAAATGACAGGCGATTGTAGCGCCCACTCCTAATGTTTCGGTAGGGCCATAACCTACCTTCTTCTTCATAGCGGCAGCAATTTCCTTGTTACATTCTTCATTACTTCCAACAAGGATAGCATAAGGTGTCTGAGGAACCATTGTTTCGACAGCATATTCTACCATTTTAGGAATAACCGCCTTTTCGCCTCTGATTTTAGCAACCGTTTCGGAAATCGCGTCACGGAATACGATAATAGGCTTAAGACCTAAAACTTCGCCGACAAATGCAGCAACGCATCCTACTCTTCCTGATTTTCTTGCATATTTGAGTGTGAATGCTGTACAGATGATTACTCCACTGTCAAACCAATCTGAAAGAAATCCGAGAACTTCGTCAACATCTGCGCCCTTCTTGATTTTCTTTGCGGCTTCTATAACAGGGAATCCGTAAACGCCTGTGTATCCCTTTGTATCAAGGACATGGATGTTTATTTTTCCCTTTGCTTCGGGCTTTTCTTCAAAGAACATATCAACAGCCATAACTGCGTTGTTATATGAGTTTGAGCCTATTGAAGCGATAACGGCACAGATTACATCTTTATATCCTTCGTTGTAAGCCTTTTCATAAGCCTCGAAATAGTCTGTTGTGAGAACCTGTGATGTATGAGGTATCTCATCGCTTTCTTTAAGTATTTCGTAAAATTCTTCTCTGGTAAAGTCAACATGTTCTCTGTATCCCTTATCGCCTACTGTTATAGGAAAGCAGATGAGATGAATGTTGTGTTCGGCAGCCTGAACAGGTGAAATATCACTTGCAGAGTCTGTGATGAGCTTTATCTTTGCCATAAGTATTTTTCCTCCGTAAATTTCAGCAAGGACAACTTTGTTTTACAAAGCATCTTCCCAGCTGTATTTTGTAAGACTCCCCTCTCTTGAAAGATCAGGAAAATCCCACTGTCTTAAAACTTCATAAGTAGCAATAGCAACTGTATTTGAAAGGTTAAGACTTCTTAATGTATCTCTCATAGGAACACGCACGCATTTTTCTTTGTTTTCAAACAAAAGTTCTTCAGGCAACCCTTTATCTTCTCTTCCGAAAAAAAGATAGGCGTTATCGGGATATGAAACATCGGTATAGACATTTTTCCCCTTCGTTGTGAAATAAAAATATTCTCCGTTATTCTTATTAAAAAAATCTCCAAGATTTTCATAATATGTTATATCAAGTTTATCCCAATAGTCAAGACCTGCTCTTTTTAAGTTTTTATCCGTAACCTCAAAACCAAGTGGTTTTATGAGATGAAGTCTTGCGCCCGTTACGGCACAGGTTCTTGAAATATTGCCTGTATTCTGTGGAATCTGCGGTTCTAAAAGAACTATATTAAGATTTTTCATTGTAATATTATATCACACTTTCATATATTTTGCAATAGTATTACACTAAAGAGTTTCAAAGCCCTCGGCATCCTTATTTTCTGCAAGGCGGTGTAATGTTCTTTCAAGCATTACGCCATAACGCGATTCTGTTCCGAAACTGTATGTTGTCTTTATTGTAAATTCAAGAAAATCAGTTGCTCTGCTTATTGCAATAGGAAGGCTGTCGCCCCTTAAAATTGCACCGACTAAAACCGACGCGAAAATATCGCCTGTTCCGGGATAATTTACATTTACATATTCAAAGGGAACTTTCCAGAAACTCGAATTTCTCTTGTCATAACCTATGTTGCATTTTTTGCCCTCTGCCATATCAACGCCCGTTATAACAACAATATCAGGGCCTTTTTCCGCAAGTCTTACAAGGCGGGATTTTGCTTCTGTCGTTGTCATCGGAAGAACATCAAGCGGTTCGCCGAGAAGAATTTTCGCCTCGGTCACATTGGGCGTTATTATATCGGCAACAGCAACAAGTTCTGCCATTCTTTTCTGTAAATCGGGTGTGCAGGTGCGGTAAGGTTTTCCGTTATCGCCCATAACTGTATCAACAACTTTAAGTGCTTTGGGGAAGCTCGAAAAAAATTCAAGACAATGGTCTATCTGGTCTTTCGAAGCTAAAAATCCGCTATAAATACAATCAAAATTTTCACCGAGTTTTTTATAATGCGAAAGCGCGGGAGAGATATACTCCGTAAGGTCGCGGAGTTCAACTTCGCCGAAACCGCCCGTATGCGAAGAAAGAATCGCTGTCGGAACGGGAACAACCTGTATTCCCATAACGGATAATGTAGGGAGTATTACCGAAAGACTGCATCTTCCGAGTCCCGAAAGGTCATGTATTGCCGCTACTCTTTTTAAATAATTTTCCAAAATAATTACCTCTTTTAAAAACATATAAATTAATTATACAACATTTTTTCCAAAATAAAAAGAGTATTGTGATAATATTTTTGCGGATAATAATTTTACAACGAAAAAAGGAGAGATAAAAATGAAATTTATGACAATGGTAAAGGGTGCGGCAATACTTGCTGTTGCGGGAACTGCGGTTTATCTTTATGCCTCGGGAACACCTTCGGCAAAGAAAAAATTAAAAAGAAATGCCGAAAAAACACTTCATTCGGCAGAGGATATGCTTCATAGCATAACAGACCTTATGTAAATAAAAGAAAAAGCCGACTTTTTTTACAGTCGGCCTTTTCTTTTGCAGAATTTATTTGAGGAGTTAAGTTAGTTAGTTGGTTTTATTATTGTCAACAACTTCTATTTCTTCTGTTTCGGGTGCTGCTGGAATTACTATCGCCATAATGAAATAAGCGAGAACCAATGTTCCGAATGAACAGAACATAAGAAGAATATAGATAAGTCTTACTATTGTGGGGTCAAGGTTAATAAATTCGCCTATTCCTCCGCATACTCCGCATATCATTTTATTTTTTCTTGAGCAATAAAGTTTTTTCATCATTTTTCCTCCTTAAAATGTGTGTTAAGCGGCTTTGTCTTCTGTTACCTCTTCAGCTGTCATTTCTGCTGTAAAAGTAATTTCAAAATCGCCTACACCGTTATCAATGTCGATAGTTTTGGGTGCTGATTCTTTTCCGATTGAGAAAGAACTTCCTGCTGCTGAATATGAGTTATCACCGATAGTTATATCTCCTGCGCCCTGACTTACTGTAATACGGAAATCTTCTTCTTCACCTACGATAGTAATGTCTGATGAACCTACTCCGCCATCATAATCAAGGCTTTCGCCTATCTTTGTTGTGATCGAGAAATCACCTGTGCCTATATCTAATTCGCCTGACTTAACATCTCCGTTATTGACATGGATTTCTCCTACTCCGCCTGAAATCTTGAAATTATCAGCCTTGATATTGCCGAGGTTGATTGCACCTACGCCCGACTGAACAATAAGGTCTTTTGCAGTAATCTTTCCGTTTGTAGAAGAAAACTCTCCGACACCTGTGTCTATTTCTACTTTTTCTCCTGTGATGTTATTGCAGATTGTATTTCCTGCACCTGTTACGATATAAACTTCATCTCCTGCTGTAATATCCCCCAAAACAACATTGCCTGCACCAAAATTGAATGAAACATCTTCACTTGCAACAAGGTCTGTTATATCTATGTTTCCTGCACCTGTCTGGATATAGATTTTTTCTGCTTCAAAATCTTCGGGAATTGTGATTGTTACTTTTCCTTCATATTCAACGATATTGAAAAATGTGTATTTTGCGTCATCTTCAATGCGAAGAGTACCTTCTTCGTCGATGCGCGCGTTATCAAACATTCCTGAAAGTACATTTGTTGCTGAAAGGCTGAATTTATCACCCTTTACAACCTTTATATCTCCTGCACCGAGTTCGAATTCAAGGCTTTTTACATCCCCTGTGAACTCTTTGTCGTAATTCTGATAAGAAACGCTTGTGAGGTTTGTTATAGTGTTTTTAAGCTGAAATCCACCGAAGCCTATGCCTATTGAAAAGAATATAGCACCGAATGCAAAGCAGGCACCTGCTATTACAAGTAAAACCTTAATAAATGTCTTCATATTACTTCTCCTTTTTCTTTACGGCAATAACCGCTACTATCCCTGCTGTAATGATAACTACTGCCGATATGATTGAAATAATGATTTTTGCCATAATCTTTTCCTCCTTTTATTTTATGCGGAATATCTTTTTGAATAACTTTACAAGCCCTCTGAAAAATGCGGGAACTACTTTAAGAATAATAGCCCATCCGGGAATAGCTAAAAGCGCGCCGATTGCTATCATAAAGAGTGAAACACCCATAAGTGTGAACGCTGTTGCGAAATCTGCCGATGCAAGCACGCCGAATGATACAACAAAGCCTAAAATACCCGCAACGCCTACAACAAGCGAAGCAAGCGCTATCGCAAGAAGAAGTGTAAGAACTGTTACAATGATTGCAAATGCTATTGCAAATGCCGCAACCGCAAGAGTAATCCATAAAGGCGATGTTATAACGCAAAGAATGATTATAAGAACAGTTTCAAGCCCTGTAAGACCCTTCTTTTCTTTTTTCTTCTTTGTGTTTTCTTCTGTCTTCAATTCTGTTACAACGGGAATGTTTTCTGTTGATGATGTTTCAACTCTTCCCATATCGGAAAGAATCTGGTCAGCAACATTTTTTGCACTTCCGAGTGATTTTATAGCGTCATCGGCATCTTCTGATTCTTCTAAATATTCTTCATAATATTTAACTGCCGATTCAAGTTCTTCTTTGGGAAGAACCGAAAGGTAACCCTTAAGTTCCTCAATAAACTGCTCTTTTGTCATATATTTTCTCCCTCCATTATCCTGTCAACCTTCTGCTTGTGGGATTTCCATTCTTCCCTGTAAAGACTGAGTTGTGCGGCACCCGCCGTTGTTACACGATAATATCTTCTGTTTCTGCCCATATACTCTTTATCGTAACTTTCAAGACATTCGTCTTTCAAAAGTCGTCTGAGTACGGGATAGAGAGTAGATTCTGACATATCAATCGCCTCTCTGATTTCCTGAGTTATCTTGTAGCCGTATGTATCTTCTTTTGATACGATAGCGAGAACAAGTGCGTCAAGCAAACTTGCGCTGATAGGAAATGCCATATTTTACAGTCCCCCTTTTTCTGAAATAATATTTTTTTAAAACTAATATTGTTTTGTTTTCTATATTATACGTCATATAATATAATATGTCAACTATATATTATAACGAAAAAAGCAGTAGGAAATCCTACTGCTTTCGACATATTATACAAAACGATTATTCAGAGAGTTCTATCCACTCATCAGAAAGTTCTGAAATCTTATTTTTTGTTTCCTCAATCTGCATACACTTTTCGTTTAAAAGCTGATAATCCCTTGTGATTTCAGGAAGGGTTATTTCTTCTTCGAGTGTTGCCTGTAAGGATTCGAGTTCTTCGATTTCTTTTTCTATTGCCTTTATACGCTGTTTTCTTGCTGCGTCGGCGCTTCGCTGTTCTTTTGTTCTGTAAACCTTTGTATTCTTTTCCTCGGCGGTTTTCTGTTTCTTAATTTTGATTTCCTGCTCCTCTGCTTTCATCTTTTCGCGCTGAGCGTTCATATATTCAGAAAATCCGTAAGGATAGTCAACAATTCCGCCATCTTCAATTTCGATTATTCTTGTCGCAAGACGATTTAAAAGATATCTGTCGTGCGAAACGAAGAAAATAGTCTGGTCGAATTTACATAGTGCTTCTTCGAGTTCTTCCTTGCTGACAAGGTCTAAATGGTTTGTAGGTTCGTCTAAGATAAGGACATTTCCTCTTTCCTCAATCATAATGGCAAAGCAGAGTTTTGCTCTCTCTCCGCCGCTTATTACTCCTACTTTTTTGAATACATTTTCTCCCGTTAGTCTGACTCTGCCGAGAGCCCCTCTTATCTCTTTATCGAGCATTGTTCTGTTTCTGTTATGAAGCTCGTTTATAACGGTATTTTCAGGGTTAAGGTTAGCACCCTCCTGATCAAAATAGCTTATCTTTACATTTTCAGCCCAGTCGATAACTCCTTTATTATGGGGAATCATATTCTGCAAAACTTTAAGCATTGTTGATTTTCCCGTTCCGTTTGAGCCGATAAACGCAATCTTCTCTCCTCGTTTTGCCTCAAAAGAAACGCTGTCAACAAGTGTTTTAGCGCCGTCACCTACTGTAAGGTCGATATTTCTTACCGAAAGAATATCTATAGGCGGAACAATATCATACTGAAAATCAAGATGTATTCTCTTTTCTTCGGGAAGTGGTTTTTCAACGAGTTCAGCCTCTATTCTCTCTATTGCATGGCGTTTATTTTTCGCAGCAGACGCTGATGTCGCCCTTACAATATGGCTGTCAACAAATTCTGTAAGACGCTTTATTTCAGCCTGTTGTGCGTCATATTCTTTCTGCTGTCTTGCTATTGCCTCTTCCTTCTGTTTCATAAATGAGGTATAGTTTCCTTTATATCTGCGTATACGTCCTCTTTCAATTTCGGCAACGGATGTGCAGAGTTTATCTAAAAAGTATCTGTCGTGGGATACTATTAAAAGTGCGCCCTTATATCCCGAAAGATAATCCTCAAGCCACATAACTGTTTTAAAGTCAAGATGGTTTGTAGGTTCGTCGAGAATAAGAAGTTTAGGATTTTCAAGAAGAAGTTTTGCTATCGCAAGTCTTGTCCTTTCCCCTCCCGAAAGTTCTGAAATAACGCTTTCATATCTGTCAGAAGGAAAACCCATTCCACCTAAAACCGTTTTTATCTTTACATCAATGAGATAACCTTCGTTCGCTTCAAACCAATGTGAAAGACGAGTATATTCTTCTGCTATTGACTTATCTTCGGTCTTATGCATTTCATTTTCGAGAAAACGCATTCTTTCCTCTGCTGAAAGAAGTTCAGAAAAAGCGGTTTTCATTTCTTCTATAATAGTATTATTCTTATCAAGACCGCTGTTCTGTTCAAGATAGCCTATCGAAGTTGCTTTTGAAACAAAAACCGAACCATCGCCCTCCATGATATGGTCAGGCAGTTCTTTTCCTGTGAGGATTTTAAGAAGAGTCGATTTTCCGCAACCGTTTCGCCCGATAAGACCTATTCTGTCGTTATCTTCGATAGTAAGCGAAATATTATCGAGAACCTGCGTTCCGTTATAAAATTTGTTTATTTTATCAAGTGATGCTATCATTTTCTACTCTCTCCAAAATAATTATCTATACTATTATACTATATATAAAGAAAAAAATAAAGGGGCAAAAAAATATCCGCACCCGAAAGACGAGTGCGGAATATTTAAAGGTTAATTACTTGTTGTTATAAAGTCCACGCTTTACGTATGTTGTATGGAGAACTTCATGAGCCTTATGGCTGTTGGGTTCGCCGAAGAATTCATCGTAGATAGACTTGATAGCAGGGTTTTCGTGTGATCTTCTGATAGAGTTAGCAGCATCGATAGCGTAGAGTGCTTCTGCTCTCTTAGCTCTTACATCTGTGAAGTTACGAACTGATGCGGGCTGATGAGGCTGACCGCCGCCGTTTACACAACCGCCGGGGCATCCCATAACTTCGATGAAGTGGTAATCTGCTTCGCCTGCCTTAACCTTGTTAAGAAGCTTTTCAGCGTTTGCTGTGCCTGAAACAACAGCGAGCTTGATTTCCATTCCGTTTACTGTGTATGAAGCTTCCTTGATGCCTTCCATACCACGAACTTCTGTAAATTCGATAGGAGCGTCAGCATTTTCGCCTGTGAGCTTCCATACTGCTGTACGGAGAGCAGCTTCCATAACACCGCCTGATGCACCGAAGATAACAGCAGCACCTGTTGAAATTCCGAGAGGTTCATCGAACTTTTCATCAGCGAGTTCTGTGAACTTGATACCAGCGCGCTTGATCATTCTAGCGAGTTCTCTTGTTGTGATTGAGATGTCAACATCGGGAACACCAGCAGCAGCCATATCATCTCTGCCGATTTCAAACTTCTTTGCTGTACAGGGCATAACTGCTACAACAACGATGTTCTTAGGATCAACGCCAATTTTTTCAGCGTAGTATGTCTTAGCAACAGCACCGAACATCTGCATAGGTGACTTGCATGATGAAAGGTTTTCTGTCATTTCGGGGAAGTAGTGTTCGCAGTACTTGATCCATCCGGGTGAGCAAGATGTAATCATGGGGAGTTTTCCGCCATTCTGTACTCTTCCGAGGAATTCTGTTGCTTCTTCCATGATTGTAAGGTCAGCAGCGAAATCTGTATCAAATACATTGTTGAAGCCGAGCTTACGGAGAGCGGCAACCATTTTGCCTTCTACATTTGTTCCGATAGGCATACCGAAATCTTCACCGAGAGCAGCTCTTACAGCGGGAGCTGTCTGAACGATAACATACTTGTCGGGATCAGCGATAGCTTCGATAACAGCTGTTGTGTTATCCTTTTCATAGATAGCACCAACAGGGCAGTTTACGATACACTGACCACATGAGATACAAGATGTTTCACCAAGACCCATTTCAAATGCGCTTGAAACATTTGTTGCAAAACCTCTTTCGTTAGCACCGATAACGCCAACGCCCTGGTTTGCTTCACATACAGCAACGCAACGACGGCAGAGGATACACTTGTTGTTATCTCTTACCATATGAGCAGCTGATGTGTCGAGATCGTAAACAGGCTTGTCACCTGCATAGTAATCTTCATCTTCAATGCCGAGATCATAGCAGAGTTTCTGAAGTTCACAGTTGTCTGCTCTTACGCATGAAAGACATTTCTTTTCGTGTGTTGAAAGAATGAGCTGAAGTGTCTTCTTTCTTGAATCGATAACTGCGGGTGAATTAGTTGTGATAACCATACCTTCAGTTACAGGGTATACACATGATGCTACTATTCTCTTAGGACCTAAAGCATCGCCTCTCTTTTCCTGTGCTTCAACAACACAGATACGGCAAGCGCCGATTGCGTTGATGTCCTTGAGGAAGCAGAGTGTGGGGATGTCGATGTTTGCAATTCTTGCAGCTTCGAGAATAGTCGAGCCCTTAGGCACAGAAACTTCTACGCCATTGATAATTACATTTATATTTTCCATTAGCTTCTATCCTCCTACTTCTTGATGATTGCGCCGGGCTTACATACGCCGACACAAGCGCCACACTTAACGCATTTTTCCTTATCGATTTCCATAGCAGCGAGTTTCTTGCCGGGAGCGATATAGTCTGTTCTTGTGATTGCGTTAGCAGGACACTGCTTAGCACAAACGCCACAACCGATACAGTTGTCCTTGACAATTTCATAGCTGAGAAGATCACGGCATACGCCTGCTTCACACTTCTTGTCAACAACGTGTGCGATATATTCGTGTCTGAAGTATTTGAGTGTTGAGAGAACGGGGTTAGGAGCTGTCTGACCAAGTCCGCAGAGTGCGTTTGCCTTGATGTAGTAGCAGAGTTCTTCGAGTTTGTCGATGTCTTCGAGTGTGCCCTGTCCCTTTGTGATCTTGTCGAGGATTTCAAGAAGTCTTCTTGTACCAACACGACAAGGTGTACATTTACCGCATGATTCATCAACTGTGAATTCGAGGAAGAACTTAGCGATGTCAACCATACAGTTGTCTTCGTCCATAACGATAAGTCCGCCCGAACCCATCATTGAACCGATAGAAATGAGGTTATCGTAGTCGATAGGAATATCGAGGTGTTCTGCGGGGATACATCCGCCTGAAGGACCACCTGTCTGAGCTGCCTTGAATTTCTTTCCGTTAGGAATACCGCCACCGATTTCTTCGATAACAGTTCTGAGTGTTGTACCCATAGGAATTTCAACAAGACCTGTGTTGTTGATCTTACCACCAACAGCGAATACCTTTGTTCCTCTTGACTTTTCTGTACCCATTGATGTGAACCAGTCAGCACCATTGAGGATGATCTGAGGAATGTTAGCGTATGTTTCAACGTTGTTGAGGAGTGTGGGCTTGCCGAAGAGACCTTTTTCAGCAGGGAAAGGAGGACGAGGACGAGGTTCGCCTCTGTTACCTTCGATTGATGTCATAAGAGCAGTTTCTTCACCACATACGAACGCACCGGCACCGAGACGGAGACCGATATCGAATGAGAAGTCTGTTCCGAAAATATTTTTACCGAGAAGACCCTTTTCACGAGCCTGCTTGATAGCGATTTCAAGACGTTCTACAGCGATAGGATATTCAGCACGAACATAGATGTAACCCTGATCAGCGCCGATTGCATAACCAGCGATAGCCATTGCTTCGAGAACAACATGGGGGTCACCTTCGAGAACTGAACGGTCCATAAATGCGCCGGGGTCGCCTTCGTCGGCGTTACAAGCAACATACTTCTGGCCTTCCTTAACGATGTTCTTAGCGAGTTTCCACTTCATACCTGTAGGGAATCCGCCGCCTCCGCGTCCACGGAGACCTGAATCGAGGATTGTCTGGATAACTTCATCCTGTGACATTTCCTTGAGTGCCTTGCCGAGTGCTTCATAACCGCCTCTGCCGATGTATTCATCGATACATTCAGGGTTGATAACACCACAGTTTCTGAGGGCAACACGATGCTGCTTCTTGTAGAATGCTGTGTCATCGAGAGCCTTTATTTCATCGCCGTCAACTGTTTCGTTGTAGAGGTATTCCTTAACAGGATTACCTTCAACGAAATGTTCCTTAACGATACGGGCAATTCTGTCTTCTGTAACCATTGAATAGAATGTGCCTTCGGGGTAAACAATCATAATGGGGCCTAACGCACAAAGTCCGAAACAACCTGTTTTAACGATCTGAACTTTTTCTGTAAGACCATTTGCGGAAATTTCCCTTTCAAGAGCGTCAATAATCTTCATTGAGCCTGAAGAAGTACAACCTGTACCGCCGCAAACGAGTACATGTCTTTCATATTTTGAAGATGCGTTGCCATGAGTTCTGAGAGCAACTTCGCCCTCCATCTTGGCTTTGACAACGTTGAGTTCTTCAAGAGTTTTCATATCTTAATCCTCCTGTCTGTTTGTAGCAATATACTAGTTGTATTTTGCGAGAATGTCATCAAGCATATCGGGTGTGAGTCTTCCGTAAACATCTTCGTTTACAGTAAGAACGGGTGCGAGACCGCAAGCACCGATGCAACGGCAAGCTTCAAGTGAGAATTTACCGTCTGCTGTGCATTCGCCGCCCTGGATACCGAGCTTTTCTATGAGCTTTTCATAGAGATCGCCGGCGCCCTTAACGTAGCATGCTGTTCCTAAACATACAGAAATTCTATACTTACCCTTGGGGTAAAGTGAGAACTGTGCGTAGAATGTTGCAACGCCGTAAATTTTTTCGAGAGGAATACCTGTTCCCTCTGCAATCATTGTCTGTACTTCGATAGGGAGATAACCGTAGATGTCCTGTGCCTTCTGCATGATAGGCATGAGGCAACCCTGTTCGTCCTTTAACGAAGCAATTACTTCCTTGAGCTGCTTTTCCTGTTCGGGTGTTCCATTGAAAGGAGCAGCCTTTTTCTTAGAACCCATTGTAGAACCTCCTTGAAAATGTTTTGATTGAGTTATGTATCATACCTCAACCTGAGAGATTTTGACAGGGCATAGTTACCCCATCATTTATACAAAAATAATTATAACACAATACATAAAAAAATGCTACAAAAATATATTACAGTTAATTTGTGAATTTTTTGTCGAACTTGCACAACGGGTGATACATTTTTTTGCCAAAAGCCTATTTTTTCGGGCTTGATAATATACTTGAAAGGTCTACTTTTATGTGGTATAATGGTAAAAACAAAGACAAGGGGTGTTGTTATGATTTTTGAAGAAAAGAAAAATTTTATAGCGGAATGCAGCGAAGATTTATCACTCATTTACGATGACATTTCATCATCACCCATTATAGATCTTTCATCACTTGACAGTAAGAAAACAAAACTCTGTATTGTCGATGTGATAAACGGATTTATAAAGTGCGGTCCTCTTTCGGACAAAAGTATTTCAGCGATAATACCCGAGATCAATCTGCTTTCAAAAGCAGCATCTGAAAACGGAATGGAAATAATTTCTTTCTATGACAATCACGATGAAAATTCCCCTGAATTTGAAAGTTTCCCTCCACATTGTTTAGAAGGTACAGAAGAAGCCGACGTTGTAGAAGAACTCAGCTGGCTTAAGGCTTATGAAAAATATAAATGCTTACCCAAAAAATCAACAAACGCATTTTTTGAGGATGAAATAAAATCTCTTACATCCGATGACGGAAAAACAGATACTTTCATCGTTGTCGGCGACTGCACAGACATCTGCGTTCTTCAGTTCGCACTCGCTCTGAAAGTAAACGCAAACGCAAAGGGAAAAAGAGTAAGGGTTGTAGTCCCCATAGACTGCGTTGACACATACGGCGCACCTATGCACAACAAAAATCTTATGAATTTAATGTCGCTTAAAATAATGAAGAACAGCGGCATCGAAATTGTCGGAAAAATAAATACTGCGGAGTGATAAATATGAATTCACGCAACCTTACAATGCTTGTTGACTTTTATGAAATTACTATGGCAAATGGTTTTTTCGAAAACGGAATTGCCGATAAAACCGCTTGTTTTGATATGTTTTTCAGAAGCGTTCCCGATAAGGGCGGATTTGCCATAATGGCAGGCGTCGGTCAGATGATTGAATACCTTAAAAACATTCATTTTGATGATGACGATATAGAATTTTTAAGAAGCAAAAATCTCTTCTGTGAAGAATTTTTAGAGTATCTTAAAACTTTTAAATTCTCCTGCGATGTATGGGCTGTTCCCGAAGGAACGCCTATCTTCCCCGGCGAACCTATTGTTACAGTTAAAGGCCCCGTTATTCAGGCTCAGTTTATTGAAACAATGGTACTTTTATCAATAAATCACCAGAGTCTTATTGCAACAAAAGCAAACAGAATTGTCAGAGCGGCAGACGGCAGACCCGTTATGGAATTCGGTTCAAGAAGAGCACAAGGGTATGACGGTGCGATATATGGTGCAAGAGCGGCATATATCGGCGGATGTGCAGGAACAGCGTGTGCTATCGCTGACAAGGATATGGGCGTTTCTGCTATGGGAACAATGGCGCACAGTTGGGTTCAGATGTTCCCGACAGAGCTTGACGCTTTCAGGGCTTATGCAAAGGTTTATCCCGATAGTTCAACTTTCCTCGTTGACACATACAATGTTGTGAAATCAGGCGTTCCGAACGCTATAACAGTTTTCAAGGAACTTCGTGAAAAAGGTTATAAGGGCGGCGGAATAAGAATTGACAGCGGAGATATAACATATCTCTCGAAAAAAGCAAGAAAAATGCTTGATGATGCAGGTCTTGACGATGTAAAAATCGTTGCTTCAAACTCACTCGATGAATATATCATAAGAGATCTTCTGATACAAGGTGCTAAGATTGATACTTTCGGTGTCGGCGAACGACTTGTAACATCAAAATCAGAACCTGTTTTCGGCGGTGTATATAAACTTTCCGCTATCGAAGAAAACGGCGAACTTATTCCGAGAATAAAGATTTCTGAAAATGTCGGAAAAATCACAAATCCCGCACACAAGGCTGTATGGCGACTTTTCGACAACGAGACGGGAAAGGCAATAGCCGATGTTATCACACTCGCTGATGAAATAATCGACGACAGCAAACCCTATGTGATTTTCGACCCGATTCAGACATTCAAGAAAAAGACTGTAAAGAATTTCACAGCGAAAAAATTACAGGAACAGATTTTCAGAAACGGCGAATGTATCTATCCCGATTACACAGCCGACGAACTGAAAAAATACTGCGAAACACAGCTCGAAACCATCTGGGATGAAGTGAAGCGATTTGAAAATCCCCACGAATATTATGTCGACCTTTCGCAGAAACTCTATGATATAAAGCACAGTATGCTTGATAAATATTTTGACAATTAAAAAGGAGAATGAAAAAATGAACATCTGGCACGACATATCACCCGACCGCATAATGAAAGACGATTTCTATGCGGTAATCGAAATCTCAAAGGGCAGCAAAATAAAATACGAACTCGATAAGGAAACAGGCGTTTTAAAACTCGACAGAATACTTTATACATCGACACACTACCCTGCTAACTACGGATTTGTTCCGAGAAGTTTTGCAGAAGACGGTGACCCTCTCGATGTTCTCGTTCTCTGTTCTGAAATCATAGCGCCAATGTCACTCGTAAGATGCTATCCGATAGGAGTTATCTGTATGCTTGATAACGGCGATCCCGACTATAAGGTAATCGCTATCCCCTTTGAAGACCCGACATATAACAGTTATAAGGATATCAGCGAACTTCCTACTCACATCTTTGACGAAATGTCGCATTTCTTCAAGGTTTATAAGACACTTGAAGGAAAAGAAACCGCTATCGACGAAATTCTCGGAAGAGAAAAGGCTGTTTCTATCGTTGATGACTCTATCGACAGATATATCGGAAAGTTCTGCCGTGCAAGAGGATAATTTGCCAGAGGGAGTGCTTTTTGTGGCACTCCCTTTAAAATTTTTCGATTTTTTTGAAATTAGGTATTGACAAGAGGTTTTCATAGTGATATAATAAATAAGCACTCTAAAATTTCATATCGCGGGATGGAGCAGCTCGGTAGCTCGTCGGGCTCATAACCCGAAGGTCGTCGGTTCAAATCCGGCTCCCGCAACCAACGCATCTTAAGTAGTTCGTTAATTATGAACAAAAAAATAAAGTTCAATCGAGTTTACCTGCTTACTAAGCCAAAAACCCAACGAACTACTTGACAGATGTATGTAATCCTATGTATAATAATTACAAAGGATAGTGTTTACTAAGTTAGTCGATTAGTTGGTGTAATCGGTTGATTATTGATATGCTGAGAATTGCAGTTCTTAGCATATCCGTAAGCTATCTAATGTAAATTATAGCAGATAAAATACTCGTTGTCAACAAGACAACGAGTATTTTTCATTGTATATACATTTATCGACCAATCAAATTCATAGCTTTTCTCTTCTGTTTTTCCGAAACATGATAATATCGAGAAAGAGTGAAGCTGACATCAGAGTGTCCGAGCAGAACACTCAATGTCTTTATATCCACTCCTTGCTCGACCGCCCTGGTTGCGAATGTGTGTCGCAATCCGTGAAAAGTAATATGTTCTTCAATCCCGGCTTCAGATATGATGCGTTGGAAACAGTCTTGCATCGTCTTAGGCTCTACCGGGTATCCCTTCCTTAACATCACAACATAATCATCCATTTCAGCATTTAAAAACCTTTTTTTATATTTTTCTTTGTATTTAATAAATTCATTATGTATCGAGGTTGTTATAGGAATATCCCGAATTGAGTTTTCGGATTTTGGGGTGCCGACTACAATTTCTGTTCTCGTTCTGCTACTCTCATCGAGCGTGTTAAGTCTGTTAGCCGTTCTTCTGATATGTATGATATTGTCAATAAGGTCGACATCAGACCAACGGAGTCCAATGACTTCTCCTAATCTCATCCCGGTCATCAGAGAAAGAAGTACACCAAAATACAGTTTTTCATCAGAATATTTAAGTGTAGTGCGTAATTTTCGTTGTTCTGAAAGACTCAATACCCTTATTTTTGGGGAACTCACTTTAGGAAGTTCTACATATTCAGCATAATTCCGTTTGATTAACTCTAACTCAACTGCTTTTTTTAGTGATTTATGTAACATAAGTTTGATGTTATGAAGTGTTTTAGGGGACAACTTCTTCCCGGTCTTATGATTACCATAGTCCATTTCGTAATTAAAATATTCCTGAAGGATGGTTGTATCAACCTCAGATAGCCTTATATTACCTATTATCGGAGAAATGTGATTGGTAATATACCCCAAGTAACTAATCGCAGTAGAACGCTTTACAGTTCGCTTAGCATAGGTTTGAAACCAATAATCAAGCCATTCGTTCAAAGTCAGGTTGCTATTCATATATAGTAATTCCTTATCGATAATAACTCTTGTCATAGGTCTTGACAAGTTTATAAAGCTGTGGTATAGTTATCGCAATAACACCTATCGAAGTATCTTCGGCAACATTTTTGTTGTTGACTGCTGGACTGAAAATCCTGTGAGCTTCAATGGGTGTTATTTTTATGTCACGAAAACTTATATAGTCTATTTGATATTATCGCCCTTATTCATTGCGTATGATATTTGTTTATATTATACCATATACGAATATGAGCGATTTTGAATGAATTTAGACACATATTGCAAAATTCAGATGATTATATACTAATCTATATACATTTATATACATTTTTAAAAGGATTTTCAAATTGCAAATTTTTTGTAAACTTTACAAAAAAAAGCCGAGTTTAATACTCGGCAATTTTTATTTAGTCAAATTTTGGGGTGTAGTAACTATAGGTTATGCTGCCATCATCTTCGTAATACATATAGCCCTCAAGGTTTGGCATATCTTCAGGATGCCATACAATAACATCAAAAGACGCATCTTCCGTTATCAAATACCCGTTCGCCTGAGCATACTCTCTATCGTAGTTGTATACCCTAAATGTAACAATTTCCCCGGATTTTTTATAAACTTCATCCATACTACATTCTCTATTTAGTAATTTTATGCCCTCTTCCGTTTCAATTTCGATTGACAATTCCCGGGGCAAATCATTTCCTTTTTCATAAGCAAAAATTCCGCCCATCATAACGCAACCTTTATTTGTATAAGAAGGCGAAGAACTAATAACCGCATAACGCTTCAGCATTTCGCCATCAATTACAACAACATCTTCTTCAGGTATATCTGCACCATTGATGGTCATTTCGAGAACATCTTTTTTTACAACATAATCGTGAGATTTCATAACGCTATTGTTATACATCGCAGTAACGATTACCTTATCGCCATTTTTAAGTTCGCTATCAGGCTTTACTGTGTATGTAACATTATCCTGGAGAAATCCTCTCATCTTGCTTGTGTCAACGCTGACGGATATATTGGGAGAAAATCCTTCGTATGAAAGTCTGATATTTTCAAAAACATCAAGAACTGTATCTTCGTCTGAAATTCCATCGCCGTATGAGATATTTTCTCCGTCAACATTGTTTTCTGTCGTTTCTTCTGATACAGTAACATCGTTATTGCCGTTGTTGTTATCGGAAAAAGAAGGCTCAGCCTTCGAGCATCCGCAGAGCATTACACTCATCGCAGTTATTACAAGTAATATTTTTTTAAGTTTCATATTTTTTACCTCTCTTCATCAATAAAAATACATCATCATCAAAAATAAATAATCCTACCTGATTTTATTATATCATATCAAGTGAGAAAATGTATGGACAGTAAATCATCAAATCACACAAAATCGGTAAATTATAATAATTATCCGGATGGCAACCAACAACACAATAGCACTGTAAAGGAGTGTTTTTACCATTTTCTTTTCTTTTTCCGGATTAGAAGTAATTGAAATCAGCCGAATTATACCCAACACTATAAGAATTAAAATCGCATCAGATATTAAGTTACTCACTTCAGATAATATTAAATCCTTCATTTTTCTTCCCCCGATAATCGTTTTTTTATTTGTTTTTTCTCAAATTCTAATCTTGTTATCATATTTTCAATATCTGATAAGCGGTCAGAGTAGTTGCCGTTATATTCATATTCAATAAAAATACGATATTCCTCTGCCATTGTACCGCATAAATCTCCCATAGAAAAAACAGTTTGATTATTCCTCATTTTTCCACCTCCGCTCTATCCTCGCAAAAGTTTCTGTTTTCTTTGTTAAAATCACAAGTGAATCTCGCCGATGCTGTATCTCCAAGTCTTTTCCGCTCTCCAATGCTTTGTTAATTTTTATCATCGATTGAATATCCAAGTTTTTTTCATATATTTTCAATTTTTCTTCATCAGTCATAATATCCTCCGTTTCTATCACAATACATAGTTTTCACTAATAGGTATCGATTGGCTATTTTCGTGTTCAGAAGGTAATTCTTCGATTGATTTATAGTTTTCATCTGATTTGTGCTTAAGAAATGTTTTATAAAGCTGAGTAACCTCTTTCCTTTTGTTTTTTAAGTCTTGTTCCTTTACACCCAACCCATCGAGTTTATTCTGTAAATTCATTTTCTCGTCAGGCTCTTCTGCCTTCAGTAGTCTGTTTCGAACTGAACGGCACTCATTGTATACATCTCTGTATCTGTCATTCAGGTCATTCAGTCTTTGGGCGAAATCATCTTCAGAAGTAATATTGTTTTTTACTATATAAGTGAGAAGATTTGAAGAATTCATCAAATCCTTATATGTAACCTTCGTGCTATTTCTTCTGTATCGAACTTGTATCTGCATTTCTCTAAGGTATATTGCGTATGCTTTTGCTTCTCCATTAAGTTTAGAAATTGCAACATCGCTGATTTCTCTGTCTTTGAATTGTATTCGATATTGCAATTCCGGGACAGAATATCCATCGCCAAGTCGGATAGTTCTTATTCCCCTCTCCATATTCTTTTCTTTGATTGTCAGGTATTTCCCTTTCTTCACATCGTAACCTTTTTCTTTCAATCGTTCAATCAGGTCATCCAAAGAATTCACTTCCGCTGAAGATATAGCCTTATCAATTACATTCCTGATATTCTGTTTCCAGGACATCCCGGTCTGACAAGCCAACCATTCGTTATATTTCATCGTGTTTTTGTTTTTTGGATTTTCTATTATATCAATTCCGTGTTCTCTGCTGATTTCGTCAGATATTTTTCTGCATCTCTTCAGAGTTGTAAAGTTTCCGTTCCACTTTTCTCCGTATAGCGAATACGGAGAAACTGCAAAATGATTATGAATATGATTTTTGTCAATATGAGTTGACACAATAATCTGGAAATCATCTCCGAAAACTTTTTTCGCCCACTCTTTTCCAATTTCGTGTGCTTGTTCCGGATTTATATTTTCATCAGGCGAAAAAGACTGAATATAATGATGTAGCCTGATTTTCTCTTTTTTAGAATTTTCATCAAGCGACTTTATATAAAATCGCTCTCCGGTAAATCTTTCAAAAGTCCTTCTGAAAAAATCATAGGCTTGTCCCGAATCAATAGGACAATTTATTCCCGATACATACTTCAACTCATCTGTCTTATCTCCGTTGCAAATATATTCGATATTTATCTTAGGTGTTGTATGAACCGCTATATGTTTCACAATAGGCATTTCAAAAAAATCTCCTTTTTTATTCAAGTGGCTTTAACCACTTGTCAACAACTTTCTGTAATTTCGAAAATTCAGTTTGCATATTTTCAAGGTCTTTGGAATAAACGGAATGTGTAGAATTCGCCATTGCAGAAATCTGATTTATGTTAGTTCCTATTCTGATAAGTTCGAGCCGAACATCGTTCACGAGCTTCATATCATATTTTTTGATTTTCCCCTCAATTGCAATTCTCCGAATATAAGTGCAAGGCTTCATCCCGACTTCTTTTGCGTTTCTTTTGATTGTTTCCCATTCATCTGCACTTGCCCGAAAAATCCTTATTTTTTTGCTCATATACATCTCTTTTCTTATAAAATTATCAGGGTTTTAGGGGATGTTCCCCTGCACTTGTTTGCCTTTTGCCAACAAGCGAAATTGTATATACAATTTCTATGCTTGCTATTTCCTTACGGCACTACTTTTTTCAACATTTTGGTCGTAGCCAAAATGTTATTTTTTATGCATCATTATGCATCAATCAGAAGTCAAAAACTTCATTACTTTTTTTATAGACTTTGAGTTCTTGGAAAAATAAGATTTTTGAGTATTCAATAAATCTATTTCTGCTTCTCGTTGTTCAAGAGCCTGACGAAGTTTTTGTACTTCTTGTTCGAGTTCCGATTTTTCTGAAATCAAATTTTCAATTTTCCCTTTGTATGCAGAAATCAAAATTTCGTACTTTTCCTCAAGTTCTGTTTTTTCAAATTCTGCTCTTTGAGTTATTGCTTTGTTTCTCGGAAGAAGAAAAGTTTCCGCAATTTCATCAATATTGATAACACCATTTACAACCCGAATATGTCCTTCAAGCCGTTTTTCGTTTCTTTTGATTTTTCTATAAATTGCTGAAATATCAATTTGATTATTATCGGCAAATTCTTTAATTGTCATCATATTCACTCCGCCCATTTTCTTCAATCGTAATACCGGTAGATATGTACCTAATAAATGGCAATTTGGGTATCAAAATCTTTTTATATCCGCTTTTTGTTGTAAAAACCATTACCGGAAATCCAAATAAATTCGGATTTGCAATTAAGTTGTTTCTTAAAACTCGTTCTGAGCATCCAACTACCATAGATGCTTGTTTGACGGATAAAGTCAGCCCCGGCATTTTTTTCAATTTTTCAATCGTCATATCGTTTCCTTTTTAATTCATCAATTCGTCCAACGAGCAACATCTGATGTAATAGCATTGTGTAGAGTCATCGGTGCGTTGTATAAACTTGTTAGAATAAATTTTTTCATATTACAAATTTTATATTTATTTTTTTTGATTTGCGAAAAATAATATTTGATGTGTTCAGATGTAAGTTTACCGAACTGATAACGAAGATTATCCGATGATATATTGTTTCCGTTAACTTTGAATGATTTTTTGTGGGATAGATACACTTCTGTTACTATATCAATAATTTCTTCGACTTCTTCTTTAGTAGCCCAACCATCCACAACAAGTTCGTTCTCTTCATTTATCTGTTCTTTCACTTTTTCTTTTGTTTCGAGAAATTTTGCTAAATCGATGTTTTTTTCATTTTTTTCCCTTCTATCAATCTTATTTAATTCTTTAGTATTATATTTATAAGTATTATATTGTGGGTGATTTTCGACATCTCGATTTTCCACATCTCGAAAATCGGAATGTGGCTCTTCCTCCACATTCCGAAAATCAGATTGTGGTGTTTTTTCGCTATTTTCTTCAATCCATTCAAGATGTGGTTGGTCTGAAAATTCATATATCCAATCGATTACTCTGCCATTCTCATCTATTTCTCTTATTCTTCTGAAGTAGCCATATTTTTTTAATTTGTTGAGAGCGTTACTAACCTTGCATTTTCCGCTTCTGCTAATTTTTGTCAATCCTTCTATCGAGAAGTCCCAATCTTCAGGAAGTGACATCAGAAGAAGAAGCATCCCTTTTTCTTCGATGCCTAAACGCTCGTCCCTAACAAATTCGTTATGTATTACCGTAAAATCCTTAACTATTGCACTTTGTAATTTAGCCATTTTCTTTTCCTCCCTCTTTATGCTCCAAACATTCGTTTCGTTAAATCAGATGATATTTTTATAGCCTTAGATAATGCAATCACACATATCAACGGCGAAATAAAATTAAAAATAAAAGTGAAAATCCCGAGCTGAGCTTCAATTGTAGGATTTTTAGCACCGAAAATTTCTACAAAATCGATTTTTAGAAAAACATCTAAAATCTGTGCACCGACGGAGCATATAGCCGTAATCACTGTGAGCTGAAGACAAGCTGAAGCATACGACTTTATAAAGGCTATTCCCGTCGGTCTTGCCAAATCATTGCATAATGTGGATAACGCAATCGGTGCAAGTGCCTGATGAATGCCGATTTCGAAGAAAATGCCTATCACAGAAATTATTATTTTTATTACGCTTATTGCAATACAAACAGTCATTATGCCTGAAGTAAGAAACAGTAACAAATACCCTATTCCGAGTAATCCTCCCTGCCCTGATTGTAGATTATCTGTTACACTTATACAGTCAGCTATCTTGACACATACTTCTTTAATGCCTCCAGAGGTTGATATTCTAAATATTTGATATATTCCTTGAGAAATGCCATCAGTATTTTCAATTATTACTTTCGCTACAATAAATTTCATCGCTATTCTTATGGCATCTTCTACCCTTTCTACCCTAAACTGAGAAAGTTGTGAAAACATCTCAAGGCAGAAAAACAAAGAAGTTAATGACACGCCAACCGCTACGATTGCTGAACTCGGAACGATAGGAGTGTATATCGCACCGAGCAATTGGTCTATAGCCCCACCTATTTTCGTCAAAAAACTATAAATGATATCATCCAGTGTGAGCGTCAACCCCATAAAAAACTCTTCCATTATTGCATCTCCTTTTTTGTGAATAAAAAATGAACAGTCCACTAGGTAAATCGAGTGAACTGTTCATTTTTCGCGATTTTCGATGCTGTTGTTGGATTAAGTTTACTCATAACCCGAAGGTCGTCGGTTCAAATCCGGCTCCCGCAACCAATTAAGAAACACTCACAGAAATGTGGGTGTTTTTGTTTTGTTTGGGGGTTATAAGCGCGAGGAAATTTCGAGAAATGCAGACAACAAAAACCACTCATAGAATTATGAGTGGTTTTTTTATTTATTCTTCGCCTTCGGTATAATCAAAGGAATCTATATCATCATCGGTTTTGCAAAACTGTGTTTCATAAAGTTTTGTATACACTCCGTCGAGTTCTATAAGTTCATCGTGAGTTCCTCTCTCGGCAATAACCCCGTCATTGATTACGAGAATTTCATCAGCGGCCAGAATTGTCGAAAGTCTGTGCGCAATAAGAATACTCGTTCTTGATTCGATAAGAGGCTTTATAGCATCCTGAATTTTCTGTTCAGAAATCGAGTCAAGTGCCGATGTTGCCTCATCGAAAATCATAAGCGAAGGATTTTTGAGAAGAACACGCGCTATCGAAATGCGCTGTTTTTCACCGCCTGAAAGTTTGAGTCCGCGATTTCCTACAACAGTATCAAGCCCTGTTTCCTGCTTTTCGATAAAATCATAGATATTTGCCTGTTTGCAGGCGTCTATCAGTTCTTCCTCGGTAGCATCGGGCTTTGCATAAAGAAGGTTGTCGCGTATTGTTCCGTTGAAAAGATATGTTTCCTGACTCACTATTCCTATATTCTGACGAAGATATGTAAGATCGAGTTTTTTTACATCAATATCATCGAATGTAACTGTTCCGCTTGTTGCATCCCATAATCTCGGTATAAGATTTATGAGCGTACTTTTTCCCGAACCCGAAGGTCCTACAATAGCAACACATTCACCATATCTGAGGTCGAAATTTATATCTCTGAGTATATGTCTGCCTTCTTCATAATAAAATCCGACATTTTTGAATTCAACCTCACCCTTTGCCCTGTTTTCAGGAACTATTGCATCGGGTGGCGACTCTATCTCAACAGGCATATCATAATATTCAAAAATACGGGTAAACATAGCCATAGAGCGTATCCAGTCAACCTGAATGTTAAGAAGCTGATTCACAGGGCCGTACATTTTCCCGAGAAGCGCTACAAGAACGGTAATATCACCGACAGTAATCGTACTGTCGAATTTCATCATCAGAATACCGCCTGCAAGATAAATGAGCATAGGACCTATGCTTGAAAATGTACTGAGTGCAACACGGAACCATCTTCCTGCCATTCCTTCGCGTATGTTGAGTTTAACCATACGCTTGCTTGCCTTTTCATATTTCTGATATTCAGCCTCTTCTCTGCCGAATAATTTTATCAGAAGTTGTCCGCTTACAGACATAGTTTCATTGAGTATTCCGTTTATTTCATCACTACACTCCTGCGATTCGGCGGTTATAGACCATCTTGTTTTGCCCGCGCTTCTTGTAGGAATTATGAATAAAGGAACAACAGCAATTCCCACAAGTGCCATAATCCAGCTTTGGCGGAACATAATAACAAGTGCGACAATCAGAGTTATTGAATTTGAAAGAATACTTGTGAGTGTATTTGTAATTATCTGCTGAACACCCGAAATATCGCTTGTCATTCGGGTTATTATATCACCCTGATTATTGGATGTGAAAAAACGCTGGGACATTTTCTGAAGATGAAGATACATTTTATTGCGCATATCATATGTAATATGCTGTGCTATCCATGTATTCATATAACTTTCAAGAACACCGATAAAATTGGCGCCGAGAGTTACTCCGAGTGAAAGCAGGATGAACAAGATAAGTTTCTGCATATTCTGTCCGATAAGACCTTCATCGATAATTTTACCCGTAAGGACTGATGGCATCATATTAAGAACAGATGAAATGATAATTGCTGTTATAACAACAAGCATCTGTTTCCAATAAGGTTTCAGATAGGAAAATATCCGTTTAAGTAAGTCTTTTGTAATTTTCGGTCGATTTTTCTTTTCTTCTTCTGTAAGAAAACTTTGTCTTCTGGGTCCGCCCGGCATAATACCACTCCCGTTCTGTTATGTATTAAAAGCTATACCGCAAAAATTATATCACAAATATTCTGTCAAGTAAATACAGAACACAACTTGTCGCACATCTGAATTTCTGGTATAATATGTAGTAAGATATAAATATCAATCATCAGGAGGAATATATGAGCGAGGTTTTACTTACCGCAATAGGTGTTGGCGCCGCAACTGTTTTCGGCTCTGTACTGGGATTTATATTCAAAAATATATCCCACAAATTTTCAGATATTGTTCTTTCATTTGCAGCAGGAGTAATGCTTTCTGCTTCGGTTTTGGGACTGATACTCCCCTCTCTCGAATATGGCGGCAAATACGGAATACTGACAACAATAGCAGGGATTTTTGTGGGTGCGATATGTCTTAACCTGATAGACAAATTAGTTCCTCATCTTCACAGACTTGCAGGAACAGACACAAAATACGAACACAATTCACAGGCACACAAGGTTTTGCTTTTTGTCATCGCTATCGCAATACACAACCTTCCCGAAGGAATAGCCGCAGGTGTAGGTTTCGGCTCGGGAGATATCTCTCAGGCGCTTATCATCGCAGGAGGCATCGCTTTACAGAACATTCCCGAAGGTATGGTTATCATAGCACCTATGCTTTCAGCAGGAATAAAGCCCTCGAAAACATTTTTATTCGCATCTGTAACGGGGCTGATAGAAGTTATCGGAACTCTTATCGGGTATTTCGCAGTAAGCGTATCGACGGCAATTCTTCCGTTTGCGCTGAGTTTTGCAGGCGGAACAATGCTTTATATCATAAGCGATGAAATGATACCAGAAACACACGCACACGGCAACGAAAGACCTGCTACCTATGCACTTCTCATCGGTTTCTGCGTTATGCTTATTACAGACACCCTGTTTGGTTAATGACAGATTAAACCCCCACTCATTCGAGTGGGGGTTAATATATAAATCCACTTTTCCTTTCCCCTCATAAAAAATTCCAAGAAATTTTATCAAAAATATTGTCATTCGGATTAAATTAGTGTATTATTAATTTATCAATTTGAATTTCAGAGGTGTATACTTATGAGCAAAAGCGTTCAGGATATCCTGGATATGATCCGTGAAAACGGTATTGAAATGGTTGACTTCAAAATGGTTGACATCAATGGTCAGTATCGTCACGTTACTATCCCTGCACAGAATTTTTCAGAAGACACAATGAAGAGCGGTATCGGTTTCGACGCATCAAACTATGGTTATGCAGTAGTTGAAAAGAGCGATATGGTATTTATTCCCGATCCCGATACAGCACTTATCGACCCCTTCTGTTCAATCCCCACACTTTCAATGACAGGTAATGCGATGATTATCGACAACCCTGAAAACCGTCCTCTCGCACAGTATCCCCGTAACATTGTTCTTGCTGCAGAACAGTATATGAAGGACAGTGGCGTTGCTGATACAATGCTTATTCTTCCCGAATTCGAATTCTATCTTTTCGATAATGTAGGCTGGGAAGTTTCACCAAGAAGCGTTGGTGCGGCTGTTGATGCACAGCAGTCATACTGGAACAGCGCTACCGAAGGAACAGGCGTTGTTATCCCCAAGCAGAAGGCATATCACGTTGCAAAACCCTTCGACATTGCTTATGAATGCAGAAGTGAAATGTGTATGCATATGCGCGATGCAGGAATTGCTATAAACTATCATCATCCCGAAGTTGCGGCTTCAGGTCAGTTTGAAATTGAACCTCAGCTCGGAAAAATGTCAGAAATGGCTGACGCTACAATGATGATCAAATACATCATCCACAACACAGCCCTCAAATACGGCAAATCAGCAACATTTATGCCAAAGCCCATCTATGGCGAAGCAGGAAGCGGTATGCATGTTCATATGCTCCTTCTCAAAGACGGCGAACCTGTATTCTCTGATGACAACGGTTATGCTCATCTCAGTAAAGAAGCTCACTGGTTCATGGGCGGACTTTTAAAGCACATCCACTCACTCTGTGCTCTCACTAACCCCAGCACAAACTCATTCAAGAGACTTGTTCCCGGTTATGAAGCTCCCGTTACAGTAGGATACGCTACATCAAACAGATCTGCTGTTATCCGTATCCCCGCTTACGCAAAAACTCCCAACAAGCGTCGTTTCGAGCTCAGAAACCCCGACGCTACATGTAACCCATATTTCTGCTATGCTGCTATTCTCATGGCAGGTCTTGACGGTATCAAGAATCAGATTGACCCCCATGAAAACGGCTGGGGACCTTATGACGTAAACCTCTTCCATCTTTCAGACGAAGAAAAGGCAAAACTTCAGGGACTTCCCACATCTCTCGAAGAAGCACTTGATGCTCTTGAAAAAGACCACGACTACCTCACAGCAGGCGGTGTATTCCCCGAAGAACTTCTCAAGAACTTCATCAAGACAAAACGCGCAGAATGTCGTGAACTTGCAAACATTCCTCATCCTGCTGAATTCGACAAGTATTACAACCTTTAATAAAGATAAAGCCACTCTTTTTACAGAGTGGCTTTTCTATTGAAATCCATAAAAAAATGATGTATAATGTTTTTTGTGGTATTTTTTATGAAAGGATTTTTATATATGGATTTAAACGAACTGCGTCAGCAGATTGACATCATCGACAATGAAATACTCGATAAATTCATAAAAAGAATGGAACTCTGCCTTGATGTTGCAAGATACAAAAAAGAGAATAATATAGGCGTTATGCAGTCATCAAGAGAGCAGGAAATCATCGACAGAGTAAAAGACATGTCGGGTGAAAAATATAAAGACAGTACTGCTCTTTTATTTACAAATATAATGGATATAAGCAAGAGTTTTCAGCAGAGAGAAATAAACAGAGGACTTACATTCATCGAAAAAAAGCCGTTTGAAATAAAACCTTCCGCGAAGGCAGGATGTTTCGGTGTTAAAGGCTCTAATTCTGAAGAAGCCGCAAGAAAGATTTTCGGAAAAGAAAAAGAGCTCTCATTCTATTCCGAATTTGAAGATGTCTTTAAGGCTGTATGCGACGGCGAAATAGATTTCGGTGTTGTTCCTTTACAGAATTCAAGTACAGGCTCTATAACACAGACTTATGACCTTATGCGTAAATACAATGTTTACATAAACAAGATGATAAGGGTAAGCATAAGACATTGTCTTGCTGCAAAAGGAACTGACATAACAGGAATTGAAAAGGTTTATTCTCATCCTCAGGCACTTATGCAGTGTTCTGATTTCATGACAAGCAAGGGGCTTACACCTGTAAACTATGAAAGCACTTCTTCTGCTGCCGAACTTGTTTCAAAAAGCGATGAAAAAATCGCTGCTATATGTTCGCCTGAATGCGCAAAGCTTTATGGTCTTGATATAATCGGGGAAAATATTTCTGATTATGAAACAAACTTTACAAGATTTATATGTATTTCAAAGGACTTTGAAGTTGAAGAAAATGCAGACATCATCTCTGTTCAGCTTACAATTCCCAACGAAGAAGGAAGTCTTTACAGGCTTCTCACAAAGTTTACTGTTTTAGGGCTTAACCTTCTCAAACTCGAAAGCCGTCCCCGTCACGAAGGTAATTTTGATGTTGTTTTCTATCTCGATTTTGAAGGAACAATATCTGATGAAAGAATAAACTCACTTCTTATACATCTTGAAAAAGATGCAACAGATTTTAAATTCCTCGGCAACTATAAAGAACTTGTTTAAAGGAGATTACAAATTATGGGCGTATCATCAATTGCGTTACTCATTGTTTCGATAGTTTTTTTGTCGATAGGATTTGCCGCTGTTTTGGTCGGAATTATTTTTCTTCTTATCAGCAAAAATCTCGCATCAAAAACTTCTCACAATGTAATAGGAAAAATCACAGATATGACCTGGAATGCTGCTGAATTCAACGAAGCACAAGGTGATAAAGGCGTTGAAATAGGCGGAATGAATGTAAAAGTCGGTTCAAGACCCGCCCGATTTGAAATCGGTGAAACAGGGATAGGTGTGAATACTATCCGCACAACAACAAGCACACCGAGAAATATGTTCCACAAGGTTTTTGAATACACAGTTGACGGTGTTACATATAAAAGAGCCGAAGGTGTAAGATATAACAAGGGTGCTGTTGAAAAATGCATCGGAAAAGAAGTTACTGTCTATTACGATGCAAAAAATCCTATGAGGGCATCACTTTCATCAGGAAAGGGATACAAAATAACATATCTTATTCTCCTGATAGTTGGTATCCCATCTCTTTTAGGCGGAATTACAGGACTTATCGCAAGTCTGATAATGTAAAGAAAAGGCTGTCTTATAAAGACAGCCTTTATTTTATGCCATAACTTTTGACATAAGAGAAATTCTTTTTTTCATAGTTATGATATTTTCATTACCTTTTCTTTCATAAGAAGTTTCATCCATCATACGCTTTGCTATGTAAATTCCAAGTCCTCCGACTTTTCTCTGCTCAATGCCCGATGTTATATCGGGTTCTTCTTTTTCGAGAGGATTGAAAGGAATTCCCTTATCCGAAATTTCAATGGAAATTTCACCGTCAGAAACCTCTGCGCTGACTTTCACTTCTCCCTTTATTCCGTCATAGGCATAAGAAACTATGTTTATAAAAATTTCCTCGGTAGCAAGACGAAGGTCTTTTATAACTCTTTCGGCGGAAGGATAAAGATTATCTTCGTCTTTTATTTTTGTGAATATAAATTCCATTACATCTTCAAATACCTGAGGTTTTGCGTCAACAACGATATAATCCATCTTTCCACCTTCTTTCATAAAATTTCTTTCTACACTTCTCCGTCTGCGTAGTCAATAGTCTGTCTGAGTTCTTCTGAAATTTTCTTTCCGACAAGTATCATACAACTTCTCGGCTGAACAAAAATATCTCCGCCACGATAATGTTCGGGCTTTTCGATAAAACTGTCTTCATCCTTTGCTGTATCAACAACAAGATGCCAACTGAAACCTAAAGGAAGTTCTGGCAACTGATATGATTTCGATTCCCATATTGTATTCATAATACAATATATAAAGGTATCTTCATCAGTATGATACTTATGCGATGTTTCGACAAACATAACCGCAAGAGTATGTGATGATGAGCCTTTATCAAGTTGCCATGCCCTTGTCTGATGCCACGAAACCTCGGGGTATCCGAGTTCGGTTTTGGGTGTTTCATAACTTGGGTTTCTAAGAACAGGATGGCTGAGTCTGAATCTTATCATACTGCTTACAAAATCGAAGAGGTCTTTATTCTTTTCAAGATTTGACCAGTCAAGCCATAAGATTTCGTTATCCTGACAATAAGCATTATTGTTTCCGAACTGGGTATTTCCGAATTCATCTCCCGCAAGCATCATAGGAACGCCCCTGCTCATAAGAAGCATAACGAAAGCGTTTTTACGCTGTCTGCGTCTTAACGCGAGAACTTCGGGGTTATCTGTATCACCTTCAGCCCCACAGTTCCAGCTGTGATTATCGTTAGCACCGTCGCGGTTGTTTTCACCGTTAGCCTCGTTGTGTTTTTCTGTATAACTTACAAGGTCATTAAGAGTAAATCCGTCGTGACAGGTTATGAAGTTTATAGAAGCATTAGCACTTCTTTCTCTGTAAAGCCCCGGCGAGCCCATAACTCTGTCTATAATGCAGTCGACAGGAAGGCCATCACTCTTAAGGTGTCTTCTCATATCGTCACGATATTTTCCGTTCCATTCTGCCCAGCGCCCCTGTGTCGGGAAAGAACCTACCTGATAGAGTCCACCTGCGTCCCATGCTTCTGCTATGAGTTTTGTTCTGCTAAGTATCGGGTCATGTTCAAGTGCCTCTAAAAGAGGGGGATTTTCCATAGGTGCACCATTCTGATCTCTTGAAAGAATAGATGCAAGGTCAAAACGGAATCCGTCGATATGATATTCCGAAACCCAGTATCTGAGGCAGTCGAGAATCATATTTCTTACTACCGAGTTATTACAGTTGAATGTATTTCCGCATCCGCTGAAATTATAGTAATATCCTTCGGGAGTAAGAAGATAATAGGTTGCGTTGTCAAGCCCCTTGAAAGAAAGGGTAGGACCGTATTCGTTACCCTCTGCTGTGTGGTTGAAAACAACGTCTAAAATAACTTCTATTCCGTTTCTGTGAAGCTGTTTTATAAGATTTTTAAGTTCGTCGACTTCCATTCCATATCTGCCTGTTGCAGCGTATGCGGCTTTGGGTGCGAAAAAGCCTACTGTTGAGTATCCCCAGCAATTATAAAGGCGTTTTCCTTCGTTATCGACATTACAGTTGTCGAGTTCGTCAAATGAGAAAATCGGAAGAAGTTCTATACAGTTTATTCCGAGTTCTTTGAGATAGGGAATTTTATCGATAATACCCGCAAATGTTCCGGGATGTTTTATATTGCTTGATTCGTGTCTTGTAAAAGCTCTTACATTCGCTTCATAGATAACAAGGTCTTCCATAGGGATTTCGAGAGGGCGGTCGCCTTCCCAGTTGAAATCATCATAGATAATTCTTCCGCGGTTTGTAAATTCAGTATATGCGGCACTATTCACGCCCCATACATTTCTTCCGCTGACACCTTTGGCATAAGGGTCTAAAAGAATTTTTGTCTTGTCGAAACGATGTCCTTTTTCGGGGTTATATTCACCGTCAACACGGTATCCGTATTCAAGTGTTTCATAGTCAAGGTCGAAAACTATCATCGACCATACGCTTCCTATTCTGTATTCCTTAGGGAAAGGAATTACCGCGAAAGGAAGTGCCTCACCTCTTTTATAGAGTACAAGTTCCACGGATTTTGCGTTTTTTGAAAAGATAGAAAAGTTTACTCCTCCTGAAACAATAGTCGCTCCGAAAGGGAGGCTCTTTCCTTCTCTTATACGCATTCCGCGGTAGATTCTGGTTGGGTATCCGTCAATTCTTGTTATCATTCTTAAAAAACCTTCTTATATGAGTTTGTGCGTTATGCCATAGCGGCAGCTGCTGTATCGAGATTGTCGTAACAGTTGAAAATAGTTCCGAAGCCTGTCATTTCCATAACATCCTTAACCTCTTCATTGAGATTTACAAGTGCTATGTTTTCGCCAAGCTGACGGCTTCTCTTTCCTAAAAGAAGAAGAACACGGAGCCCTGAGCTTGAAACATATGTGCAGTCTTCCATATCGATAACAACATTCTTGTTGTTTTCAACGACTGACATCATAGATTCTCTTGCTTCTTCACTTGTGTTGTAGTTGAGTTCGCCTTTGAGAGATACAACTGTTATATCTCCCGGAAGCATCTTTGTTTCGAGTTTCATAATTTAAAATTCCCCTCTCATTTATCTGCCTGATTGATTTGAGTTTTAATTGAAAAATCTTGTTATGAGCATTGTTATATCGTCTGCCTGATCGGCACCGTAGACAAATTCATAGATATCTTCTGTGATATTCGCTATAATCTCTTCAAGAGTCATATGTTCTGCCGCAAAACTGTTGAGAAGATTATAGAGTCTCTTTTTGCCGTATTGTTTCTTTTCCTTGGTTGAAGCCTCGGTAACGCCATCTGTATAAAGGAAAATCATATCTCCCTTATCAAGCATTATGCTGTCGGTTTTATAGAGTGTATCTTCATCTCCTGCGAGGAAAAGATTCTTTGTAACGCTTAAGTTGTCAAAGCCTTCTTTATAACGATATACAAAAGGCGGCGTATGACCTGCGTTTGAATATCTGAATTCGCCCGTTTTTATGTTGAGAATTCCGAGGAATGCCGTAACAAACATCGCCGCATCGTTGTTGATACAAAGCAGTCTGTTTACTTCCGTAAGAATTTCTCCGGGTGACATATTAGGTTTTGTCTTGTTACTGATGAGTGTTTTTGAAATCATCATAAAGAGTGCCGCGGGAACACCTTTTCCCGATACATCGGCTATCGTTATGGCAAGATGTTCATCGTCTACCATAAAGTAGTCATAGAAATCTCCCCCTACTCCCTTTGCGGGGATGATTGAGGTTGCGATTTCAAATTCGGTGTTTATATCAAAATCCTTCGCGTTATTGGGAAGAATAGACATCTGTATCTTCTTTGCGATTTCAAGTTCTGCCTTGTGATGTTCCTTCGCTTTGGATTCTGATTTGACTTTATCGATATATTCTTTAAGTTCCTCGGTCATATTTCTGAAGGTGTCTGAAAGGTCTTCTATCTCATCACCTGTTTTTATATCACAATTAAATTCTAGATTTCCGTGAGTTATATTCTTGACACTATCCGTTAAAGTTACTATCGGTTTTGTTATCTTCTTTGAAAGCGTTATACCGAAGATATATGTGAGTACAAGAAGAATAATAAGCGAAACAAGCCCGAAAATGCAGGTTGAAAGCATCGATTTCATTACTTCGTCGGAAACTTCCTGCGAAAGTGCAACGATTCCGTTTTTCAGAACAGTTGATGGTGCTGATGCTATTTCGTTATTCACATAGGCAACAACAATCCATTTATGTTCTTTAAGTCTGGTATGTGCTATATGGATATGTCGTTTTTCGATTTCAAGGTGTTCTGTTCCGTTCTGTGTTCTGAATATATCGTCATACACATCGCCGTTGCCTGAAATAAATTCGCCTATATTTTTACCTGTTTCAGATGAACAGTTTTTGCTTGATATGATAAATTCACCATTATCATCGAAAATAGTAAAACAGCAATCGACAAAATCTGTGTATCCAAGTTGTTCTTTAAACTTTTCTGCTTTTATATTTACACCTGCAACACCCATAAACTCTCCGTTTACGGAATATACAGGCTTTGTTATACAGATTATTTCATCTCTGCCAAAAGGGTCGCTATGAACACCTGATACATAAACCTCTCCGGAATTTTTCGCTTTCTGATACCATTCACGCTGTTTATAATCAAAAGATTCATTTTCAACAAGGAATTTCTTGTTGCTCGAAACAAAGAAAAGTCCGCTGTCGGTTGCATAATATGCATCTGAAATAACATCGTCTTTTGATGTTATTCTATGCAGTGTTATGCCTATATTTGCAGTAACTCCCGCTTCATCAGAAAGATTTTCTTTATCGGCATCCGCAGAATAGAGCAGAAACGGTGTTTCAGAGCCTACCTTTGCTGAAAAAGAAAGGTGATAGGGTGCTTCTGAAAAAACTTCGGGTTTTGATTTCATATCAGAGGCATGTGAACTTATATTTTCAAGATAAATCTCGTATTTTTCGAACATTTCTTCAATATGTTCCGCTTTGCCCGTTGAAACCAAAAGAAGTTCCTTATCGGTAAGTTCTTCGATTGAGGTATGGCTGTTTTCGGCGGCATGTTCGATTATTTCGTTGTTTATGTCGATAAATCTTCTCGACACCTTAAAAACACCGAAATAAGCAATAACCGAAGTTATGATAAGACATACAAGCGAAATTCCCGCAATAACGGAAAAAACCTTGTTTTCTATCGATGATTTCTTGTTTTTCAGCTCCGCCACCTCCTCTTTGAAGATATAGATATAAAATTACACCTTATTATACTATAAAAATGCTCTGAAATCAACATTTGAAATATGTCGGAAACAAATATTGTTGAGAATATACAAAATTTTTATTTTTTGTTGACAATATAGAAAAAAACGAAATCTTATGGTATAATCATAATGAAAAGTCTTGAAAAAGGAGGTTTTTATATGAAAGAAAAGCGTATTTTCGCATTTGCTTTATGCATAGTTCTCTCGTTGTCGCTTTCTTCCTGCACAGTTGCGGATTATGTGAATAATCTTGATGCGCTTGAAACTCATGCTACAACCAAAAAACCTCCTGTTTATACATTAGGAACTTCCGCCTATGATACCAACATAACAACCTCGGGGACAACCCTTTTTATTGACGGAACAGATTTTGGTCTGACGGAAGTTATAATCCCCAAAAAGCCCAAAGCAACGGCTGTTGCGATGAAAACTGCCGATTCAGAAAAACTCAAAATTTCTGATGACCTCATCTCGAAAGATGTTGATGTTTCGGCAGGAATTGCAAAAAACCGCGGAAAACTCACATTAGAGGGAATGACCGCGGTTTCAAGCTCAAAATCTTCTGACACAGCAGAAAGCAGATTTTTCGGAACATCATCGGCTTTTCTTTGTATGCCTTCAAGTCAGATAGATATAAAAAACAGCGTTATAACAACAACAGGAAATGGTGTTTCGGCTTGTTTCGCTTATGGAACAGGCTCTGTTATAGACATTTCGCAGAGTGAAATCATGACACAGAATGCTAATGCGAGAGCACTCGCCTCAACATATCACGGAAACATCTATGCCGCAGGCTCAAAGATTTCCACAAACGGAATGAACTCCCCCGCTGTTTTCGTAGGCGTCAATGGCGGAACGATAACTGTTACAGGCGGAGAGATATCAACTTTAGGCGTTTCATCCCCTGCCGTATATTCCGAAGGAAATGTGTCTATGACGGGTGTAAAGATAAACACAACCTCATCAGAAGCAGCAATAATCGAAGGAAAGAATTCCGTTTCGTTAACGGGCTGCGATATAGAATCAGGCTCAACAACATTCACACTTTATCAGAGCAATTCAGGAGAAACAAATAAAGGTCTTGCAACTTTAAATCTTGTCGGCGGAACGATAGAAGCAAAATCGGGCGCTTTATTCTATGTTGCTAATACCGACGCGAAGATCTGTCTTCAGGCGGTTGAGATAAACTCAAACTCATCATCGCTCGTAAATGTCGTCGCAAACGAAAAATGGGGCGAAGTCGGAGAAAACGGCGGAAAAGCAACTATCGTTGCTAATTTCCAGAAGCTCGAAGGAGATATCTATGCCGATAATTTAAGCGAAGTAAAATTAGAGCTTTCGGCTTTGTCAACCTTCGAAGGAACAATAAATTCAAGAAACACAGCCAAAAAAGCGGATATTATTCTTGACGGAACAAGCAAATGGATACTCACGGGAAACTCTTTCGTATCCTCAATCACTCCGGGAATGGCGGATTTTTCAAACATCATAGACAACGGCTATACCATTTACTACGATGCCGATAATCCCACAAATGTTTATTTAAACGGTGAAACGATAACCTTACAGGACGGCGGAATTTTAACACCAATGAAAAAGTAAAAGTGTCTTATGGATTTTATCCCATAAGGCACTTTTTATTTTCTTTATTGCTACCGAACATATCCTCAAATTCAGTCATATGTTTCCAGTATTTTTTAGGCATTAAATTCATACGGAGTTTTTCGTTATAGCGTTCTTTTATGCCGATAATATTGTAATAGCCTTTCCAGAGTTCACGATAGAATCTTTCTTTATCATCCGCCTCAGGAAGTGAAAAATCATCGATAAAAACAATATCGGAATGTTTGTCCTTATGAATAAGCGCAACTTTATGCGTTTTATCATAAATCAGAAAATCGAGGTTCCCTATTCTCTGTTCATAATGATAAACGATATAGGGAAGAACAAAATTTTCAGGTTCGATAACAGACGAAAGAACTCCCTCGTTTTCTGTAAATCTCAAAAATTCACGATAGAAATTCGCTTCATTCGAAAACCTTTTTACAACTTTGAACATCGTTATAACCGTATCGACAGAAAGCATTGAATCGACCTTTCTGCCGTATTTCATTCCTAAAAGAATATACTTTAAAATCAGCATTTCTTTTTCTTTTGCATTTGAAAAATAGCATCTTCTTATGTTATCGAGTGCATCGAAAGAGATTTTTTCTCTGATATATTTCTGCATTTTAGAAGAAATTTCTTCATCAGATAAAACCTGTTCTTCAGAAAAAAGTATGGTCTGACTATCTTCTTCGGAAATGATATTTTCAGGCATTTTTTTGGATGAAATCGCTTTATATACAGCAGTCATGAGTCCGTTGAAACTACCGTCATAGCGGTATGTTACATTTGTCCCGTGAGACATTTTAGTGAATCCTCCATAGAAAGATTTTTGTTTTCATTGTCAAAGAATGAAATCTGTGTGCCGTAGGAATTATCATGGAAAACACCGTTTTCATCAAGTTTCTTGACAACACTTGCCGACATAAGTTCACGCATTACAGCGGTTTCTGTAACTTTCAGTCCTTCGGTCATTTTTCCGTTGCAAAGAATAAAATACTGCGCTCTTTTAAGAACAACACCGAGTTTTTTAAGGTCCTTGAAATTAAGATTTGCCGTTCTTCTTGCCATCATTATTCTTCGGGCAGAATTTACCCCCACTCCTGGAATACGAAGCAGAAGTTCATAAGGCGCTTTATTTATCTCAACAGGGAAAAATTCAGGATGATTTACCGCCCAGTTGCATTTAGGATCTAAAAGCGGATTGAAAGAAGAATGTTTTTCGTCTAAAAGTTCCTTTGCTTCAAAGCCGTAAAAACGAAGAAGCCAATCTGCCTGATAAAGACGATGTTCGCGAAGTAGCGGTGGTTTTGTTTCTTTTGAGGGAAGAAATTTTTCATCACCTACGGGAACATAAGCCGAATAGAAAACTCTTTTAAGACTGAATTTTTTATACAAAGCCTCTGAAAGAGTAATTATCTGTAAATCACTTTCGGGGGTAGCGCCTATGATCATCTGTGTGCTTTGCCCTGCGGGAACAAATTTCGGCGCGGCTTTATACTTTACGATTTCTGTGTGATTTTCTTCAATGCCTGTTCTGATATTATACATAGGAAGAAGAATGTTGCGTTTTGATTTATCGGGTGCAATTTTATTAAGGCTTTCTTCAGAAGGAAGTTCGATATTAACGCTCATTCTATCGGCTAAATACCCAAGTTTCTCAATAAGCAAAGGATCCGCCCCCGGTATTGCTTTTGCGTGGATATATCCACCAAATTTATATTCATAACGAAGAATCCGCAAAATCTCAATCATCTGTTCGCAGGTATAATCGGGACTTTTTATTATCCCCGAACTTAAAAACAAGCCTTCGATATAATTTCTCTTATAAAAATTTATCACAAGTTCGGCAAGTTCACGCGGTTCAAATCTTGCTCTTTCTATATCGTTACTCCTTCGGTTGATACAGTATTTACAGTCGAAAAGGCAATAGTTTGTCATTAAAACTTTTAAAAGCGAAATACATCTGCCGTCGGCGGCAAAGCTATGGCATATACCGCAGGAGGCAGCGTTTCCTATGCCGTCGATGTTTCCGCCCCTGTCAACACCGCTCGATGTGCAGGCGGCATCGTATTTTGCGCTGTCGCCAAGTATTTTAAGTTTTTCCAAAAGTTCCAATCCTATCACCTCTCAAAAGAAAAATCGAACATATGTTCCGCTTTTCTATTATAGCAGAACATATGTTCGATTGTCAATAGTTTTTCAGTTGTATTTTTTTCCTATGACAACAGATGAGAGTTTGCCGAGTTTCAGAGTCGCCATAGTTTTTGTTCTTGTTATTTCGGCATTTCCGCTAAAAATAAGTATTTCATAATCAGGAGAAAGAAGTATCTTTTTAGACACTTTTTCATCAGAGAAATTAAGCGCCGTTATAACTTTATCGCCATCATCAGAAAGTCTTTCGAAAATAAACAGACATTCATCATTTTCTTTTTCTGTCCATCTGAAAAATCTTCCGTCAAAGTCATTTTTATAGAGTGAAGGATGTGAAGAATAAAGCGATGAGAGTTCACTGAAAAATTCTGTAAGTTCTTCTCTTCTGCCATTTTCCCATTCGAGAACATCATATTCGTTCCATTCTCTTTCAGAGGGAATTTCTGTTCCCATAAAAAAGAGTTTTTTTCCGGGGTGAGTAAAAGCATATGTAAGAAGAAGTTTCAACTGTAAAAAGCGTTCTTCAAAATCGCCATAGAATTTATTTATGAGCGACTTTTTGCCGTGAGAAACCTCATCGTGTGAAAGGGGAAGAATATAGTTTTCGTTATAGAAATAATCCATTGAATGATAGATGCTGTAAGCTTTATATTCCCTCTTTTCAAAAGGAAGTGAAAGATAATAAAGGGTATTGTTCATCCATCCTAAATCCCACTTATAATCAAACCCTAAACCACCGTATTCTACGGGTGCTGTTACTTTTCCGAAAATAGATGAATCTTCGGCTATAAGCATTACATCCTCATATTTTTTAGATATATAGAAATTAAGCGTTTTCATAAACCATATAGCAGGTTCGTTGAGTCCCTCATCACCGCTTCCGTGACGATAAATCATCTCTGAAACGGCATCAAAACGAATTCCGTCGATATGATAATTTTCTATCCAGAAAGCTACTGCCGAATGAAGAAAACTTATGACAAAAGGTTTTGAGAAATCGAAAAGTGTCGTTCCCCAACGGCTGTGTCTTTCATTTTCTATGTCGCTTTCAAAGATATGTGTTCCGTCATAACAGTTGAGTGCAAAATAATCAGAAACAAAATGTAAAGGAACAAAATCCATAATAACGCCGATATTATTCTGATGGCATTTTTCTATGAGTCTTTTAAGACCGTCGGGGTTACCGTATCTTGATGTTGCTGAATAATATCCCGAAACCTGATACCCCCAGCTTGCATCGAGAGGATGTTCGGTAAAGGGGAGAAATTCAACATAATTTGCTCCCAATGATTTAACATAGGGAATAAGTTTTTCAGCCATTTCATCATAAGAAAGAAACTCGCCGTCATCCTTTTTCATAAACGAACCGAGGTGCACTTCATAGATATTGATATTGCCCGAAAAATCTTTTTTTCTTGATGAAATCCATTCGCTGTCATTCCATTTATATTCAGAAGGATTATAGATAACAGATGCATTCCCCGGTCGCTTTTCCGAGAAGAAGGCAAAGGGGTCCATACGGTCAAAAGTTTCGCCGTTTTTTGTGGTTATCCTGAATTTATACATCTGTCCTGCTTCTGAATTTTTCACAGAAACAGACCATACTCCGTTATCGTCCTTTTTCATCGGAATTTCTTTCCAGTCAGAAAACTCTCCGATTAAAGAAACATTTTTTGCTTCGGGTGCAAAAACCGAAAATCTGTTGCCCTCTTTTTCGGGATGAACGCCCAAAGTTTCATAGGCTGAAAAAGACAATCCCGATAAGATATTTTTTATATCCATATTAAAGTTCCATTCCGCAGAGTAACCATCTGCCGTTTGATTTTATAAAGAACATATTGTAATCAACATTATAGTCGACAATTTTCCAACCGATATTTATATGATAGACAAACTTTATTCTTACAGAAAAATGTGTGTCGTCATAAACCTTTATATCACTGTGTGATACTTCGTCATAAGAGAAAGTATGCTCTGCATACCAATCGTTATAAAAGCCTTTTACTGTTTTGTAATATTCACATTCGGGGAAAAGATAAGGAGAAAGTTCTGCGAATTTTATATCAGTAATTCCATAAAGAGCGTATTTAACGGCAACTTCTTCCGAAAGTGATTTAGCGAGTGATTCCATTTCGGGTGAAACTTCGGGGAGCGCATAAAATTCTCCGTTATCGCCTGAAAGTTTCATTTCTTCGCCGTTTTCAGAAAAGACTTTTATAGATGGCTTATTGAGAAGATTTTTAACCTCATAATATTCAAATGAAGGTTTTAAAGCCTCGTCATAAAGTTCGTCATAGCCTTTTATTGCATGGTCGGTTGTTTTCTTTTCTTTATCAGAAAGAAGAACATCATCGTTAAGATAAACCTTTGCGCCCTTTGGAACTGTTACAGAAACAGAATACTCTTTTGGATAATCCATAGGCTTCATCTCTGTATTTCTCGCCTTAAAGCCGTATTTATCCTCTGTGCCCTCTTCTGTTACTAAGAATTCACAGAGTTTTTCGTTTCCTAAAAGAACGGCATAGACTTCATCCTCGCCGCTTTTCGCGATTTTCGCTGCTCTTACATCTGAAAAATCATCGCCGTATTTTTCTCTGAAAAATTTTTCATATTCAGAAATTGTATTGAATTTATCGGGAGTTATTCCCTGCATCGAAAAGATTTCAGAGAAGTTTTCTTGCTTATATAGTTCAGCAATTTTATTCGCTGTGTTTATAGGAACATTTTTCTCATAAGCCTCTAAAAAGCCATAGAGATAAACCCATAAGCAGACCGACGCTATTATAAGTACCGAAAAAATTATTATAAGTACAGGAGCGAAAATGCTCTTTTGTTTAAGTCTGGTTTTCATATTTTTCTCCATTCAAAAGTTATGGCATAACAACAAACGCTGTCGGGATATCGCGTGGGCCGTAAACTGTTGCGGGAACATTCTGTATCTCGCCGTCGTAGTACATACTTGTTGAAGAGCCACCATCAAGGTTAGCCGCATTGACAGCGCCGTATTCCTCTAAAATATCTATACAGTCGCTGTGTGTTGCACCAAGGCTTGTTGCCTGTCTGCCGTCTATTGTGAGTAAAAGAACAGCACCGTCTGCCCTCTGACCTATACAGGTTCTGGGGTTTACCCCTCCGCCTGTTCCTATAACTTCAGATCTTTTTCCGTTTACTATATATACAGGCCCGAAAGAAACGGCATCACGAAGCCCTCTTTCAACCGCCTCTGTTCCCTTCATACTTCCTACAACGAGTTTATCATCTTTATCAAGACCTATAACACAACTGTATGTTTCAAGCCCCGACACAACTCTGCCGTCTTTTATAACAAGTCCCAAAGGCTGACCGCCGTTGCCCATTCCGTTTTCATCGGCAAAACCGCCTGCATTGACTCCTGCTATCGCGTCCTCTTTTTCAACATGCTCGTCGATTTTCATACCCTTTCCGTCTCCGAAATTTTCTGCCGAAACAGAAACCTTTACTTTTGAAGGGTCTTTGACAATCATAAGTTTTCCCTTATATGTCGATGAGGATATATCTATTATCTCGATATTTTCTTCGGGCTTTATTTCTTCTGACGATTCTTCCTTCTTTTCTATGACAACAAGCGAAGTATCGGTTATTTCATTAACCGCAACAGCAGAATTCTTCTTTAAGAGAAGGTCAACCTCTTCTTCAGAAAAATACATTCTCGGAACAAATTTCATAGCACTTGTTTCCATTAAAGTTGTCGCTAAAAGTCCCTTTGCGGTTTCAGAGGGGCCTCTGAAAACAACTGTTATTGTTCCTAAAATAAAGAACAGTAAAAAGAGGATTACAAGTCCTAAAACAATAAAAATTCTGCCTACAATCCTTCCGCCGTTTTTCTTTTTGGAAACATTATTCTCTATGGCATTCACATTTTCTTTCATAACACCTATTTCTTCCTTTTCGTCTGGAATATAAAATCTCTCTGAATCTGAAAACTGACAAGAAACAGTATAAAGTCAGTAAGAAGCTTCATAAGAACTTCGTTGAAATGCGTAAAGTGGACGAGTAAATAAACGCCCAAATACGCAAAAAGCATCTGTACTATACACAAAAGATAGTAACGCCATATCGTTGCTTTAACATCTGAACGGCTTTTGAAAACCGCCTTGTGATTTATAAAATAATTCACTATCGAAGAAATAACTCTCGCTATTGCCGTTGCAAGAAAAATCTGTATTTCTTCTGATAAAAATCCGAAAACCTTTATAAATATAGCAAACATCAGAACATCGACAACGCAGGAAATTACAGACGATGAAACAAAAGCAATAAGAATTTTGAAAATTCTGAAAGAGTCCTTAAAAGTATCAAAATTGCTTTTGTGGTCTTCTGTGTCTTCATAAATCGTTTCTATCTTTACTTCTTTTATTTCTGTTCCGAGGCGTTTAGTTTCAAGAAGCATATTTGTTTCATATTCAAACCTTTCGCCTTTTACATTTATGTAATCCTTTATAACAGAATTGCCCATAGCGCGAAGACCTGTCTGGGTGTCAGAAATAGAAAGTCCTCCTATGACCTTAAAAAGAAAAGACATAGTTCTGTTTCCCATTTTACTTCTTTTAGGAACATTATCGAGGCTGAAATCACGGACGCCTAAAACAAGTGTGTTTTCAGAAACAGCCTCAGCACATTTTAAAATATCCGCAGATGAATGCTGATTATCGGCATCGCAGAAAACGACACCCTCATATTCATCTGCTAAATTTTCAAGATAATAACTCATGGCCGTTTTCATAGCCCTGCCCTTGCCCTTGTTCACTTCATGGGTAAGAACAATTACGCTTTCATCGGCGCTAAGTTTATTGAAATACTCATCACTTTCACTGCCGTCGTTTATGAGTATTATTTTCTTGAATTCCTTTTCCTTTAACCCCGTTATTACTTCTATGAGGCTGTCATCGGGATTAAGCGACGGCACAACAGCACAAATTTTCATTTTTCCCTCCAAAATCAGCATTCCCCCGAATGCTGTTATAAAAAATCTCCATTCATAATAATACACTATTGAAAATCCGATTTCAACCGATTTTCAAAACTGACATTATTTTGTAATAATTAGCGTTAACCAAAAAATAAAACGGAAAGAGTTTAAACTCTTTCCGTTAAACTTATGCATTACTTACTGCGAGTATTTCTGCAACAACCTGCTCTCTCACCGCCGAAAAAGCAGTTACTTTTCCGAGGAATGAAAGACGGCTTATTCTCATCATTTCAAGAATCGCAGCAACCTTGTCCATACAGGAAACAACGAAGCTTTCGTTATATCTTGGCGGAACGGCTGTTAAAGGCCACATGTGTTTTTCTATAATATCCATTTCAAGAAGACTTAAATCAAAATGTTCATAGGCATTGTCGAGTGCTTTTTTTGAATGGACAAATCCGTGCATACGAAAGATATCACGGGGTGTTCTTATCTTTATCGGAACATCGTGCCAATCGTATAAGAAGAGGTCATGTAAAAGTCCTCCCCTTGCGGCAGCATAATAGTTCATACCGAGTTTTTTACATACTAAAAAACTGAGATACGAAACAAGTATACAATGTTCTAAAGTTGAAACATCACCATGCTGTATATAACGCGACATCTTCTGAACAACAGGAGTATCTACTATATCGTGGATACAATCGCGATATTGTATATATGTTGTGAGACTCATTTTCACATTCCTTTGCAAATTAATTTCCAAAATGTATTATACTATCTTTTTTAAAAGATAGCAATAGGTAACCTGCTTTAAAAATGTAAACTTTTCGTTAAAGCCAGAAACTATATTCATCCATCCTCCAGCCGTTTTCCGTTCTTACCATCGTAAAAGTGTGCTCTTCAAGATGAGATTCTGTTTCTGTTTTATCAAGTTCGCCGAGAGTCGCTATATCCTTCCAGGAATAAAGCGCTGTCATGGAAAATTCTATCTTGTTATAATTGCTCGAAATGAGTTTGAATTCACAATCCCTATACGAGACATCGGGTTTTCTTGCACGGTCATGGAAAAGAAGTTCACCATTATCGTTTATATAGGTATCCGCCATAAATGTTTCTTCTGTATATTCCTTTGTGAAGGCAGTTGTTATATAGCTATACATTTCATCATATGAAACACCCGTTCTCATATAATGATATTCGTGTCCGTCATCAGAAAGGCGGGGAGATTTTTCATATTCTCCCGTAAGTCCGAAGCTATTTTCAGCAACACTCATATATGTCATAAAATATGCTTCCTGCCATATTTTTTTCTGTTCGGCATTTAAAAAATCAGGACAGGGTGATGAGAAAAATTCTTTATCATTATAGTTTTCAAGAGTAGCCGAAAAAGGAAGATAAACCTTTTCGGGTTCTGTTGCTGAAGCCTCTGTTGTGATCTTTGAAGTTGTCTGCGAAGGAGTCGTGTTTACACTGCTTCCGTCACCCGAATATCCCCATATAATGAAGCCGATGAGTGCTAAAACAACAACTGATGATATTATAATCTTGCGTCTGATTTTTCTCACCTCCGTTTTTAAAAATTATCTGTAACCTAAAATAAATATGCAGAAAAGCATAAAAATGCCAAGGAAAATAATATTCATAACGGTGAATACAAGAAGATATTTTTTCATATCAGAATTCTTGCTTTTCGAATAGAGTTTTAAAGAAATAAGACTTGCGAGTGATGCAACGGGCGTGCCGAGTCCCCCGACATCAACGCCCATAAGTAGTGCTGCGGCATTATCTGTAAATCCCGAAAGCATAGCCGCTGCGGGAACATTACTGATAATCTGACTTGCCATAACGGAAAAGATGAATTCTCTGCCGTTTATCATTTCGCCGAGTGCTGAATTTATTTCAGGGATAGCCCTTAAATTTCCGACAAAAACGAAAAATGCAACAAATGTAAGAAGAAGAAAATAATCGACTTTTTTAAAGATTTTTCTATCGAAGATAACTGCCGATAAAACCACTATGCCAAGTGTTATTCTGTAATCGAGTATTCTTAAAACAGTCATCATACAGATGATAAAAAGAACAATATATAACGCAAGTTTTTTCTTATCTTTTATCTCGTTGTCGATGTTGTCGTCGCCACGCATAGCGTTGTTCTTTCCTATGAAACAAGCGATCAAAATCATAACCACGCTTAAAATAACAGTCGGCATAAGAATTCCGAAAAACTCGCCTATTGTCAGAGAAAAATAATCATAGATATATAAATTCTGTGGATTTCCGACAGGCGTTGCCATGCTACCGAGGTTTGCGGCAATAGTTTCGAGAACAACCGTTAAAATAAGCCTGTCCTTTCGTTCGCTTCCGAAAATGCTTATCGTCAAAGGAACAAAAGTTATAAGTGCAACATCATTTGTTATCAGCATCGAACTGAAAAATGTTACCACAATAAGAACTATTGTCACTGCCCTTTCAGACTTTGTTACAAAAAGCATTCTCTCTGAAACAACACCGAAAAGGTTTGTTTCCATAACCCCTGCAACAACAAGCATAAGGCAGAATAAAAGTGATATTACCGAAAAATTTATATATCCTATATAACTCGCAGACGGTGGCACAAAAAACATTGTAACCACCGCTACGAACAACGATATAACGAGAACAATCTCGTTTTTAATAAACTGTATCAACTTTTTCATAGGCTATCTGTAAATATAAAGAGGCATTTCTTTATCGCTGACTTTTGCGATATACTGATATTTTGTTCCTGCCTTGTCATCATATACAGGCTGTTTTGAAAGAGTTATCTTTATAACCTCACCATCACTCACATCATAACCTTCAATAACAAATGTATTGGGGTCTGCCGATTTTCTCAAAAGTCTTGAAACGTTATAAACACTGTTCCCTGTTGTAACAACCGAAGGATTACCGCTTGAAAGTTCGGTTTCAAGTGCTTCAAATGCCTTATCTCCGTTAGCCCCGAACGACAGAATGTCAGCCTTATCTGAAAGATAGAGGTTATCATAATATTTTATAGCCGCAACCATTTTCTTATCTTCAGCAGAAACCTTTTCTGTGTTTACAATAGCTGTTTCATAGTTTTCAAAAGGAGGAAGGTTCTGGAATGTTATGACTCTTATAACCTTCATAAGTCCGTCGTCTTCAATTCCTTCACCGTTGTATTTTCTCATACCGATTTCCCATCCCTTTGATGAAAGGAAATCCTTTGTTTCTTTGGTGTAATAGAGAGTTCCGTCAGTTACCTTTTTGAAATCCCATTTATCCTGCATTATGATATATTCTCTGTAATCCTTTGTGCAGTCGAGAGTAAGGTCGCAGAGGTTCTGTCTTGTATCGCCGAAGAAGGCGTGGTCTGAAATATCATATCCGTCGATTATTCCACCCTTACCACTCTTATATCCGTCTGCTGTGAGCTCTAAAGCACCTGAATAGTAGAGTTTGTTTATCATAGCAGTTCCGAGTGCCGAACCATCGACATTTTCAGTTGTGGGCATGCCGAAACGAAGACCATCTTCTTCATAGTTATAACCTGTATCGGCTATAACAAACATATCACCTGTTTTTTCATCACTTTCTGAAATCTGGTTTTCAGAAATGATAGCGCACACCTTTTCAGAAACTGCGTCAAGCCCTTCTGCGTTTGAAACATGGAAGAACATTCCATTTGTAGCCTCTGCTGTATCGTGAAGATATGACTGTGTTATATGTTTTCCGAGTCCTATTGTTATAACTGTTATGTTCTTCTGATTACAGTATTCAACGGCTGTTCTTTCAGCGGCTGTATTGGGTGTTGTTGTGTTTCCGTCTGTAAGAAGAACTATATAGTTTCTGGCAAGTTTATTATCATCAAATTCTTCTGCGGCTTTTCTCAAAGCATAAGCTATGTTTGTTCCGTCAAAATATTCATCTGATGATGCAATGCTGTTTATTCTCTTTTCAGTCTTTGAAGGATTGTCATTTATCTCGATGAGGGTTGTATAGTTTCCTGTAAATTTACCCGCACCGAAAGAAACATCATAGAGGTCATCCATAATGCTTACAGCAAGGTCAAGTCTTCTGAATTCAACATCATTTTCTTCAGAGCCTTCACATTCCTCAACGGGATACATAGAACCCGAGTTGTCGATAAGGAAGAATACTCTTGTAGGATGTTCTTCATCCATAACAGATTTATCGCCTAAAAGATAAATTCCGTCTTTTGAGATTTCTGCTGAAATAGCAGAACCGTCTGATGTTGATTCTATTTCTTCAAATTCTGATGTTGCTGTATCAACTTTATAGATTTTGAGATTTTCCTTACTGCTTCCCCATTTTGAAACCGCCTCATCATCAAGGTTGAATGAAATCTTGACACTTTCTGATGACTTTACAGAATAGAGTTCGCAAAGAGAACTTACAACACCCGGGTAATTTGCAAGGGCTGATGTATATTCAGCGAACTGTGTTCCGTAAACATTGGCATTACCCTTCATTTCAGCAGTTGCTATGCCTATGACTTCTTCTCTTGTAAAAGGAACATCCTTATCAGATGTTTTTCCGTCAGTCTGTTTTTGTTTGGGTGCAAGTCCTGCTAAGATTTCAACGCCGTCAGTAAGACCGTCACCGTCTGTATCGGGGTTTGCAGGGTCAGACATATTGTTTGATATTTCAAAAGCGTCTGAAATTCTGTCACCGTCAGTATCGGCAAGATATAAACTCAATCCGTTTGATTCTTTATCATAATCAGACACCTTGCTGTCATAGTTTTCTTTTATAAGCTCAAGAGATGAAATACCAACAGACGCAAGTTCGCCTGATGTTTCTGTTATGTAATCTTTATTTATACTATTAGCATAAACACCCGCGAAAACATAAACGGCAATACCACAGGCAACGCCTATCGCGATACCTCTTATACGCTGTTTCTTTTCTTCCTCTGTTTTATATACAGAATGTTTGTATTTTGAATAACTCTTTTCTGTCTTTATAGGTTCAGAAGAAACATCACGCTTCTTTTCTTCCTTCATCATATCTATTTTAAGGGGAGGAAGTTCATCGAAAGAACGAAGTCCGTCATATCTTCCGTTTCTGAGTGTTTTTGAATTATCGACTTTCTTTTCTCTTGCTGCCGAAAGATCGAGTTCATCCATTCCGCTTCTTCCCGGTTCACGAACATTATTGAAGTTATCTTCGTCGGGTCTGTATGGCATAAAGCATTGCTCCTTTTATCCGAGTATAATAATACATAATAATTATACCATATATACATAACATAGTTCAATAATCACATTTGCCGATTTTTCGCCTTAAAATTCATACAAAACCCAAAAATATATTGACTATTATACAATAATATGGTATAATTTATTTTGATTTTTGCAAACTATAATCCTTAAAGGAATGATAATATGAATACAATCGCAGATTTTTTCTCAAATGTATGGAATGATTTTTACGCCGACTTTTATGCATCATTCATAAAAGAAGACAGATATATGCTTCTTCTCGACGGTATCGGAGTTACCATAAAAGTATCGCTTTTAGCGGTAGTTTTAGGCATAGCAATCGGTATGGTAATTGCTCTTTTCAACCTTTCAAACTCAAAATTTTTAAGAGGAATAGGAAATATCTATACCGATGTTATCAGAGGTACACCTTCTGTAACACAGCTTATGATTATCTATTTCGTTGTATTCGCATCAGTTCATCTTGACAAATGGATAATTGCTGCTATCGCATTCGGTATAAATTCGGGTGCTTATGTTTCTGAAATCATAAGAGCGGGTATTATGTCGATAGATAAGGGACAGACAGAAGCAGGTCGTTCTTTAGGTCTTAACGCAGCGCAGACAATGAGCAGAATCGTTGTTCCTCAGGCTGTAAAAAATATCTTCCCCGCACTTTGTAACGAATTTATCGTTCTTATAAAAGAAACAGCCATTGTCGGATATGTAGGTCTTATGGATATTCAGAAGGCAGGCGACTTTATAAAATCCGCTACATACAAACCGATTCTTCCTCTTATCGCAACAGCGATAATCTATTTCGTAATCATCAAGGTTTTAACCCTTTTACTCGGACTTATAGAAAAACAGCTGAGAAAATCGGAAGTAAGATAATAAAAGGGGGAAAATAAATTGATCAAGGTAAAAAATCTTCACAAAACCTTCGGGGATTTAAGCGTTCTCGCAGGGATAGATGAACATATAACACAGGGCGAAGTTGTCGTTGTAATAGGGCCTTCAGGTTCAGGAAAATCAACATTCTTACGTTGTCTTAACCTTCTTGAAAAGCCGACAGAGGGCGAGATTTTCATCGATGACGAACAGATAAATTCCAAAAAAGCAAATGTAAATCTTATCAGACAGAAAATGGGGATGGTTTTTCAGCAGTTCAACCTTTTCCCACATCTCACAATTATTGATAACATTACATTAGCGCCCGTTCTTTTAAAGAAGATGTCTAAAGAAGATGCTGTCAAAAAAGGAATGGAACTTCTCTCAAGGGTTGGTCTTTCAGATAAAGCAGATTCCTATCCCAACCAGCTTTCAGGCGGACAGAAACAGCGTGTTGCAATTGCCCGTGCTCTCGCTATGGAACCTGAAATAATGCTTTTCGATGAACCCACATCAGCACTCGATCCCGAAATGGTCGGCGAAGTTTTAGATGTTATGAAGGATCTTGCAAAATCAGGTATGACAATGGTTGTTGTTACTCACGAAATGGGCTTTGCAAGAGAAGTTGCTACAAGAGTTCTCTTTATGGACCAAGGCGTTATTATGGAAAGCGGAACACCCGATCAGGTTTTCGGAAATCCACAGAACGAAAGAACTGTAAAGTTCTTAAGTAAAGTTCTTTAATATGTAAATAAGGGAATGTCCTTATAATAAAAATTTAATCATTAAGGGGAGTTTAAAAATGGTAAAAACACTCAAAAAAATCGCAGCACTCGCAGGTGCAGTAGTTCTTTCTGCTACAATGCTTTCAGGATGTGCAAAAGAAAAAGCAGCAGACACACTCGTATTCGGCACAAACGCTGAATTCCCTCCTTTTGAATTCGTTTCATCAAACGGAATCATCGACCAGTATGACGGAATCGACATCGCCGTTGCAAAGAAAATAGGCGACGATAACGGAATGGCTGTAAAGATTGAAAATATGGAATTCGACTCACTTCTCATCGCACTTCAGAATGGTCAGATTGATGCTGTTATCGCAGGTATGACAGTTACTGAAGAAAGAAAAGAAGCAGTTAACTTCTCAACACCTTACTATGTTGCAAAGCAGGTAATGATCGTTAAGGAAGGTTCAGACATCAAGAAGGCTTCTGATATGGCAGACAAGAAAATCGTTGTTATACAAGGGTATACAGGTGAAACTTGTGTAAACGATATGGGATACGATTACGAAGCATTCAAGAAGGGTACAGAAGCCGTTATGGAACTTGTAAACGGCAAGTGTGATGTTGTTGTTATCGACTCAGCAACAGCTGCTAAATACATCGGCGACAATGAAGGTCTTGTTATCGTTGAAGACGATGAAGCATTCGCATCTGAAGAATACGCTATCGCAGTTGCAAAGGGCAATGATGAACTTCTTGCAAAGATCAATGCATCAATCGAAAAGATGATTGCAGACGGAACAATCAACGAATTCTCTGCTAAATACGCTGAAGGTTCTGCTGAATAATTTTTCAGAAAACACAAATGGCTATCGGAAATTACCGATAGCCATTTTTTTATAATAATATAGGTTGAATCTGTTTTCCACCGAGTGCCCTTAAAATCGTTTCGGGAATTTTTGTAAAATCCGAAACAAGAGAATTTGGTTTTCCCATATAATCATCCTGACCATAGGGAACAAAAAAGAAATTGCGGTAATTATGAAGCATTCCGATATTCTTTGCAGAACCTGCGAGTGCATCATTTGTTGCTATCGCAAGAACAACGGGTTTCATATTTCTTATATGCGATTTTACAGCCATTGTAACGGGGGTATCTATTATCCCTGCGGCAAGTTTTGCTGTTGTGTTTCCCGTGCAGGGTGCTACAACCAAAACATCAAACATATTCTTAGGTCCTATCGGTTCTGCGTCTTCAATAGAATTTATTATCTTATTCCCACATATATCTTCTATCTCTTTTCTGATGTCCTCTGCCTTTCCGAAACGGGTATTGGTATCAAACGCGACAAATGACATTATAGGCGTTATTTTTGCCCCGTTTTCAGCAAGTTTTTTCAGTTCTTCAATGCTTTTACGGAATGTGCAGAAAGAGCCACAGAAAGCATAGCCTATTTTAAGTCCTTCAAAATCAGACATTCATATCTCCCCTCTCTGTTAAAATATTTCTTATAGTTTTGGCAATTATCTCTCCTGATGTAACAGGCGCTACTTTTCCGGGGAGAGATAACGCCCATATAGTTTTTATTCCCATCAAAGATGCCGATTCAAAATCAACTCCACCCGGTTTTGAAGCAAGGTCGATTATAAGCACCGAAGGATTTAAAAGTGAAAGTTTTTCTTTTGTGAAAATCTCTGTCGGAACTGTATTGAATATGATTTTAAAATCAGATTTTTCATTGAGTAGTGAAAAATCCCTGCCTTTGCATCCGAATATTTCCGCCCAAGAGATATCACTCTTTTTTCTTGCACAGACAGTTACATCCGCGCCCATAGAAACAAGTATTTTAGCGAGAGTTTTTGCTATTCTTCCAAAGCCTGTTATGAGTATCTTGTTACCAAAAATCGTTTCGGGACTTTCTTCCATAGCAATCCCTAATGCGCCCTCTGCCGTTGCAACAGCATTCATAACAGAAAGTTCCTCCCTCAAAAGATAGTCTATGGTATCTATTCCGTTTTCTCTGAATATTTTTTCTGAATTTCCGAATCTTCCACCGAAAACAATTCCGTTTTTCTTTACCTTTTCTGCGACCTCATATAAAGAAATTTTATTTTCAGAAAAAGGAGAAAAAAGAGTTTCGCCATCATTTGTAACAGGAACGGGAAGTATCACTGCATCATAAATAGTTTTTCCGTCATCTTTTTTGAGTTTTTCTGTATAGGTATCATCATCAATTCCATAAATATAAGTATCATATTCGCAAGAAAGCGATAAGGCAAGGAAAATCTGTCTTAAATCCCCTCCTGCGACAAGTATCTTGTTTTTCATAAATTAACCTCCGCATAATGATACTTATATTTTATGCAGAAAAGTTTTTTTCGCAACAAAAAACCGCTGTGGATTTCATAATCCTCAGCGGTTTTATCTTATTGAAAATTGTATGCATTTTGCATTTTCGTTCCAGTAAAATTCCATCTTCTTCGGTAGCATATCGGGACACACCGTAAAGATTTCTTTTTTGCTGAAAAGCTTATACGCCGCTTCCTTGTAAAGTGCAGGTGTAGCGAACTTGATTCTTACATAACGGTCGCCTCTCGCATATCCATCCTCTATTGCTTTTTCAAGGATTTCTTTTGCCTCATCATAACTTTTTGCATAATATCCGTAATATACAAAATAGTTGTTTTCGAGAGAATATGCTGCAGGAGGTTCAACCAGATCCGTTCTTACAGAAAGAGTCGGGCGGAGTTCGTTATTCGGAATAAGGAAATAACTATAACTGATATAGTCATCGGGAAGTTCTCTGCCATCCTTCATAGATGCAGGATCGTCCCATGTAACGTCCATATTATACCAGAGATCGTCTATCTTTATCATATTCCACATGTGAGCTTCTTCTGTGGTATTTCCGTTTCCGTCGCTGTTATACTGCGTTCCTGTTGCGAGCATATTTTCAATTCCTGCTTTGTTACAGAGAATCGCCATCGCTCTCGCATAACCTTCACAAAGCGCATTTCCTTCAACAAGTGCACCAAAAGGAGTAGAAACATATCTTCCTTCGGTTTCGTATTTACAGCCGAAAATTATCTCATCGTGGAAAATTCTGAGTTTATCAACATCAGACATACTGTCATCGGTTTTTGAAAGGATTTCAGCAACCTTTTCTTCGGTCATGGTATTGAGATAAGCGAGTTCTTCAAAATCATATTTATAACTGAGAACTATCGATGTGACCTTTCCTGTAAGAGCGTTGTGAGTTATTATATATTCATCAGAAAGATAGTAAAGTGAATTTTCCTCAATAAAAATCATTTCACAGATTTCTTCAAGGCGCTCTTTCTTTATCTCTCTTGAAATCTTTATTTCTTTTGAATAGTTTTTAGCGCCATTAACTATGGTATTATAAATTTCTTTTTCAGAAGCATCAAGTGAAAGATAGCCGTATCTGCTTGTGCATTTATCGGGAATGCTATCCTGCCATACAGAAAATTCAACCTCAGGAATATGGCTTGAAGTTTCTGTTGTTTCGTCGGTAACAATAAAATCAGGAGTATCTGTTACAATATCCCCCGGTCTGTCACTTACAGGGTTACACGCCGAAAGAAGCAACGAAGAAAGTATTGTAACAAGCATTACTTTTGAAAATCTTTTTTTCAACGCGTTCACCCCTTTTCTATCAGAATGTTATAAGTATCATATTTGCATTTTCGAGAGTATAATATTTCATTTCGGCTTTATTGAATGTATAGCCTGTTTCCTTTTCTACCTCAGTAACAAGATAAAAAAGTTCGCCTGAATTTGCAAGGTCTGCAACAGCATCGGCGATCGCTCTGTCAGAGCACATCGCCTGTGCACAGGTTTTATTTTCCTTTATAGCATTTTTAAGAGAATTTTTTATAACTGTTTTCAGTTCACCGATAGACTGTGCGTATGTTCCCGTAACATTGTAGTAGTAGTATTTCTTTCCGTAAGCAACGGGTTTGTTGTAATTATAGTCAAATAACTGTCTATCACTCATTTTAGCGGTATCCACAAGGAAAAACTCATAGAAAATTTCATTGTCAAAATCATCGAGAGTTGTATCATCCCAGGTGGTATCTACTTCATACCATTCCCCGTCAAGCTTTACCATATTCCACATATGACCCTCTCCGCCTGCGTTACCGAAAACACAAGTATTTTCGATACCTACCCTGTTGCAGAGATACTGGAAAGTTTTTGCATATCCTGTGCAGGTTGCTCTTCCTTCAACGAGAACACCATACATAAAGTTTCTGTTCTGTGCTGTTTTATCATAAACACATCTTTTTATAATTTCATCGTGGAAAAGTTTAAGAACTTCGTAATCGCTCATCTTCGGAGTAACTTTTGCAATTATCTTATCCGCTTCAGAAACAGCAGCAGATGTCATTTTACTGTGCGTTGACTTATCGTAATAATAAGCCATATCAACATCTTTTACTATTCCGTTTCTCCCTCTTACCATACAGTTTTCGAGAGAAACATAGGAATATAAAGGCTCATAAAGGTCAAAAGCGTAAACTACTTTTTCGAGTTCTTCTTTTGTCAGCGAAAGTCCTTCAAAATCGGCTTTATTTGAAAGAGAAACCGCTGCTCCTTCAAAGATATCATAAGCCTTTTTTTCTTTTTCTGTGAGTGTATTATATGCATAAGACCTGTATATCTCTTTTCTTGGAGCCGAGGGTACTGAAAGAGATATTGCGGTCGTTGTTTTCGTAGTTTGTGGTGCAGTTTCTGTCACTGCGGGAGTGGTTGTTGCAACCGTTGTTGTAGTAGTTACTTCTGTTGTTGTTTCAACAGTAGTAGTTGTAGTTTCGGGAGTTGTTGTTTCTTCGAAAGTTGTAGTAGTTTCTGTTGTTTCAGAAACAGGTTCTTCTGTTGTTTCTATCGGAATAAACGGCTCCGTGTAATATGTCGGAGCCGTCTCCGATACGGAAACTGTTGTTTCCGTTTGTTTATAGGGGTTTTCTTCAAGTGGGAAGAAATCTGAGTCACAGCCTGAAAAAGCCATAATGACAGAAAATATAAGTCCTGCTATGGCATAGAGTCTGTTTTTCATTTTCATTCCCACCTTCCGAGAAAATTAGTTATACTTGATATTGAAATGAATGATATAGAGCTGGTCATCGTTCATGAGACCGAATGATGAGAACTGAGAATTCTGAGCCTTTGCGTCTTCAGAAATCTTCTGATGTCCACCCTTCTGGATGAGTTCATCGAGAGCAGCCTTATAAACTTCTTCGTTTGCGCATTTAACCTGACAAACTGTTTCGCCGTTCTTAGCCTGTTCAACGATGTGGTCATGGAGAAGTGAAACGGCTTCTTCCTTTGTATTTGCATAAAGCCCCTTATGCTTGAAATAGTCAACATCTGCTGAATCAGCAACGGGAGGAACGAAATCGCAGATAACGATATGAGTAATATCGTTGATTGCTGAGTCGGGAACGAAAAGATAGTTGTGTCTTAAAAGCTGTTCGCCGTTTGAACTTTCGGGGTCATCCCATGTAACATCGACATTATACCACTTGCCGTCAATCTTGACCTTTGACCATGCGTGTGAGTTGTTGTCATACTTGTTACCTGTAATTCTTACATTTTCAATTCCGAAATAGTTACAAGCATAAGCAAGTCCCTTAGCGTAACCTTCACACTGTGAATATCCGCCAACAAGTGCACCGTAAGCATTCTTTGAATAGATGTCATCCTTTGAGAAAACTGTTCTGTTGATGATGTAATCGTGAATTGTAATTACCTTATCAACATCTGTTGCGTTTTCAGGGAACTGCTTTTCAATGTCGTTAAGTGAATTCTGAAGAGATTTCTTCATATTTTCACACATTGCCTGGTCGTATCTGTACTGTAAAGCAACCTTTGACATTGTGTCGCCTGCTGATGAAAACTGTTCGTTTGTTGCATAGAACCAGAAAATTTCAGGTTCCTGGAAGAATACATTTTTATATGTTCTTAAAACTACTTCTGTAGGATATTCTCCGCCAAGGTCAACTTCTGTTTCAAAGTTCTGAACCGCTGTGAGAATCTTGTCATAAATAGCCTTTTCTTCATCAGGAAGAGTGTTATAAACATATTTAGGAACAGAAACTGTCTGTGTAGCACCGTTTCCGTCAGCTGAAGGAGCATCTGTTTCTCCGCTATTTACAGAATCTGTAACCGCGGGTGTATCGTTTCCTGAAGGATTATTTGCATCATCGGTAGTTGTCTTTGAACAGGCTGTGAAAACAACAGTCATCATAGCCGCAAGGATTATCGATAATATTCTTTTTTTCATTTTTTTCAAACCTTTCATAAAAAACTTATTTCGGGGCGATTTTACCCGCCCCGAAAATTAAGTTATGTCACTATTAGTATGTTACAACGAGTTCAATGATATATTTATCTGTTGTAAGGAATGATGTGTCGCCGAGTGACTTGGCAGTACACTGATAGCAACCTGATGTCTTATTAACTGTATTAACAATACCTGCGTAATTTGACTTAAGCCAAGCACTTGCCTGATCATAAACGCTCTTATCGCTACACTTGATCTGGATTACTTCCTGCTTGTTCTTGGCAGCATTGATAGCAGCCTGCTGCATCTTTGTCTTTGCTTCAGCAAGAGATGTTGCATAGTAGCCTGACTTTACAAAGTAGTTATTATCCCATGATGACGCTGAAGGAGGTGTGAATGTGCACTGAGGAATGTAGTTTCTTCCGCTTCCGCTCATAATGCCTGTATCAGGGATAAGGAAGAATGTGTATCTGATTGCCTTAGATGACTTTTCTGTGTAGTATTCATCCCATGTAGCGTCAATGTTATACCACTTGCCTGAAACCTTAACCTTGTTCCAAGCGTGTGAAAGACCATCGTATTTTGTACCTGTCATACGAACATTTTCAAGTCCGAAATATGTGAGAGCGTATGTCATAGCCTTTGCATAACCTTCACACTGTGCAACGCCTGCAACGAGAGGACCGTAAGCATAAGCACTGTACTTGTTGTCCTTTGAGAATACTGTGTTCTGAACGATGTAGTCATGGATAGCCTTAACCTTATCGAAATCAGATGCGTTTGCGGGGAATTTAGCCTGAATCTTTGACATAGCGTTATCGCAAGCCTTGTCCATTGCTGCCGCTTCTGATGCTGTGAATGAGTATTTGGGGCTGAATGTTGTTCCGCTGAATGTACCGCCCATAGGAACATAGTTTGTAGGTTCCTGATAGATAACATCCATTACGATTTCCTTGAACTTATCTGCGCTGACATTTGCAGAAGTTGTAATCTTTGAATCACGGTTCTTTATGCCTGTGTAGATGTCAACATAAGCCTTCTTTTCAGCATCTGAAAGTGTACCGTAAACATATCTGTTTGCGTTCTTGATGTAAGCTGAAGGAGCTTCCTGCTTAGCTGTTGTTGTAGGTGGAACAGTAGCTATAGTTGTAGGAGCTGTTGTTGGTGCTGCTGTAGGAGCTGCTGTTGGTGCGGTTGTGGGAGCAGCAGTAGGTGCTGCTGTAGGAGCTGTTGTTGCTACTGTTGTTGCTTCAGGAGCATCAGTAGCTACTGTTGCTTCTGTTGTGGGAGCAGATGCGTCGCCTTCTTTAGCTGTTCCACAGTTGGGGCAGAACTTTGTTGTTACGCCTGCCTGTCCGCATGAAGGACATGTCCAGTCCTTAGCTTCGCCACAGTTAGGGCAGAACTTTGATGAAACTGCCGCCTGACCACAAGCAGGACAATCCCATGTGTCGCCAACTACTGCAACTGTTGTAGCAGTGTCTACGGGTGTGTTTTCGATTTCTTTTTTCTTACATCCTGAGAAAACGGACACTGACATCATGACCGTCATAACAAGTGCAAGAAGCGCTGATGACTTTCTTTTCATCGTAACGACTCTCCTTTTCATTCTTTGTTTTGGGTTTTATCGTTAAGAACAACCGCTTTTATTTTGGTTATTCTTTTTTCCTCCGTTATCAAAACGGTGAATTCAATGTCCTCGTAAACCACCGAGGCATTTTCGTTTTCCTCGGGTATACGCCCGAGAAGGTCTGTTATAAATCCGCCCATTGTATCATACTCGTGTTCTTCAGGGAGTTCTTTTCCGAGAACAGAAAGTATTTCTTCAGGGTCGGATGTTCCCGAAATCATGTAAGTTCCTTCTGAAACCTCAACAATTTCTTCGGTGTCATTATCATATTCATCCTGAATATTTCCGACTATGGATTCAAGTATGTCTTCCATCGTGATAAGTCCTGCCGTTCCGCCGTATTCATCGACAACAACAGCAAGTTGAGCCTTGTTCTTACGCATCATTTCAAAAACTTCCCCGCAGGAGTTCGTTCCCGGAACATAAAGAACATCTCTTATAAAGTTTTTCACCTCAAAACCTTCGACATTCTCACATCCTATAAGACAGAGAAGGTCTTTAACGCATACGAACCCGAGTATGCTGTCTATTGTGTTTTCATAAACAGGAATTCTCGAACGACCCGAATCAATCGCAAGGCGGATTACATCAGGAACTTTCGCTTTTATGTCAACCGCGTCAATGTCTGTACGGTGTGTCATGACATCACCTGCTAAGGTATCGTCAAACTCAAAGATATTGCTTATCATTTCTTTCTGCGATTCTTCAAGTTCACCCGTTTCGTTGCGCGCGTCAACAAGCATAAGTATTTCTTCTTCTGTTGCTATATCTCTTTCATCTGTCTGCGAAAGACCGAAGAGAAAAGAAAATAACTTTGTAAGAAGTCCGCATAAAGCGGTTAGAGGAGTGAGGAGTATTATAAGAATTCTTACAGGCAATGCAACAAATACGGCAAGTGATACCGAATCTGCAGCCATAGCAATTCTCTTTGGAATTCTGTCGCTGAAAACCGTCATAACAACAACTGTCGATAAAACGATTATCAATGCTGATATTATCATCGAAAGTTCATCGGCGAAATAATTTTCTTCAAAAAACTTTATAATACATTTATAAAGTGAAGGAAAGAATACCGTAAATGAACATAGCGATATAACAACTGCTGATAGAATTCTGTTTGCGGAAAAAGTAGTTATCATTGCAGATGGTTTTGAAAGAACAGATGAGAGAATTTTCTTCCCGCCTTTTTCGTTTTCAAAATCCTTGACAACGCTATCGTTTATTTCTGTAACGGCAAATTCACATAGCGTGAAAAATGCCCTTAAAAGAACGATGATAACAATGACCGCAATTCCCCACCCGGAGATATCGGTTTCCGTAAAAACAACGGACAATCGACTACTGTCAGAAATCATTTCTATCCCCCGATACACAATAGGTTTTGTTGATTGATTATACGCAAAAATAAAATTTCACATATAAAATGATTATACAATAAAAATTAATAAAAGTCAACAGTAACGCTATAAGGAAGATATTGCAAAAAATTCCGAAAAATCGCATAAAATCAGCCTTTTTTATACCAATAAAAAAATTGTAATCAAACTGAAACCCATTTGTAACCATTCTGTAATATTTTATCATTTTCAGAAAAAACTCTGTTTTAAACAATATTGTTAATTTTTTGTCATTCGTATTTGTGCAGATATAACATCTTAAAGCAAAAGTGTTCAACAATAACACAACAAAGGCGGATGATTTTTTTCATCTGAAATGAATTTTTTTGAAAATTAAAAGTAAATTTATCTTTAAATTTTAATTCATTCTCTTTACATTTTATAAAATATGTGTTAGAATTATCGGGTAAAGTTGCAAACAGAAAAGTTTGCATCATAACATCATCAGTTCAATTTTTTAGGAGGCTTACTGAAATGGCTAGAAAAATGAAAACCATGGATGGTAACAACGCTGCCGCATGGGCGTCATACCCCTTTACAGACGTTGCTGCTATCTACCCCATCACTCCTTCCTCAGTAATGGCTGAGGTTACAGACATTTGGTCTGCAGCAGGACAGACAAACATGTTCGGACAGCCTGTAAAGGTTGCTGAAATGCAGTCTGAAGCAGGTGCAGCTGGTACTGTACACGGCTCACTCGCAGCTGGTGCTCTCACAACAACTTATACTGCATCACAGGGTCTTCTCCTTATGATCCCTAACATGTATAAGATCGCCGGCGAACTTCTCCCCTGCGTAATCCACGTTTCTGCACGTGCACTCGCATCACACGCTCTCTCAATCTTTGGTGACCACTCAGACATCTACGCTTGTCGTCAGACAGGTTTTGCTATGCTCTGTTCATCAAACCCCCAGGAAGTTATGGACCTCGGTGCTGTTGCACACCTTTCAACAATCAAGGGTAGAGTTCCTTTCCTTCATTTCTTCGATGGTTTCCGTACATCACACGAAATCCAGAAGATTGAAACATGGGATACAGAAACACTCAAGAAGATGGTTGACATGAAGGCTGCTCAGGCATTCAGAAACCGTTCACTCAACCCTGAACATCCTGTTCTCCGCGGTACAGCTCAGAACCCTGATATCTTCTTCCAGGCAAGAGAAGCATGTAACTCATACTACGACAACATTCCTTCAGTTGTTGAAGAATACATGAAGAAGGTTAACAAGGAAATCGGCACAGACTACAAGCTCTTCAACTACTACGGACATCCTCAGGCAACACATATCATCATTGCTATGGGTTCTGTAACAGATACAATCGAAGAAACAATCGACTTCCTCAACGCACAGGGCCACACACTCGGTCTTATCAAGGTTCGTCTTTACAGACCTTTCGTTGCAGAAAAGCTCATCGAAGCTATTCCTGATTCAGTTGAACAGATCTCTGTTCTCGACAGAACTAAGGAACCCGGCTCAATCGGTGAACCTCTCTACCTCGACGTTGTTGCTGCTCTCAAGGGCTCTAAGTTCAACAACACACCTATCGCTTCAGGCCGTTACGGTCTCGGTTCTAAGGATACAACTCCTGCACAGATCAAGGCTGTTTACTGGAACGCTTCATGGAAGGAAGATTTCAAGCAGAGATTCACAATCGGTATCGAAGACGATGTTACAAATCTCTCACTTCCTCTCGAAGGCAACCTCGACAGTGCTCCTGCTGGAACAACAGCATGTAAGTTCTGGGGTCTCGGTTCAGACGGTACTGTTGGTGCTAACAAGAACTCAATCAAGATCATCGGTGACCACACAGATATGTATGCTCAGGCATACTTCTCATATGACTCAAAGAAGTCAGGCGGTGTAACAGTTTCACACCTCCGTTTCGGTAAGACACCTATCAAGTCAACATACCTCGTAAATATGGCTGACTTTGTTGCTTGTCATAACGAAAGCTACATCGACAAGTACGATATGGTTTCAGACATCAAGCCCGGCGGTACATTCCTTCTCAACTGCCAGTGGGATGCTAAGGAACTCGAAAAGAAGCTTCCCGGACAGGTTAAGAGATACATCGCTGAAAACAACATCAAGTTCTACACAATCGATGGTATCAAGATCGGTAAAGAAACAGGCATGGGCAACAGAATCAACACTGTTCTTCAGGCTGCATTCTTTAAGCTTTCAGACATCATTCCTATAAAGGATGCTGTTAAGTATATGAAGGAAGCTGCAACTCGTTCTTACTCAAAGAAGGGTGAAGCTATCGTTAAGATGAACCACGACGCTATCGACGCTGGTGTTAAGGGTATTGTTGAAGTTAAGGTTCCTGCAAGCTGGAAGACAGCTAAGGATACTAAGATGGGTATGGGCAAGGTTAAAGCTGCCAACAAGACACTCACAAACTATGTAAACAACATCCAGATTCCTGTAAACGCTCAGCAGGGTGACAAGCTCCCTGTTTCAACATTCAAGGATATGGCTGACGGTACATTCCCTCAGGGTTCAGCTGCATTTGAAAAGCGTGGTATCGCAGTAGACGTTCCTTCATGGAAGAGCGAAAACTGTATCCAGTGTAACTTCTGTTCATATGTTTGTCCTCACGCTGTAATCCGTCCTGTTATCATGACAGATGACGAACTCAAGAAGGCTCCTAAGCTTGCTCAGGACAAGGCTATCCCTGTAACAGGTATGGCTGGTTACAACTTCGTTATGACAATGTCTGCACTCGACTGCACAGGTTGTGGTTCATGTGTAAATGTATGTCCCGGTAAGAAGGGTGAAAAGGCTCTCAACATGATGCCTCTCGAAACTCAGATTGCTGAACAGGAAGTATTCAACTACGCACTTTCACTTCCCGATAAGAAGGAAGTATTTGAAAAGTTCAAGGAAACAACAATCAAGGGCTCACAGTTCAAGCAGCCCCTCCTCGAATTCTCAGGCGCTTGCGCAGGTTGTGGTGAAACACCTTACGCTAAGCTCGTAACACAGCTCTTCGGCGACAGAATGTATATCGCAAACGCAACAGGTTGTTCATCAATTTGGGGTGGTTCTGCTCCTTCAACACCTTACACAACAAACAAGGCTGGTAAGGGTCCCGCTTGGGCTAACTCACTCTTCGAAGACAACGCTGAATTCGGTTACGGTATGTTCCTTGCACAGAACACACTCCGTCAGAGAGCAGTAGCACTTCTCCTCAACCTCCAGAAGACAGCTAAGAAGGCTGACGTTAAGAAGGCTATCGAAGGTTACCTCTCAACACTTAACGATGGTTCAGCTAACTCAGCTGCAACAGATACACTCATCGCTGCTCTTGAAGCTTGCGGATGTGATGAAGCTAAGGAAATCCTCACACTTAAGGATTACCTCAGAAAGAAATCACTCTGGATCTTCGGTGGAGACGGTTGGGCTTATGACATCGGTTTCGGCGGTGTTGACCACGTTCTCGCATCAGGCGAAGATGTAAATGTATTCGTATTCGATACAGAAGTTTACTCAAATACAGGTGGACAGTCATCTAAGTCAACTCCTACTGGTGCTATCGCACAGTTTGCTGCTGCTGGTAAGGAAGTTAAGAAGAAGGACCTCGCTGGTATCGCAATGAGCTATGGTTATGTATATGTAGCACACATCGCTATGGGTGCTGATATGAACCAGTGTATCAAGGCAATCACAGAAGCTGAAGCTTATCCCGGACCTTCACTCATCATCGGTTACGCTCCTTGTATCAACCACGGTATCAAGGGTGGTATGTCAATCGCAATGACAGAAGAAAAGAAGGCTGTTGAAGCTGGCTACTGGCACCTCTTCAGATACAATCCTGCTCTCAAGGCTGAAGGAAAGAATCCTTTCATCCTCGATTCTAAGGCTCCTACAGGAGATTACAACGACTTCATCATGGGCGAAGTTCGTTACAACAGACTTGCTCGTGAAAATCCTGAAAGATCTAAGGAACTCTTCGCTAAGGCTGCTGCAAATGCTAAGGATAGATACGACTACCTCTGCAGACTTGCTAAGCTCTACGAATAATTCACAGAATCTCACAAATAAAAAAGCTCTCGGAGAAATCCGAGAGCTTTTTATTTATACTTAAATCAGATCAGAAAAAATCCTCCTGCTTCTAACAGGAGGATTTTTTTATTTAAAGAATGATTTCTTTTACAATTACATTTTCACCTGCGGCAAAATCATCGAATCCAAAAGAATTATTGTCATCGTCATCATCTTTTGCTTTATCTTTATACATATCAATAACATACTTTGACGCATGAGTGAAAGGAAGTGTAACCTTACCATTTTTAACCTCTGAACTTGCTATAAATTCAAGCGAATCAGCATCATCAGGATCGTAATAATAAAGGTCAACCTTATTTCCGTTGTTTATAGTTCCGACATCAATAGTAAGCTCTGCTTCAAGGCCGAAATTTCCGCTTCCGCTGAGTTCAAGCTCTGTATAATTATAATCCTTTGTGTATTCGCTCATTACATTAAGAGGAATTTTCTTATCTGAAATTTCAACGCCGAGATCTATTTCTCTGGGAGTTTTAATATCCTTACCCTTTATCGACCACGAGAAAGTATTGTCGACCTTAATATTGAGAACGACATTTTTTCCTTTAAGAACATCGAAAACATCATAAGGAACAACTGTATTTCTTGAGCTCATTTTAACATCATATGTTGTTGTTCCGAAAGTATACTCTGTATTTTCAACTATATATTCCCAGTCAACATATTCTGTATTGTCAGATAAATCTTCTTCATCTTCATGACAGATTGTGCATGTTCCGTTTCTGTAGTTATGTTCCTTAATGAAATATTTTTCATCAAATCCCCAATTATCATCATATTCAAGGATTGATCTGCAGTCAACTTCAAACGCTCTGAGAGCTTTACAGTTATCAAATGCCTTTGTATCTATTCTTACAACACTTTCAGGAATGATAACTTTTTTAAGTTCTTTACAGTTGCTGAATGCGTTTTCTTTGATCCTCTCAACACCGTCAGGAATTTCAAGTTCTTCGATAGCACATCCGAAAAAAGCCGCTGAGTCGATGACTTCAACATCATTACCCTCAAATATTACCTTTTCAAGTTTAAGACAATAGATAAAAGCGCTGCTTCCAATTTCTGTTACACCTTCGGGGATAGTAATAGTTTTGATTTCATAACATCCACCAAATGAATTCGATTCAATAATGCTCACAGAATCAGGAATTCTGATTCTTTGAAGTCTTACGCACTTATAAAAAGCACCCTCACCGATAATTCTTACGCTATCGGGAATTTCGATTTCTTTAAGAACATCAAACTCATAGAATGCATTATCGCTTATCGACTTTACTCCGTCTTCGATAATAACTTCTTCAATGTGATATCTTTCAATACCCCAAGGAGCATCCGTATTCTTGAATGTCGGCATAGGACCATCGCCCTCAATGATAAGAGTATCGAATTCACCGTCATAATCGACATCTTTATATGTATACGAAATATCATCGTTAAGGTCATGTGTTTCTGTGTATTTTCTTGCGGCGAAAACATCAATGTTAAGCGAACTCAATGCAACTGAGCCAACAAAGAAAGAAGCCACAGCGATTTTTGAAATCTTATTTAAAAATCTGTTTTTCATTTTTTTCATCCTTTCGATAAAATTATACCCCTATTATTTTATCACAGATTTCTTTGATTTGCAATAGCTATAAGGCATTTTACATAATAAAACAAAATCCCCGACCTCGAAAGGTCGGGGAATAATGCTTGATGTGGTTTACTTAAGTTATGAACTTAAGAATTAGCCTCTCTTCTTAGCTACGATAGCAGCAGCAGCGAGTGCAGCAGGGATAGCGAGGAGAGCAGCAGCTGAGTTACCTGTTTCAGGGTTATCAGCAGCGTCTGTTGTTGCAGGAGCGTCTGTAGCTGCAGGAGCGTCTGTAGCTGCAGGAAGTGTATCTTCAACAACTGTAGCTGATTCGCCAGCAGCGAAGTCGCCGATCATTGTATCGTCTTCTGTTTCAGCCATTTCAGGAACCTTGATTGTGATTGATTCGAGTCTGAGGTCGATAACTTCGTCCTTATCCTTCTTGTCAGGGAGCTTAGAGTTGTCGATCTTGAGGCCCATTGTGTGTACGAGACCTGTGAATGAACCAACCTGGAACTGACCCATTACTTCATCCCATGAGTAAACAGCTGAGAAGTTTTCCTTGTCGAATTCCATCATGTCAACTGAGAGCTTTGTTGAGTTGTTAACTCTGAGTGAGATAGCTGATCTAGCGTTTGAGCTATCCCAGTCATATCTGTTTGTCCAAGTTTCAAATTCCTTAGTTGATGCTCCGCTGTCGATGTCTTCCTTAGAGAAGTTGAATGAGATTGTAGCACCCTTAGCGTCAGCGAGTTCGTCAGCGATTTCTGAAGCTACTTCGAGGTGTCTAACCTTGTTCATGTGGTCTGTGATTACTTCGTCGATATCTGCGATGTAAATGATAGGATCATCAATTACATCTACGCCCTGGAGACCAGCCTTGTTGAGAAGAGCACCCTTCTTAGTTTCGTCAGCATCCTTCTTAACGTTTGTAGCAGCAGGTGTCTTCTGGCCATTTGTAACAGCTGTAGCTGTTAAATTGCCGTCAGCATCAGTGTCAAGGTCAGTGAAAGTTGCAACATCCTTAGCGCTAATTGAGTTCTTAGCAATGTCAACGCCTGCGGGAGCCTTAACCTTGATAGCGAGTTCAACTTCAGCACCAGCATCGATAGGGCCTGTTGTGAACTTGATAACATTCTTCTTACCAGCAACTGCAACTACATCGTAAAGTCTGTTAAGATCTTCGTCTTCAACTGTAGCGTTACCAGCCTTACGGTTTGTAACCTTTGTGATTTCAACGATTTCGAGGTCGTCTACTGAAGCAGCACCTGCAGGAGCATTCTTCCAATTGAGTTCGATACCAAGATCAGCAACCCAAACAGCAGCAAGATCAGCCTGAGGAATTGTTACGTATACGATTGTTTCAGCAGCTGTGTCTTCCTTAGCCATTGTTGACCAAGTGATTTCCTTAGCTTCCTGAGCCTTAGCAGAAACTGCTACTGTAGCCATAGCTGAGATAGCTACTACGCCAGCCATAAGACCAGCAAGTGTCTTTTTCATGTTCATGAAAAAAGTCCTCCTTTGTTTTGTTGTTTTTTTGTTTTATCTAACACACGGCGCATATCACCCCGTATATTACGCTATTAGTTTAGCATTTTTCAGTTACGGGTGTCAATGTGCATACTGCATAAAGTTTAATCGTTTTCATTATCAAAACTAACTAAATTTCAACAAAAACACCCGATTTCTCACCGCTTTTAGCCTAATTATTACAAAACGGTAACAAAAATAAGGTGGTATTTCCGCCGTTTTTATCAGCGGAAACACCTTTTTATTATATACATTATATATAAGGGGTTAAACTCTTTCTTTATTTTCAAGCGAGATCTTATTAACAACATCCGCAACAGGCATAGCACCGAGGTCGCCTTCTTTTCTCGAACGAAGAGAAACTGTTCCCGCTTCCATTTCCTTATCCCCGATAACGAGCATATAAGGGATTTTTTCAAGCTGTGCTGAACGGATCTTATAGCCTATCTTTTCGCTTCTGTCGTCAACCTCAACGCGTAAACCCTCTGCTTCGAGCTTTTTCTTAACATCATAAGCAAAATCAAGCTGTCTGTCTGCAATAGGCATAATCATAACCTGTGTGGGTGAAAGCCAGAGAGGAAGTGCACCTGCGAAATGTTCAATCATATAAGCGAGAGTTCTTTCAAAGCATCCGAGTGATGTTCTATGGATGATATAGGGGTTTTTCTTCTGTCCGTCAACATCAATATATTCCATACCGAATTTCTTTGCGAGAAGCATATCTATCTGAATTGTTACGAGTGTATCTTCTTTTCCGTAAACATTCTTATACTGAATATCGAGTTTAGGGCCATAGAAAGCGGCTTCGTCAATTCCGATATCGTATTCAACGCCGAGATTATCGAGAATTTTCTTCATAGTAGCCTGTGCTTCTTCCCACTGTTCAGCTGTTCCCTCATATTTATTCTTGGGATTAGCGGGATCCCACTGTGAGAAACGGAATGTGCAGTCGCCTAAAAGTCCTACTTTATCGAGGAAGTATTTTGCGAGTTCGAGGCACTGTGCAAATTCTTCTTCAAGCTGTTCGGGGCGGAGAATGTAGTGTCCTTCAGAGATAGTGAACTGACGGACACGGATAAGGCCGTGCATTTCGCCACTGTCTTCATTTCTGAAAAGTGTTGATGTTTCAGTAAGACGCATAGGAAGGTCACGATAAGAACGCTGTCTGTTTAAGAAAACCTGATACTGGAAAGGACAAGTCATAGGACGGAGTGCAAAACATTCCTTTGATTCATCTTCGGCATCGCCCATAATGAACATTCCGTCGCGGTAATGATCCCAATGTCCCGAAATCTTATAGAGATCTCTTTTAGCCATAAGGGGTGTTTTTGTGAGGAGGCATCCGTGTGCCTGTTCAACATCTTCAACCCAACGCTGTAAAAGCTGGATAACTCTTGCGCCCTTGGGGAGCATAATGGGAAGTCCCTGTCCGATATAGTCAACAGTTGTGAAATATTCGAGTTCTCTTCCGAGTTTGTTATGGTCACGGAGTTTTGCTTCTTCCTGAGCCTTGAGGAATTCTTCAAGTTCAGAAGCCTTGGGGAAAGCTGTTCCGTAAACACGGGAAAGCTGTTTGCCATCTTCCGCCTTGCCCCAGTAAGCGCCTGTGCACTGTGTGAGTTTTACTGCCTTGATTACGCCTGTGTTCATAATGTGGGGTCCTGCGCAGAGGTCAACAAATTCGCCCTGGCGGTAGAATGTGAGTTTTTCACCGAGGTCGTCGTGCTTTTTGATGAGTTCAACCTTATAGATTTCGCCCTTTTCTTCCATAAGTTTGATTGCTTCTTCGGTAGAAAGTTCGAATCTTTCAACATCTTCAGAGAGTTTTGCAAGACGCTTCATTTCAGCCTCGATTTTGTCAAGATCATCTGGTGTGAAAGGCTTTGCAACTTCAAAGTCATAGTAGAAACCGCTGTCAGTAGCAGGACCACGAGCAAGTTTAGCTTCGGGATAAAGGCTCTTTACAGCTTCTGCGAGAAGGTGTGATGCTGTGTGGCGGAAAGCGAGCTTACCGTCGTTTGAGTCGAATGTGCATACTTCAAACATTCCGTCTGTGTCAGCGATGTCACGAAGGTCTTTAACCTGTCCGTTGATTTTAACACAACAAGCCGCCTTGTAAAGTCCCATTCCTATTCCCTTGATGATTTCGGCATAAGTAAGTCCGTTTTCAACTTCCTTGACAGAGCCGTCTTTGAGTGTTAATTTAACCATATTAAATCTTCCTTTCAGAATTTTTTTCACTTATTTTAATCAATCCGCCTGTAAGTAAAGCGGTTATTGTCGAAAATACAAATGATGTCGTTGTAACAACAGCATATTCTATCATATACACAACAGCAACAAATCCCGAGAAAATAGCAGGACCGAAAAACATAGCAAAAAGGTCTTTCAGAAAGCGTATGTCAAACCTGCTTGCTAAACTTCCGAGAGCGATTAAAAGTATCGGTGCTGTTATCCCTAAAAGAGTTGTGAAAACAAGTTGTGATAAAGGGCATAACATTAACTTTTTCGTTTTCATAGTCATAACAAAAGATGTTATCATCTGTAAAACAATATATATCACAGGAACTATCTTATTTGTGACTTTACCGTAATCATGGTCATAAAACAATGTTATGATTACAAGCGCAATAATGGTGGTCACCGCCGAAAGCCCCATACAGACAAGGATGTCTTTTTTATGTTCCTTCATTTTCTGTAATCTCCGTATTGTTTATAGTTTCAACATTCTTATGTTTTTTATCATAGATAAGTTTTGATATATAGGATATGAGTAATGTTCCGAGCGACAGGATGAGTGAAACCACAATAGCAATTCCCACAAGAAAAACCATAAGCCCAATAGCGAGAGGAACTAAAAATATCGACAAAACTGTTTCAAACTCATTTCCGTCCTGCCATACAGTATAAGGGGCAAATTGAGCTACAATGCTTATCGATATGCTTATTGATATAATCGAAAAACAAACCGCATTGATAGCAGGATAGATGAGATAATGTTTTTTCATACATACGCAGAATATAGGTGCTACAATTCCGAATACGAAAAGAAGCGATATGAAAATAATGCTTCCTATATCTTCGTTGTCTGTTATAGCCATAAAGATAAAACTAATCAGAAGCGGAACAAAAAACGAACCTAATGCAACTATCGCGCAGAAAAAAATATCTTTTCCGTGTTTTTTCATTCTTACCCCTCCATCTGTTCAGAAGTTCTGCCATTCATTTTATCATACAAATGTTTAGCTATAAAGGACATAAGGAAAGTCTGTAAAAAAGCAACGGTTGCAAACACAACGGCAGCTATTATTAGAATAACTATAAGTCCTGAAGAAAAAGCCGATGAAACTATCGAAAGAATTGTTTCAAGGTCTGTCCCGTCGGTGACTACTTCTGTATTGCCGAGGTCTGTTACAACGCTTATTCCTGCCATAACTGCCATAAAAAATGTAGCAACCAGATTTACCGCAGGGTAGATAAGAAAATTCTTCCCCTTGAAAACAGAGAAAACAACAGAAAAAACACCAAAAACGGCAAGAAGTATACACATAACATTTCCGCCGATATCCGAACTTCCCGTTATCGCCTCAACAAACCAGCCCATAAGAAGTGGAATTACATATGAGCCTAAACATAACAATCCACAGAATAAAATATCTTTTCCGTGTTTTTTCATTGTAAATCCTCCCCTGTTGTTTCAATCTGAGGAACATCAGAAGATTTTTCTTTTTTATTCATAACAGCCTTTGTTATGAGTGATGAAATTATTGTAACTAAAAAAACTGCAATACAGGAGATAACTGTGAGTATTGCCATGACCATAACGCCGAAAGCCGTGAAAAGTCCGCCTAAAAGTTGCATAACGGTAGCGAATGCCGAATCAGCCTCGGCAGAGATTATTCCATCAAAAAGACAATAGGAATAAATAACGAGTGTTAAAGATGAAAAAAACTGATATATAAGTGAGGTTACAGAAAACATAACCGTTCTGCCTGTTCTTTTTGTAAAAACAACTGCTTCAACAGCAAGTATTGCACCGATGATGACGAAGACAATCCCAACCGGAACCACACTTGCTAAAAGGAACAACGCTCTGAAAATAATGAGATTAACGAAACATACTGCTGCTGCGATGAAAAAATCTGCCCAGAAATTTCTTTTTGTCATAGATAATCCCCCTTGTTGTTAAAAATAAAACGCCCCCTGACTATTAGCCAAGGGGCGATGATAACCGCTGTTCCACCCAAGTTCGCAAAGAGACATAATAATCCCCTTACCTCATTGACGCTTTATAACGGAAGCGACCCGTTACACTTACGGAAAACCTTTCGTGCACACTCAGAGGTGGTAACTGAATTCTGTCCGCCGTTACATTTTCAGCCGTGATGTAACTCTCTTTAAGGCAAAACCTGTGAAAACAGCCTTCCTCATCAACGCATTTTGATATTATTGCATCCTTATTATAATAGTATCATACAACTTTGTCAAGCAGTTTTTATTTATTTTAAATAGATTTTTAACATTTTCCGTTTATTTGCATAATTTTTCTTGACAACCCCTTTAAAAAAGTATAAAATAAGATAGTATTGCAAATTATGCCCTGTTGCAGATTTCAATACTTTGAAAGTGCCGATTTGTCGGCTTTATATATATTATTATCATCTGAAGAATTTACTCATCGCTCTGAGGAACGATTTTTCCTTGAACATAGAAAAAGCAGCGTTATTTACCCCGCTGTCATAATTATTATTTTTTAAGGAATCGTTTACAATCCGAAGATACGATGTTTGCTGATAGTTTTTTCAAGTTTTTTTGACAGATTTTCGTACTTTATATAAAGTTTGAATCCGCGGCACTATTACCATTTTTTTCAATTCAATTTTATATAAAGGAGAATGCTTAATGACTACCCAGGACATTATATGCATTGTCGCCGCATTTGTAATAGGTGCTGTTATAGCAGGAATCGTATTTTTCAATGTGGGCATTGCATACAGAAAACAAAAGGCAGAAGCAGAATTGGGTTCGGCAGAAAAAGAAGCAAAGCGCATAGTTGATGACGCTGAAAAGGAAGCCGAAACAAAGAAGAAAGTCGCTTTAGTTGAAGCGAAAGACGAAATTCACAAACTCCGTTCAGAAGCCGATAAGGAAATCAAAGAACGCCGTGGTGAAATTTCAAGACAGGAAAGAAGAATTCAGCAGAAAGAAGAAAACCTCGACAAAAAACAGGCTCAGCTTGAAAAGAAAGAAGATGCCATTGTTCAGAGAAACAAGCTTTCAGAAGAAAAACTCGAAGAAGCTGAAAAAATCAAGAAAAGCCAGATGGAAATTCTTGAAAGAATCTCTGAATTTACTATGGACCAGGCGAAAGAACATCTTCTCTCAATGGTTGAAACCGAGCTTGTTCACGATAAAGCTGTAAGAATAGCAAACAACGAACAGCAGATCAAGGAAGAATGCGAAGACCGCGCAAGAAGCCTTGTATCACTCGCTATCGCAAAAGTTGCCGCAGACCAGGTATCAGAAACAGCAGTTTCTGTTGTTCCCCTTCCCAGCGATGAAATGAAGGGAAGAATCATCGGTCGTGAAGGCAGAAACATAAGAACTCTTGAAACACTCACAGGAGTTGACCTCATTATTGACGATACACCCGAAGCAATCACACTTTCCTGCTTTGACCAGGTTCGTCGTGAAGTTGCAAGAATCGCCCTTGAAAAACTCATTGCCGACGGAAGAATCCATCCCGCACGCATTGAAGAAATGGTTGACAAGGCTCGCCGTGAGGTTGAACATAAAATCAAGCAGGAAGGTGAACGCGCTGTTCTCGAAACAAACGTTCACGGTATCAATAACGAACTCGTTAAACTCATCGGTCGTCTTCGTTACAGAACAAGTTATCGTCAGAATGTTCTTGACCACTCAATCGAAGTTGCACACCTTGCAGGTGTTATGGCTGCCGAACTCGGTGTTGACCCGACAACAGCAAGAAGAGCAGGTCTTTTACACGATATAGGAAAAGCCCTCAGTTCTGAAATTGAAGGCTCACATGTTCAGATCGGTGTTGATGTCTGCCGTAAGTATAAAGAAAGCGCAGATGTTATCCACGCTATCGAAGCGCACCATGGTGATGTTGAATGTAAAACAGTTATCGCTGCTCTCGTTCAGGCGGCAGACGCTATTTCGGCTGCTCGTCCTGCTGCAAGAAGCGAAAACTATGAAAACTACATCAAGCGTCTTCAGAAACTCGAAGAAATCTGTACCTCTTACGAAGGGGTTGAAAAATCATTCGCTATCCAGGCAGGTAGAGAAGTCCGCATAATGATTTCTCCCGAACAGGTTAACGATGAAAAGATGATTATCGTTGCAAGAGAAATCGCAAAGAGAATCGAAGCCGAAATGGATTATCCCGGGCAGATAAAGGTACATCTTATCCGCGAAAGCAGGGCTATAGAATACGCCAAGTAACAATAACTCCCCTGTTTAAAAAAAACAGGGGAGATTTTTATAACAGGAGGGATTTTATGTCCAAAAAACATAATACGATTTTCGGAACAACCGAAAAATCCAACTTTATCCTCAATATGAAAATGTCTACAACATATAAAATCGAGAAAATAATTTTAGTTATATCGGTAATGCTTATCATTCTCGGCGGTGCTGTATGGCTTTTCAGCGGACAGAAAAGTAACTATATCGGAATGGGAATGCTTGCATGCGGTGCTTTCGCAACAGGCCTCTGGTATGCGATTTCTGTATGGAAAACGCGAACACCCATTCTTAAAAACAAATCTTTCTTTATCATAATAGGTCTTGCTGTAATAGCAATACTTTCAACTCTTGATTCGTGGTCTAAAGTTCAGTCGCTTTATGGAAATTCAGGAAGATTTGAAGGGATTATCGCCCTTCTCTCTTATCTTCTTCTTTTCCTTGGTGCAACAATAATCTATGAAAAGAAAAGTATCGGTTTAATTCTTGACGCTATCGTTATAGCAGGGGGTGCAAACGCTGTTATCGCACTTTTACAGAAAATACAGATTGTAACTATACCATTCAGACATCTTTTCTCAACCGCTGAAGAAAATATGTTTATCCCCAGCGGTCTTGTAGGAAGCCCTATCTTCCTTGCAACACTTCTCGTTCTTGTAAACTCGGTTGCGCTTTTCGGTGCGCTTTTCGATGAAAACAAGAAAAGAAACATCTTTTACGGATTTGCCGTTGTTCTTTTTGTAGTTGTCGCGCCCCTCACAAACTCTCTTGTTGCATTTATAGGTATGCCGCTTTCATTTATTGCTGTTCTTATTTTTGCTATTTTCAAAAAAGAAAAAGTTGCTATAATAAGAGGTATTGTATACACAATTATGTGTGCCATTTCGATAACAGCTCTCACATTAACAGGCGTTGCAGGTATAAAAGACCTTTCGATAGCTTTTCAGGACGGTTATTATTTCCTCTTCATTTCAGGTCCTTATTCAAGAACCGCTGCTGATGGTGCAGGACTTTATCAGATGGGATTTGATATTGCAAAGAAAATCCTCGGTGATTTCTCTATGGATACACACTACTGGTTACTCGGCACAGGCCCTGATTGTCTTGGTTTCCCGCAGTTTATAACAGAAAAATATTTCGACCTTACCGTTGTTCCCAATTCACTCGATAAAATCTATAATCAGTATCTCAACCTCGCTTGTTCACAGGGAATATTCGCCCTTATAGGCTATGTTGCAGTTATCGCACTTTCTCTTAAAAAAGGTCTTTCAAAGATAAGAACTTTCTTTAAAGAAAACAACTGGCATACACAGGCGCTTGTGGTTTCTGTAATAGTTTATGCTGTTGTAACAATGTTCTCTGTAAGTACAATCTATGTTTCGCCTTTCTTCTGGATAATGGCAGGGCTTTTGAATGCCGATTTCCACGATGCAGACAAGGTTGAACCAAGAACATAACTTTTAAAAAACTAAAAAAACAAAATGGTATCGTGAAATAAACACGATACCATTTTTGTTTTACAGAGGAGTAATGTTACCCTAAATGTGAAAGAAGTTCATCTTCAACTTCCTTTGGGTTTTCTCTGGCGATAAGGTAGACATAATTTCCGTTTTTGCCTACGATAGCACCCTTTGCAAGTTCTGTGTGTTCCTCATAAGGTGTATCCATTGAAATAAGTCTTTCCTTTCTTGCTTCGAGGTCACGAAGTGCTGCTTCAACATCATCTGCCTCAATAATGATATACTCTCCGAAACCGCCTTCAAGATTCGATCTTCTCATATAAACCTGCTTGTAGTTTTCATTTTTCATATCAAGACCTGTCATATCGAGAAATTCATCTTCGGCTTCAACAAGAACCATTGAAGGCCAATCGCCTATTCTTTCGATAGCGTCGCCTATTTCAGAGAGTGCTTTCCCTACCATACCTGTTTCTTCGGTTGTTGTTTCAGAAGTAGCTTCTGTAACCGTTGTCTGTTCGGGCGCTGGTGCGGGTTCCTCTTTTCTTCCGCAACCTGTTAAAGAGGTTGCGAGAAGACAGAGTGTGAATGTTGTAATAATAATCTTTTTCATTTTGTTACCTCTTTCAATTTTTATGTCGTAAAAATATTTTTTACAAGGTAACAAAAATTATTATCAGAAAATTTTTCCTTTTATTTAATCATAAATTTTCAGAATCATAAACTATTGATGTCGTTGCAGGTTCAGTGCTGTTCATATTATGATAAATCGTCTCAATTTCCGAATAATATGACCAGAGGTAAGATACAATACCTTCTTTTTCATATTGTGATACTCCGTAGATTTCAAAACCTGTAACATAACCTTCTTCAAAGATAATATCCTTGATGATTTTGCGCGCTTCTTCCATACTTGTAAAATCGGTAGCATATCCATCGCCGTATTCGTCATTGTAATAGTAATAATAAATAGCCCCATCTACATAAGTAGCATCATCTGATGCGCCTTTAATCGCGTATTCATAGAGGCTTCTTACTTCTTCGCAGTCTTCTATTGCATAGTTAAGACCATTTATCTCAATAACAAATCCGCCGTAGTTTCTGTATGTATCTGTAATAACTGATTCTTCCATAACCTTTTCAAAGGCTTTCTTGAGTTTTGCATTCTTCATAAAACTTTCGGGAAGTTCAACATTGACAGCATCGCCGTCTTCTGTATAATCTCTGATAAGAATCTGAGATACGCCTACATTCTTGAAGAAATCCTTTCCGCCGAATTCGGGATAGAGTTTTGTTACTGTATCAAGTGTTTCGGGGAACTGTTCTGAAAGAGGAAGTTTGATATAGCAAGAACTATTATCGTAATTGCGTGAGTTTACATTGAGAGAAACATATCCGTAGTTTGCCTTTATAAGTTCTTCGCCATTATAGTTTGCAAGGTCGTTTTTCATAGCAACTAAAAGTTCGTCTTTAAGTTCGCTTGTGAAATACATTTCTGTTCCGTTCTTTGAAACGCCTGTAAAATCACAACTATATTCGCTATGCTTTACACCTTTTGCCTCTATATCAGAAACAGCCTTATCTATAAACGCAAATGCCTGTTCTCTGTAGTCATCGCTTGAATAGATAGGATTAAGCATTTTAGCTTCGCTTTCGTTGAGTTCAAGATTTGCTCTTGAAATCTTTCTTCCGAAATTGGTTACATAAGTAATATCAACAGTTGAAACAGTATCTTTATAGAAACCGCCTACTTCTTCCATAGCAGAATAACGGTTTACATTTGCTTCGTGTGCATCAACAACTGCCTTTATGAGTTCGTCGTTCTTTGTTGTGAACTGGCCGTTTTCTTCGTATTCAAAAATGAAAGCTCTGTTATTTCTTCCGTAATGGCTATAAGAATTGATGCTTACAGAACTGATTGATGAAGCGTTGGGAACATACTTCACCATTCCGAATCCGCCTGTAAAGCCTACAAGTGAAACTGCTACTATCATAACAACCATTGTTGCAACGAATCTTATAACAGAAACCCAGAACTTCTTGAATCCACGGTTTGCGATAATATCCATAATGAAGAATACAATTCCGCTTATTATAAGAAGAGGAAGGAATCCGCCTTCTCCACCGAGTCCGTTTTCGCCGATGAAAATTGATACGATACAGAATACAACCGCTGTACTGATGATATAGTAGAAGAGTTTATAAACGAAAGGCTTTGAAACATCTTCTGCTTTTCTGTTCTTATAAAGGAAAAATGCTATAACTCCATAAAGAACAGTAAAGAATATGAAAGGTAAAAGATGATGAACTATAACATCAAACATTGTTGTTACTCCGCCATAGCCATATTCAACTGTATCTATAACATCAACAAATGATATGAATGCACCGAACGGGCTTGTGGGGCATATCGCCTTAATAGCAAGTCTTTCAACATCAATACCATATAAATCACCGAAAAGGATGAGTGTGAAAACTGCTATTGTTGAAGGGATAAGAATGTTTGTTGCGAAGATATAAAGTCCTGATTCAACGATATTTCCACAACATGAAATAACGAGAACAGAAATTGTGTAGATCATAAGAAGAACAAAAGTTCCATAAAGATAACACTGGAATAAAAGCTGACCTACTGTCTGGAATCCAAATCCTGCGTCGGGGAATGTGTTTACCCAGTCTACTATTGTTGCTCTTCCCACAAAGCAGAGGATGAGTGTTAAAAATCCTGATGCGATGAAGGGCGCGATATAACTTGTTACCCCTGCGAAAAAGTCGCTCATAAAGCGCTGTGTTGTTGTCAAGGGGAGTGAATAAATCATATCAACCTGAGTTTTCTTATAAAGATAACTGAAGTTTGAAAGTGCGATTAAAATTCCCGAAAGGATAGCAATACCGAGTGCCAAAAAGCCTATGAATATATATGCTTCATTGAAATCATAAACCTTTGGGAGTGCATCGTAATTTACAAGTCTTTCGTTTCCGCCTACCGCTTTAAGTGCGAGTTCAAAAGCCTTGGCATATTTTTCTTCTGATATCCATGATATAATTGCCTGTAAAAGAACCATAGGAACAGCGAGGATATGAAGAATTGTTATGATGATGGAAGTCTTCATATTGGATTTCAGACGGTTTCTGAAATTGACCATGAAATAATTATTCTTAGCCGTTGATTTCTGCGCTGTCATATCCGAGTCCCTCCATTTCATAAATAAATATTTCTTCAAGTGAAAGCGGAACAATATCGAGAACGAGAGGTTTTTTAACCTTTAAGTTTTCTCTGATTTCTTCTTCCGAGCCCTTTATGATAAGATAGCAAACGCTACCTGTTCTTTCATAATGAAGAACATTAAGACCTTCGAAATCTTCTTTTCCGTTATAATCAACAGCAAATGCCGCCTGAACCTTATGAATATTCCCCTTAACAGAATCAAGGTCACGGTTGAAGAGGATTTTTCCCTTATGTAAAAGTGCTACTGTATCGCAGACTTCATTTATTTCCTTAAGGTTATGTGATGAAATTATCGCTGTGAGATTTCTGTCGATCATAGCGTCAACAAGCATCTTCTTAACAATAATTCTCATAGTTGGGTCAAGACCGTCAAAAGCTTCGTCTAAAAGAAGATAATCTGTTCTGCATGCAAGACCTACTATAACGATAGCCTGACGCTTCATACCCTTTGAAAAACGGTCAATTCTCTTATCCATAGGAAGATTTACCTGTGCTCGAAGCTTCTCAAAAAGTTCTTCCGAGAAATTAGGATAATATCCCTTATAGAAATCCTTGAGTGCTTTAAGAGTATATTTTGAAAACTGAACAGTTTCGTCATCTATAAAGAATACTCTTTCCTTAACGGAAATATTATCGAAAATGTCTTCACCGTCTGCTTTTACAGTTCCTTCTTCCTGCTTATAGATACCCGAAATAAGTCTGAGTATTGTTGATTTACCCGCACCGTTTGAACCTAAAAGACCAAATGCTGTTCCTGTAGGAATGGTAAGGTCGATATTGTCAAGTGCTGTAAATTTATTATCGAATTTCTTTGTTACACCTTTTATCTCAATCATTTTTCTTTTCCCCCTTATCTATTCTCTCTTTAAGTGTTTCTGCTGTTATGCCTACCGCGAAAGCGCTTTCAACAGCTTCATCAAAAACTTTGAGTTTTTCAGAGACAACATTTTCTTTTTCAACATCTCCGACAAAACTTCCCCTTCCTGCCAGAGAATAGATTATGCCGTCGCGTTCGAGTTCGTTATAGGCTTTTGAAATGGTGTTGGGGTTTACGCCGAGTATTTTCGCCATTTCGCGAACAGAAGGCAGTTGGTCGCCCTTTTTGAGAACACCCTTCATAACAAGACTTGTTATCTTTTTACAGAGTTGTTCATAGATAGGAATTCTGCTTTGTAAATCAATGGTAAACATCCTGTTCCTCCTTTTCTACTTTTTAGAAGCTGCGATACCGATTATAACGCCCGCCGCGATAACTACGACTACCAGCGCAACGATTATAATACCAGTTAAAGAAAACATAAATCAATTCTCCTCCCTGAATGCGATTACTACTGCTGCTATCGCACCTACTCCGAAAACGAGCAGTGATGATACCACGAGTGCAGCGACATTCATTGTTGTTATCATATTTTTTCTCCTTCCCCGTAACAGCTGTATTAGTTATCATAGTACAGTTATAACACATAGTACACCACTTGTCAAGTATTTTTTGAAAAATTTTTCTTTGTTGTTTTTTTACCGCATTAGTTGTATAATATAAAGGTATGTAAATATCATATATATAGGTATCGGAGGAAAAAATATGAGAAAGACAAAAATCGTCTGCACAGTAGGCCCTTCAACAGACGACAGAGAAATTTTAAAAAATCTTATGCTTTCGGGGATGAATGTTGCGCGTTTCAACTTCTCTCACGGGGATTACGAAACACATAAAAGACGCTTTGAAGAAATCGTTTCTTTAAGAGAAGAACTCGGTCTTCATATAGCAACAATGCTTGACACAAGAGGTCCTGAAATAAGACTCGGCAGATTTGTTGACGACAAGCCCGTTACTCTTAAAGACGGCGATGAATATATACTTACAACAGAAGAATGTCTTTGTGATGATAAGAAGGGATTTATCACATTTGATAAATTACCTATGGATGTTACAAGAGGAACAAGAATACTTATAAACGACGGCCTCGTTGAAATGATTGTCGAGAAGGTTTCGGGAAAAGAAATTTTCTGTAAAGTAATCTATGGCGGAGTTATTTCAAACAATAAGGGGATAAATGTTCCCGGGGTTGAACTTTCTATGCCATATCTTTCAGACAGAGATATGGAAGACCTTGAATTCGGTGCTAAAATGGGATTTGATTTTATCGCCGCAAGTTTTGTCCGTTCATCTGCTGATATAAACTACTTAAAGAAATTCACAAAGTCGATAGGCTGGACAACGCCCCGCATAATCGCAAAAATCGAAAGTATGGACGGCGTTGACAACATTGACGAAATAATTGAAGCATCAGACGGCATAATGGTTGCAAGAGGAGATATGGGTGTTGAAATTCCTTTTGAAAAAATCCCTGCTATTCAGAAAGAACTTATCAAAAAGGGATACAACGCAGGCAAGCAGGTAATTACAGCAACACAGATGCTTGAATCAATGATAACAAACCCCCGCCCTACGAGAGCGGAAATAACCGACATAGCAAATGCAATATATGACGGAACGAGTGCTATTATGCTTTCAGGAGAAACGGCAGCGGGTAAACATCCCGTTGAAGCTGTAAGAACAATGGCGCTTATCGCTGAAACAACAGAAGAAGATATAAACTATGAACATCGTTTTGCTCACAGAGATATTGAGGCAAGCCCTGATATAACAGGTGCTATATCCGTTGCAACCGTAACAACAGCGCATAGCCTTGAAGCTAAGGCAATAGTAACCGTTACAAAAACAGGAAAGACCGCAAGAATGATTTCAAAATATCGTCCTCATTGCAGTATTATAGGTTGTTCACCATCGCCCATGATATGCAGACAGATGAATATGTCTTGGGGTGTTACTCCTGTTTTATGTGATGAAAAAACAAACACAGACGAACTTTTTGCTCACGCTGTTGAAAGAGCGGAAGAACAGAATCTTCTTCAGAGCGGAGATAAAATCATCATAACAGCAGGTATTCCCTTAGGCATCTCTGGAACAACAAATATGCTTAAAGTAACAACTATCGAATAAATGCTTGACAAACATCGTTTTGTGATGTATAATGTGTTTACAATTTAACAATAGGGGAGCTTTTGAGAAAGGCTGAGAGGAAGTATTACTGCCGGCGTAACGAACTTCGACCCATAACCTGATGCGGATAATACCGACGTAGGAAAATATCTTTCGTGATAAAGTTACCGTCAGGAATTTTTCCTGGCGGTTTTTATTTTATGAAAGAATCTTATCCTTCTTTTCAGGTAATAAGAAAGGATGTAAATTTATGAAAAACACAAAACTTAAAACACTCGTAGAGGGTGCTATAATGATAGCACTCGCAACCGTACTCAGTCTGATCAAAATCTATAAACTGCCATGGGGTGGCTCGATAACACTTCTTTCGATGCTCCCGATTGCTGTTTTCAGTTTAAGACATGGCGTTTATAAAGGACTCGGAGTATCATTTGTATATGCACTCATCCAGCTTTTCCAAGGAATAGTTTTTGACGGACTTTTCGCATGGGGACTTACTCCTTTAATGCTCATAGGCTGTATTATGCTTGACTACATACTTCCCTTCACAAGCCTTGGTCTTTCGGGGATTTTCAAGGGCAAAGGTCTTATCGGTCAACTTTCGGGAATCACAATAGCAATTCTTTTAAGACTTGTATGCCATTTCTTTAGCGGAGTTGTAATTTTCGCTTCAATGGGTATGTTATGGGAAGGATTCTATACCGAAAACTCCTGGATTTACAGCATAATCTATAATGCATCATATATGCTTCCTGAACTTATTTTCACACTTATAGGTGCAGTAGCACTCTTAAAAGTTCCACAGACAAAGAAAATCATTCTTTCAGAATAACTTTACTAATTGACTGATGTATGTTAAAATAGACTGAGTAGCAATACTCAGTCTGTTTTTTATGGGGGTTATTATTTTGGATATGAAAAACTGTTCTCTCTGCCCCCGTGAATGTAAGGCAGACCGCACTGTATCAAAAGGTTACTGCGGTGCAACGGATAAAATAAAGATAGCAAGAGCTTCTCTTCATTTCTGGGAAGAACCCTGTATCAGCGGAGAAAAGGGTTCGGGAACGGTTTTCTTTTCGGGATGCCCATTAAAATGCTGTTTTTGTCAGAACTATAAAATCAGCGATGAGGCCTATGGCAAAGAGATTTCAGAAGAAAGACTTTCAGAGATTTTTTTTGAACTTCAGGAAAAAGGTGCTAACAATATAAATCTTGTTACAGCCTCGCCTTATGTTCCTATGATAATAAAATCGCTTGATATGGTAAAGCATAAACTTAAAATTCCTGTCCTCTATAATTCGGGCGGATATGAAAAGGTCGAAACACTCCGTATGTTGAAAGGATATATTGACATTTACCTCCCCGATATGAAATATATGGATTGTGAAATTGCGGAAAAATATTCATCTGCAAAAGATTATCCCGATGTCGCAAAAAAAGCACTTGACGAAATGTTTTCACAGGTAGGGAAACCCATATTCGACGATAACGGAATTATGAAAAAGGGAATGATTATAAGACACCTTACCTTGCCGAATAATTTTCGTGATACAGAAAATGTGCTCAGATACATAGCGGAACATTTCCCCGAAAAAGAAGTTCTTATCTCGCTTATGAGTCAGTATACACCCAGCCACAAGGCATTTTCATATAAAGAAATCAGCAGAAAAATATCAACACTTGAATATAACAAAGCCCTTGACCTTGCTGTTTCCTTAGGACTAACGGGATTTATGCAGGAAAGGTCATCCGCTAAAGAAGAATATACCCCACCCTTTGACCTTACGGGAATTTAAAAGAAAGGAGACTTATGATGAATTTCTACGGAGCAGACGCAAACCACGAAGAAAATATCATAGATGCCGCAAAGGATTATACCTGTGCCGCACAGACAGATGCTTTCAATGAAAATTATCGTAAATGGCGAAAAGACAGTTCTTTCGGTTTCCATTTCGTTAAAGATACAAACCTGCTTGTTTACATAGACGGAAAAGGGTTTGTCGATGATCGTCCTGAAAAAGCGGAAAAGAAATTCCTTTCAAAAAATATGTATTTAATAGGTATCGCTTTGTGTATCTATTTTCTTCTTGAGGCATTACTCCCCTATCTTGCCACTTACATAATGAATCTTTTGGGATATAACATTTCAAATGACTTTGTTTTCGGAATAATGAATGCAACATCCGTTCAGTATACATCTATCTCAGCGATAATTGCGTTTACAAAAATAATTATCCCTACAATGTTACTTGTGTTTATAAGAAAAACTCCACTCTCTCTTGTCTTTCCTTTGAAGGTAACAAACAAAGAGGCAGCAGGGATTTCTGTTCCCATAGTTTTAATGATATGTGGTGTTGCGCTTTGCTGCAGTTTTTTCTGGGGACGCACACTTGATATTTTTTCAATCGACCTTTCTCCTGCCGCTGTAAAAATCGGAAACGATATTCCGTCAACCATTATATCTTCGATTGCTTATATTGTTATTTTCCCCGTTTTAAAGGAACTCTTTTTAAGAGGGGCTATTATGCAGTCACTCCGTCAATTCGGTGATGGATTTGCACTTATATTCACCTCAATAGTTTCGGCACTTTTAAGACATGACATTTCACATATATGGTTTGTTCTTCTGACATCATTCTGTATAGGTTATGTAACCCTCTGCACAGGCTCTGTTCTCTGCGGAATTTTCGCAGATATGTTTATCTCTCTTGTTGTGTATCTGATCTCGGCTGCTATGGCTATTCTTCCGCAGGATATTTTTATGATTTTTACATCTATTATAATACTATCATTTATGATAACAGGACTTTTTCTTTTCTATGTAATTTCAAAGAACAAAGAGGATACACTTGTTTATAAATTTCCAAGAAGTTATATGCCACTCAATGATAAACTTACAGTAGCCTTAATGACTCCCACAATGCTTTTATGGGTAGTTGCAGGTTTTGTATTTATGACAATATCAGCAAGATTTATGACATAAGAGGATTTTATATGGAAAACACATTTATGCGTGAGGCTTTAAACCTCGCAGAAAAAGCTCTCGATATGGGGGAAATTCCCGTTGGGGCTGTTGTTGTAAGAAAATCGGATAAAAGAATAATCGGCAGAGGATATAACAGAAGAGAAACAGATAAAAATCCACTCTCCCACGCCGAAACCGAAGCAATACTTGAAGCGTCAAAGACAATAGGCGACTGGCGTTTATCGGGATGTTCCATATATGTTACATTAGAACCCTGCATTATGTGCGCAGGCGCTATAAAGAATGCAAGAATAGACGATGTTTATTTCGGTGCGTTTGATAAAGCCGAGGGTGCTGTATGTTCGGCTTATGACAACATAATCTCTGATTACTATGCAGGAATTATGGAAGATGAATGTTTTGCTATTTTAGAAAAATTCTTTAAAAAAATAAGACAGACCGATATATAGAATATCGGTCTGTTTTTATCATGCTGCTTTTTTCTTTTTCTTGATGCCAAGTATTATAAATCTTAATACAGGAACTCTTCTTATCCCCTCATAAAGAAGGAATGTTCCGATAAAGCCTATAACTGCAACGAGGATATATATCAGCGCTGTGGGAAGGTTTGTATATATATAGAAAAGATATGCAGGAATAAGAACTGCGGGATAATGAACTATGTATATTCCATAACTCGACTTACTCATATAATCGAAAACAGGATTGGTCTTGTCAAGATATTTTTTAAAACAACCTATTATCGCAAGAATTGCTATCCACATATAAGCATTTGTGAAGAATGTTTTTAAAACAGGACCTTCGCAACAATTCTGTCCGAAATAGAAAATTGTATAACCGATACTTCCTAAAATTGCAAGGCAAAGCATAGGTATTCTTATCTTAACAACTCTTTCTATAACTTCATCGTGTGAGAAAACAAAATATCCTAAAAGGAACGCAGTAAAATAAATACCGAATCTGAAAACTGTTATTATCGGCATATTGAGTATCTGTGATGCGCCCCATAAAAGTATTCCGAAAAGAAGAATGATTACTGTATTGCATTTTTTACAGAGATTATAGAATTTATCGTTTTTATCAATTTTTCTTACAAGAACAAGAAGAAGTGAAAAGATAAGAAGAAGCTGGATAAACCATAATGGTCCCTGACCCGAAAGAACTGAAATGGGGTAAATTAAAAATGACGGCATAAGTTCGGTAGCACCGCCGATTCTTAAATTTATATATCCTGAAATCCAGTGGAAAACAAAAAGTCCTAAGGTTGTGGGTGCTAAAAATTTAACCACTCTTTCTTTCAAAAATTCCTTATTTGTTCTTTTTGAAAGTGAATATCTCGATGAAATTCCCGCAACTAGAAACATAAGCACCATAAACCAAGGATAAACAACATACATAATTATATCGGGATACATAGATGAACCCAAAGGCCCTACTCCGCCTAAAACACCGATATGATTGAACATATAGAAAACGTGATAGATGACAACTAAAATAACTGTCATCCATCTTATATTATCAAGGTAATGCTTTCTCATTCTTCGTCATCTCCGTTATTGAAAACTTTTGCCATAATTTCCGAAAAAGCCGATTTCGGAGGGATTGCTATCCCCTTTTTCTCATCGCCTAAAAGAACTATTGTATCACCGGGGTTGATTTCAAAAACCTCTCTCGCCTGTTTCGGAATAACTATCTGACCCTTTTCGCCGACAGTTACTGTCCAGACATATTTTCCCTTTGGTCCCTTTTTCATAAACGCATCTCCTTTTGTTTGTTTTATATGAAAAGTAAGTTTTTTCATACTTATTATACATTACACACTTTCACTTGTCAAGAGGTAAAATAATTTTTTTACGATAAAACAAAAAGATTATGTCTTTTTACAAGGAAGTTTCCCGAAGTCGTACATAGGGTACTACGAGGGAAACTGACACAGTAAAAAGCACAAGATTTTTGTTTTATTACCCGACAAAGAAAAACCCGAAGAGTATAACACTCTTCGGGTTTGAGTTATTATTCTGTATCTGTATTTCCGATTGAGAGAATTACATCAGAAACAAGGTTTGAAGGTAATCTTTCGTATCTTACAAATTCAAATGTGAAAGAGCCTTTGCCTCTTGTGATCTGGCGAAGTTTTGTTGTGAAGTCATGCATTTCTCTTGCAGGAACTTCTGCTTCAACTTCTGTTATTCCTGTTGCAACAGGGTTCATTCCGAGAACTCTTCCGCGACGCTTGTTAAGATCGCCCATAATGTCACCTGTGTTATCGTCGGGTGCTGTTACACGAAGAGTGCCTATTGGTTCAAGGATAACGGGTTCAGCCTGTTTAAGACCTTCCTTATAAGCGATTGAAGCAGCAATCTTGAATGCCATTTCAGAACTGTCTACTGCGTGGTAAGAACCGTCAACGAGAATCGCCTTAAGACCAACAACAGGGCATCCTGCGAGAACGCCTTTCTTTACGCAATCCTGAAGTCCCTTTTCAACTGCGGGGAAGAAGTTCTTAGGAACAGCGCCGCCGAAGATTTTTTCTTCGAATACGAGTGTATCTGAAACACAGGGTTCAAATTCGATCCATACATCACCGAACTGTCCGTGTCCGCCTGACTGTTTCTTATGTCTACCCTGAACCTTAACCTTCTTTGTGATTGTTTCCTTATATGCAACCTTAGGAACAGTAAGTTCAACATCGACGCCAAACTTATTCTTGAGTTTTGCAACCGCAACTTCAAGATGCTGTTCACCGAGACCTGAAAGAATCATTTCGATTGTAACGGGGTCCTGAGTGTATGTAAGAGTCATATCTTCTTCGGTAAGTTTCTGCATACCTGAGCTGATCTTACTTTCATCGCCCTGTGCCTTAGCCTTTACAGCCATTGAATAGCAAGGCTTCGGGAAGATTGTTTCTTCTATTGAAACAACTCTTGATGAGTCGCAGAGAGTATCTGATGTTCCTGCCATAAGTTTTGTTGCAACAACAATGTCACCTGCTTCTGCTGCTGAAACTTCTTCCTGTTTCTTTCCGCAGAGAGCATAGAGTTTGCCTATCTTTTCAACCTGACCTGTTGTCGCGTTGATAACTTCAGAGTTAGCATTAAGAACACCTGCTCTTACCTTTATGTAGGACATCTTTCCTACAAATGGGTCAACAACTGTCTTGTATACAAATGCTGCGAGAGGAGCATTTACATCGAGAGGAATTTCAAGAATATCGCCACTCTTGTCTGTTGCTATGCACATATCCTTTTCTGATGCGAAAGGAACGAGGAGTGAGAATTCCTTAAGAAGCATATCAACACCTGCGAGTGTTGTTGATGAACAACATACAACTGGAGTTATTTTGCCTTCGTTCATAGCCTTATGAATACCGTCAACAAGTTCTTTCTGTGTGAACTGTTCGCCTGAGAAGAACTTTTCAAACATTGCTTCATCTGTTTCGGCAACGGCTTCTGAAATAGCGTTTATAAGACCATCAAGACGATAATCAATCTTATCTGAAAGTTCATCTGTAGGCATAGGAATTTCGTTTGCATTTCCCTTTTCGTCATACTGATAAGCCTTCATTTCGATGAGGTTTACATAAGCGATAATCTGTGAGTTCTTGATAACGGGAACAACAACAGGACATACAGAGGGGCCGAAAACTGTCTTGAGTTCTGTAAGAACATTATAGAAATTTGCATTTTCATCGTCAATCTTTGTAATAACAAACATTGATGATTTCTTTTCGGCAAGTGTTCTGGCATAAGCCTTTTCTGTTCCGACTTTAACGCCTGACTTTGCAGAAACTGTGATAAGAGTTGTTCCACAGGCCTTTATGCTTTCACATACTCCGTTTTCGAAATCGAAAAGACCGGGAGTATCCATAATATTGAACTTGATATTATCATATTCAAATGTAGCGAGCTTTGATGAGAGAGTAGTCTGTCTTTTAACTTCTTCGGGATCGAAATCACAAACTGTATTGCCATCGGCAACCTTTCCGAGTCTGTCTGTTGCCTTTGCCTTGAAAAGAAGAGCCTCAGCAAGTGAAGTCTTGCCCGAACCTGCATGGCCTGCAATGGCAATATTTTTGATGTTTTCAGAACTATACTGTTTCATTTGAGTAACACTCCAAACATTATGAATTTTTAGCTTTCACTATTCTATTATTATACTATTGCAATTATGTTTATTCAATAGAAATGGGGTATTTTCTATAAAATACCCCATAATTGTTATTAAATTTTATGCAAATTAAACAATACCGTCTTCTTCCATAAGTTCGACAACACCTTCAAACTTTTCATCGCAAGCACCAAAATTTTCATAATTCTGTCTTGCTTCGATAAGTGTAAGTCCGCCATTTGCCTCTGAAATTTCGTTGTCATCTGATGTGTCATCTTCCCAGAAACAAACGGGACAGATTTCATAAGTGTGGTTATACGGTTCTTCATCTAAAGTGTAATTTTTACAGCAAGGGCACTGATATTTTCCTTCCATTATAAAAACCTCCTACTGTCTGTTGTAATAGTCTATTCCTGCGTTTGGCTTGAAGAATGTTCTTATATATCCGTCATCCGAAAGAACTAAAAATTCGTTTGTCGCTTCGTCATAGAAAACATAGTCGCCGTCTTTCGAGATTTTCGTGTGAAGTGTATCACTGTCGGAATTTATAAGATCATTTGCCATCTGAAGATATTCTTCTATCGTAATATCCCCGAATTCGTGGCCGTGTTTTTTAAAGTGGTCAACATACTGCTTTTCGCTTCTGAAATAATATTCTACATACTCTCTTTCTTCTTCGATAGTAGTTGTTTCTTCTGTTTCAGAAACAGTTGTTGTTTCTTCGGGTATTGTAACTTCTTCAGAAATTATAATATCCTCTGTTGTAATTTCAGAAGTTTCGGGGATTTCTTCATAATAAACATCCGATGCTTCATACTGCTCATAAGGCATAAAAAGAAGTTCGCATCCACATAAAAGGAAAGAGCATAAAACCATCATCAAAACGGATAATTTCAAAAATCTGTTCTTCATTTTAACCTCCTTAAATTTCGGCGGTTGCGTGTCTTGTAACATGACAACCGATGTTTACTGCAACAGGAAGCCCTGCTATGTGAGTGGGTGCCTGTTCGATGTTTACAGCGAGCGCTGTAACAGTTCCGCCAAAGCCCTGAGGGCCGATGCCCAGTTTATTTATTCCGTCGAGGATTTTTTCTTCCATATCAGAGTAGAGTTTCTTTTCGTTTTTTTCAGAAACATCCCTGCATAACGCTTTTTTGGCAAGGAACGCACATTGTTCAAAATCCCCGCCGATACCTACTCCCACAACAATAGGTGGACAAGGGTTACTTCCTGCTATTGAAACTGAATCTATAACATACTGACATATATCATCAACAGAAACAGAGGGTGTCATCATCTTCATTGATGACATATTTTCACTTCCGAATCCCTTGGGGCATACATCTATTTTAACCTTGTCGCCGTCAACGATTTTTGTATGGATAACTGCGGGAGTGTTGTTATTTGTGTTTACTCTTTCAATAGGGTCACTTACAACCGAACAACGAAGATAACCTTCGGTGTATCCTCTTGCAACACCTTTATTTATGCTTTCATATAAAGAACCGCCCACAAAATGAACATCCTGACCGATTTCTAAAAAGATAACCGCCATTCCCGTATCCTGACAGATTGCCATATTCTGTTCTTTCGCAACCTTGAAATTACGGCATATATCAGAAAGAACTTCTTTTCCTGTTTCTGATTTTTCTTTCATAACAGAACAAGTAAGACAGTTTTCAAGGCTACGGGGAAGAACAACATTCGCTTTTATACAAAGATCACGGACTGTATTCTCCATAAGATTCACATCAATCTCACGCATTTTATTCTTTCCTTTCGATAATTTTTCCATTCACCATAACCATTGTGGGTTTAACTTCAACGCCCAACGGATTTTCAGAAAACATAACAATATCGGCGATTTTTCCTTTTTCTATACTTCCTAAAATATCATCAATTCCGCAGAATTTAGCCGCGTTTCTTGTTATCGCCTTTATTGAGTCCTCATAAGAAAGACCGTTTTTATTTGCAATAGCCGCCGAAAGTGAAAGATACTGAATAGGAACTTCGGGATGGTCTGTGCAGATTGAAACAGAAACGCCGTTTTCTCGAAGTGTTGCTGCATTCTTTACAGAAAGTCCCATAAGTTCGGGTTTTCCTTTATCCGAGATAACGGGTCCTACCGCCGCCCTTACTCTTTCTTCGCCTAAAACATCAGCAAGTAAATGTCCCTCTGTGCAATGAACAAGAGAATAATCAAGTTCAAATTCCTTTGCAATTCTTACAGCTGTCATAATATCGTTTGCTTTATGACAATGGAAAAACGCTTTTACCTTCTTTTTGAGGAGAGGTTCTAAGGCCTCGCATTTTGCATCATATTCAGGAAGATCATCATTTTCCGCAATCGCTTTTTTCTTATCTTCCATATATCTTTTTGCTTTGAAAAGTGCCTCTCTTATAATAGCCGCCGTTGCCATTCTTGTAACGGGTGCGCTGTCTTTTTCGGAATAAACAGTTTTGGGATTTTCACCCAACGCAAATTTTATTCCGATAGGTTTGATAAGCATTTCATCAGCATATCTTCCCGATGTTTTTATAGCGATAACATCTCCGCCTATGGGATTTGCAGAACCGCATCCTGTTGCAACGGTTGTTATTCCATAAGAAAGGGCGAGTGCGAAATTTTCATCCATAGGATTTATACCGTCAATTGTACGAAGGTCAGGAGTAACAGGATCGCTGTCCTCATTGCAGTCTTCTCCTTCAATTCCTATTCCGCTTTCAAAAAGTCCCATATGGGTATGTGCATCGATGAATCCGGGGAAGAGCTTTCCACCATTACAATCTATATCGTAAAATGACATATCAGCGGGTTCACCCTCACCTACATCGGTAATATACTCTCCTGTTATTTCAACATAGCCGTTTTTGATTATTTCACCGTTTGCGGTAAAAATTTCAGCATTATACAGATACATTTTACCCTCCATAAAAAAATCGGATTTCAGCCGAAACCCGATTGTAGTTGTTTTTTACTTTAAACCTCTTCTGCCCGATTTTCTTTTTCCGTCAATGCTACGCTTAAGGTCACACTGCTTTTCTTCGCTGTTCTGCTTGAATTTATTAAGCATATCTTCAAACGACTGTTCAGCTGCAGTAACGGGCTTTTTAGGTTCCCATATTTCAGGGATACGGTTTTTATCACCACTCTGCTGTTTAGCAGCAGGCTTTGGCTTTCTCGGTGCAAATCCCCCGTCTTTGTTCTGTCTGTTGCCGTTCTGCTGAGGTTTCTGAACGGGAGGAAGAGCCTTCTTTATCGAAAGGCTGATTTTATTATCATCGCCTATTGATATTACTTTTACTTTAACAACCTGTCCTTCGGTAACATGGTCTTTGATTTCGTTTACATAGGTATTTGCTACTTCTGAAATATGTACCATTCCCGTAACGCCCTGTTCTATTTCAACGAACGCCCCGAACTTTGTTATTCCTGTAACTTTACCTTCATAGATTTTGCCGATTTCAACCTGCATAAATAAATAATTCCCCTTAAAAATTTAGCCCCTCGATGTATCATAGAATCTTATCTCATTTGGATAAGCATAATCGAGTTCTTCAATAGCATACTGTTCCATATAGTCGCTCTCGTTTTCAATGGAAAGAAGACGCTCATATTCTTCGTTCTGAAGTTCTATCTGAGCTTTTTTTGCTTCTAAAGCGGCGAGTTGTTCACGCTTATCGGCAAGTGTTACCTGAACTGAAATAATATTAACAACGGCATAAATAACAAAAGCCGCAAATGCGATCTTGATAAATCCGCCAAGTGCCATAGGCTTTTTCTTTTCCGTATTCTTTTTCAAGCAACTCCCACCTTTCCAAACGACAGCTTCTTGCCGACGCTAATGAAAAATCTCCGCAAAAACTTCCTTGAATGCGGAAATGTACGAGTTTATTATACACCATTCCTTAACATATTTTCAAGAGATTTTTTACATTTTTTTGCTTTTTCTCAAATTTGTGTAGTTATCAACAAAAAAGTATTTTACCTTTTGACAAACTGATACAAAACAATGCCTTAAAAAGCCATAAATCCTACCAAAAACCGCATTAAGAATCTGTCTTATAAAAGAACTTATGTTTCTTATGAAAGTTATAACTATCTTTCCGACGCTGAAAAAGTAGATTACAAAGCCTAAAAATGTCCCCATAAAGCAGAAAAATCGTATATTTCCACCCGAAAGTTCGACAGAAAAAATAACGAGAGAGAATGTCCAGATAAGCATAAAAAGAATATCTTCGAAGGCTACAAAAAAATTGTTATGAGGAATAACCGCCCTTATAACCCTGAATATATCAAAAACAATTCCTAAACCTATGCCCAGAATAATGGAATAAAGAAAAATCTGACATTCATACGAAAGAGAAAAAAAGTTGTCAAGCAAATAAAAAACTCCTATCTGAAAAGTTTTCCAAAAAATGAAAGAGAACCTCGTCTGTCCTTATCGCCATAGCATAATGACCATATATCGCCCTCTATCATCATTTCTCCGCTACCGACACTCATTTCATTGACATGTAAATCCTTGCCCGTAATTGTAAGTTCCCCCATATTCGTATAAAGGATAACCTGCTTTTCATCAAAGCTGTCAACATCGGTAACACCCGAGATAGTGAGTTTTCCCCTGCTTTCGAGAATAAGATTGTGTATTTTCTGTTCTGCCATAAAAAAGACCTCCTTTTTAATCCACTATATGCGGACAAGGAGGTCTTATATTCATATTATTCTATAGAGAAAAGCCGTTTTGCATTTTCGTTCGATATCCTTATCAGTTCTTCTGTGGAAACGCCTTTTACTTCGGCAATTTTCTCTGCTGTGTGAATAAGCATTCTGCTGTCGCATCTTTTCCCTCTGTATGGAACGGGTGCCATATAAGGACAATCCGTTTCAATAAGAATTCTGTCAAGCGGTGTAACCTCTAAAGCTTCGATAACTTTTCTTGCATTTTTGAATGTTACAACACCCGTAAATCCCAAATACATTCCCCATGAAAGATAAACCTTCGCCGTTTCGGCAGAACCCGAAAAACAATGCATAACGCCTTTGGGTTTACTTTCTGAAAGAATTTCCGTCATATCGGCTGTTGCCTCTCTTGAATGGATTATAACAGGAAGAGAAAGTTCTTTCGCAAGAGAAAGCTGTTCTTTGAAAATCTTTATCTGAAAATCCCTGTCAAAACCATCATAATGATAATCAAGACCTATCTCGCCTATCGCAACAACCTTTTTGTGTGAGGTTGCAATATCCCTTAAAACGCTTATATAATCAGTTGGAAGATTATCACATTCTTCAGGATGAACTCCGACAGAAGAATATATATAATCATATTTTTCAGACATTAAAACTCCCGACAAGGCATCTTCAAATTTAGCACAAGCGTGAATGATTTTTTCCACTCCGCCCTCGTTTAAAAGTCCGCCTAAAAGTTCTTCTCTGTCAGAGTCGAATGCGTCATCATCATAGTGACTGTGTGAGTCGAATATTCCTGTCATTTTTATTCTCCTTTTTTACAGAAAATAACGGGCGTTTTTGTGCGCCCGTTATTATTGATTATCTGAGTTTTGAGCCGTTGGGAATGTCGTTGTCAACAAAGATAACTCTTGCGTCTTCACCAATATCAGCTGCAACAATCATACCCTGTGATTCAACACCGCAAAGTTTTGCAGGTGAAAGGTTAGCAACAACGATAACTTTCTTTCCGATAAGGTCATCGGGTTCATACCACTTTGCGATTCCCGAAACAACCTGGCGTGTTCCGAAACCGTCATCAAGCTGAAGTTTCAAGAGCTTTTTAGCCTTGGGGACTTTTTCACATTCCTTAACCTCAGCAACTCTCATATCAACTTTACAGAAATCTTCAATAGAAATTGTTTCAGAGATAGGAACAAGATTTGCCTTATCTTCGTCTTCTTCCTTGGGTGCTGCTGCCATAATAAGTGCGTTGAGTTCGTCGATTTCCTTTTCAACGTCAATTCTCGGGAATATGATATCACCCTTCTTGACAGTTACTGTCTGTGAAAGAACGCCGTATTTATCAGCATTTTCATAAGAAACATCATTTTCTGTTGCACCTATCTGTTCCCAAACCTTAGGCATATCTGTCGGCATAAATGCAGAGAGGAGTGTTGTTGTAACACGGATTGCTTCAAGAAGGTTGTAAAGCACCATCGCAAGACGAGGTTTTTCTTCTTCGTTTTTAGCAAGAATCCATGGAGCAGTTTCGTCGATGTATTTATTAGCAGCAGAAATAACCTTGAATATTTCTGCGAGTGAAACATTAAGCTGAGTATTTTCAACAGCTTCATCAACTGTTGCCCTGAGACCCTTTATAGCTTCGATAAGAGCATCGTCAAATTCGCCTGATTTCTTTTCAGCAGGGAGTGTTCCGTCAAAATACTTGATAACCATCGCAACAGTTCTTGAAACGAGGTTTCCGAGCCCGTTTGCAAGGTCAGAATTTATGCGGTTAATCATAATTTCATTTGAGAATGAACTGTCTGCACCGAGAGCCATTTCGCGTAAGATATGATAACGGATAGAGTCGGCGCCATATCTGTTTCCGAGAACAAACGGGTCAACAACATTCCCCATTGATTTAGACATCTTCTGTCCGTTAAAAGTAATCCAGCCGTGAACAGCAAGATGCTTTGGTAAAGGAAGTTCAAGCGCCATAAGCATTGCAGGCCAGATAATTGCGTGGAAACGCATGATATCCTTGGCAACCATATGTGTATCGGCAGGCCAGTATTTGCTGTAATCGTCATGTGCTGAGTTTTCATAACCGAGTGCTGTAATATAGTTTGAAAGTGCGTCAATCCACACGTAAACAACATGTTTATCATCAAATGAAACAGGAACGCCCCATTTGAATGTTGTTCTTGAAACGCAGAGATCTTCGAGACCGGGCTTTATGAAATTGTTTACAAGTTCAGTTGCTCTTGTCTTGGGACGGAGATAGTCTGTTTCTGTAAGAAGTTTTTCAATTCTTTCAGCAAAGGGAGACATTTTGAAGAAATACGCTTCTTCCTTAGCTTCAACAACTTCTCTTCCACAATCGGGACATTTTCCGTCAACAAGCTGAGAGTCTGTCCAGAAACTTTCGCAAGGTGTGCAGTATTTTCCCTTGTATTCACCCTTATAGATGTATCCTTTATCATAAAGTGCCTTAAAAATCTTCTGAACAGCTTCAACGTGATAATCATCTGTTGTTCTGATGTATCTGTCATAGCTGATATTCATAAACGACCAGAGATTTTTGAAAATCTCAACGATTTCGTCAACATATTCCTTGGGTGTAACGCCCTTTTCAGCGGCTTTCATTTCAATCTTCTGACCATGTTCGTCAGTACCTGTGAGGAACATTACATCATATCCCTGCATTCGCTTGTAACGCGCGATAGAGTCACAGGCAACTGTTGTGTAACAATGACCTATATGAGGGTTTCCCGATGGGTAGTAAATCGGGGTTGTAATGTAAAAAGTTTTTTCTGACATTTTATATTCCTCCAAGAAAAAAATTCATCTAATAAATTATACTCCAAATTATAGTATTTGTCAATTTAAAAGGGCAATTCAGGCAAAAAAAACACAGGGCAAACGGTGCCCTGCGAAGTTAAGAGAAATAAAATAATAGGATAAATATGTGTAGAACAAAAGAAAGGAGACAACAAAACGAATGTTAAATTATATCAAAAACAAAAATATATAATTCAAACATCATACTCATTATAACCCCCGATATTCAATCTGTCAACAAATCTTCTTAATAACGAAAAAAATATTGAAAAGTTTGTACGATTGCACAAATAGGGCTTCGTTTTTTAGTCTATACTTGTTGAATTTTTTGGTAAAATATGTAAGTTGTATCAATATTTTTTACCGATACAACTTTTGCAAGTCCCATAGGGTGTGTTAGCCTCTGCTTTCGATAAGGCTGTTGTTTTTGAACAGAAGTGATATACACCACACTGCCGATGCGGCAACGAGTATATATAAAATTCTGCTCATCAAAGCAGCAGAACTTCCGAAAAGCCAGGCAATCAGGTCGAACTGAAAAAGTCCGACAAGTCCCCAGTTTACGCCTCCTACGATAAGGAGTGCGAGAGCAATTCGGTCTAACATAAAAATTTACCTCATTTCAGTAGAGTCGATAAAGCAAGCCCTTGATGATATTCTAATCCGTAAGTAACGCTTTATTCAACAAAAAATGAGGTAAATTCTGAAATTTTATGCAAAATATGTTCTGTAATCAAGAGGAGCATAGTTGCCCATATCATAGATAACCACAACATAGCAGTTATCAAAGTTTCTTACAGTCGAAACATCGTTGAACATATATGTTCTATCAGGACAGATAGAAGGTGTGAACATACCTGTATTGTTATCAAGTTCAAAAACTTCAACCTTTACAGTATGTGAAGCGTCTGCTGCCCCTTCAAGACCGAAACTTACGCTTTCATAATATTCCTTGATTCTCTTTTTGTCAACGCCCTTTGCATCTGCTTTTATTTCGATAAGAGCCGCTGCCATATATGTAAAATCGTCTGTTCCTGTAAGGTCACCGCAAGCGCTTATTGTATCTCGGCATTCTGTTCCTTTAAGATTTTCGCCTGTTTCAAACTGATTTTCAAATTTGAAAAGGAAAAGTGAGTTTACAATAGCTACTACGATAAAAGCGGCAACTACAAGTCCGAAAATAGTAGCAATGATTTTGGGTAAATTTGCAAAAAATGTTTTCATAATTCTTCCTCCTTAAATTATATGCAATAAAGATTTGTTTCCCACGCGGGAATATAAAGCTGATGTCTTAAAAAGAATTTATATTCTTTATTCATTTCTCTTATCTGTAAAGGAATCGAAAAAATATCTTCGTTTCTGTGATAAAGAGAAATCATAAGTCTGGGTTTATAATTCTTTATGGTAAGAGTTGCGCCTTCCAACGCCTCTTTTTCAGCGCCCTCAACATCCATTTTTATTATTGTACATCTTTCTTCCGAAAGAACGCTGTCAACGCTTTTGGCCGCAGTTTCTTTTCCCTCTTTAGAAACAGAAGATTGTCTACCCGCTTTTGCAGCAAAGAAAAGTGTTGTATCTTCTTTCCAAGCGGCAGCGTTTATAGCAGAAATATTTTCTTTTCCCTCAACCGATAAAAGAAGTTTTTTATAATTTCTTCCGTCAGGCTCTAAAGCATAGATTTTTTTATATTTCCCATCTGTAAAAGAAAGAAATTCCTCAACAGTATCTCCTCTGTAAGCACCGAGGTCAACATAAACCTCATCAAAAGATGGTTTTATTATTTCTTCATAAACCTCTGACTTTTCGGTTGTACAGTTATCGAGATATTCGATTTTCCCGCTTATCTTATAATTTATTATATCCGAAAAAACCTGTTTTGATTTTTCATCATAAAGCATAGAATAAACTTCCATAAGTTTTTCTTCGTTCTTTTTTATGTAATCAAAATCAAAAACCTCGCCATTGAAATCTATAACAGGAACATCAGGCGATAAAACGATATGTTTTTTTGCAATAGAAAAAATCTTGTCATAAAGTTCTCTGTATCCCGCGGCGAAAGCAAGAACAACAACAAAGTCATCCTCAATTTCTTCAACCTGAGATAAAGTTAAAACCTTAAATCCTGCGAAAGAATGGCCTCTTACAAATTCATCACTCGCAAAAATGCCCTTTATCTTTATGCCGTATCTTTCCATAACGGACATTATCTTTACAGCGCCATCACCCATTCCGTAGATGTATATAGGAAGGTTGGTTTCTGAAAGAAACTCCCACGATGTTTTATCTTCTTTTATAAACGGCAGAATTTTTAATCCCCTCGCTTTATGAAAATCCATTTTCATTTTAACATCTCATTCTGCTTTTGTCAACAAAAAATCCACAGATTATTAATAAATCTGTGGATTTTGTTTTTATACTTCCGAACTGTTAAGATAATCTTCCTGTTCTTTTGTTAAAGTGTCAATTTCCATATTCCAGAACTTGAGTTTTCTTCTTGCAACCTCGTTGTCTATCTCTTTAGGAACATTGATTATATTGTCATCGAATTTACCCTTATTCTTTGCGATGTGAAGAGCACTTAAAGCCTGAATAGCAAAACTCATATCCATAATTTCAGCGGGATGTCCGTCGCCTGCGGCGAGGTTTACAAGTCTGCCCTCAGCTATTACATAAAGCCAGTTTCCGTTTGAAAGCTTATAACCCTCTATGTTGTTTCTTGCTTTTCTTGTTTCCGTTGCAATAGCCTTAAGACCTCTGACATCTACTTCGCAGTCAAAATGACCTGCGTTGCACATAATAGCGCCGTCTTTCATATTAAGGAAGGATTTTTCTGTAATAACATCCTTACAGCCTGTTACTGTTACAAAGAAATCGCCGATTTTAGCAGCTTCCTCCATCTTCATAACTGTAAAGCCGTCCATAACAGCTTCCATAGCCTTAATGGGATTTATTTCTGTTACAATAACCTTTGCACCAAGTCCCTTTGCCCTCATAGCAACGCCCTTACCGCACCAGCCATAACCTGCAACAACAACATTCTTTCCTGCAACGATAAGGTTTGTTGTTCTGTTTATGCCATCCCATACAGACTGACCTGTTCCGTATCTGTTATCAAAAAGATGTTTACAGTCAGCATCGTTTACAAGCACCATCGGGAACTTGAGTTTCTTTTCTCTGTTCATTGCGATAAGTCTTATAATACCTGTTGTTGTTTCTTCACATCCGCCTAAAACATCCTTTATCTTTTCGGGATATTCATTATGGATAAGATTTACAAGGTCGCCGCCGTCATCAATTATGATGTTAGGGCCTGCTTCTATAACCTTTGAGATGTGTCTGTGATATTCTTCTTCTGTTGCGTTATACCAGGCAAATACACTAAGGCCATCGTGAACAAGCGCTGCCGCAACATCATCCTGAGTTGAAAGGGGATTACTTCCCGTTACATACATTTCAGCGCCGCCTGCCGCAAGAACTTTACAGAGATATGCAGTTTTCGCCTCAAGGTGAACAGAAAGCGCTATTTTAAGATTCGCGAATGGTTTTGTCTGTGAAAATTCTTCTTCAATACTGCGAAGGAGAGGCATATTTCCCTTAACCCATTCTATTTTGATTTTTCCGCTTTCCCAGAGGTCAGCGTTACGGATTTCGCTTACAGACATTTTTTCTTCCTCCTAAAAAGATTCTCTTCTTATAATTTTATGTGGCATAATTATATGCTCGCGACATTTGTTTTCTGACTTTATATTTTCTATCAGTTTCTTTATGATTTCTCTGCCTATATCCCTTGCAGGCTGTGAAACAGATGAAATCGTCGGCGAATAACTCTCACACAAAGGAATATTATCATAACCTATGATTTTCGGCATCTTTCCTTTTTCTGAACGAAGCGCTCTTTTTGCAACGCCCATAGCCAGAATATCAGAAACAGCAAAAACAGCGGTTGGCGGTTCGGGCAGAGAGAAGAGATAGCGATAGCCGTTTTCTCCGTCTGAAAAACTATATCCGCCACGGAATATGTAGTTTTCGTCAAATTCAATTCCTGCATCTGAAAGTGCTTTTTTATAGCCTTCTTCTCTGTCGAGAGATGATAACGCTTCATTTCCCGTTGAAATCATAGCAATTTTTGTATGTCCTTCTTTTATAAGTTCAGAAACAGCATCATAAGAACCCTTTACATCATCAACGGTTACTGTCAAAACATTTGTTCCGTCAACTCTTTCTCCGCAGAGTGCTATATCATATTCTTCAGAAATCTTGTTTATTTCATCAGCACAAAGGTGTGTACTCATTAAAACAGCGCCATCAACAGTTTTATTGAAAAGCATATTAAGTAAACGCATTTCATTCTTGCTGTTGTCATAGCTTGTCGCCATAATGATGTCATAGCCGTATTCCGAAGCGGTTTCATGCATACTTTTTACAATTTCAAGACCTGCTGAATATTCACTCGAAGGAAAAATCGCAAGAATAACATTCGTTTCGCATTTTCTTAAGTTTCTACCTAAGAAATTAGGACGATAATCAAGTTCTTCTATTGTTTCTCTTACGATTTTTGCAGTTTTTTCCGAAACGGCAGGATTATTATTCAATACTCTCGAAACCGTTGCAACGGAAACACCCGCTCTTTCGGCAACTTCTTTTATTGTTACTGTCAACCCGATTACCTCCTTTTTGCATACTATTTTTATGATAACACCTTTTAACATTTTTTTCAATAAAAATAATTCACAAAATAAATGGCATAGAGGTAGCATTTATAACAATTTCATTTTTCGACCTTAATTGCATAGTCTTTATTATAAAATGAATTATAAAGTTCAATATGTAAGAAAAACTGACAGTTTTATGAAAAAAATGATAGATAAACTAATGATATTTGAGTTCACTCTGCGAAAAATATTATCAGAATTATTTTAAAAGGAGATTTCTATGAGAAGGTCAATAAAAATCATTTTAGGAATAGCAGATATTTTTCTGCTGTTCATCTGTATGCTACTTGCATTTTATTCAATAACACTCCCCGACAGTTATTATACACATAAAGGAAGCGAACTTTCCTTATCTTGTTATTTTAAAGTAACGCCCGATAATTCCGATAACACAATGCAGTCATTAAAATCAGAAAGTGAAAAACTCGGTGAAAAAACAACGCTTAAACTTTTCGGAATAATACCTATAAAAGAGGTTTATATAGAAGAAGTTGACACTCCCCTTCTTATCCCCTGCGGAGAACCTTTCGGGATAAAGCTTCTTTCCGAAGGGGTTATGATTGTAGGCATTTCAGAGGTAAAAACAAATAACGGAACATTCTCTCCCGCAAGATATTCGGGTCTTAAAGAAGGCGACATAATAATTTCGATAGATAAAAAAGAGGTTTCATCAAATTCCGATGTTTCAAAGATAATAACAGAAAGCAGTGGAAGAACACTTGAGGTAATCGCTAAAAGAGATAACCAGACAATGCATCTTCTTTTAACACCTGTCTATTCAACGGTTACTAATCTCTATCAGGCAGGAATGTGGGTAAGAGACAGCACGGCAGGCATAGGAACAATAACCTATTATGAGGCTGAAACGGGTTGTTTCGGAGGACTCGGTCACCCCGTATGTGATGTCGACACAGGAGATATAATTCCGCTTTCGATGGGAGAGGTATGCCCTGTTACGATAACGGGCGTTGTAAAGGGGGAGGCAGGTGCGCCCGGAGAATTATGCGGTTGTTTTTCAGAATCCGGTAATTCAGGAACGCTTGATGCAAACACCGATTCGGGAGTTTTTGGTATTCTTTCATCCTGTCCCTCAAAAAACAAGGCTATCCCTATGGCCATGCGTCAGGAAATCCACGAAGGAGAGGCTTTCATTCTCTCTACTGTTGACGGAAATTCCCCGAAAAGATACAGTATAGAAATTGAAAAAATAGATATGCGTGATAACGAAAAAGGAAAGAATATGGTTATAAGAATAACCGATAACGAACTTCTTTCTAAAACGGGCGGAATCGTTCAGGGTATGTCAGGAAGTCCCATTATTCAGGATGGAAAACTGATAGGAGCTGTAACACATGTTTTTGTAAACGACTCAACAAAAGGCTATGGCATTTTCATAGAAAATATGTATTCCGTTATGAGTGAAGAAATGAAATATGAAAAGACGGCTTAGAGCCGTCTTTTCATATTTCTATTAAATTATAAAATTCACCATACTGCTTTTTAAGGAATTTTGTATTTCCCTTTTTATAGAGAATTTCTGCCGCCTTGTCGGCACAAGAGATCTGTAACCTTTCAAAGCCGCATTGAAACGGCGAAATATCACCTATATTCCCTGTGCATTGTTTATTTAAACAAGCACAACTGTATCTGCATCTTTCTTTAAGTCCGCAATCATCACAAACAACAGGAGTAGGTTTTCTTATTTCTTTTATGTAGTCAAGTTTTTCCTTTATGATACCACTGTAAACATCACCCATAAAATACTCATCCTCGATAAACTGCTGACAAGGATAAATTTTTCCGTCAGGCATAACGCAGACCTGTTTTTCTCCGAGGCGGCATCCTTTTCCGACGCGTTTTCCGCCCGTAATATAATCCCTTATCTTTACATCAAATGACGCTAATGTAAAATCATCACCATTGAGAGTTTTTTCTACATATATTTCGGAAAGTTTTTGAAATTCATCTGAAAGAACGGAAAAACTGTCATCATCCCAAGGGCAGATTTCTGCATAACGGGGCGTTATCGCAACATTTTTGAATCCTTTATTAAAAAGATATTTAACAGACTCTGAAAGTTTTTTAACACAAGATGGGTCAACAGTTACAAGCACAACGGAATCGGGCTGATATTTGAGTAAGAGGTCAATTTTAGGCGAAAGCGCGTCAAGAGTTCCTTTTTTATCCTTTGTAAGACGGCAATCATCCTGCATAAGACCATCGTGAGAAAGTGCCACCATAATCTTGTTTTCGTTTGCAAAGCGCATAAAATTCTCATCTAACAAAAGGCCGTTTGTAACGAGTTTGAAAGAGAATTTATGTCCTGTTTTCGCGATTTTTCCGCAGTATTCCATAAGGTCATAAAGAACATCCTTGCAAAGAAGAGGCTCTCCTCCGAAAAAACAGATGCCTGTTCTGTCATCGCATTTTTTAACCGACAAATCAACAGCAGCCCTTGCGGTTTCTTTTGTTATTGTCTTACCCTTACAGAAAGCATCCTCGCAAGAACTTTCGTTATTCGACTGATAACAGTAGGTACACGCGAGGTTGCAGTCCATAGTGAGATAAAGCGTCATATTCATATATTTTTACCTTTATTCTTCAGAGGTTTCAATCATCATTCCACCGGCGATTTCAGGCTCGTATACAACATCCCCAGCGAGAGTAACGATTTCTTCATCTTCTTTTTTAGGGAATACAACATAATGATTATTATACTCGGGGATAAGGATCGTTTCTCCATCTGCTGTATAGAAAACTTTATCATCGGGGAAAACCATATCGGGATACAACTTTATATATTCGCCATATCCCTCGCTATCAAAAACTTCATCGGGAGTAGCCCCTGAAACTATAAGAAGATCACCCGAATAGAATTTTATTCTTCTTCCGTCATCGAGTAAATATTCAATGTCGTTCTCTTCATCGGTGATTACAGAACTGAATATCCATTTACCGTCTTCGCCGAACTGATACTGATTTATAAATACTGTATCAACAGCAGTTTCGCCCATAAGGTCTACTTCACAGGTTTCGATTGCCACTGCACCGTCGAGAGCAACATCACCCGCAAGTTGTTCTTCTGTTTCAACAGGAGGCATAGCAACACCCTCGTAAGCAACATCGCCCTGAACCTGACAACCTGTAAGTGTTGTCGCAAAAGAGGCAAGTGCTGCTAAAAAGGCAACGAGTTTCTTGCTCTTTTTCTTCTTTGAAAGTTCGTTTAAATCGGGATAATCTGGTTTTTTCGGATTTTTAACGGGATTTATTTTCATTATGTCCACTCCCCTTTCTTTTAATAATACAACTCACATTGACAATTTTTTTCATTTTTTATATTCTAACATAAAAAAATTGCCAACGCAATACAGCGTTGGCAATTTATAGAAATTACTTATTGAGGTTTGCTTCGATCTTATCGAGCTGTGCTCTTAAAGCGTCGGGAACACGGCCACCCTTGGCAGCGATGTCTTCGTCGTAGTATCTTCTCATTTCAGCGATTTCCTTCTTCCAGAGGTCGATGTCAACAGCGAGAAGCTTATCCATAATTTCAGGAGTAACTTCGTCTTCAATACCTTCGATGTTGATGTCTTCCTTCTTAGGAAGGTATCCGATAGGAGTTTCAACTGCGTCAACCTTGCCTTCACATCTCTTGATGATCCAGTCGAGAACACGCATATTGTCACCGAATCCGGGCCAGATGAAGTTTCCGTTTTCATCCTGCTTGAACCAGTTTACATTGAAGATCTTAGGAGCATTTTCGCCGAGCTTTTCGCCCATATCGAGCCAGTGCTTCCAGTAGTCACCAACATTGTAGCCAATAAAGGGCTTCATAGCCATGGGGTCATGACGGAGAACACCTACTGCACCTGTTGCTGCAGCTGTTGTTTCTGATGAAACTGCTGAACCCATATATGTTCCGTGTACCCAATCGAATGACTGGTAAACGAGAGGAGTTGTTGATGCTCTTCTTCCGCCGAATACGATAGCAGAAACGGGAACACCCTTGGGATTGTTGAATTCAGGTGAGATGCAGGGGCAGTTTTCTGCGGGAGCAGTAAATCTTGAGTTGGGATGAGCAAGCTTTAATGGCTTGCCATCTTCGCCGAGTGTTGATGTATATTCAACACCGTTAACCTTAGCACCCTTCCATTCTGTTGCGTTAACAGGAGGATTCTTGTCAAGACCTTCCCACCATACTGTCATATCATCATTGTTGATAGCAACGTTTGTGAAGATTGAGTTCTTCATAGCAGATGCGAGAGCGTTGTGGTTTGACTTATCGTTTGTTCCGGGTGCAACGCCGAAGAATCCGTTTTCAGGGTTTATTGCATAGAGCTTTCCGTCTTCGCCCTGCTTCATCCATGCAATGTCGTCACCTACTGTGTAAACTTCATAACCTGCTTCTCTGTATCCTGCGGGAGGAATAAGCATAGCAAGGTTTGTCTTTCCGCAAGCTGAGGGGAATGCTGCTGTGATGTATTTAACTTCGCCATCGGGCTTCTTAACGCCGAGGATAAGCATATGTTCAGCCATCCAGCCTTCTTTCCAGCCCTGATATGATGCAATACGGAGAGCAAAACACTTCTTACCAAGAAGAACGTTTCCGCCGTAAGCAGAGTTTATAGACCAGATTGCGTTATCTTCGGGGAAGTGAACGATGTATCTGTTTTCAGGGTCAACATTAGCCTTTGAGTGAAGTCCTCTTACGAAGTCGTTTGATGTTTCGCCGAGGTTTTCAAAAGCATCCTTACCCATTCTTGTCATAATGTCCATGTTAAGAACAACATAGATTGAGTCAGTAACTTCAACGCCTACTTTAGCGAGAGGTGAACCGATAGGTCCCATTGAGTAAGGGATAACATACATTGTTCTGCCCTTCATAGCACCATCATACATAGGTGTGAGCTTTGCATACATTTCCTGGGGGTCGCACCAGTTATTTGTAGGACCTGCGTCTTCCTTATTCTTGCAGCAGATGAATGTTCTGTCTTCAACACGTGCAACGTCGTTGGGCTGTGTTCTGTGATATATACAGCCGGGAAGTTTTTCCTGGTTGAGTTCGATCATTTCGCCTGTTGAGATTGCTTCCTTACGGAGAGCGAGAAGCTGTTCGTCAGAACCGTCAATCCATACTACATTATCGGGCTTTGTGAGAGCTACCATCTCATCAACCCATTTGAGCACGTTGGGGTTTTTTGTAAGAGCCATTGGTGTATTCCTCCTTAATTTTAAATCCGAAAATAATTTCGGTAATTTACTTTATTTCAGGGAATATACTACATTTCCCTATTTTACATTATACAATATTTGTTATAATTTAGTCAATAGGTTTGAAAATATTTAACTCTTTATTAAAAAACAAAGGGACAGAATTTTTCTGTCCCTTTATGTATAACAAAACTATGCTGATCGCATACCGATAACTGTAAATATTGTCATTCCTATTACCATAAGCATAAGAATAATTGTTGCGGGATTGATAAAATATGCCGCAAAAGCCTCACCCTTTGTGAGAACATTGTTTTCTTCTCCCGCTCCTGTGATACGGAACGCATTTTTGCCGTGCTTTGCAAGTCTTACGATAAAGAGAATGATTGCAGCAAAGATAATTCCATAGATACTGAATGAGATAATTGCTATCGGAATAAATGTTCCTAAGTTTTCCATTGCATAGGCTGTATCCCCACCTGCTATTCTGTCAAGGTCGAGATTTCCCATTAAAGCATACTGTAATGCACCAAATGAGTTATTGAACATGTGTCCGAGTATTGCAGGAATTATCGAACGTGATTCAAGAGAAATGTATGCAAAGAAGAAGCCCCACACCATAGCCGCGGGTATCTGCGGGATGTTCATATGATAAAGCCCGAAAAGAACCGCTGTTACTGTTATAGCGAACACTCTGCCGTGAGGCACGAGAGGTGTGAAGAATGACGCTCTGAAAAAGAGTTCTTCTAAAATGGGCGCACCGACTGCTATTGCAAGAGACATAACGATTGTGCTTAAAATATTTCTTTCAGAAACGAATGAAACTGTTCCGATTTCAAAACCTGTTGTCATTGTAACGAGTGTCATAAGAAGATTTGTGATAACACTTACAAGCTGTCCCATACCTGTTGCTATGATGATAAGTGAGAAGATTTCGGATTTTTTCATCTGTGGTTTTCCGAAATGAGCCTTTAAGTTTACCTTCATAATCTTACAATAAACGAGAAGACCGATTACCATAATGACATCCTGAACAATGAGTGAAAAACTCATATCATCAAGGACATTTGCTGTGAAATCGGCATAAGCATCCCCCATAATTGCCATTATGCCGATAAAGATTGCATTGGTAATAACAACAATTGCGATGATTGTAAGTGATGTTGCTGTTGAGATTTTGAAAATCTGTTTTTTTGCAGCTTTCTTAATCTGTTCCATTGTTTGTTTCCTCCTTTGATTATGTAATTTTCGTTACCCCAAACGAAATCACATTATATATTTTCAAGGGAAAGCGTTGCTATTGCATTAAGCGATTCATCAGCACGCTTGCCCGCAAGAAAATCGTAATAACCCTGACACGCTATCATAGCGGCATTGTCTCCGCAAAGAGAAAGCGGCGGCATATAAAGTGAAAAGCCATTTTTTTCACATTCTTCAGAGAGTTTCTGTCTTACTCCCGAATTTGCCGAAACCCCTCCCGCAAGGGCTATTGTTTTATACCCCAAATCCTTTGCGGCAAGGATTGTCTTTTCTGTTAAGATTTCAGCGACTGTCTTCTGAAAAGAAGCCGCCATATTATCTCTGTGTAAAGTTTCGCCTTTCTGTTCAGCATTATGAGCCATATTTATAACGGCAGTTTTAAGCCCCGAAAAAGAGAAATCATAAACCGAACCATTTACAACGGGTTTCGGAAGTTTATAAAAGTTCGCATCACCGTTTTTTGCCGCGTCATCTATAAACTTTCCCGCAGGATAAGGAAAACCTATTACTCTTCCTACTTTATCGAAACATTCTCCTGCAGCGTCATCCCTTGTTCTTCCGACAACTCTGAATTTTGTATAATCAAGAATTTCAACTATATGTGAATGTCCGCCACTTGCAACAAGACAGAGATAAGGCGGTTTCAAATCCTTATGAGCGATATAGTTTGAAGCTATATGCCCTGCTATATGGTGAACAGGAATAAGCGGTTTCCCCGTTGCCATTGAAAGACCTTTTGCGAAACTTGTTCCGACAAGAAGCGCGCCTATAAGTCCCGGTGCGTATGTAACGGCAATAGCATCAATATCAGAAAGCGAAAGCCCTGATTTTTCCATAGCCTCTTTTACTACAGCATTTATGTTTTCGGTATGTCTTCTTGATGCGATTTCAGGCACAACTCCCCCATAAAGACGATGTTCTGCTATCTGTGTCGCAATAACATTTGAAAGTATCTCCCTGCCGTCTTTTGAAACAGCAGCAGCCGTTTCATCGCAGGAACTTTCTATCGCTAATATATACATATCAATTCTTCCTTTTTGTCATAAGTATTGCATTTTCTGAAGGCGAAGAATAAAAGTTTTTTCTCATTCCGTCGGTTTCAAATCCGTTTTTCTTATAAAGTAATATTGCGGGAATATTACTTTCTCTCACCTCAAGATGGAAAGCGTTTATTTCATCGCAAAGAGAAAATATTTCAGAAAGAAGCATATCTGCAATTCCCTTTCTTCTGAACGAAGGTAAAACAACAACGGTATTTATATCCGCCTCATCAAGAACTTTTATGATATTTATAAAACCTGCTTTTTTTTCATCACATTCCGCTATAAGAGTTAGTGCATCTTCTCTTTTAAGATTTTCAGAAAAAACCTTCTCACTCCAACATTCAGAAGAAAGACATTCTTTGTCTATCTGAGACAGGATAAAAGCGTCTTTCTCATCTGCTTTTCTTATCTGTATATTATCCTTTTGCAACATACCAGCTTTTTCCCTCATTGACATCGGCTGTCATCGGAACAGAAAGTTTTACTGCATTTTCCATTTCTTCTCCGAGGACAACTTTCGCTCTTTCCTTATCCTTTTCAGAAACTTCAACTATGAGTTCGTCGTGTACCTGTAAAATAAGTTTTGCGTCAAGATTTTCTTCTTTCAGTTTTTTATAGACATTTACCATAGCCTGTTTGATAATATCTGCCGCAGAGCCCTGAACAGGTGCGTTCATAGCAGCTCTTTTTCCGAAAGCCTGAAGCATTTTATTTGAAGACACTATTTCGGGGATATATCTTCTTCTGCCATAGATAGTTGTTACATAACCATTTTTCATAGCACTCTCGACGGCATCTTCCATAAACTTTTTAACTCCTGAATAACTTTCGAGATAGTTCTTGATATAGCGGTCTGCCTCTTTAACCGTTGTGCCTATATCCTTTGAAAGAGAGAATGCACCTATGCCATATATTATTCCGAAATTTACAGCCTTTGCCGCTCTTCTCATTTCGGGTAAGATCATACTTTCAGGAAGCCCGAAAACCTTTGATGCGGTAGCAGTATGAATATCTGTTCCCGAAAGAAAAGCATTCTTCATATTCTCATCATCACACATAGCCGCAACAACACGAAGTTCAATCTGGCTGTAATCGGCGTCAAGAAGAGTATATCCTTCTTTTGCAACAAAGAACTTTCTCATCTCTCTGCCTGTTTCTGTTCTTACAGGAATGTTCTGCATATTCGGCTCTGTTGATGAAATTCTGCCCGTTCTTGTTTCGGTCTGCTTGAAGTTTGAATGAATTCTTCCGTCTTCGCCTACAACCTTTAAAAGTCCGTCAACATATGTTGAAAGAAGTTTCGAAAGCTGGCGGTATTGTAAAACAAGGTCAACTATCGGATGCTTGTCGCGTAAGCCGTCTAAAATTTCAGCGTTTGTTGAATAACCCGTTTTTGTCTTTTTTCCTGCGGGCAGACCTAAATCCTCAAAAAGAACTTCACCGAGTTGTTTAGGAGAATTTATATTGAACTCTTTTCCTGCCATAAAATAAATCTGACTTTCAAGACCTTCTATGTCAGAAGAAAGCATTTCTCCGAAATTCTTAACGCCTTCTGTATCAATCTTTACGCCCTCACATTCCATAGAAGCCAGAACTTCTGTTAAAGGTTGTTCAAGGTTATAAAGAAGATTTTCCATATCGGCATTTTTTATTTCTTCTTTAAGTTTTTCGCATAAAGGATGAAGCGATGCCACTTCAGAAAATTCACCGCAATCAAAATAATCTGTTCTGTATTCATCAGAAAATCTTTTTACAGAAGGTTCTGTCGGTGCTGAACTTAAAAGATATGCCGCAATTTCGGCGTCAAAGTCTATGCCTTTACATTCTCTTCCTCTTGCGAAACAGAATTTATAAGAGGGTTTCGCGCCGCAGGTTATCTTCTTGCAGTCGCTTGTCAAAAATCTTAAGATTTCATCTTCTGAAGATGTTTCTGAAATGGTTTCTCCGAACTTTATTTTTAAATCCTCTTTGTATATAAAACTATAAATTATACTATCTGTAAATTCTATGCTTTCAAAGTCAACTTTTTTGAAATCGCAGGAGATATTTTCTTTCTGCTTGTTTTCCGCTATTCCACCCACAAGTTTTTCTGAAAGTGAGAACATTTCAAGGTCTGAAAGAATTTCCTTTACCTTGTCATTATCGGGTTCAGAGCCTATTTTGTCAAGGACAGGGGTTGTCGCATTTGTAACAATTGTCGCTAACCACTTGCTTTCAAAAGCACTTTCCTTACCGTCAATAAGTTTTTGTCTTGCGGCAGGTTTTAAATCTGCGGTTTCTATATTGTCATAGAGGTTTTCTATTGTGCCGTATTTCTTTATGATTTCTGTCGCACTCTTTTCGCCTATTCCCTTAACGCCTGCTATGTTGTCGGAACTGTCTCCCATAAGTGCTTTAAGGTCTATAAGCTGTAAAGGTGAAAAGCCATACACTTCTCTAAATTTATCGGGAGTGAAAACTATTGTTTCCTTTGTCTTTGCGAGAAGAACAGTTACATTATCTGTGATAAGCTGTAAACTATCTCTGTCACCCGTTAAGATAACACATTCATTTCCCGATTCGTTACATTGCTTTGCAAGAGTTCCTAAAATATCGTCAGCCTCAAAACCTTCGCATTCGATAACTTCTATTCCCAATGCTCTTAAAAGTTCTTTTATTCTCGGCATCTGTGAACAGAGTTCTTCAGGCATACCGTGACGATTTGCCTTATAACTTGCTACTGCTTTATGTCTGAAAGTGGGGGCGTGAAGGTCAAACGCAACAGCAACTTTATCGGGCTTTACATCTGCAATTGTTTTAAGATAGATGGTCATAAAGCCATAGATAGCATTGGTAAATTCGCCTTTTTTGTTAGCGAGTGCCTTTATTCCGTAAAACGCACGGTTTGCTATGCTGTTTCCGTCAATAGCAAGTAATTTCATCGCGATACCTCCACCCGTAAAAAAATCAACTTTTATTATATCATACTTTTTTAAAAAATGCTATGCTTTTTTACTAATTTATGTTATACTGTTAAAAGTATCTCTGAAAGGAAGATTTTTTATGCAGACCGTTAAAATCGGAAATGTTGAAATAGAAAAAACGGCAATGCTCGCTCCTATGGCATCGGTCGCTGATAAGGCTTACAGAACTATCTGTAAAGAATATGGTGCGGCGTTTGTTGTAAGTGAAATGGTTTCTGTTAAAGGGCTTTATTATTCCGACAACAAGACCGATGAGCTTTGTCATATAAGCGATTTTGAACGCCCTATGGCGATTCAGCTTTTTGGTGACGATCCTGAATATTTTAAACTCGCAGTTAAAAAGATAAATAAATATACTCCTTGTATTATAGATATTAACATGGGATGTCCTGTTCCTAAAGTTGCAGGAAACGGAAGCGGTGCGGCGCTTATGAAATCCCCTAAACTCGCAGGAAAAATCATTGCAGCAACAGTTTCAGCGGCGAATTGTCCCGTTACTGTCAAAATCCGTTCGGGATGGGATTTTGACAACATAAACGCCGTAGAAATGGCGAAGATTGCCGAAGATAACGGTGCATCGGCTGTCGCTGTCCACGCAAGGACAAAAACTCAGCTTTACAGTGGCAAGGCGGACTGGGAAATTATACAGAGAGTAAAAAACGCGGTAAATATTACAGTTATCGGTAATGGGGATATAAATTCCCCCGAGGACGCAAAAAGAATGTATGACGAAACGGGCTGCGACCTTGTTATGATAGGCAGGGCAACCTATGGAAAACCCTGGATATTCTCGCAGGTAAAAGAATATCTTGAGAAAGGAACATACACCCCCGAACCCACAGCAGAAGAAAGAATGAAAATCCTTCTTCATCACGCAGAACTCATCGTTGAAAACAAGGGTGAAAGAAAAGGTATGGCAGAGGCAAGAAAACACGCCGCATGGTATATGAAAGGTATGAAAAATGCCGCGTCATTCAGAAACAGATGCGGAGAAATCGACAGTATGGAAAGTTTAAAAAAACTTATAGAAGAAGCCCTTTCGGAATGATTTTCCGAAAAGGCTTTTTTCTTGACATCTCTATATATAAGTGGTATCATACGGGTAGTATATTATTTCGGAGGGACTTATGAAGATTATCATTGTCGGAATAGGAAAAGTAGGTATTACTCTCGCTAATTTCTTTTCAAGAGAAGGTCATGATGTAACTGTCATTGACAAGAATCAGAAACTCATAAATGATGTTGTAAATAAATATGATGTTATGGGCGTATGTGGAAATGGAGTAAGCCTTGAAGTTTTAAACGAAGCTGATATCAAGAACACAGATATTTTAATCGCATCTGCATCAACCGATGAAACAAATATGCTTGTATGCGTTCTCGCAAAGAAAATGGGCGTTAAAAACACAATCGCCAGAATAAGAAATCCCGAATATGCCGTTAAGGCAGGTTCTGTATATAACGAACTCGGCATTACAATGATAGCAAACCCCGAATTCAATGCCGCAGAAGAAATTTACCGCATTATCCGATTTCCCTCTGCTTTGAAACTCGAAAAGTTTGCGGGCGGGTCTATCGATATTGCCGAAATTGCGATAACAGACGGTCATCCTTTAGAGGGGACTCTTCTTTGCGACCTTCGTAGCCACAGCAAAGTCCAGACACTTATATGCGCTGCAAAGCGCGGAGAGGATGTTATTATCCCCTCGGGTAATTTTGAAATAAAAGCAGGCGACATCATATATATCATCGCCTCTCATTCCGAACTTCTTCTCTTTTTCAAGGAACTTAACCTCTTAAAGAAAAAAATCCGTTCGGTTATGATTATAGGCGGAAGTAAAATCGCATTCTATCTTTCAAGAATGCTTCTCAAACAAGGCATTGATGTAAAGATAATAGAAACTGACGCAGAACGCTGTGAAGAACTCGCCAATTTCCTTCCCAAAGCGGTTATTGTCAACGCAGACGGAACAGACGGTGATGTTCTTTTAGAAGAAGGTATCGATGATATGGATGCCTGTGTTATGCTTACAAATATTGATGAAGAAAATATCATTATTTCGCTTTTCGCAGGTTCAAGAAATGTCGGAAAGATAATAACAAAGGTTTCAAGAAACTCTCTCGTTTCTATGATGCCTCAGGTTGACAGCAACAACAGTATCATTTCTCCTACATTCCTTTTGGCAAATAATATAGTAAGATTTGTCCGTTCGATAGGAAATGCCGAATCTGAAAGCAACATCGAAACTCTCCATAAAATAGTCGACAACAATGCAGAGGCTATCGAGTTTTCTATGAGAGAAGGAGATTTCCAGAAATTCGGTGTTCCTTTAAAAGATATTCCTTTAAAGCCGAATATTCTTATTGCTTGTATAAAGCGACAAAATACAGTTATCCTTCCTAACGGTAATACAACCATTGAACTCGGCGACAGAGTAATTATCGTTACAACAAACGAAGGACTTATCAAAATGGATGACATTCTTGCATAGGAGAATTTTATGAATTACAGAATGCTTATTTATGTTATGGGCAGAATTTTAAGGGCTGAAGGGCTTCTGATGATATTCCCGTTTATAATCTCGCTTATCTATGGCGAAAAATCGGGATTTGCATTTGCAGTTGTCATTATCTCGCTTCTTCTGATTTCAACTATTATATCAACAAATCCGCCCGAAAAGAGTTTTATGCGTCCGAAAGACGGCTTTGCAGCAGTAGGCATCGCATGGCTTTTACTTTCTTTTTTCGGTTGTCTTCCTTTTTATATAAGCGGTCAGATTCCCTCTTTTATCGACGCTTTCTTTGAAACCGTTTCGGGATTCACAACAACAGGTTCATCTATACTCACAGAGGTTGAATCTCTTGACAGAGGAATGACCTTCTGGCGATGCTTTACAAACTGGACAGGCGGAATGGGAATACTCGTTTTCGTTCTCGCAATCTTACCTCAGTCTGATATGAAATCAACAAGAATGATGCATATAATGAGGGCGGAATCCCCGGGGCCTACAGTCGGAAAACTTGTTCCCAAACTAAAACAGACAGCGACAATAATGTATGCTATATATATAGTTTTAACAACTATCGAATTTATACTTCTTCTTATCGGCGGAATGCCTTTCTTCGATAGTTTATGTCATTCTCTGGCAAATGCAGGAACAGGCGGATTTTCAATAAAGAATGCAGGCATTGCCGCTTACGGAAGTCCTTATATAGAAATAGTAATAACTGTTTTTATGATTCTTTTCTCGGTAAACTTCAATGTTTTCTATCTTATCATCACAGGTAATATTTTAAGAGCGATAAAGAGTGAGGAATTATGGGCATTTTTAGGAATTATTGCATTCTCGATAGCAACAATAACGATAAATGTTTCATCAATGTATGAATCAATAGGCGACGCAATAAGAGATTCCGCATTTTCTGTTGCAACGGTTATGTCGACAACAGGATTTGCAACGGCTGATTTTGACAAATGGCCTACTTTCTCTCAAGTAATACTTGTCATATTGATGTTTGTCGGCGGATGTGCAGGGTCTACCTGTGGCGGTCTTAAAATTTCAAGAATAATTCTTCTTATAAAGAATGGCCTTCGCGAAATAAAATATATCTTCCAGCCGAATTCCGTATATTCAATCCGTTTCGAAGGAAAACCCGTTGAAAAGGATACTGTAAGAAGTGTTACAAACTATTTCTTCATATATATCGCATTGTTCACGATTTTCCTTGTTGCAATTTCAGCGATAGAATCTGTTGACATAATAACAGCATTCACATCTGTTGCAGCAACATTCAATAATATAGGTCCGGGGCTTAGTATCGTCGGCCCTACGGGAAATTTCTCGTCATTCTCTCCTTTAAGCAAATTCATCTTTTCTCTCGCTATGCTTACAGGAAGACTCGAACTTTTCCCGATTATAACACTTTTCGCACCATCCACATGGAAAAAGGTATAGTAAAAACAAAGCACCCTATTTATAAGGGTGCTTTGTTTTTTGGGTTCTGTAAATCTATCGTTACCGAGCCACAAAGTTATTTATATACCAAACTACGTAACGATATGTCGGCGGTGACTCACCGCTATATGCCGTATGTTTTTGTTACGGGGTCTTTAAACAGCGGTATTTCGGGCGTGAAGAATGTGAATACAACAAATAAAATCGCTATTCCTATAAGCATCGGCAAAACTATCTTCTGAGGGAATTTTCTGCCCACTCCCTTTTTCATAAGTTTTGTTTCGATAAAATAAGCTATTGCACCTGCAATATAGAAAATCGCTATATTTATAAAATCAACAGTAACTCCTGAAATTCCTGTATAGGTGTAATAAAAAACGGGAATGAGAATTAGTCCTATGAGTATTCCAATAAGCTTGACTGCTCTGAAATTCTCGTATTCTTCTTTAAAAAAGCGGTACTCAAAAAGCGAGAATAAAAACATCGGAAAGAAAAGAAGTTTCATATGTTCCCAGGTCGATTCGTTTACTGCCGAGAAGAACGAAACCGCAACATTTCCTCCCGTTAAATCGTATAAAAAATGAAGAAGTGTTCCCAAAGCGGAAGTAAAGACATATCCGCCGAACTGCCATAACGCAAGTGAGCGTTTTCCCATAAAAAAGTCCCCCTTATTCTTTTTAAAAAGTATATGCAGAAAACTTTATAATATAACAATGAATAAACGCTTTTTAAAATGGAAAACTATCCTTGAAAATGATTTATGGGGGACTTTTTAAAATGTCAGTCAAAATATCAAAAAATACCTTCGCTATGTCAAATCCGCCGAGCATAACTTATTTTGCCTCAATTGTCGGAAAAAAAGAGGGCGAAGGCCCTATGGGACACGTTTTTGACAAGGTAGAAAATGATAGTCATTTCGGGCAGGACAGCTGGGAAAAAGCAGAGAGTGAAATGCAGAAAAGAACGGTTGAACTTTTATTTGAAAAAGCAGATATTACCCCTGATGATGTTGATTTTATGTTTGCGGGAGATTTACTAAATCAGTGCACGGGAACAACCTATGGTCTGCGTGACCTTAACATACCAATTCTTATAGTTTATGGTGCTTGTTCGACTATGGCAGAAACCTTACTTCTTTCTGCCGTTATGACCGATAATAATTTAGGAGGGAAAATCGTTGCAGTTACATCATCTCATTTCGGAAGTGCAGAAAGACAATTCAGACTACCTCTTTCCTATGGTGGACAGAGAACTCCCACATCCCAATGGACCTGCACAGCCTCGGGTGCCGCTCTTGTTACCACCGAAAGAACTGCCCCCTATATCAGAGGAGTTACAATAGGAAAAATAGTTGACTTAGGCATTACCGACGCCAACAATATGGGTGCCGCTATGGCTCCTGCCGCCGCCTATACGATAACTACATTCTTAAAAGACACAAAAACATCCCCCAACGACTATGACTGTATCGTTACGGGAGATTTAGGATTTGTCGGCAGTGAACTTTTATATGAACTTTTAGAAAAAGAAGGGATAAACATCCGCAGTAAACATATGGACTGCGGAAAGATGATGTTTGACAGAGAAAAGCAGGATGTTCATTCGGGCGGATCGGGTTGTGGATGTTCGGCAAGTATTCTCTGCGGACATTTTCTTCCTATGATAAAAAGTGGCGATATAAAGGATATGCTTTTTATCGCAACAGGGGCTTTAATGTCAACAACGGCGTCACAGCAGGGAGAGAGTATCCCCGGGATTGCGCATCTTATACACATTTCACACGAGTATCGGAAGGGTGATGACAATGGGTAGTTTTTATGATTATCTATGGGCATTTTTAATAGGTGGAGCGTTTTGTCTTATCGGTCAGCTTCTGATTGACTATACAAAGCTCACTCCTGCAAGAATACTGACGGTTTTCGTCGTTGCGGGAGTGGTTATGGGAGCGTTTAAAATTTACGAACCGATTGTAGAATTTGCAGGCGCAGGGGCGACAGTTCCCTTAACGGGTTTCGGAAATCTTCTTGCGGAAGGCGTAAGAAAAGCGGTTGACGAAAAGGGAATTTTAGGTGCTTTCACAGGCGGATTTACAGCCGCGGCGGCAGGGCTTTCCGCCGCCGTCATCTGCGGATTTTTAGTTTCACTGATTTTCAAGTCGAAAGATAAATAACCGCGTGACCGCGGAGGACAAATCGTTACGTAGTTTGGTATATAAATAACTTTGTGGCTCGGTAACCGCGTGACCGCACAGGACAAATAAGGATAATAAAAAGCACCCTTTTTTAAGGGTGCTTTTTTACTTAGAATTAAATTCTGTTATCCACCATTGGTCTTCTATCGGTCTCCATGAGAAAATGTTATCAATAAACATATTCGCCTATTTTACAAGAAGTATCTGCTTCTCTGTCAAATATCTCAATACATATAATCCCTATTGCTTCATCTTTATTTTCATATATGACGTAAGAATCAAACTGCATTTCATATTTCCTATTCTTGTCAGTTAATATTTCAGTTATCCATGGATAAACTCTTTTCTTTGTGACTTTACCCTCATCAACAGACTTGCTTTCAGAACCTATCAAATAATCGTATGAGATAATTTCTCCATCAATAAAATCAAATGCATTTTCAATCTGTTCATCAAGATTTTCAGTTTTTTTTACTGTCTCACAAAACATACTCTTTAGTCCGTCTGAATCTTTTTCATTAAAACATCTGATTATTTCATCACATTGTCCTTTCACAGTAATATTTGAACTAGTTGTTTTAGAGCAAGAACATAGCGTTGTTACAATTATTACTATCAATGGAAAAATAATTATTTTTTTCATACCAAACCCTCCTCACACCAGCATATCCAAACCCTTTTATATTTCCTCAAACTTTTTGAGGAACGCCTTTGTTCTTTCATTCTTGGGGTTTAAAATAACATCGTCGGGAGCACCTTCTTCAACGATAACGCCGTCTGACATAAAGATTACCCTGTCTGAAACGCTTCTTGCGAATTCGATTTCGTGAGTAACTATAACCATTGTCATTTTTTCTGCCGCGAGGGATTTTATTACTCTTAAAATATCGCCCGTAAGTTCGGGGTCTAAAGCCGATGTAGGTTCATCGAAAAAGAGGATGTTTGAATTCATAGCAAGTGCTCTTGCTATTGAAACTCTCTGCTGCTGACCGCCCGAAAGCTGACAAGGATAATAATCCGCCTTATCGGAAAGCCCCATTTTTTCAAGGAGTTTCTTTCCGATTTCTTCGGCCTCTTTCGGTGTCGCTTTTTTGGATGTCAAAAGAGGGTCTGTAATATTCTTCATTACATTATAATGAGGGAAAAGATTGAAGTTCTGAAAAACAAGTCCGAATTCGGAATAATATTTTCTAAGTTCGTTATTTTTGAGATAGACTGCTTTTCCGTCTTTATCTTCCGCAACTGTATGTCCCGAATATGTAAGTGTTCCGCCGTCGAGTCTTTCAAGCATTGTCGCACAGCGAAGGAATGTTGATTTTCCTGAGCCTGAAGGCCCTATAATAGAAACAATTTCGCCCTTTTCGACAGATACCGATATATCCTTTAAAACCTCAAGGTCGCCAAAGGATTTTCTTGCATTCTTTATTTCAAATACGCTCATCTCTTAGTCCCCTTTCGGTTAGTTATAATATTCCATTGATTTTTCGATTTTTCTCATAACTGCCGCAACGACAAGGTTGAAGATATAATAGAAAATACCTGCCGCAACGAATGCTGCCATTGACTTTTCTGCCGCCGCGATAGCCTTTGCGTTTGTAAACATTTCGGGGATAGAAAGTGTGAATGCGAGTGATGTATCCTTAATGAGAGTTATAACTTCGTTTGTAACAGCAGGAGTAATTCTCTTTATAACCTGAGGGAGAATTATCTTTCCGAAGCACTGTGATTTTGTATAGCAAAGCACCTGTGCCGCTTCATACTGTCCTTTAGGGATAGATTCAATTCCGCCACGATAAATTTCTGCAAAATATGCCGCATAGTTGAGTGAAAAGCCTATGATTACCGAGATAAAGCGGTAAGTCGGGTGAAGCGAAATTCCGAACATATAATAAGGTCCGTAAAAAACAACAAGAAGCTGAAGCATAAGAGGAGTTCCTCTCATAATGGATATGTAGACCTGTGTTATAACACTTATTATCTTATTTTTAGACATTCTTCCGAAAGCAACAACAAGCCCTAAAGGAAGAGAAAATAAAAGTGTAAGAGCGAAAATTCCGAACGAGGTTAAAAGACCTGTCAGAAGTTCTTTAAGCATTGTTGCAAAACTCATATCCAAAACTCCCCATTGATAAAATTAAAGTAAAAAAGGGCAAGATGAACTTTCGTTCAGATGCCCTTGATTTTTTGTTTAAAAGATTATTCTTCGTCTTCGCTTACTTCAATTGTGCAAACGTCATATCCGAACCACTTTTCAGAAATCTTTGCGAATGTGCCGTCCTTGACCATTTCTTCAAGTGTTGCCTGAACTTCGTCACGGAGTTCTGTGTTTCCGAGAAGGAAACCGACACCATACTGTTCTTCAACGATAGGTTCTTCGAGAATAACGAATTCGCTTTCTCTGCCTTCCATCTGGAATCTTGCAACGCCGATGTCCATAGCAATAGCGTCAACTGAACCGGCGTCAAGGTCCATAAAAGCTGTGTTATACTGTGAACATGTTAAAAGTTCCTTGAAAGATGCCTTAAGGTCTGCAAATTCTTCGCCGTTGAGTGCGTTAAGCGCTGCTGAGTCAGCCTGTGCTGTAACATACTTTCCTGCAAGGTCAGCCTGTGTCTTTATTCCCGAATCAGCCTTTACAACGAATACCTGTGAGTTATCCATATAAGCAGATGTCCATGTGTATTTATCTTCTCTGCCGTTCATTGTAAAACCGTTCCAGATACAATCGATAGAGCCTGAAGAAAGTTCAAGGTCCTTTGAGTTCCAGTCGATAGGCTGAAGCTTGATTTCCTTGCCCATACGCTTTGCACATTCTTGTGCCATTTCGATATCGAAGCCTGTGTATCCGCCGTTTTCGTCAACATAGCCGAAAGGAGGGAAATCCTGGTCGAAACCGACTGTAAATGTGTTGTCTTCTTTTTTCTGGTCAGCACAGCCGATGAGAGCCGCTACGAGTGTGAGCCCTACAACAGCGATTGCTGTAAACTTCTTAAAATTCATAACCAATACTCCTCAAAATAAAAATCATATGCAATTATGTTATCACATCATTACAATAAAGTCAACCAAAACAAAAAATAATCGTCATTTTCAATACAAATAGTAACAGGCAGGTTGAAAAAATTATAGTATATTATGCCAAAATCAAAGCCACATACCCGAATTTTCGGATATGTGGCATTTTTTTAAACTTTGAATCTTGAAACTTCTTTCTGTAAAGCAACCGCCTGTTCCCTTAAATAATTGCTTGATGCGGCACTTTCTTCTGCCGACGCAGAATTTGACTGAATAGCGTTTGTTATATTTTCAAGACCTGTATTGATTTCGTTTATCGCAACAGCCTGTTCTCTTGACGCTTCTGAAATATTTTCCATAAGCTGTGAGAATTCGTCGATTGATTCACTGATTATATCAAACGACTGTTCTGTTTCTTCAGCAACCTTAACACCGTGATTAACAGCAAGACTGCTCTTTTCGATAAGTTCCATAGTTTCCTGTGCGGCTTCTGATGAACGCGCGGCAAGTGTTCTTACCTCGTCGGCAACAACTGCAAATCCCTGACCTGCTTCACCCGCTCTTGCAGCTTCAACTGCGGCATTGAGCGCCAAGATATTTGTCTGGAATGCAATATCTTCGATAACTTCAACGATATTCTGGATTTCATCTGATGTAGCCTTGATTTCTTCCATTGATCTTGTCATTTCAGAAATCGTTCTTCCGCCGTTATCGATGCTTTCGACAACGCTTTCCATAAGTCTTGATGCCTTTTCGGTATCTTCACTGTTTCTGTCAACAGTCGACTTGATATCAGATGTCATTGAGTTTATCTGTTCAATAGAAGCTGCTTCGTGTGATGCGTTTTCAGCAAGAAGCTGTGCACCTGATGTAAGAGAATTTGAGCCGTTTAAAACCTGACTTCCGACTGTGTTTATCTTCGACATTGTGGTTTTAAGGTTATCGCTTATTCCGTCAAGTGATTTTCTTATGTCGATAAAGTCGCCTGAATATTCAACATCACTCTTTACATTGAGATTGCCCTTTGAAAGTTCTGTTAAAACGTTATGTATATCACCTATGTAGAGTGAAAGTGTTTCAACTGTTCTTGCGAGTGATTCATAGAGGACCTGTGTTTCGTCGCCTCTTTCGTTTTCTTCACACTTTGATTTAATATCGCCTTCAGAAAGAAGAGTAAGTCTTTTGGCGGCATCTGAAACGGGTTTTGAAATCTGTCCCGCAATAATGAATGAACATACAAGTGCTGTTACTATTGATACAACGAGAATGATAATAAGAATATTTCGGAGTGTTTCATACGACTCTAAAATCTGATTGTGACCTGCTGCATAAACTACATAAAGTCCTCCGCTGATTTCGTATGAGCAAATTAAAGCATCTCCGCCAAAGAATTTGCTTTCTGTATCAAAAGCCTCTCCTTCGCTTTCAATGACTGATGTCATAAGGTCTGTGAATTTATATGCCTTATCGGCTGTCATTTCTTCTTTGATTTCGCCCGATGTTATAACTATGTTTCCGTAAGCGTCGGCAACGAATACAAGTTCGCCTTCCTTACCCGACATTCCCGAAATATAAGCACCGAGATAATCGTATGTAAGTTCGCCTAAAAGGATGTCTGTTCCATCGTTATAGGCAACAAGTGTTACTACTTCATTTGCTTCATTTTCAACAGCGGGAAGGAATGTCATCTCTCCCTCGGGGATTGAGGATGTTATATTCGCATAATCTTCAAGGTCATAAAGGTCATCTGAAAGATAACTTAAATTTTCAAATGCCGAATCTTCTCCCTCCTGCATAGCCTCAAGGAGATATTCATATTCGCCCTCAAGTGATGATGCAACACTTTCTGAAATATTACTTCCGAGTTTCACACCGTCGTTATATGAAACGCTATATGCACCTATCGCAGATACAAGCGTCATCAAAAGACCTGTCGCTATAACAGCAACCGCACAAAGACGCATTATTCTTCCTCTGATAGTAGTTCTCATATAAAATCTTCCTTTCGGTTATAAAAGATATTCCTTTACTTTGTCGAGATATTCCTCGCCGACTTTTCTGCCTAATCTGTAAACTCTTTCAAGTTCATCGGGGTTATGTTCAACCGCACCGATACTTAGTGCCTCAGGCGGTCTGATAACAAAAATCCTTCCGCTTTCTTCGAGTTTTTTGATACATGCAAGTGTTTTGTTATACATCTTGTGTCTTTCTGAAATTGCCTTTATAAAATTAGGCTTATCCCTCATTGTCATCTTTATTATGGGGATAAGTTTGTTCTTCTTTTTGACAAAGCCTTCGGGCTGGGTAAGAATGACAACGATTTTATCATAGCCTTTTCTTATCATAAACTTAACGGGGATAGAATCTGATGTTCCCCCGTCTGAAAGGGAGTAATTTCCTATCTTTACAGTTCTTGAAACAAGAGGCATTGATGCGGATGCACGCATCCATTCTATATCTTCTTTCTTGCCGTCTTTACATTTATGGTAAACGGGTTTTCCTGTATCCATATCTGTTGCGACAACATAAAAATCCATAGGGTTTTTACTGAATGTTTCGGTGTCAAAAACATCAAGTTCATCAGGAATCTGTCTGTAACAGAAATCTGCACCGTAAATATCGCCCGTTTTTATCAGCGAACGGAAAGAAGCATATCGTGGGTCATTGCAGAAACGCTTGTTGTATCTTATTGCCCTGCCTATCTGTCTCGATTTATAGTTGCATCCAAAAACAGCACCTGCCGAAACACCGACAGCGCCATCGAATTCAATTTCGTTTTCCATAAAAACATCCATAATGCCCGCCGAGAACATCCCTCTCATCGAGCCGCCTTCGAGAACAAGACCTTTCATAAATCAAACCTCTTGAAAAATATTAGTTATAGTTATTATACACCAAAATTTTATTTTAGTCTATACATTTATAAAAAATTGTGTTATAATGTATAAAATTTTTGTTGAAAAGGAGAAAAATGCTATGGCAAGAAGTGGTGGCGGCGGAAGTCGCGGTGGTGGAAGCCGTGGTGGCGGAAGCAGAGGCGGTTCGAGAGGCGGAAGAAGCAACTCAAGAAGAACATCAAGAACCCGTTTCCCCGGCGCTATGAGATACTCATATCTCGACAGACATGGAAATACACAGTATATCTATACAGACAGACCGATGAAGAAACAGTCGGTTTTCTCACTTATATTCTCGCTTATTTTCTTTGTTCCGTTCATTTTTCCTGTATTCATGCTGTTCGAAACATTCTCCAATGAATTTTTACCCCCTAAGCCCCTTGTATCAAATGTTTCCTATGAAACATCATATATAACGGACACAATAGATGTCATCGACAACGAAAGAGAAGTTATCGAAGCACTCAAAGATTTTCATCAGGAAACAGGTATCTGTCCTCATGTTCTGACATTAAGCCACGATGACTGGATAAGATACGACAGCCTCGAAAATTACTCTCTCGAAAAATATTATGATATGTTCTATGATGAAGAACATTTCCTTCTCGTTTATTCCGAATATTACTATGAGGATGACGACTATCTCGACTGGTCATGGGAATGTATCATAGGCGACGATACCATAAAGATACTTTCAGACAGTAAAATGAATAAGTTCAACGATGATTTCTATGAGGAACTTTCAAGAAGCAGTACACCTCTTTCAGATGACCTTATAGCTATGTTCTCTGATGCGGAAACCCGCTTTATGAAAGGTGGCGCAGATGTTGAAAGTTTACTTACCACCGGAGTATTTATACTTATCTGGGGCGGTGTTGTAGTTTTCGCAATAATATCTGTAATAAGCTCATTTATAACAAGCAGAAGAGATTATACATACGCTCCCGAGGATGATGTTTCAAAAGAAGCTTACGCATACAACAAACCCACAAACCTGACGATGAATGGTACATTCACATCAGAAGAAGATATAAACAATATACTGAATATAGCGAAAGAACGAGGTCTGAAAGTAGTTAATCTTGCAGATGAACAACAACAGACAGGTATGGAGTCTCTCAATACAAGTGAATACCCCGCTCCCGATTATTCGCAGTATACAGGTTCTGACTATACAGACACATCAGGCGACAATCAGGATCCCTGGGATATTAAATAAAAAACTAACGGCATCGGAATTCCGATGCCGTTTTTTGTTCTCCGCGACCACGCGTGAAAACTCAGAAACAATGGTTGTTATTTCCGAGTTCTTTTTTGTTATCCTCAACAAAGTCCGTAACGATATGTTCTCCGCGACCACGCGGTAAAACAAAAGATTGCGCTTTATGCCAGGCAAACGAGCGAGCGGTGAGCCACCGCAGGCAGATGCTTCACATTTCATAAAGCAAAAAGATTGCGCTTTATGCTAGGCAAACGAGCGAAGGAATATGCGGATATTCCGAGCGAGTTTAACGACGCAGAAAGTGCAAGATTTTTGCTTTATATTAATTTTTTTTAAACTTTTGCGACAAGTATTGACATTTTTTCTTTATTATGATAGTATGAGTCTGTTGTAAAAAAACAACACGACCGTCTTCTGCGATAGCAGGAGAAAAGCCCATACGGACAGGCGGGTCAGATGCCGAAGCGATGATTTCATCGCATTATTGATTGGGTTAAAAGCCCAAATTTTATAAGATGATAACTTTATAATCAGAAAGTCACTTGTGAAACGGTCAATAAGGTATAATCGGCAGTAGTGTCCGAAAGAAAAATACAGCCTAAGGGGCTGTTATTTCGCGTTATTGACAGCAGGTTGCTTTTATGACAACCTGCTTTTTTATTTTTCTTGGATTGGAAAGATGCAGAATGAATATTGAAAATCAGAAATCAGCCCCCGTTTATGAGGCACTCGAAAGACTGAGAAGACAGAGAATTGTTCCTTTCGATGTTCCCGGGCATAAAAGAGGAAGAGGAAATCCCGAACTTGTTAAGCTTTTAGGCGAACAGTGCGTTGGTATCGACGTAAACTCAATGAAACCGCTTGACAACTTATGTCATCCCGTTTCTGTAATCTATCAGGCAGAACAACTCGCAGCCGATGCTTTCGGTGCTAAACATGCCTTCTTTATGGTAAGCGGAACAACATCATCTGTTCAGACAATGATTCTTGCTACCTGTAAGGCGAAGGATAAAATCATTCTTCCCCGAAATGTTCATAAGAGTGTTCTTAACGCACTCGTTCTCTGCGGTGCTGAACCTGTTTATGTAAACCCAGATGTTGACGAAAGAATAGGCATTGCTCTCGGTATGAACATTGACAGATTGAGAGAAACTATTGAAAAAAATCCTGATGCCGTTGCGGTTTTTGTAAACAACCCTACATATTACGGAATATGCTCTGATATGAAGGCAATTGTCGAACTCGCACACAGCCACGGAATGCAGGTTCTTGTTGACGAAGCACACGGAACTCATCTTTATTTCCATGAAAATCTGCCTATGTCCGCTATGGAAGCAGGTGCTGATATGGCAGCGGTTTCTATGCATAAATCGGGCGGAAGTCTGACACAGAGTTCTATGCTTCTTGTAAATGAAAATATAAACATAAGATATGTCGAACAGATTATAAATCTTACCCAGACAACAAGCGCATCTTATCTTCTTTTATCAAGCCTTGATATTTCAAGAAGAAACCTCGCTTTAAGAGGAAGAGAATCTTTTGAAAAAGTAGCTTCTCTCGCTGAATACGCAAGAGATGAAATAAATTCGATAGGCGGATATTATGCTTACGGAAAAGACCTTGTAAACGGAACAAGCGTTTATGATTATGATGTTACAAAGCTTTCTGTCTATACAAGGGATATAGGTCTTACAGGCATTGAAATCTATGACCTTTTACGCGATGAATACGATATTCAGATTGAATTCGGCGATATAGGAAACATCCTCGCATATATCTCGATAGGTGACAGAATCCAGGAAATCGAACGCCTTGTTGGTGCACTCGAAGATATAAAGCGTCTTTATTCAAAGGAAGTAACACACATCCACAATTCAGAATATATTTCACCCATAGTTGCGGCAACTCCACAAAAGGCATTCTATTCTGAAAAGAAACAGCTTCCCATTAAGGAAACAGCAGGAAAAATCTGTGGAGAATTTGTTATGTGTTATCCTCCCGGAATACCTATTCTCGCACCCGGCGAAATGATTACAAATGAACTCATAGATTATATGCTTTTCGCAAAGGAAAAGGGATGCTCTATTCAGGGCCCCGAAGACTGCGAACTTAAAACTCTCAATGTTCTGAAGGAGGGCTAAATTTTGGATTTCTGGTTTTCTGAAATGCATACAAATAATGTCAAGATGTCAATAAGAGTTGAAAAACAACTTTTCAGCGGAACAAGCGATTTTCAGAGAATTGACATTTTTGACTCTGTCGAATTCGGAAGATTTTTAACTTCAGACGGTAGCGTTATCTTCTCCGAAAAAGACGAATTCACATACGACGAAATGATAGTTCACGTTCCGATGGCGGTTCACCCCTCGGTTAAAAAAGTTCTCGTTATCGGTGGTGGTGACGGTGGCGTTGCGAGAGAACTTTCATACTACGACGAAATCGAAGAAATCGACGTTGTTGAACCCGATGAACTTTTCGTAAATGTATGTCGTGAATTTTTCCCTGATAACGCAAAAGGTCTTGACGACCCACGTGTAAAGATTTTTTACAGGGACGGTCTTCGTTTTCTCCGCGGAAAGCAGGACCAGTATGACCTTATCATCAATGACTCGACAGACCCATTAGGTTATACGGCAGGTCTTTTTACAAAAGAATTTTACGGAAGTTGTTATAAAGCACTCAAAGAAGACGGTATAATGGTTTATCAGCATGGAAGTCCTTTCTTTGATGTTGACGAAGAAAGTTGCCGAACAATGCACAGAAAGGCGTTCAGAAGTTTCCCGATAAGCAGGGTTTACCAGGCGCATATTCCTACCTGCCCTTCAGGATACTGGCTTTTCGGATTTGCATCGAAAAAATATCATCCTCTTCGTGATTTCGACCCTATCCGCTGGGAAAAGCGTGGTCTTAAAACATGGTATTACTCGGCAAATCTTCACAGAGGTGCGTTTATGCTTCCTAAATATGTTGAAGATTTACTCATAGAAGAAGAAAAGAAAAACTGATTTTAAAGGAGATAGAAAATTATGAAATTACTTGTTATCGGTTGTGGCGGAGTTGCTACAGTTGCTATTCACAAATGTTGTCAGAATCCTCTTTTTACAGACATCTGCATCGCAAGCAGAACAAAGTCAAAGTGTGATGCTTTGGTTGAAATCCTCAAAGACAAGACATCTGCAAAACTCTCGACAGCAACAGTTGACGCTGACAGCTTTGACTCACTCGTTGCACTTATGAAAGAATATCAGCCTCACACAGTTTTAAATGTTGCACTTCCCTATCAGGATCTTACTATTATGGATGCTTGTCTTGAATGTAACGCAAACTATGTTGACACAGCAAACTATGAAGCAGAAGATACAGATGACCCAGAGTGGAGAGCAATCTATGAAAAGAGATGCAAGGAAAAGGGATTTACTGCATACTTCGATTATTCATGGCAGTGGGCTTATATGGATAAGTTCAAGGAAAAAGGCCTTACAGCACTTTTAGGAACAGGCTTCGACCCGGGCGTTACAAGCGTTTTCTCTGCTTATGCTCTTAAACACTACTTTGATGAAATTCATTATATCGACATTTTAGACTGCAACGGCGGTGACCACGGTTATCCCTTTGCAACAAACTTCAACCCCGAAATCAATCTCCGTGAAGTTTCAGCAAACGGTTCTTACTGGGAAAACGGCAAATGGGTTGAAACAAAGCCTATGGAAATCAAGAGAGAATATAATTTCGAAGGCGTTGGTATGAAGGATATGTATCTTCTTCACCACGAAGAAATCGAATCTCTCGCAAAAAATATCCCTGGCGTTAAAAGAATCCGTTTCTTCATGACATTCGGTCAGAGTTATCTTATGCATATGAACTGCTTACAGAATGTAGGTATGCTCTCTACTACTCCTGTTATGTTCGAAGGAAGAGAAATAGTTCCTATAAAGTTCCTTAAAGCACTTCTCCCCGACCCTGCATCATTAGGACCCAGAACAGTCGGCAAGACAAACATCGGCTGTATCTTCAAGGGCATTAAAGACGGCAAGGAAAAGACAATCTACATCTATAATGTCTGCGACCATCAGGAATGTTATAAAGAAACAGGCGCACAGGCAGTTTCATATACAACAGGCGTTCCTGCTATGATAGGAACAGCTATGGTTATGAGCGGAACATGGAATAAAGCAGGCGTTTATAATGTCGAAGAATTTGATCCCGATCCTTATATGGATATGCTGGGTAAATATGGTCTTCCCTGGGTTGTTGACGAAAATCCCGTTACGGTTGAATAATTATGGAAAAGAAAATTCTTGATATATTAAAAAATGCACCCACACCCGCATATGTAATCGACGAAAAAAAGATAAGAGAAAATCTTTCTATCCTTAAAAGTGTCGAAGAAAAATCAGGCGCTAAGATACTCCTTGCGCAGAAGGCTTTTTCAGCCTTCTCGCTTTATCCTACGATCGCTGAATATGTGAGTGGAACTGCTTGCAGCGGTCTTTATGAAGCAAAACTGGGCTTTGAAAATATGGGTAAAGAGAACCACGTTTTCTCCGCTGCTTACAGAGAAGATGAAATGGACGAAATAATCTCTTATTGCGGACACATCATCTTAAATTCAAAAAATCAGCTTTATAAATACAGAGATAAGATTCTTTCTGCAGAAAAGAAGATAGGTCTTAGAATAAACCCTGAATGTTCAACACAGGAAGGTCACGAAATCTATGACCCTTGTTCTCCTAAATCAAGACTCGGAATAACACTCAAAAATTTCGCTGAAATCGACCTTACAGGCGTTTCGGGAATACATTTTCATACCCTTTGCGAACAGAATTCCGATGACCTTGAAAAAACTCTCGATGCTATCGAAGAAAAGTTTGGAAAATATCTTTGTGATATGCAGTGGATAAATTTCGGCGGCGGTCATCACATAACAAGAGATGATTACGACATTGAAAAACTCCTCTTATGCATCAAGAGAATAAAGGAAAAATACAATCTCGAAGTGTTTATAGAACCTGGCGAGGCGTTTGCTTTAAACGCAGGTTATCTTGTAACAACTGTTCTTGATATAACAGAAAACGATATGCCCATAGCAATTCTTGACACATCGGCTGCTTGTCATATGCCCGATGTTCTCGAAATGCCATATCGTCCTCCCCTTTATATGTCGGGTGAAAACGGCGAGAAAAAATATTCATATCGTTTGGGTTCACAGACCTGCCTCGCAGGAGATGTTATCGGAGAATACAGTTTTGACGAGCCTCTTAATATAGGCGATAAACTCATCTTTATGGATATGGCAATCTATTCTATGGTAAAGAATAATACCTTTAACGGAATGCCTTTACCCGATATTGCGATACTTCGTGAAAATGGAAAATATGAAATTATAAAGCGTTTTTCATATAATGACTTCAAGGAGCGTTTATCTTGATTAAAATAAGTTCACTCCCTAAAAACGACGGCTTTTATATGCCCTCAGAATACTCACAGCACGACGGCACAATCCTTATCTTCCCTGAAAGAAAAGGCTCATGGCCACATAATGCCGTTCCTGCTGTAAAGACATTTACTGAAATTATAAATGCCATTTCAGAAGACGAAAAGGTTTTTCTTATAGTCAGCGATAACACCGAAGAAAAGGCGAAAGAAATCTTTTCAGAAAATGAAAATATCATCATAACAAAAATCCCACAGGATGACGCCTGGGCAAGAGATACTGCGCCGACATTCGTTACCGACGGAAAGAATGTAAGGGGTATAAACTGGCGTTTTAATGCCTGGGGCGGAGATTTTGACGGTCTTTATAAAGACTATGACAAAGACGATAAACTTGCCGTTTCTTTTATGGATTTTATCGACTGCGATTATTATGATGCATCACCTTTTGTTTTAGAAGGCGGATCTATTCATTCTGACGGCGAAGGAACAATTATGACAACCGAAAGCTGTCTTTTAAGCGCAGGAAGAAACCCTGACCTTTCGAAAGAAGAAATCAGCGAAACATTATGCAAGTATCTCGGTGGAGAAAAAGTTTTATGGCTTCCCCGTGGAATTTACAACGATGAAACCAACGAACATGTTGACAATGTCTGCGCTTTTGTAGGTCCTGCCGAGGTAGTTCTCGCATGGACAGACGACGAAACCGACCCACAGTATCCTCTTTCAAAGGCTTGTTATGACTATCTTTCATCAGAAACCGACGCTAAGGGAAGAAAAATAACAATCCATAAACTTCCCATTCCGAAAACACCCGTATGCGTTTCTAAAGAAGATATGGAAGGCTATGTTTTCGAGGAAGGCGAAGATGTAAGAGATGTGGGCGAACGCCTTGCGGCATCTTATGTCAATTTTTATTTCTCGAATAACTCAGTAATTCTCCCGCAGTTTTCAGGCGAAAATGAAGAAAGCGACAAACTCGCTGTTTCTATAATGGAAAAAGTATGCAAGGGAAGAAAAATCGTTCCCATAAAGGCAAGAAATATTATTGTCGGCGGTGGAAATATCCACTGTATTACCCAGCAGATACCGAAAGGAGTGTTGAAATAAATGCGTAAAGTTACCGTTGCGGCAATTCAGATGAATAACACGAGAATTGTCAGCGAAAACATAGAAAAAGCCGAAAAACTCGTAAGAGAAGCGGCTGAAAAAGGTGCACAGATAATTCTTTTACCCGAACTTTTCGAAAGACAGTATTTCTGTCAGGAAAGAAGATATGACTACTATGATTTTGCAAAGAAAACAGAAGAAAACGATGCGGTAATCCATTTCAGAAAAATCTGTAAAGAGCTTTCTGTTGTAATGCCCATAAGCTTTTACGAAAAAGACGGAAACACACTTTTCAACTCTGTTGCAGTAATCGATGCCGATGGAGAAATACTCGGCGTTTACAGAAAAACACATATCCCCGATGACCACTATTATCAGGAAAAATTCTATTTCACACCCGGCAATACAGGTTTTAAGGTATGGGATACAAGATATGGGAAAATCGGCATAGGAATCTGCTGGGACCAGTGGTTCCCCGAAACAGCGAGAGCGATGGCACTTATGGGTGCTGAACTTATCTTCTATCCTACCGCAATAGGCTCTGAACCTATCCTCGAAAGCGACAGTATGCCTCATTGGAGAAGAGCTATGCAGGGTCATTCGGCGGCTAATATCGTTCCCGTTATTGCGGCTAACAGATACGGAAAAGAAGATGTTACCGCAGCAGAAGAAAACGGCGGACAGGAGTCATCACTTATCTTCTATGGTTCATCCTTTATAACAGATGAAACAGGCGGAATTCTCTCTTCTGCTGAAAGAGAAGGTGACGCTGTTTTAACAGAAACATTTGACCTTGACGATGTAAGGGAAAAACAGCTTTCATGGGGAATTTACCGTGACAGACGCCCTGAAACATATAAAATAATTACAGAAAGATAACATAAAACACCGTAGCAAAATGGCGCTGCGGTGCTTTTTATCGTCAGTCCTTTATAAAAAAACAAGAGCTTTTAAACTTATTTTATGCATAAATGTCGTTGAACTATAAGGAATTAAATGGTATAATTATTTTGTATGGGCAAAATCTGAAAAATAAAAAGAAAGAAGATTTTTTATGAAAAAGATAATTATCATAGCATTGTCTTTTGTTCTTGCACTTATAATAGGAATTTTCGTTATCAATGTAAGCGAAAAGGAAACCGATGTTACTGAAGAAACAACGAGAGTAGGTCTTATTCTTATCGGTTCAAGAAATGACGGAAGCTGGAGTCAGTCGCACTATGAGGCACTCTGTGCTACCGCAAAGGAGATAAATTTACAGATAATCTGTAAAGAAAATGTTTCGGAAGAAGCCGCTCCGGATGTTATAAGAGAGCTTATTCTGAGTGACTGCAAGGTTATTGTCGCAAACTCAGCCATTTTCGGTGATGCTGTAACATACGCCGCAAAGGCATATCCCGAAATATATTTCTTCCACGCATCAGGAACGAATTTCGACAAAAATTTATGCACTTATTTCGGAAGAATGTATCAGATTCGTTATCTAACAGGAATAGTTGCGGGGCTTACAACCAAAACAAACGAAATAGGTTATGTTGCCGCTATGCCTGTTTCAGAAGTAAACAGAGGTCTTAATGCATTTACTTTAGGAGTAAGAAAAGTAAATCCCGAGGCTACGGTTTATGTCCGCTGGACAGATTCATGGAGTGATGATGAAGCTGCTGCGAAAGCATCGGAACAACTCATAAAAGACCATAACATAGACATTCTCGCTATGCATACAGACTCTCTGGAACCTTTGCGTATTGCTGATGAAAATAATATTTACAGCATAGGTTATAATCTCGAAAACAAGGAAAGTTTCCCCGATAGTTATCTTACCGCTGCTGTATGGGACTGGGAACAGTTCTATACCCCGCAGATACTGAGATGCCTTCAGGGAAAATTTGAAGGAAAGAACCATTGGGCGGGTCTTGAAACGGGAATGATAAATATTGCCGAAATTTCACCTATGATAAATCCCGAGGCAAAAAAACAGGCTATGGCAGAATACGAAAAAATGAAGAACGGAACATTTGATGTTTTCTATGGCCCTGTTTATGATAACGAAGGAAACTTGCGCATAGCAGAGGGCGAAAGTATGACAGACAACGCTATGCTGAATGAATTTGACTGGTATGTTGAGGGGGTTTCTGTTGATGAATAAATCCAAAAGAATTCTTATAATATCGGCGGTTGCGGTTTTTCTGCTGGTAATTGCTGTTATTATAGTTTCGGGAAAAGATATATTCCCAGATAAAAAGCATACCGTAGGTCTTATCCTTACAAGCACAAAAGATGACAACGGTTGGAACAGCATGCACTATGAGGGTGTTTCATCTGCTTGTGAACAGCTTGGTGCAAAACTTATCGTAAAAGAAAATATTGCCGAAGGCACGGGCGATTGTGAAAAGGCTATCGAAGAACTTATCGATGACGGGGCTGAAATGATTATCCTTTCAAGTTATTCATATCCTTTGGAAGCAAAAGAAATCATCGACCGTCATCCGACAATATCATTCTACGGGATTTCATCTGAATATACCTCAGACAATATGACATCATATTTCGGAAGAATGTATCAGGCGAGATACCTTGCGGGAATTGTTGCAGGAATGACAACAAAAACAAACGAAATCGGATATGTTGCAGCTATGCCGAATAACGAAGTAAACAGAGGGATAAATGCTTTTACTTTAGGCGTTAAAAGTGTCAACCCCGATGCGAAGGTTTATGTTAAATGGACAGATTCATGGGATAACGCAGAGATGGAAAAAGAAGCAGTAAATAAAATTCTTTCAGATACAAAAGCGGATATTTTAACATATCATCAGAATCAGCATAATGTCGCTGAAACTGCTGATTCTATGGGTGTATGTTCAATAGGTTATAACAAGGCAATAGAAGGTTTATCAGAAAAATATCTTACCGCTGCCGTATGGAACTGGGAATCACTTTACTATCAGATTATAAGAGAATTTATGCTTGGAAAAGCGAACTCCGTTGACCATCATTGGTATGACATAACAGACAGCGAGGTTATCGGTTTATCAGAATATTCTCCCCTCGTTTCTTCGGAAACAAAAACAGCGGTAGAAAACGCAAAAGCAAAATTCGCCTATGGAAACTACATCTTCTCAGGCGAAATCTATGACAACAAAGGAACTTTAAGATGTGAAGAAGGCGAACTGATAAGCGACGATGTTCTTCTCGCAAGAATGGACTGGTATGTTGACGGGGTGGTGATTCTTGAATGAAGAAAACCATAACTAAACAAGTCGTTGTCAGAACGGCGACTCTCATTTTAGGCGGACTTGCGGTTTTAGGAATTATCTGTGTTATAATGTGGTTCAAACTTCGTGAGATAACAACAAGTCAGGTTGAAAGCCATGTTTCTGGATACGGCACTATGGCAGCACAGATAATAGATAACCATCTTAATGACGAAATAGCTTCTCTTGAAATGATGACCTCTGTAATCAATAAAAAAACAGGAATACCGGATTATGATTTTGAAAATGAATATGGTGTTTCCTATGGTGTTATGAGGATTACGGGTGAAGCAACATACGGTCAACAGATTGACTTTTCTGAATCAGATGCGTTCTTTGAAGCACTCCACGGGAATCCTTCGGTAAGTTCGAATTCAGAAAAAACTCTTTTCGCCGTTCCTGTTTATAACAACGAAAATGTAAAATTCGTTTTCTATAAACTCTGTGATAATGATGTTCTCGCAGAACATGTAAACCTTGTCTGCTACGGCGGAATAGGCGAATGTATGCTTATAGACATTGACGGAAACATAGTATTCCGTTCGCAGAATGCAAAGGACAAAAAAGAACTTTCTTTCTATACATCTGAAGAAAAGGCAGAAACTATGGAAGGCATAAGAGAAACTATGAATGTAAATATTTCTGCGGCAAAATTCTGTCCCTATGATGAAACGGTGATTTTTGCTTCAGAAACAAACTATCCGAATCTCTATCTCATAGGATATGTTCCTTATGCCGCACCCGCGGGAGATATAAAGCTCATCGTTCCCCTCGTTTTATGGACATTCGGTCTTTTATGGGTTCTTATCGTTATAGTTTTCGTTTATCTTATGAGTACAGAACAAAAGGTTCAGCAGAGCGAAGAACTCAGACAGGCGAAAATTTCTGCCGAAAAGGCAAACAGAGCAAAGAGTGATTTCCTCGCTAATATGTCGCATGAAATAAGAACTCCTATAAACGCAGTTATCGGTATGAATGAAATGATTTTAAGAGAATCAAAAGAAGGTAACATCCGTGAATATGCGACCAATATTGACGCTGCGAGTCATAACCTTTTAGGAATCATAAATGACATACTCGACTTTTCAAAAATCGAATCAGGAAAAGTCGATATTGACCTTCAGGATTATAAACTCTGTTCACTTTTAAGAGATATGACCAATATGATAAGCCTTAAGGCAGAACAGAAAAATCTTGTCTTCAATATAAATGTTGATGAAAACACTCCCGATTCGCTTTATGGTGATGACCTTAAAATCAAACAGATTATTTTAAATCTTCTTACAAACGCTGTAAAGTATACTCACAAAGGAAGCGTAACCCTTGATGTAGGATACAGCAAATCAGAAAATGATAATGAAATAATGCTTGATATTTCAGTTTCTGATACAGGTATCGGAATAAAGGAAGAAGAAATGTCATTGCTTTTCGAAAATTTCAGCCGTTTTGATATATCGGCAAACAGAAATATCGAAGGAACAGGTTTAGGTCTTGCGATAACATATAACCTTGTAAGAATTATGGGTGGAGAAATCGCAGCAGAAAGTGAATACGGAAAAGGCTCTGTATTTAAAATTTCCGTTCCTCAAAAAGTAACGGGAAAAGATGTTGTAGGAACAGACTGGGATAAGATCCCCGAAGCAGAAACTACTGTTTTAAAGTCAGAATTTACAGTTCCCGATGCGTCAATCCTTGTTGTTGACGATAACAAGATGAACCTTATGGTCGCTAAAAATCTTCTCAAGCATACAAAGGCTAAAATAACCGTTTGTATGAGTGGCGAAGAAACGATAGCACTCGTTAAGGAAAATAAATTCGACATTATTCTTCTCGACCATATGATGCCTCATATGGACGGTATCGAAACTCTCAAACATCTCAAATCAATGGATGGTAACAAGAGTTCTGGTGCCGCCGTCATAGCACTTACAGCAAACGCTGTTTCGGGCGTTAAGGATATGTATATTGCAGAAGGTTTTGATGACTATATAAGCAAACCTGTAACAGGAAATATGCTCGAAGAAAAACTTATCAAATTCCTTCCCGAAGAAAAAATCGTTTATACAAAAACCAAGGTTGAAGAAAAAACGCCTGAAATTCGAAACGACAAACCCTCTGATGAAAACAATACTTCTCCTGTTTTCGATGCAAATATCGGTAAGACATATCTGGGTAACGATGATGAGCTATATGAAGAAATCCTTGATATGTTCTGTGAGATGTATGACGAAAAATCAGAAGAACTCGAAAATTTCTTATCTGAAGAAAACTGGGCGCAATATACTGTTGCTATCCACGCGCTTAAATCAAACGCTCTCAATATAGGCGGAAAAAGGCTTTCAGAACTCTGCCTCAAACTTGAAAAAGCAGGAAAGAAAATCAAGGCAGATGAAGAAACAAAGGAAAATATTTCTTTCATAAAGAAAAATCATTCCGATATGATAAGCCTTTTCAGAGAAACAGTCAGCCTCGCAAGAGAATATCTCAGAAAATAAAAAAGACCGTACTCAGTGAAAAATCTGAGTACGGTTTTGTTTTAAAGATTAGAACCATTCCAGCCCCAAGTATCCATCATCGTATAACTTACATATACGCAATCGGGCGAAAGCGAGAGGGTTTCTGTAAGTATCCCTGTTATTCTTGCAGTAAGGTCTGAAAGAGCGCTCTGTGATGCATTTCCGTAAACACTTACTTCAACCATGGCAGCGGGAACGTTCTCTCCCCTGAAAAAGAGTTTTTTATTTCCCTCAACACATACCATAAGCCACATTTCCGACTTTCCGGGAATTGCTGTTATCGCTTTTCCGAGTTCGGTTTTTATGATGTTTACTTTTTCATCTGAAACTTCTCTGTTTGTTTTTACATTTATAAAAGGCATATCAGTTCCTCCTTGTGTTTTTTAAAATTATACCACATATATCCTCTCAAAACAAGTAAAAAATCCACCCGAATATACGAGTGGATTTTTTATCAGTCCTCAATCTGTTTTCCTAAAAACTGCGCTGCCGCCTGAACAAGACTCAGATGAATATCCGTTGCTGTCGAATCGGGGCTGGGTGCTAAAAAAGCAACCGCACCCGTAACATCGCCCGATGTTAAAATCGGTGCACAGGCTATCGCAGAGCGATCTATCCCCTCAACAGGGAAAACTCTCTGTTCGCCGCTTTTATAGATATAAGTCTTTCGCTTTTCAAGGATTTCTTCAAGACCCGCAGAAACCCTGCGTTCGTTGAATTCTCTTTTCTGAACGCCCGAAACCGCGATAACGTGATCTCTGTCAAACACAACAACGGGGCAGGAAGCAAGTTTTGTTATAACATCAGCCACCGCCACAGCGTTCCCCGACATTTCACCTATCGCAGAATATTTCTTGAAGATGACTTCCCCGTCAGCACTGGTGTAAATTTCAAGCGGGTCACCCTCTCTTATTCTCATAGTTCTTCTGATTTCTTTCGGAATAACGACTCTTCCGAGGTCGTCGATTCTTCTGACAATTCCTGTTGCTTTCATAATATAATAAATCTCCTTCAATTCAAATTTGTGATAGTAGTATCTGTATTTAAAGGAGATTTATTCTTATCTTATTTTTATTTTTTGTATCTGAAAACTATAATCTTTTTGAAAAATTTTCAAAAACCTATTGACTCTGACGTTGCGTCATAGTATATAATCATATCAGGGAGGCGATAGAATGAAACTGAAAATAAAAGATTTTTCAGAACTCACAGGAGTAAGTGTGCGCACACTTCATTATTACGATGAAACAGGTCTTTTAAAACCGTCTTCTGTTGACGAACAGAACGGCTATCGTTTTTATGACGAAGAAAATCTTTCAAAGATGCAGGAAATTCTTTTTTATCGTGAACTTGATTTTCCTCTTAAAGAAATATCAGAAATACTATCATCACCCGATTATGACAAAAAGAGTGCAATAAAAAAACAGATTCATCTTTTAACGCTTAAAAAAGAGCGTCTTGAAAGACTGATATCTGCACTTGACAAAAATCTGAAAGGAGAAGATTTATCTATGAATATTTTTGATAACAGCGAATTTGAAAAACAGCGTGAGATGTATAAAAAAGAGGCGAAAGAAAAGTGGGGAGATACTGACGCTTACAAAGAAAGCCTTGAAAAAACAAAAGACTATTCCGATGAAAAATGGAATAGTATCACAAGCGGAATGGACGATATTTTCGCTGAATTTTCTGAATGTATGAAAAACAGTCCCGATAAGGCAGAGGGACTTGTGAAGAAGTTGCAGGATTATATAACAGAAAATTTCTACAACTGCACCGATGAAATCCTTAAAGGTCTTGCTGAAATGTATGTCTTGGATGAACGATTTAAAAATAATATCGATAAACACGGCGACGGAACAGCGGAATTTGTAAGGGATAGTGTCAGAAAATATGTAAAGTAAAAATAAAGGCGTATGCAATTTTGCATACGCCGTTTTCTTTATGCCCAGGGGTCTTCTGCAACGGGAATACGAATATCGGAAAGGCACTGAATTTCGTTTAAGAACCACTGATTTGTAGAGGGTTTCTTTCTGAGTTTTATTGGGCGTGGATTATCCGCACCGCCGCTTGTTACATAAAGTGTCGCCCAATTTTCGTTATCGAATGAATAGGGGTTTTCGCTTACCTTTATAGTATAAGGAGTATTGGGTTTATAGCTGTTTTCGGGAGTAGCGCCTTCAAAGAAAGAAAATGTCTTATAGTATTTATCTTTAAGGCGTTCCTTGATAAAGTCTTTTTCGTATGTGCTGACTTCTGCGGGACCTTTTAAAAAGTTCAGCATTTCAATACAAGCATCGGGATTTTTTTCATAAGAACAAAGAACTGCTATTGTGAGTGCTGTTGTTTTGAATGCAGAATCAAGTGATGCTTCAGGCATAGCCTGTAATTCTGAAAGGTTATTAGGCAATGCAGAGAATGTGAAAGTTTCTGTATAGTTCTTTCCCTTTCCTACCTGCGAATCGGTAGTAGTTTCGGGTTTTGCAGGTTCATTTTGTAAAACATCGCCTGCTGCTTTGATAAGTGAATCGAATATGCCCATTTTGTCAGTCCTCCTTAATAAAATCAGAATTATCTGTAATATAATTTTACCACAAAAGTATAGTTCTGTAAAGAAATTCCTTATGATATTTATAAAAAATCCACCCCTTTCAATCAAAGAGGTGGATTTTTGAAGTTATCACTTATCTATCTCAAGTTTTTCGCCTTTGATTAAAATATAATCAACTTCAAAGTGAAACTCTTTAATATTGACATTTCTTCGATTTTATCATATAATATATTGGCGACTTTTATATCTTGGAAGGATTGACATATTATGATAAGCAACAACATTCTTGAGGTTATAGGGCATACTCCCCTTATCCGCCTCAACCGTATGGTAGATGATGACAGCGCGGAAATTCTTGTAAAGTTTGAAGGGCTCAATGTCGGCGGTTCGATAAAGACAAGAACAGCATACAATATGATTATAACAGCAGAAGAACAGGGGATCATCAACAAAGACACAATTATCGTTGAACCCACAAGCGGAAATCAGGGCATAGGTCTTGCGCTTATAGGTGCTGTTAAAGGATATAAGACAGTTATTATAATGCCCGACTCTGTAAGTGAAGAAAGAAGAATGCTTGTCCGTCATTACGGCGCCGAGGTCATTCTTGTTCACGATGCAGGAAATATAGGTGATTGTATTGAAGAATGTCTTAAAACAGCACAGCGCATGAAAGATGAAAACCCCAATGTTTTCATCCCACAGCAGTTTGAAAACCCTGCTAACCCACTCGCTCACAAGCACCACACAGGTCTTGAAATTGTTGAACAGGCAGGAAAGGAAATCCATGGTTTCTGTTCAGGAATAGGCACAGGCGGAACAATAAGCGGAATAGGCGAAACACTTAAAGCGCTTTATCCCGATATTGAAATATGGGCAGTTGAACCTCAGAACGCCGCTATTCTCGCAGGCGGAACAATAGGAACTCATCTTCAGATGGGGATAGGCGATGGAATCATCCCCGAAAACTTAAATCAGAATATTTACAGTGAGGTTTATATAGTAACCGACGAAGAGGCTATTGAAACCGCTAAAGACCTTGCCCGTCTTGAAGGAATAATGTGCGGCATTTCAGCGGGAACAAATGTTGCCGCTGCAAAGAAACTCGCTAAAAAACTCGGCAAGGGAAAAACAGTTGTAACTGTCCTTCCCGATACAGCAGAAAGATATTTCTCAACTCCACTTTTTGACGGAGAATAACTTTTTGATACAAAGCAACAGACTATCGTAATTTTATTTACGATAGTCTTTTTATTTAACTTTTATTTTCAGAAAACTGTTTATGAACATCCTCGACCTTATCACGAACAGAAAGGAAAATTTCTGCAATCATCGGGTCAAAATCTTCGCCACTGCCCTTTTCTATTATCTCAAAGCATTTATCCATAGGCATAGCATCACGATAACAACGCTTTTCAGAAATCGCATCGAAAACATCGGCAACAGCCATAATTCTTGCACAAAGCGGAATTTCATCGGCTTTAAGCCCGTCGGGATATCCTCTGCCGTTCCATTTTTCGTGGTGATAACGGGCAACTTCAAACGCCATTCTTCTGAAATCCTCATCGCCTAAATTACGGAACGTTTCTCTGATTATATCCCCACCGTTTTCAGCGTGTTTTTTCATTGTTGCAAATTCTTCATCGGTAAGTTTTCCGGGTTTCTGAAGAACAGCATCGGGAACGGAAACCTTTCCTATGTCGTGCATAGGTGCGGCTTTTAAAAGATTTGTCATATAATCTTTTGTAAGCGTTTCTTTATGATAACCTCTTTTTCTGAGCTCATCGGCGATAATTTCAACATAACGACTCGTTCTTTTTATATGTCCGCCTGTGTTGTTATCACGGTTTTCAATAAGGTTCGCAAAACTCATAACAGTTTCTGTATGGAAATGTGAAAGTTCTCTTATCGCAGGATTTTCAAGATTGAGATATATTCCTAAAATAAATATTGTTACTGCAATACTTGAAATAAGCGTTTCGGGAAAAATCATCTGGACCGCCGTTACTACCGCCAGAACAAGAAGATATGTAAATATGCTCATTCTCTTATGACTTTCGATATAACGCCATCTTCTGAAAAAAGCAATCACGGACATAACGATATAAACCGCCGCCATGATAAAACAGGTGTATGCCGAAAGCCCCATCGAATAGTTTGTTGTATTTCCTGTTTCGTATCTGAGGCTACCTATACCGATAACTACTATTATTACATTTATTATAAAGGGAAGTCCTATAAGAAAACGCTTTCTGTTTTCTTCGGGGAAAGCGCCTGTTATACTAAGCATATAGATAAAAAGTGCGAATATTACAAAATCAAGGCTTATTAAGAAAAAACCGTGTAATATCTTATTAAATGAAGTATCTATAAGTGAGGGAACATTTACCGTAAACGCAGTTATGCCGTCAAAAATGATACTTATTATCCCAAGGGCTAAAAGATGATCAAAGATTTTATCTCTTTCATTCGGCTTATACTTTTTTACATCCCTTATATAAACTACCATTATATACATAAGCACAGCAAGGCAACCGACCTGCAGTTTTATGTGTTGCATAAAAAATTTCCCTCCCCGATATTTATGTTATTTTTATAGTACAACAAAAACAAAATGATTTCAAGATTTTTTTAAAACGATGCAGAAATGTTCCGTTTTTATATTTTTTGCACAGTATACTTTGCAAAATATGACAAGTTTTATGTGCAAAATATAGAAACGCAAAGAAAACTTGGCAAAATTGTTGACAAGTGAACTTGGCAATGGTATGATGATGTTGTCAAGAAAACTTGGCAACAATGTTCGGACAAAAACAGACTTGAACATAAAGGAGAAATTATTATGACAAAGGAAGAAATCCTCGAAAAAAGCAGAAAAGAAAACAAGAATAAAGATATAGCAACGATAGAAGCTGAAAAGAAGGCAGGTTCTTTCGCACTGATAACCTGTTCAATCGCCGCCGCGATACTCTGGTTTATCGAAGTTTTCATAACAGAAGAAGCAAATCACAGCTTATGGCTTGTTGTTCTTATAGCTAATGCTGCTATGCATTTTCACCTCTTTTTCACTATGAAAAAGAAGAGAAATCTCGCCTGTGCAATCTTATGGACAATTTCATCTGTTCTTATACTTTTTGTAACAATTTCGGTTTTTATGTATAAGTCGATATTATAATCGGAGGTTTGAATATGGAAAACAGTCTGATACTTAAAAATCACCTCAAAGAGATAAGAACAGAAAAAAAAATCTCACAAGCCGAACTTGCCGAAATGGTCGGTGTTTCAAGAAACACGATAAGCTCGATAGAAACGGGACAATTCAACCCGACGGCGAAACTTGCCCTCATTCTCTGCATTGCGCTTGACAAGAAATTTGAAGATATTTTCTATTTTTAATTACTGTAAATATAATAAAAAAGTCCCCTTTTATCATAGGGGACTTTTTCCGTTATCTTTCGTATCTTATCCACAAAGAGTCATCAAACATTTTTTCGGATGAAACAAACTCAAAATCTGTTACAGAGGAGTCATAGAAAAGTGGTTTGTCGTCTTTATCCGCAATAACGGGCGTTACGACAAGGCTCAATTCATCAACGCAACCTGCTTTTAAAAACGCACCATTTATTATACTTCCGCCTTCTAAAAGAAGTTTCTTTATTCCGAAAAGATTATGAAGTTTTGAGAGTGCGAGATTTATATCGATATCATCTTTTCCCGCAAAGATATATGAAACACCGATACTCTTATAATAAGCAAGTTTTTCTGCGGGTGTTTTTTCTGTTAATACCTCGATGATATGGCAGTTGTCATAGCCTTCATCGGAATCGTGGATTATATTTTCTTTCCAGCCGACATTTCCGAGTCTATCAAAAGAAACGGCATAATAATCATGCTTCACAGCGACATAATCTTCATAAGAAACATCCTCATCTTTAAAAGAAGAAAAATCGGGTTTGTATCCGTTTGTGAAACTCCCCTCCATAGTTATTCTTCCGCAGGCGAAAGCGTCGCCCTTTATTTGTCGGTTTATTTCATAATAGCTTTCAGAGGACTTTGTTCCCTTTTCACCATATAAAAAATCGCCCGTAACCTTTCCGTCGATACTTGTCATCATATGGCAGATAACATAAGGTCGGATGCCTTTTTTCTCGATATATTTCTGCGCATAAGAACAACTTGCCTTTACCTCTCCGCCTGAAAGATTTATCGCATTTATTGCTCTTTTAACAAGTTCTGAGGCAATACCTCTCCCCTGCATTTTTTCATCGACAAAGGTGTGGTTTATTGTAAAGACGCCCTTTTCTGTTTCAGGGAAAGTTACAACGCCGACTTCGTTTTCATTTTCATCAATGCAGATAACCTTTTCTCTTTCTGATATATATTTCATTTAAAACACTCCTTTTAAGGATATGGGATATTATAAGACAAGGTAAATAAAATATTCCCTCTCTGATGAGAGAGAATATTTTAAGTTGTTAAATTACACTACTCTCAAACACCCGAAGCCTGAAGCCGATAATATTGTATGTTTGAGTTCCCTATGAAATTACACTACTCTCAAACTTATCTCGTCATTCATCCGGATTCCCCCAATGTTTGAGTTCCCTATGAAATTACACTACTCTCAAACAAAGAAGTTGATGCTATCGCTCTTCAAGATGTTTGAGTTCCCTATGAAATTACACTACTCTCAAACATGCACTCTTATGTTCAGAACGGCGACCTTGTTTGAGTTCCCTATGAAATTACACTACTCTCAAACTGGCAGACAGAGGGGTTTTGAGTGCAAAAAGTTTGAGTTCCCTATGAAATTACACTACTCTCAAACATTTAGCCGACATTACTTTTACTTACGATGGTTTGAGTTCCCTATGAAATTACACTACTCTCAAACTGATTAAATTTCTGTACTCGCAAAGTGTTAGTTTGAGTTCCCTATGAAATTACACTACTCTCAAACACTTCGGGATTATAAGGCACAAAGTTTTTGTTTGAGTTCCCTATGAAATTACACTGCTCTCAAACACGCTCCTTCATCATAGTGTCCTCTTGTGGTTTGAGTTCCCTATGAAATTACACTACTCTCAAACCTCAAATCTGCAAATCCAATCCGGATCAGAATCCGGAAAAGCGGCCTACGAACCGTGGATTTGCGGGATTCAAAGCAAGAGAAAGAAACTCAAACTTCTTATTGTAATAATTCTAACATAAAAACAGATTCAAATCAACAACTGATTTCGCATAAATCATCGGCGAGTTTTGATACGGGGTTGCGTTTGCTGTCACAGAATATAACCTTTATCTTACTTTCAACAAGTTTTTCCATAAGACATCCCGTAAAGGAAACAGCAGGATTTTCAATGACAAGAACAGCAATTTCATCTATGAAAATCCTTTTTGTTTCCTCAGAACGAACAACCATATATCCCATACGATAATCAAGTTTACAACGATTCGATATCACAACTGTGCGCCAACTCATAATAATTCAAGAAGATTATCGGAAACTTTTTCCCATAATCCTGTTGCGGATGAATCTATTATTCTTACATCAGAATAATTCTTCTTCCAGTTTGAAACATTCACACGGAAGCTTCCTGTTGCAGCCGCATTTTTGGCACCACCTACAAGTTGTAAATCACATCCGCCTGACGCTCTTCCGAAGACCTGATGAATTGAAAGAAGTGCTGATGCCTGTTCCTTTATACCAAGCAAAATAAATTTATCTCTGCCCTTTTCAAGTGTTTCGACAGGGTTATTGGGGCGCTTACTGTAAATAGAATTTTTCAGTTTATCGATATAAAGGTCATAAAGAGAGAGGTTTTCTTCTACTGAAACCTTGTCATATTCCTTTTTATAGATAAAATTCTTATTATTTTTACATTTTTCGTCAAACTGTTCAAGTCGTTTGATATAAAGATTGATGTTATAATCAGATACAAAAGGCATAAACGGCATAGGAATAATGCATCTTCCTCTGCTGGAACTTCCTGCTATACATATTCTGAATCCGTCAAGAGAAAGCATTGTGTTTATCTTTATCTTTCTCATACCAAGAGGAAGAGAAACTTCATCAACAGTTTTTCCTATAATTCTTCCGATACGTTCTTTCGCGTATTCTTTCATCGAATTTTCATCTTTCATCGCCTTATCGGCATAAAGAAGTTCAACGGGCATAACCATTATATCGGTATTTTTGCCTGTTCTGTATTTTACTAACATAAAGAAGGTAATTGTTCCGCCTCTATAACCACCATATTTTTCAGTCGGTAGATTTTTCTTCCTCGGATAACTTCCTCCTTCTCTAAAACTTTTGGGTTTCTGATCAAAAAATCCGCCATTTTGACCACTATGATTACAAAGTTCATATCTTGTCATATTGGCATTGTTTTTTGTAAGTATTTCCTTTACATAAGGAAACATCTCATCTGTTTTCCAGATAACATTATTGCCTTTTATAAAATCATTTGTAAAGAGTTTGCTCGTCTTGATAGTATAGTTATTTTTTATTTCAGCAAAACGCTTTGTGAATTTTTCGTTATAGACATTTCCTGTTACTATGTTAAGATAAGCATCCTTTGCGTGATGAAGATCATTGAATGTTCTGGATTTCAGTCGGTCAAACTCCTGACGGAATTCTGATGAAAGTCTTGCCTTTACATAAACAATTTCTGTATCGGGATATTTTTCTTTGAGTATTGTCGCAAGTGCTTTCGCAGACTGCGATGTTTCTGTGAGTTGTCTGTTGATAAATCCGAATTTTTCATCATCAGAGAAAGGAGTTGTTCTTATAAGTCTGCTATATTTTTCATCGCTTATAAGTCCGTTCTTTCTGAGCATTTCCCAGAAAGGTTTCATCTTATTTTGAATAGCGGGAGAAACAGGATATGTATCGCTTTTATCACCGTTATCTTCGGAATTCACAAGAATTTCATTATTGATTATGCTATCATCCTTAACAAGCGACCGTGGAAAGATATGTTCTATATTATATTTGTCCCCTTTAATCTGAGTTATATCTATGGCGTCACCGCTATACATACAGCGACCCAACTGCATAAAATAAAGGAATAATCTGTCGCTCTGAAGATTATTGTCAACCATTTCGCCCATATCTTCAAGTTGTTTTGTAAGTTCTCTTACATCTTCATCACGGCATTTTTTATAGAGCTCTTCTATCTGTTGTCTGCGTGTTGATGTTCTCTTGTTGCGCTGGTCAGCAGTTGCCCCTCTCGGCATTTCCACAAAGATTTTATCAGGTGTTTTGCCGTCGCAGGCCTTTGTAATTTCCTTCACTATTTCAAGCGAACGGATTATAGGTCTTTTAACAGCATTTGAAACAAACATATCCTTCAGTCTTTCATCAAGATTTTCAGGATGTGAAGAATAGTATTCCTTACGAAGTTTTTCGATTTCTTCAATGAATGTGAACTTTTCTTTTGAAAGAAGCATCATAAGATTATTATTGGTATTCCATAATGCATCAATTATAGTCGATACTTCGCCTGTATCCTTATTTGTTCCCTCAATTTTGCAGAGGAATTCTTTCGAAAGTCTTCCAAAATCCTTATAATTCAGTCTCGAAATATATTTCACATCATCTTCAGAAAGATTGCTGTAGTGTTCTTTCAACCACTTTGTGAATCTTATCTTGTCTTCAGAATATGTAAGCCTTGTTATAATATCTTCAACATCTTTTTCTGAAAGAATATTATTTTCAAGAATGCGCCTGAAATCATGATATGATTTAAGATTCTGGTTTATCTGAATATCTATTCCGCTGAGTGTCTGCCCGTCTGTATAACAATTTTCGGATTTAAGAAAATTTTCAAGTTTTCTTAATGTAACCTTTCTGTTCTTCATAAACAATTCTGTATATATTTTCTGTTTGAGTTCAACCGGAACAGAAACACCGTCAATCTTCAGATTATTGATTTCGTTAAGCACCATAAACTTATGATAAAGCAACGATTCTTTGGGTATTACATTTTCTGAAGGAAGATATGTGCAGGTGTTTGTCATTTTGTCTATAAATTTCTGTTCGCTTGCATCAAGATCAACCATTCTGTCAAAGTTCCAGGGATATATCTTTCCGCTCTTTCTTTCTATCCATGAATGTTCAGAGTGATTATTGAGAGGACCTACAAAATAAGGAATTCTGAAAGAAAATACCGACAATATCTTTTCAGAAACGGTTATTCCGTCTTCATCAGAAACTTTTAAAAATCCAAGATATTTCTCTGCATTTTCAAGTATCTTTTTTAGTTCATACCAATAAAGCTGATAAGGGATTACTCTGTTATCGGTATCTCTTTGCTTAGGAAGGAATTTTCCGAATTCAATTTTTTCTTTTATTCCATCAATTGTTCCGATATCTTCATCATCGGGTGAAATTCCGCCTATAAGTTTCTTTGCATATGCATAAAAGTCATCGTTTGCTTTTGTACTCTTTATATACGCAGAATAATTATTCTTATTTTCTTCTCTGAAAACCTCATTGTATTTTTCGGGAATATATTTTCTGATTATATCTTTGAATACGCGAAGGTCGTTGCGATGCTGTTCATAAACCTGAACCTTGGCTTCTGAAATGGTATTCTTTCCGTTAAGCGCATCAACAAGCAATGACCAGTCATAAATCGCCTTTGATTTCTTTATAAGTTCTGCATCATCGTCATCAAGCGAACCTAAAATTTCAGAAAGCTTTTCGTCATCATCGCCGAGTGTAAAAGAAGGAATTTCAGCATATTCATCTTTAAAGAAAATATCTTTCGCCTTTACACTGCTTCCGCAGAGCGATTTAAAAATAGCCTCACAATTGAAAGGAAATTCTTCTGACAATTCTTTAGGCGCTTTTTTTCCATCAAATATTTCAGAACAAAGACTACCGTATTTTGCAGAAAGAGAAATCTTTTTCCTGAGTGTTTCGCCGAAAGCATTTTCTTTTGACTTCTCCCATGGCAAAGCATAGCCGTTATTTATAAAATAATCAACAAAATCATAATAAACGGATGAAAAATCTGTAAGTTCAGAGATTTTTTCCTTACTTACTTCATTGAGAAAATGTCCTCTGTGTGCAACAAGCCAGGCGCACGCAATATAGACAAGTCTTACATCGTGTTCTTTTTCTGATTTCATAAGTTCATCTATCAGATGATGTATGGTAGGGTATTTTTCGTGATATTCAACATCGGTATAATCGTTATCATTAAAAAGTGAAAATGGTTCTGATGCGTCTTCTCTGCAAAGTGCACTTTCTTTTATTCTTCTGAAGAAATCAGCATCTTTCTTTCCGATTTCTTCTGCAAAAAGTTCTCCTATAAGTTTTACACGCTGTTGTCTTCTGTCAAGACGTCTTCTTGCAGAACGGAATCCTCTTCTGCCTGTATTCAGTTCAGCCTCATCGAAAAGAGTAACTCCCCACATGTTTTTTCCGTGAAATTTTTTAAGAATATATCTTTCATTCGTAACAGCATACCCTACCGAATCCGTTCCGATATCAAGACCTATAAAAATTTTTTCTTCTGACATATTGACAACCTCCGTTTTTTATGTTATTATTTGAGTGTAGTTTCAAGTTCCCTATGAAATTACACTACGAGTTCAAATAAAAATTTATTCAAATCGTCGGGTTTCCGATTGCACATGTAGTGCTTTAAAGTCTGCTTTTAGCAGACTTTTTTGTTTTTTTCGGATTGGTCTAACCTGTATCTGTCATTATAACACTTCTTTCCATATATATCAATAAAATACTCTCTTTTACATTATATCATAATATATGTCCATCTTTTTACCCACTTAATATGGTATAATATATGTTTCCTAAAACACAGTAAAGATAAATTATGAATCTTGCCCGTAATTTTAAAATATGATATAATGTAATAAATATCACTTTGAACATCAAGGGGTGAAGATGTGAAGAAAAATCTTTTGGAAAAAATAAAAGAATCATTAGGCTCTGTTCTGCCTGTTGCAGCTATCGTTTTTCTTTTGATGATTTCGATAGTTCCCGTCAGTGGAGAAATGTTTTTTATGTTCTTTGTCGGAACAGTTCTTCTCGTTGTCGGCATAGGGCTTTTTACACTCGGCGCAGACACTTCGATGATTATCATAGGTGAAGAAATTGGCGCTAAACTCGTAAGGCTCAAAAAAGTCTGGCTTATTCTGCCGATATGCTTTATAATCGGCGTTCTTGTAACTGTCGCTGAGCCTGACCTTAAAGTTCTCGCCGACCAGACACCCATAGCCGACTCTCAGGTTATGATATGGTCGGTAGGAATAGGCGTTGGACTTTTTCTTGCGATTGCATTCCTTCGTATCTTTTTACAGATAAAGATTTCATATCTTTTTGTAATTTTCTATGCACTCGTTTTCATATTCGCTTGTTCACCACTCATAACACCCGACTTTATCCCGACAGCGTTTGACTCGGGCGGGGTTACAACGGGGCCTATAACAGTTCCTTTTATAATGGCTTTGGGACTTGGTCTTTCATCAATCCGTGGTGACAAGACATCAGAAGAAGACAGTTTCGGTCTTGTTGCTATGTGTTCAATAGGGCCTATTCTCACTGTGCTTATTCTCGGTGCTGTTAATAGCACGGAAATTCCAGAACAGACAATAGAACCCATAGGAGATTATGATTTCGTTTCAGAAGTTTTCAGAAAGTTCTCACACTCTCTGCCTCATTATATGGAAGAAGTCGCTATGGCTATATTACCTATAATCGCATTCTTCCTTATTTTCAATTTTATATCACTCAAACTTGATAAAAAAACACTCATAAAGATTTTTGTCGGACTTATCTTTACCTATATAGGACTTGTTCTTTTCTTAACAGGCGCTAATGTAGGATTTATGCCCATAGGTCAGTATATCGGTGAAAGCCTTGCGGGAAGTGGATTTTCGTGGATACTCATCCCGATAGGAATGATAATCGGTTACTTCATCGTTTCGGCGGAGCCTGCTGTTCACGTTTTGAAACAACAGGTTGAAACAATAACCGAAGGCAGAATTTCTGCAAGGGCTTTAGGAATAAGCCTTGCTGTCGGCGTTTCGGCTTCTGTCGGAATTGCTATGTTAAGAGTTATAACGGGAATTTCTATTCTCTGGTTTTTAATCCCCGGTTATGCACTTGCACTTATTATAAGTTTCATCGTTCCACCTATATTCACATCTGTTGCGTTCGACGCAGGCGGAGTAGCATCAGGGCCTTTAACAGCAACATTCCTTCTCCCTCTCGCTATGGGAGCTAGTTTCGCCGCAGGCGGAAACATAGCCGCAGATGCATTCGGAATTGTTGCTATGGTTGCGATGACTCCATTACTCACAATACAGATTTTAGGTCTTATCAGCAAATTCAGGACTTCACCAAAAGCAGTTTCGGACGAGGGACAGATTTTCCCCATTACTCTCACTGCCGATTGCGACGATATTATAGTTCTTGAAAAGGAGGGTGTATAAAAAATGAAAGCGATGATTTTAATAGCGGATTACAGTTGCGGTCATCTTGTTCAGAACATTCTCATTGAAGAAAATATACCCTGCCGTTTTTTAACGCACGCATACGGCTCTGCCGACTCGGAAATGCTCGATTATTTGGGTCTTGGCGAAAACAAGAAAGTAACGGCGTTTTCATTCGTTTCAGACGAAAAGGTTATGCACCTCTATGAGATTTTCAACAATAAACTCTCTCTCACAGAGGCAGGAAAAGGAATAGCATTCACAATCCCCATAACAGCCGCATCTGGAACAGCATTCAAACTCAACAAAACTTCGCCCGACAAGGAGGGAACAAAAGAGATGTCAGAAGCAAAATACGAACTCATAGTAACAATAGTAAACAGAGGCGGATTTGAGGCCGTTAAAGAGGCTGCAAAATCCGCGGGCGCCCGCGGAGGAACACTTCTTCACGGCTTGGGTCTTGGCGGAGAAGAAGCCGCAAAATTCCTCGGCATTTCTATTCAGCCCGAAAAGGATGTTGTTTTCATCGTTGTCGGAAAAGACGACAGAGACGAGGTTATGAAAAACATTATGGAAGAAGCAGGGATAATGACAGAGAATAAGGGTATTTGCTTCTCTCTTCCCGTTGACACAGCCTTAGGCCTTGCAGGGAAAACAGGAAATATCGAAGATATGGTTTCGCAGTAAAAAACAAAATGGTACTCCGAAGGGAGCCCCTTCGGGCAATCCGTAATATAAAAATCAAGGGTACCTGAGTTTATCGCTCGGTACCCTTCTTCTATATGGTCATTATCCTGACAATAGCACTATTTTTTGTTTTTCTTGTAAACACATTAAACCTATGCTATAATATCTGTTGTCGGAATGGAAGCAGGTGAGAATCCTGCACAAGCCCGTTGCCGTGTGATGAACTTAAAAAATCATTCTGTAAGGATGCCGTAAATCCCCCAAATGCCATTGGAATCATTCCGAGAAGGCGGATGATTTTCTCATCGAGTCGAAATACTTTCCGACAGATAAAAAAATCCCATAAAAACAGCGAGCGCCTGTTCGGGAAAACTTTTCAAAAAATCAAAAAGGAGTTTTGCTATGAAAAATCTTTTTAAAAAAATTGCAAAAAACTTTCTTCTTATGGCATTGATTACGGCGATGTCTTTTACGCTTTCAGCCTGTAAAAAAGTAACTGTCGAAGAACCCGAAGCACCTATGGTTTCTTATGACTATCAGGAAATCGGCGAGGGCGAAAAATCATTCACTTTCATCGTTTATGACGGTAACGGAAACAACACAATCTTCACCGTTTACACCGATGAAAAAACAGTTGGAGATGCGCTTATGAAAGTAGGTCTTATCTCGGGTGAAGATAGCGATTACGGACTTTATGTAAAGACTGTAAACGGAGTTACTCTAGACTTCGACACAGACGGAAAATACTGGGCTTTTTATATAAACGGAGAGTATGCCGTTTCGGGTGTTGACACAACAGAAATCACAGAGGGCGGTTTATATGAATTCAGGGCGGAATGATTTTAAACCGACGGTAAAAGAAATCATAATCTTCGGGATGCTTGGTGCTTTGATTTTCGTTTCAAAACTCATTACCGAAGCGCTTCCCAACATTCATCTTATCGCGGTTTTTATAGTTTCGTTTTCTGCTGTTTACAGAAAAAAAGCGATTTATCCCATAATGGTTTTCGTTCTTTTAACGGGGCTTTTCTATGGCTTCAATAACTGGTGGATACCATATATCTATATATGGCTTCCGTTGTGGATAGGCGTTCTTATCGTTCCCGAAAAAATATCCGAAAACAAAAAATATATTATCTACATAATAATCTGTTCTTTACACGGATTTTTATACGGGACTTTATATGCGCCCGCGCAGGCGATTATGTTCGGTCTTGACTTTAAAGGAACTATCGCGTGGATAGTTTCGGGTCTTCCTTTTGATTGTATCCACGGGGTAAGTAATCTTATCTGCGGGTTTTTGATTCCGCCGATTGTGAAGATTATGAGAAAAGTAAGCAAAACAAAAACGACTGTTAATTAACAGTCGTTTTTTTCTGTCTTTTTTCCATTCTGCGCCAGCTGATAAAGCCATATATGTCGTTTGCAAGAAATGCCATAAAGCATACGACTACCGAGATATAACTTGTGTCGTGGATACTTGCGAGTATCCAGAGGATAATGAGAACAATATCGTTCATGGCATATAGAAGTGCGAAATAGGGGCTTCGTCTGAATGTAAGATAAACCGCGGCAAAACTTGTCGCAACAGAAATTGTCGAGGGGATAAGATTTGATGTTCCTAAGTTTTTCAGAATAAAGTAGAAAATGAGTGTTACTGCAAGTGTTAAAAAAATCATAAACAGAATTTCTTTTTTTGAGAAAGATGTGTTTACCTTAACCTCTTTCTTTCCCTTTTCATAGGGGTTTTTAAGCCATGAAACAAGCGCTGTAACAGACATAGGTAAGGTCATTCCGAGATAGGTTATCATCTCGCCGTAGTATGAGAATGTGAAAGAAATCGCACCATACATAAGGCTGAAAATTATCATGAGTATCTGTGATACGGGGTTGCCTTTTGCCGCGAAAATAAGTGATGTTATTCCGATTAAAGAGGCTATAAGGGTCATATAGTTTTCTCTGTCGAAAATAAAGAAAGATGATATTATCATAACCCCCGATACAGACCACAAGAGGATTTCTGTTTTAGAAAAATATTCCGTCAGTTTTTTCATAATTTCTCCTTAAAAAATCAAGCACCCGTCATATACATCTTCAAAGACCTAACGATGTATATACGGATGCTTTTTTGCATCTTCGCTACCCGGTGGCAGCATATATTAAGTTTCGATTTATATTATCACACCTGCTTGTTTCTGTCAAGTTCCTTTTCTTTTGAAACAACATCTGCTATGAAATTATAGAAACCATCCTGCGATAAAATTCCTCTTTTTAAACTTCTCGGCAAAAAGCCTTTCTGGTCGGCCTCATAATCAGAAAGCCACAGACCGTTTTCATAGTAAGAGAGGACTATTTTATAATAATCCTGAATTTTATCATCTGTAAAGAATTCTTCGGGGTCGTTTCGCAGTTTCACAACAAGAATATCGAAAAGTTCTTCCATATTGGTAACCCTTTCGATAATATCCCTTGCGACCTTTTTGGTTATAACCCTTGCTATTTTATCTGTATGAATAACATAACTTCCGTGGGTTTCGTCGATAAGTTCGGTATAGGTCGAATTCGGTATATGGTCTGAAATTTCCTTCATATGCGAATTCTTTATCATATCACGGCTTCCGCAGATAATATCGACGGGCGTTGTTATCTTTTCAAGTTCAGAAAAACTGATGTTGGGTTCTGTAATCATCATCTTATAGTTTTCTGATTTTGTGAGAAAATAGATTATCTTGAAAAGAAGTAACCACTTTGTCTTTATCCCCTGAGGGTTTATATTCACGCCACTGACTATCGCCCTTTCAAGCAGGTCGGGATGTTTTATGCAGAGAAGAAGCGCTACAATTCCGCCATCGCTGAAACCATAGACAACGGGTTTTTTAATATCAAATCTCTTTATAAAACGATATATGTCATGCGCAATATCATCATAATGTATTTCTAAAACAGGGGAGCTCTGTCCGTGTCCTCTCGTGTCGATAGCGTAGACTGTGAATTTTCTTTTTAAAACTTCTATCGCCTCGTTGAATATTTCGTGGCTTTCTCCGTTTCCGTGGAGAAGTATGAGAGGTTCGCCTTCGCCTGTTTTTTCGTAATACAGTTCTACATTTCGTGTTTTAAAAAACATCTCATTCTTCCGTTTCTTCGTTTCTTATTATGCTTTCTGATAAATTTTCCATTCTTCTGTCAAGTTCTGCCGCCGCCTCGGCACATTCACGCAGTTCTTTCTCGATAAATTCTGTAACGAGAATATCTTTTTTATAGCGGATTTTATGTTCAAGACTTGCCCACCAATCCATAGATATGGTTCTAAGCTGAACTTCAACCTTCATCGGTTTCTTTTCATCGTGTAAAAAGATGGGGATCTCAACTATGAGATGAAGACTTCTGTAACCATTGGGTTTGGGATTTGTCATATAGTCTTTTTTCTCTATTAGTGTTATATCATCCTGACGCAAGAGCGCATCGGCGAGCATATAGATATCCGAAGGAAATCCGCAGATTACCCTTACTCCCGCAACATCACGGATATTTTCCTCAATACTCTCAACAGTCATAGGAAGGCCTTTTCTGTCGAGCTTTTCGGCAATGCTTTCTATTGATTTGAGCCTTGTCTTTATCGACTCTATGGGGTTACGGTCGTATTCCAACGAAAGTTCTTCATTAAGAACACGGAATTTCGTTTCAACCTCCATAATAGCACAGCGGAAATACGCCATAAGTTCTCTTAAAGGCGCGGTATATTCACGCAGTTCGTTGCCAAGAAGGGCAAGGCTCGAACTTGTCCAGTTTTTGCGATAGGATTTTATTTTTTTATCTTCCATTGTTTATACCCTCTCTTTCGGGGGAATACTTATCCCGTACATTATAACACGAAAACCCATTTATTTCAACATAATTCTCACGCAAAGAAAAAGTAAATTTTTTCTTTTATATTGAATTTTAAAAAATCTTATGATATAATCCTTTTAACAAATTATTTTTCAAAGGAGGATAATTCTATGACAATAACAAATGATATAAGATATATCGGCGTCAACGACAAGAAAATCGACCTTTTCGAAGGTCAGTATAAAGTTCCCAACGGAATTTCATACAATTCCTATGCGATTATCGACGAAAAAATCGCAATTATGGATACTGTTGATATGAACTTCACTCACGAATGGCTTGATAACATCCGCGATACCTTAGGCGGAAGAAACCCCGATTATCTCATTGTTCAGCATATGGAACCCGACCATTCCGCGAACATAATGAACTTTGTAAAAGCATATCCCGATGCGAAAATCGTTTCATCGGCGAAGGCTTTTGCTATGATGAAAAACTTTTTCGGAACGGATTTTGCAGAAAAGAACATCACTGTCGGCGAGGGAGATACTCTTTCTCTCGGAAAGCACACTTTAACTTTTGTTACTGCGCCTATGGTGCATTGGCCCGAAGTAATTGTTACTTATGATTCTTATGATAAAGTTCTTTTCTCGGCGGATGGTTTCGGAAAATTCGGCGTTCCCGATGAAAACGAAGACTGGGCGGACGAAGCAAGAAGATACTATATCGGTATTGTAGGAAAATACGGTGCGCAAGTAAATGCTCTTCTCAAAAAAGCAACAGGGCTTGATATTCAGACGATTTGTCCCCTTCATGGCCCTGTTCTCAAAGAAAATTTAGGATATTATATCGGTCTTTACTCTACATGGGCATCATATCAGCCTGAAAAAGAGGGTATATGTGTAGCATACACATCCGTTTACGGAAACACAAGAAAGGCAGTTTTAAAACTTGTTGACGACCTTAAAGCAAAAGGATGTCCTTCTGTTGCTCTCTATGACCTTGCAAGATGTGATATGTCTGAAGCGGTTTCAGATGCTTTCCGTTATAACAAACTCGTTCTCGCAACAACAACATATAACGCAGAAATCTTCCCCTTTATGAGAGAATTTATAAATCATCTCACAGAAAGAAATTTCTCAAACAGAACAGTTGCCCTTATCGAAAACGGAAGTTGGGCACCTGTGGCCGCTAAGGTTATGAAATCAATGTTTGAAAAATCAAAGAATATAACCTTTACAGAAAACACAGTTAAAATTCTTTCGGCACTTTCGGAAGAAAGTTCAGCATCGCTTTCAGCGCTTTCGGACGAACTCTGTATGGAATACCTTGCACAGAAAGGCGAAGATGTCGACAAGAATAACCTTTCAGCACTTTTCAACATAGGTTACGGTCTTTATGTTGTAACATCAAACGATGGCAAGAAGGATAACGGACTTATAGTAAATACAGTAACTCAGGTTACAAATACACCGAACAGAATTGCTGTCACTATAAATAAAGAAAACTATTCTCACCATGTTATAAAGCAGACGGGAAAGATGAACATAAACTGTCTTTCAACCGATGCACCTTTTGCTGTTTTTGAAAAGTTCGGTTTTGTTAGTGGAAGAAATACAGATAAGTTTGAAGGTTGCACACCGCTTCGTTCTGATAACGGACTTGTTTTCCTCCCACGCCATATAAATTCATTCCTTTCTCTTGAAGTCGAACAGTATATCGACCTTGACACACACGGAATGTTTATATGCAAGGTGACCGAAGCGAGAGTTATCTCTGACAAGGAAACAATGACATATACCTATTATCAGGAAAATGTTAAGCCGAAGCCGATGACAGAAGGCAAAAAGGGATATGTCTGCAAAATCTGCGGATATGTCTATGAAGGCGAAAATCTCCCCGATGACTTCATCTGTCCTCTCTGTAAACACGGAGTTGCAGATTTTGAAGAAATAAAATAAACTTAACTAAACGGAGGTATTATTTATGAAAAAGTATGTATGCGACGCTTGCGGATGGGTTTATGACGAAGAACTCGGTGCTCCCGATTTAGGAATTGCACCCGGAACAAAATTCGAGGATTTACCCGATGACTTTGAATGTCCTCTCTGCGGTGTCGGAAAAGATATGTTCTCTGAAGAATAAAAATAACCCCGTAGTCATAATGGCTACGGGGAATTTTTATATTATAACGCTCTCACCCGATGAGAGATAGAAAAGATTATTCATATATTTTTTCATAAAGTTGTATTGCTCTTCTCCTGTGCAGTGGCAGGTGTGGAAGGTTGTTTCATATGATGACAATATCTCAGCATATTCTCTTAATTTTTCATCAAGAGGGAGTTTTGAAAAATGAAATCCGCCTATTAAAACATCGGGCGAAAACCACTCTGCGATATTTAAAATTCCCTTATGCGAACATCCGCTTATAAGAACTTTTTTCTTGTTTTCTTCAATTAAAAGATAATGCTCGTGGATAAAATCATCGGAGAGAAATCTATCTCCCTTTTTCTTTTTAAGACCGAAACTGCCTAAGTTATATTTCTTCTCTCTGTCATTGCAGGAATAAAGTAAAAGACCTTTTTCGATTTCACAGAAATCATCCGTTAAAACGATACGATTGCTTTCCATAAGCGATTTATCAAGACCTATGTATTTTTCCGTTCCGTTATAATAATCGCCGAATGCGTTTTTATTTATATAGATTTTCGCTTTATCATTAAGCGAAAGAAACTTTGAAAGCCCACCACCGTGATCGTAATGACCGTGTGATAAAACGGCGGTATCTACGGATGAAAGGTCGACAGAAAGTTTTTCTGCGTTTTCTGAAAAAAGGTCTGTCTGCCCCATATCAAAAAGAATATTATGTTTTTCTGTTTCTATAAAAAGAGAAAGACCGTGTTCAGCGCCTATATTTTCACTTTTTGATATATTTTCAACCAAAGATGTTATTTTCATAAAATTCACTTCCTTTGGTTCAATTATATATCTTTTCGGGGTAAGTGGCAATATTGTTTTTGTTAATTCCTGTTAACCCGAACTGCGTAATTACGGCATAAGAAAAGCGTTTTTGTAAAATTATTCCAATTTGATTATTGTATTCATAAATTTTTAATATAATATATTGTGCAAATTCCCTATTTTATTTTAAATTTACTCTGTTTAATTGACTAAAATGTAACAAAGTGATAAAATTATATTGTATAAATCTATCTTGAAAAGGAGTTCTTTTTATGATTAATGTTATAGCAGATAAATGTATCGGTTGTAATGCCTGCATAAGAGTATGTCCTGTTCCCAATGCAAACCGTTATGACGGTAAGGTTGTTCATGTCAATGATGATAAATGTATCCGTTGCGGAGAATGTGTAAAGAACTGTCAGCACGGTGCACGATATTATACAGACGGTCTCGAAGAAATGATGAGACTTATAAAGACAAAGAAAGTTTCTCTCGTTGTTGCCCCCGCTATCAAGACAGCGATGGACGGCAAATGGAGACATGTTCTTCAGTGGCTCAAAGATATGGGCGTAAATGAAGTTTACGATGCATCTTTCGGTGCGGATATCTGTACATATCTCCATCTTGAATATGTTAAGCAGAATCCCAACGCAAAGATTATTTCACAGCCTTGTGCCGCAATTGTAAACTATGCTGAAAAACATAAGCCCGAGCTTCTCCCTAAACTCTCACCCGTTCATTCTCCCCTTCTCTGCACAGCAGTATATGTCAAGAAATACCTTGGCAACCACGATACACTCATAGGTCTTACACCTTGTATCGCAAAGGGTGATGAATTCGCAAATACAGGTTACATAAGCCTTAATGTTACTTTCAGAAGACTTATGGAATACATAGAAGAACATAACGTTGTTCTCGGAAAGGGACACAGCCCATTTGAATTTTCAAAGGCAAGAGGATTTGACGGTGCTTTCTATCCTATCCCCGGTGGACTTAAGGAATGTCTTAAAGTTTTCGCACCCGACCTTTCTGTTACAACATCAGAAGGCGTTCAGAAGATTTATGAAGACCTTGACACATACCTCGAAACAAGCCCCTCAAAGCTCCCCACAGTTTACGACGTTCTTTCTTGTGAATTCGGTTGTAACTCAGGCGCAGGCGCTATCGAGAAGTTTGATATGTTCAATTCATATGACATCATGATGAAGGTCAAGGGATTTGCCGCAAAGAACAAGAAGAACGAAAGATTCCACACAAAGATTTTCAGAGACCTTGAACTCAAGGACTTTATAAGAACATATCAAAACAGATGCACAGACAAACTTCCTACAATGCACGAACTCGACCCTGTATTCAACAGCATGGGCAAGTTTACAGAATCAGACCGTCATATCGACTGTCATGCTTGTGGATATAAGTCATGTAAGCATATGGCTATGAGCGTCTTTGCAGGAAACAATACACCCAACAACTGTATTATGTTTGAAAAGCAGCAGATGCAGGATATGAAGGCAAGACTTGAAGCAAGACACAGAAAGCTTCAGGATTCTGTTACACAGATTCACGATTCACTCGAATCACTCACAGAAAAGATTCAGCCTATTGCTGAAAACGCAATCGGAAACTCAGCTAAGAACGAAAGCATCAAGTCGGATATGGCTGTTATCAACAGAGATATTGCTAATGTTTACGATCGTGCAGGTGGAATCGCTGAAGCCGTTAAGAAGATAAGCACAGGCATCAACGAATACACAGAAATCTTAGGTCAGATTTCAGGAATTTCAGATCAGACAAATATCCTCGCTATCAATGCTTCAATCGAAGCTGCAAGAGCAGGTCAGTATGGTAAGGGATTTGCGGTTGTTGCCGATGAAGTAAGAACTCTCGCAGTCAAGTCTGCTGAAACTCTCGCTGAAGCAAAAGCAAGAACAGATGAAATTCTTTCAAGCGTTACAGAAATCAAGAACTCTTCAGATGCTATCATCGGTGAAGTTACAAATACAAAGGAAAATGTATCCAACACCGACAGAGCAGTTGAAGCTCTCAACGCAAGTTCACAGCTCATAAGCGACAGCGTTTCTGAAATAACAGCAGTTATTGAAGAACTCAACGCAGTTGCCGCAGAACTTGTAAAATCATAACCGCGTGGTCGCAAAGAGCATATCGTAACGGGCTTTGTGGCTCGGTAACGAAGATTTTCTGTATTTCAATAAACAAATCAAGGGTATCGGTTTTTCCGATACCCTTTCTCTTTGTGTCATTTTTCATAAATTCAGGAAGAAATCTTCTATCTATCAATTATTGAAAATAAAGGCTTTGTATGGTATAATTTTCTTGATGTATTCTTTTTCAGGGAGGATTTTTAAAATGTCAGATAAACTTATTTCGGTAGTAATTCCTGCTCATAACGAAGAAAAACAGATTGCAAAATGCCTTTGTTCGATAAGAACAGCATCTATGAAACTCCCCGAAGGTTCGGTTGAAACAGTTATCATCGCAGACCGTTGCACAGACAGAACAGAAGAAATCGCAAAGGATTTTGATTGTCTTGTTGTTAAGAATAATAACGAAATGACACTTTCAGCACTCATAAATATGGGGGTTCTCGTTGCATCGGGAAAAATTCTTCTTATCCTTTCTCCCGATTGCAGAATATCCGATTATACACTTATTGAAATTCATCAGATGCTTAAAACAAGAAAATACATCGGTGGAGGAATGTTTGAAAAGCCTGAAAGATTATCTATGGGAATTTTAGCATCATCCGTTTATGAAACAGTTATAAATCTTCCCGAAATGATGAGAAAGAAATCACCTGTTTTCTATCAGTCATTCTGGTGTCTTAAAAAAGTATTCAACGAAATGGGCGGATTCAACGAAACTTTAACAGAAGATTGTTTTGCAGATTTTGTAAAGCGTCTTAAAGTCTATGGCGAATCTGTCGGAAAGAAATACGCCCTTTTACAGTGTTCGAGTCTTTCGCGCTCAACAAGAAGATTTGACCTTAACGGCGACTGGTATCCCATAAAGGAAAACCCCTATGTCAAAAAGGCTATGGAAAAAATGAAAGGATAGTTTTTATGAATATTCTTGTTATAAATGGCTCTCCTAAGGGAAAGAACAGTATCACTTTACAGACTTCTCTTTTTCTTGAAAAACTTGCTTTAAAACACACATTCTCGTTTCTCCACGCAGGTCAGAAAATAAAATACTATGAAAAGAATATGGCAGAAGCAATTTCTATGATAAAAAATGCCGATCTTATCATCTTTTCATACCCTGTTTATACATTCATCGCGCCCTCACAGCTTCATCATTTCATAAACCTTATGAAAAACTGTGGTGAGGATTTCAGCGGAAAATTTGTTACACAGATTTCAACATCAAAACATTTTTATGACACAACGGCACACCGCTATATTGAAGAAAACTGTTTTGATATGGGGATGAAAGTAATAAAAGGGCTTTCGGCTGATATGGATGACCTTACTACAAAAAAAGGTCAGAAAGAGGCTGTTGCTTTCTTGAAACACGCTTTATGGTGTGTTAATAACGATGTTTACGAAAAAATCCCTGATAAAAAGGAATATAAAGAAACAGAATATCTTTCTTTAAAATCAGAAAATCCCGATGTGAAAAGCGGAACTGTTGCCCTTGTATGCGATGTTTCAGAAAATGACGAAAAGCTTATCTCGATGATAGAGGATTTCAAGGAAAAATGTCCCTATGAAATAAAGGAAATCAACATAAGAAATTTCGATTTTTCAGGCGGATGCCTTGGTTGTTTTAACTGTGCCGTCGACGGAAAATGCATCTATAAAGATGGTTTCGACAGTTTCCTTCGTGATGAAATTCAGACATCCGATGCAATAGTCTATGCCTTTTCGATAGAAGATCATTCTATGGGCTGGCGTTTTAAAATGTATGACGACAGACAGTTCTGTAACGGACACAGAACTGTTACCGAGGGAACTCCTTTCGGATACATAATAAACGGCAATTATGAAAACGAAGAAAATTTAAAAACTGTTATAGAAGGCAGAAGCGAGGTAGGACATAATTTCCTCGCAGGTGTGGGGCACACCCCTAAAACACTTTCCGATATGGTCAAAAATCTTGATTATGCTATTGAGAATAAACTCGTTCTTCCGAGAAATTTCTATGGTGTCGGCGGAATGAAGATTTTCAGGGATTTAATCTGGGTTATGCGTGGGCTTATGAAAGCCGACCACGAATTCTATAAAAAGCACGGCGTTTACGATTTCCCGCACAAACAGACAGGCAGAATGCTTGGAATGTGCCTTGTCGGCGAGGTTATGCGAAACCCGAAACTCAAAGCAAAAATGAACGGCAAAATGACCGAGGGAATGCTTATGCCATATAAAAAAGTTTTCGATGATATTGACAAGCGCAGACAGAATAAGAAATAAAAAATCAGGATACCTTCTTTGAAAGGTATCCTGTTGTTTTTTTATTCAGCAGAAGGAAGCGCGTATTTTTCTGAGTTTGTTTTGAACTTCTTCTGGAAATACTCGTCCGACTGTCTTATCATATTGAGATATTCGTGGTTTTCGAGGCTGTTTGTTTTAAGCTGAATCATACAAACGGCAATATTTGAACAATGGTCGGCAACTCTTTCGAGGTTAGTTAAAAGGTCAGAGAAGATAAAGCCGAGTTCGAGTGTACACTGATTTTTCTGAAGTCTTGCAACATGACGGGCTTTGAGTTCTATTCTCATTCCGTCAATAACTTCTTCAAGCGGTTCAACCTTTTCAGCAAGATGGAGATTTTCTGTTTCAAACGCCTTTACTGTCATTTCAAGGATATCTGAAACCGCAGAATAAAGAACTTTAAGTTCTTCAACCGCTTTATCAGAGAATACTATATTCTTTTCTCTGAGTTCTGTTGCTGTTGTGATAAGGTTTACTGCGTGGTCTGAAATTCTTTCAAAGTCGCCTATGGCGTGAAGAAGCATCGAAACTGTGTTACCATCGTGAACTGTTGTGCTTCGGCTTGAAAGTTTAACGAGATATGTTCCGAGTTTGTCTTCATAGCTGTCTATGATACCCTCGTTTGTAATAACGAGTTTTTCTTTTTCTTCATCATATTCATCATCAGAAAGAAGTTCTAAAGCCATCTTTATTGTTTCTTCTGAAAGCTGACCCATCTTTATTGTGAGGTTACGGCAGTGTTCTATAGCCACACCGGGAGTGCTGAGAAGTCTTTCGTCGAGAAGCTGAATCTTTTCTGTTTCGTCTTCCTTATCTCTGATAATTTTATAAGCAAGTTTTTCGAGAAGATTTGTAAAAGGAATAAGAACAAGAGTTGTTGAAAGGTTAAAGATTGTATGTACAAGTGCGATATTGAATGTTGTTACCGATTCATCAACGAATGAGAAATGGATGAACGCGTCAAGTGTATAGAAAACAACGAGGAAAAGAACTGTTCCTATAACATTGAATACAAGGTGAACAACCGCAACACGCTTTGCGTTTTTGTTAGCACCGATACTTGAAAGGATGGCAGTAATACATGTTCCTATATTCTGACCGAGAATGATAGGAAGCGCTGAACCGAATGTTACCATTCCCTTTAATGACAACATCTGAAGCATACCGATTGATGCTGCTGATGACTGGATAATCGCTGTGAGTATTGCACCCGCTAAAACACCGAAGAAAGGATTACTGAACATTACGAAGATTTCGGCAAACTGTTCGTTTGTTGAAAGAGGTTCAACCGCATCGCCCATTGTTGTCATACCGAACATAAGGATTGCGAAACCTATGAGTATTCCTCCGACATCTCTTTTCTTTCCCGATTTTGCACACATAATAAGAATAACACCTATGAGTGCTATAATAGGAGAGAATGATGTTGGTTTTAAAAGCTTTATAAATATGCTGTCGCCTTCGATACCGACAAGGCTGAGAAGCCATGTTGTAATTGTCGTTCCGATATTGGCGCCCATAATTACGGGGATTGTCTGCGCGAGTCGCATAAGACCTGAGTTTACAAAACCGACAAGCATAACCGTTGTCGCTGATGATGACTGAACAACCGCTGTTACGAATGCACCGAGTGCAAGTCCTAAAAATCTGTTGGATGTGAGTTTTTCAAACATCTTTTCAAGTCTTCCGCCTGCGAGTTTTTCGAGTTTTTCGCCCATATACTTCATTCCGAAAAGGAACATCGCAAGTCCGCCCAAAAGACTTATAATAGAAAAAATATCCATATCTTTTTCCTCTTTTTCTTTACTGTTTCTTTACTTACAAGTAAAGTATAACTGATTTTTTATCAAAAATCAAAAGGATTTTATTAAAAAAATCAAATTTGTATAAAGGCACATAGTAAGGTAAAATTTGTGTCGATAAATTAGACAGTTTAGGCAAATCAGTTTATTTTCTTCCTATTCCGCCCGCACCTCTTTCAATAGCAACAACGCCCGTTCTTACCATTTCAAGAATTCCGAAAGGTTCTATAAGCGCTTTGAAATTCATAAGTTTTGCGCCCCAGTCGGAAATTTCAAGCGTTACCGTTTCAGGTGTAACATCGATAATCTTTGCACCCGTAACCTCGGTTATGTTTTTGAGTTCAGAAAGTTTATCGGGGGTGCAGGAAATCTTGACAAGCCATAATTCTCTTGAAATAAGTTGTTCCTGATCGAGCGACTGAACTTTTATTACATCAACAAGTTTATTAAGCTGTTTTGCAAGTTGTTCGACATCGTGTTCGTTTCCGTCGGCAACAATAGTAACTCTCGAAATATCGGGGTTATCGGTTATTCCAACGGCAAGGCTGTCGATATTGAATCCTCGTCTTGAGAAAAGGCCTGTTATTCTTGAAAGAACACCCGCCGTATTCTCAACGAGAACAGAAATTGTATGTTTCATAAATTCTCCTTACTCCGTTCTGCAAAGAATTATAAAAGGTTCTTTAGCAGAAAGAAAATTGTCAAGCATTTCATCTATATCGCTTTCTTCATCAACAAGCGCCGATTTTATTCCATAAGCATCGGCAAGTTTGAGATAATCCGGGCTTCCGTCGAGAGAAACGGCAAATTCCTTTAAATTCTTTGCTTTCTGATAATCCCTTACCATTCCGAGTGATGAGTTATCTGCAATAATTATCTTAACGGGGATATTATGCTGTTTAACTGTTGCAAGTTCCTGCAAGGACATCTGAAAAGCACCGTCGCCTATAAAAGCAACCGTATCTTTTCCCGATGCAAGATAAGCGCCTATCGACGCAGGGAGTGCGTAACCCATAGTTCCCATTCCGCCAGATGTGAAAAATCTTGCACCCTTTTTGAGAGAAACATTGTTAGCGGCAGTTATAAGATGGTTTCCTACATCAGAAACAAAAATTCCGCCATCAGAAAGTCTTTCTGAAACTCTTTTAACGAGTTTTTCAGCAAGGGTTTTCTCTTTGTTATCTTCCTTTTTGGTTGTCCATAAAGGAACATCTCTTTCTGAAACAACATCTAAAAGCGCTGAAAGAATATTCTTTACATCGCCTACAACGGGAATGTCGGCAGTCAGATTCTTCCCGATTTCAGCGGGATCTATATCTATATGTATAATCTTTGTTGTCTTTTCGATAAAGGTCGGGGATTTTACTGCTCTGTCCCCTACTCTCGCACCGATAAGAAGAATAAGGTCGCATTTATTGACAGCGATGTTGGCTTCTTCTTTTCCGAATCTTCCTATCATTCCAAGATTTCTTTCGTCTTCTGTCGGCAAAGAGCCTATTCCCATCATAGTTGTAACTATGGGTGCTGAAATTTTTTCAGAAAGAGCATAAAGTTCTTCGGTAGCGCCTGAAAGAAGAACTCCTCCGCCTGCACAGATAAGCGGTCTTTCTGACTCCGCTATTGCCTCAGCACAGCGCTTTAATTGAAGTTTATTACCCTTTGTTGTGGGTTTATATCCTCTTATAGAAAGTTTTTCGGGATATTTAAAATCAATTTCTTCCTCGGCAATATCTTCAGGGATATCTATTAAAACAGGGCCTTTTCTGCCTGTTCCCGCAAGGATAAACGCCTCTTTGAAAATTTTAGGAATAGACGCAGCCTCTTTAACAAGAAAGCTATGCTTTATAAAAGGCTCTGATGCGCCCGTTATGTCAGCTTCCTGAAAAACATCACGGCCTATTGAATCGCTTGAAACCTGACCTGTTATGAAAACAACGGGGATGCTATCCATATAAGCGGTTGCTATCGCTGTAAGAAGGTTTGTAGCGCCGGGGCCCGATGTTGCTATACAAACGGCAGGGGTATTATTTACTCTTGCATAGCCGTTTGCGGCGTGTCCTGCGTTCTGTTCGTGTCTTACAAGGATATGTCTTATTCCCTCTTTTTCGATAGCTTCATAGACAGCACAGACAGCCGCCCCCGGATATCCGAAAACGGTAGTTATATTCTCTTTTTTAAGACATTTTGCTACTGCCTCTGCTGCTTTCATAGCGTAGTTCTCCTTTTTTAAGATAGTCATAGTTACATATATTATATAATGAAAAGGGTGTTTAGTCAATGGAATATATTTTATGTTTGCAAAATACGACAAAAAAGTGTATAATATCATTATGAGATTTTTTAGGAGGATTTGGCTTGAAAAGATTTTTAGCGTTTCTTATCGTATCCGTTATGTTTTTAATGAGCGGATGTACGAGTGAAATTGAATATAATATACCGACAGAAACGCCTAAGGCTTATCCTGTTGTTATAGGCGAAACTGTTTTTAAAGAAGAACCTATGTCTGTTGCTTCTTTATCCCCTGCGATAACAGAAATGATTTTCGCTTTGGGTTATGGTGACAAACTCGTTGCAAGAAGCAAATACTGCGACTATCCCGAAGTTGTTACAAAAAGAACAAGCATAGGAAGTTCTGTAAAGCCATCGGTTGAAATGATTATAAACATAAAACCCGATGTTCTGATAACACAGAGTCCCATAGCTAAAACCGACAGGGATAAAATCGAAGAAGCGGGAGTGAAGATAGTAATTTTTGAAACTCCACATAATTTTGAGGAACTTTACAACTGTTACCGTGATATTGCGGCGATTTTAGGCGGAAATTTAACTGCCGATACAAAAGCAGATGAATGTATGAACTCCCTTGCTGTAAGACTTTCAAACATAAAGGGCGACGGAACATTCGCTTATCTTATGACCTATGATTACGGCACAGCAACAGGCGATACCTTAGCAGGTGAAATTCTTTCCTATTTCGGAGAGAATGTTGCCGCTGACTATGAAAAATACAACATCTCTCCCGAAGAACTTATAGAAAAACAACCCGAAACTGTTGTTCTTTCAGAAGGAATAACAATAGATGGTTTTGACGCTGAAATTTCAGAACTTAACGCCGTTAAAAGCGGAAGGGTAATCTATATCGACAGTTCTTGTTTCGAAAGACCTACCGCAAGGCTTATCGAAGAATTTGTAACATCTTTCGCACAGAAAGTAAACTCTCTCCCCGAAATGAAGGATTTTTCGACAGAAACACCCGAAGAAACCTCTGCCGAAGAGTAATTTCAGACTTTACAAAAAAATTCAGTTATGATATAATACTCTTTGCGGATATTTTTTCCGCAAAGATAACGGGATGTAGCGCAGTTTGGTAGCGCGCTTCGTTCGGGACGAAGAGGCCGCAGGTTCGAATCCTGTCATCCCGACCACTCGAAAACCTCAACACGCAATCTGCGTAGTTGAGGTTTTTCTTTTTATTGACATTTTTTTCTTGTATAGTATAATAGAAACGGGTACTTTATTAAAAAAACAAGGGGGAAAACTATGTTCTGGCTATTTTTAATTCTGGCGTGGCTTATAGCACCCATCGTGCTTACAATTCTTTACGTTGTTGCGCTTAATGAAAAATCTGCTCTCAAAAAGGAAGTTTCTTTTCTTAACCAACAGATAAACGAACTTCGTTTGAAAATTTCAAAAATAAGTACAGGGGAACATATTCCTGATAAAAGCGACATTATGCCTGTCGTTTCAGAAACGAAGCCTGTTCCCGAGCCTGCTCCAAGGCCTATTCCTCAGTATAACAATCTTTATAAAAATGACAAACCCGAAACAGTTGTTACAGAACAGAACAAACCCGTTCCCGAAACTGTAAAGGTAACAACAGAACAGAATATTCCTGCACCTATGCCTGAAAAAGTTGTTCCCGAACAGAAAACTGTTGTTAAAACAGAACAGGCTGTTCCCAAAAAGAAAACAAGTGCTATGAGTATTATTTTAATCCTCGGTGCACTTTTCCTCTGCCTTTCCGGATTTATCTTTGCAGCGGCAACATGGGGCGTTATGAACACATTTTTCAAGACTGTTGTTCTTCTTTCGTTCTCGATATTCTTCTTCGGTATGCATTCATTCACAGAGAGAAAACTCAAACTCGTTCAGACAGGCCGTATTTTCTACATAATCGGAAGTTTCTTCTTGCCTGCGGCGTTTGTTGCGGCTGGAATACTCGGTGTTTTCGGTGAATATCTGTCATTCTCGGGCGACGGATGTCTGCTTATGACGGCGATAACGACATTCAGTTTCTGCATTCCTTTCTTTAAAGGTGCACACGATTATAAGAGCAAGATTTTTGCCTCGGTTTCACATTACAGTTTTTCGATAACGGTTTTTCTTCTGCTTTTACATTTCATTCCAAGGGCAGATGTTGCTATACTTGTAAACGCAGTATATTCGTTCGCTGTAATAATTACAGAACCCTTAATCAAAAAGTTATATGATAAAATTTTCGGCGAAGGAAATGTATTCTCGGCGATATACAGTTATTTCACAATAATAAGCGTTACTATTCTTTCTCTTCTTTCAAACTTTATATTCATTGAAGAAACAATGAGCATTGTAACACTTATAGCATTCGCAATTTATGCTATAACCTTCCTTACAAAGACAGTCTTTGAAAAGAACGGAATGTTATCTGTTTCTCTCTTTGCAATATTCATAACAATATCACTCTTTACAGGATTTGACCCCGACACTTTCTCATCGGTAATACTTATAATAACAACAACTGCAGTTATCTATGGTGTTCTTTCGTTTATGGGAATATTCCCCGAAGAAATGCAAAAGATACTTAAATATTTCGGAATTTTCGTTGCCTCGACAGCAGGAATTCTTGCGGTTATCGATGTCATAATCTGCCTTGCGGGAGAAGAAACCCCATCACTCACAACTGTCATTTCTTCATTTATGATAACAGCAGAAATGCTTATACTTTCTGTCCGCCATAAAACAAACACTCTTAAAGCACTTACATTCGTTTCTTTTATATGGTTTATAGTAAGCTTTATACTTCTTTTTGAACTTAACTTTATAGGCACCATTATCATTCCGTTTATTGTAGTTTTAGCTTATTATTTCCTCTCAAGCATTACTCCTCTTAAAAATGTTTTAAGATCAGAATATGCAAACGACATTATTTTCGGAGTGTTCTCGCTTATATCCTCATTCATAGCATCAACAGACTCTACTGCATCAAGATTTATTTCAATAGCAATTCTCATAGTATCAGCAATATCTATGATTATCTGCAACAGAGGAAAAATCGCAGTTGTATTCTGTCCGATATTCACTTTCCAACTTGCATTACCTATCTTCACACTTACATCGTTCTCTTATGATATAGATGTTTCAAACCTCGGAATATCAATAGTATTGGTTCTTTTCTGCATAATGGCATCTGCTTTCCTCTTTATTCCCAAAGCAAAGGATTACGCAGTTTCTTATGGTTTTTCACTTCTTGCGGTAATACCGATATTCTTTATTTCCTTCCTGTTATGTAAGGATGCAAGTTTCATTCCACTTATTTTCGTTATCGGATACACAATTGTTTTATTTATAAAACACTCTCTCCCGAATGGTAAATACAGCGATGTCAACCTCATAAACGGTGCTGTTCTTTTAACATCGCTTGTAATGGGAATTGAATTCCTCGACGGCGTCGCATTTATATTCTGTTTACCTGCTATCGTGATGATGGTTATGTTCGCTTTTTCAATACTTTCAGCAATGCACAAGGCATTCCCGAATGTAAACAGACCTATCCAGAAATTCTTATGGTACTCTCTTCCTGTTATGAGTTCTGTACTTATGATTTCTGGATGTGCGGAAGATGAATTATTGATCGTTGTTTTCGGAACTGTTCTTTTAATCTGCGCAGGATTTGTATCGTTTTTCGGAAAGAATACATTAAACCTCATTCCTCCCGTTATCATACTTCCGATTGTGGTATCTGTTTTATGTGAACCTGAAATGCTTATCATTCCTCTCATAATGCTCGTTCTCGCAGGGCGCTTACTTTTCAGAGAAAAGCTTTTCGATAATGTAAATTCAGATATTTTCTCGATAGGTGCATTTTTACCCGTTATCGTGTTCTTTTTCAGTGAACCCAACGATATGATGGGCTGGATCGGAATTCTGGTTTTAGCACTTCTTATCTTAAACCTTATCAGAAAAGAACATAGTCCTATCTCAAACAAGATACTCATAACCGTTTCGGGACTTTTCATCTTCCCGCTTGTCTGGTTCCAGCCTTTTGTGGAAATTCCCGAACTGATAAGCGTTCAGTTTGCACTTCTCCCTGTATTATTCTATTGTGTTCTCATAAAGTTTATATGGAAAGATTATCCCAAAGCAACAGATACCTTCGCGTTCATTTCAGCGATTGTATCGCTCGTTATCCTCTTTATAGCGTCGTTTATATCGGGCAACAGTTTCGATGCTGTGTTTATAGGAATTCTTCTTTTCATAATGCTTATTGTTTCATTCATTATAAAGAAAAAGCGTTGGTTCGTTCTTTCGGTAAGTTCAATGGTCATTTCGGGAATACTTCTCAGTTTCGGTCAGAAAGACAGCATAGCGTGGCTTATCTACCTCGCTCTTGCGGGTGTAATTCTCATCGCTATGGGACTTGCAAATGAAATGAAAAAACAACAGCTCAAAACAGGCGAAGAAACAAAACTCAGCAGATTTATGTCCGATTGGACCTGGTAAAATTTTAAAAACAAAATCCCCGTTGCCTTTATGACAACGGGGATGATTTTTTATGTAGTTATCTTAAATTTCAATTCCATTCTTTTTCATTACTGCCTTTAAAATCATTGGCTGGAAGATGAAACTGAGAATAAAGCCAACAAGAAGACTTACTGCGAGTGAACGTGGCCATACTTTAATGAACACAGGCTTTCCTGCTGTCATTCCTTCGATAGCGCCACTAAGTTCGCCCATACCCTTCTTCATTTCGCCGATAGCTGTTTTCTGTTCGTTAAGACCTTCTTCCATTCCCTTACGCTGAGGAGCATCTGCGGGGATAGATGCAAGTTGTTCTTCAAGGCTCTGTGATTCTGCTTCAAGTGTCTGACACTGCTGAGTAAGATTCTGGAGTTCTGTTTTCTTTTCTGCAATCTGCATATCAAGGTTCTTTCCTGCCATAACTGTCATCATAAGAACCATAACTGTTGTCAGAACGGGTGTATAGATAACTGTTGAAAGAAGTGATGAGATGATTCTTGCCTTTATTGTTCCCTGTTCAGCACCCAATTTTCCGCATACTTTATCTGATAAGGGTTTCATAGGAATAATAAGACCTATGATAAGTGAAAGAATGAAGCTTCCTGCAAAACTCATAAGAAACATAGGAAGTGCAAAATGTCCCGATAAGAGATTTCCTGTAAGTGAAAGTGCGAAACTCATCATAAGTCCCATAAAAATGCTCATTGTAAAACTAATCTTCTTCATAACAAAAACTCCTTAAAATTATTTCTTTTTCATTCCGAAAAGGCCACGCTTTTCAGGTTTTTTATTGCCTTCTATAACTTCACTTGCCTCTCTCTGACGACGGGCTGTGAATGGGTCTGATTTTAACGGTCTTCTTTCAGTAACTTTAACCTTTCCGTTAAAATCTATAAGCATCATATTAAAGGGAATTGTTCTTCCCTTTCTTGATTTTGCCGCATCTTCTGCGTTAAAACAAGCCCTTGCTTTTTCTTCTATCTTAGTAGGTTCATAGAAACCACGCTTTCTGTAATCTTCATAATCGGCAGGTTGTAATGCGCGTATTCTCTCTGAAAGTTTTGCAAACTGCATATCAAGTCCTACCGCAAGACCGCTGTTCTGAGGATAAGCGTCCTTATTATAAGCGTGGACAGTAAGTTCAGCTATATAATCGAGTTTTTCATCCGCTTCCTTAACAGCATAAAATCCCGTTAAAAAGCCGTGTGCCAAAGATTCAACACAACTCTGATGCTTTTCAAAATATGCCATATCATCAGGTGCGGGAAGGTCATTTACATCGCATACAAACGCTGAAATAACGCCTGTTATCTCACCCGCTCTGCCGTATTGCATGTGGCGTTCTGTAAAGCGTTTGAACATAGGGCCATAGGTTCCGTAAGCGGGAGTTCCTGTATAAACTATTATATCAATTCCAAGCTGAGTAGCATCTGTAAGACTTTCAAAATCGTCCTGAATTACGCATTTTCTCGTTGTATAACAGCTGCAACAAGCCGAACAGGGATTGATTTTATAATCTCTTAAAGCAAGAACTTTTACATCAGCACCTGCGTTTTCGTAATACTTGAGAAGTCTGTTGTTTATTTCTTTGCTACGCTCTGTTTCGGTTTCAAATGTATCGAGAATAACAACTCCTGCCTTGTCTTTGAGTTTAGCAGGTTTGCCATCGTTTTCTACGGTTTCCTTAACAAATCCGAACCAGCAGAACATCTCTTCTCTTCCCTCAGGAGAGAGTGCGCTGACATCATCAAGACTAAGCGAAGTTATCCATTTCATTCCGTTATTCTGTGCGAAACGGCGGACTAAATCATGGGCATTATATTCCCCGTTCTTGCCCGATGTTGTGAGGTATGTAAAGGGTTTTACGACAATTTCATCACCCATTTTTTTCTTCATATCAATAAGAAGTGGCAACATCGCCGAATGAACTGAAAAATGGAAAATCGAAGAAATCATAAGAACAAGGTCGCTCTGTGAAAATTCTTCTTTAAGGTCATCTGAAAAAGTTCCGTTTGTTGTATAATGAACTGAAAATGTATCATCAGGGAACATTTTTTCGATGAATTTGAGATTATGCAGGGTAAGGCTCGTTTCTCTTTTAGGACTGCAACTCAGCACTAAAATCTTCATCTTATCTCTCCTTTACATAAAACTATGCAATCGTTTACATTAACTATATTTTTTTAAAAAGAGCCTTATTTTGTAATAGCTCTTTTTTTCAAAACATTATCGTTATTGTAACATATTCTAAAATAGTTTTCAACAATTTTTGGCAAATTGCACAAGGTATTATTATACATTTTTTCTCTTTCTGATTTATCTATTTTATACAAACGAGTAAACTTTTAAAAATTTCAGCCAATATACTATAATGGTGAATTATAAAAAAACAGGATGTTTATAATGGGACGCATAATAGACACAAATATAAGAAACGCAATAGATCATCCTATTGCTATAAGGTTTCTTGATATTATCCTTAATGGAGAAGATATAAGCGCATTTTTCAGGCATTTCGGATGGAAAAAATTGCAGTTTACGGAATGAGTCGTTTCTGTAAAGTTTTTATAAAACTTGTGAAAGACACAGATATAGAAATAGAATATATCTTTGACAAGAATCACAAGAATTTTCCTGATGGAGAATATATGGGGATTTCTGTTATGGGATACTCTGACATTGATAAAGTCGAACTCCCTGATGTGATAGTTGTTGCAAGCAGTTATTACTTCAACGATATAGTTGATGAACTTGTTGAAAATAATGTTCCACTTGAAAAAATACTCAGCCTTAATGACGTTATTTTCGGAATGGAGAGACTCTGATGAAAAAAGCACTCGACATAGAGTAAAACAAATCCCCGTTGCCTTTAAAGACAACGGGGATGATTTTTTACTTTGTGATTTTTCTGCTTTCGATATAGAATCTCTTGTCTGCGGCGTGTCCCATTGAGAAGGTTTTTCTCGGTAAAGCGCCATCCTTGATAACTGTTGGGAAAAGTTCACTCTTGTTCATATCAGGAAGGATAAATCCTATTCCGTTATGTTTGTCAGCGAGTTTCTTAACCGCGTCTGTACCGTGGATATAGTCGATTTCTCCGCCGTTTTCCTTGAGATATTTATCAAGGAAAATCTGTAATGAACCTACTGTGAGGTTTGAAGATGTGTTCTTTATAAACACTGTCTTTTCAACACCATTGTAGTAATATGTAAATGACTGTTCCGTCTTTTCGTCTGTAAGACCGAGTTCTTCATTCATAGCAGAGATGAGCTTTTCGATGTCAAGGTTCTTGACAATTCTGTGGATTGCTTCAAATTCAAGCGCTTTGCTATGAAGGTTTACGATTTCAGCGAGTGCATATCTTGCGGGATGATCTGAAAAATCCTTATCGGGATTTTCCTTCTTTAAGTTTTCATAGAATGTCTTTGCTGTTGCGAGAGAATGGTTACCGTCGCCCATAGCGTAAAGAAGAACGGGTGTATCAGAAAGGTTATATTTCTTATTGAATTCATCCTTATCGCCAAGTGTTTCAAGGGCTGACATAACCTTTTCCTGCATAGCCTTATCTATAAGATAACCGCTGATGCTTCCGCCGCCCTGCATAAGATTGAAATCATAGAGTTTCTTCATCTGTGATTTACATTCCGAAAGAGGTTCTATAACTGTATTCTTTTCATCATCGATAAGAATCATTATATGAGGAAGTTCGAGTGGTGCATTTTCTCTTACCTTTATTCTGGGGGGAATTCTTTCTATAACCGTTGCTTCTGTTGCTCTTACCTGTGATGTGCTTCCCTTTTCAAATGAATATTCTTCGAGGTCAATTCCACCTATGATTCCTGCGCGAACAATGCCGTTACTCTGAACTCTTTCAACATAAATCATAGCGTCCTTATATTCTTCGAAAATATCGTCTGCCATATATTTGTTCATTTCAGCGTGGATTTTGTCGATACGCTGTGCTACATCGGGTTCTTCGAGATAAAGTTCGGGAAGAATGAGTTTTAAAGTTGAAGGGCAATCGCCTACTTCGCTATAAACCTCATCCCAGTATTCGGGTTCACTTGTATACTGGTCACAGGCTACTACTGTCCATTTATTCATATCGGTATTCTTGGGAAGAAGTATATCCGCGGGATTAAAAGCTGTTTTCATATTGATTCTCCTTTATTTTTGTTATGGAATAAAAACTGCCGTCAGATTATAATGAGACGGCGGTTTTTTAAACTTCAATTATTCTGTTGTGTAGTTATCGAAATAACCCTGGATGAATACGATGGGTGTTCCCTTATCGCCTGAGCCTGATGTAAGGTCACAGAGAGAACCGATAAGGTCTGTAAGACGGCGTGGAGTTGTTCCTTCTGAAACCATCTGACCTACGAGGTTATCATCCTTTTCCTGAATCTTGCCCTTGATAGCGTTTTTGAGTTCATCACCTGAAAGGTCTGAAAAATCGTTATCGGCAAGGTATTTGAGTTTGAGTTCGTTGGGTGTTCCTTCAAGTCCCTTTGTGTAAGCGGGTGAAACAACAGGGTCAGCAAGTTCCCATATCTTTCCTACGGGATCCTTGAAAGCGCCGTCGCCATAAACCATAACTTCAACATTCTTTCCTGTTGCAGCCTTGAGCTTTTCAGCGATAGCGTCAACAACGGGCTGACATTCACGGGGGAAGAGCTTTACTCTGTCTTCATCGGCTTTATTTGAGCCTAAAAGACCATAGTTTTCGTTGTATCCGCTTCCGTTTACTGACTTGTTGAGGATTTCATCAAGACCGAACACTATTTCAGCGCCTGAAGCTTTGAGGATACGCTTTGTTCTCGCTCTTGTATGAATATCACAGCAGAGAACATTCTTTGTATATGAAAGAACTGCCTTGGGATTGTTTGCGAAAATGATTTCACATTCAGCACCACATTCACGGATAATGCTTTCATAGTATTCAACATAGTCAACATTTGTGAATGTATGCTTTTCATAGCCGAAAAGTTCACGGTATTTTTCAAGAGTAAGAACATCTGTATAAGGATTTACGCCCTTTTCATCGAGTGCGTCAAGGCTTACGAGGTGATTACCTACTTCGTCTGAAGGGTATGAAAGCATAAGAACGATTTTCTTTGCGCCCTTAGCGATACCTCTGAGGCAGATAGCAAAACGGTTACGGCTGAGAATGGGGAAAATAACGCCGACTGTTTCACCGCCGAATTTTGCCTTTACATCATTTGCGATATCATCAACTGTTGCGTAGTTACCCTGTGCTCTTGCAACGATAGCTTCTGTCATCGCAACGATATCTCTGTCGCGGATTTCAAAGCCATCTTCCTTTGATGCTTCGAGAATAGAATTTGTAACGATTTCAACGATGTCGTCGCCCTGTCTGATGATAGGCGCTCTTACTCCTCTTGATATTGTTCCAACTGTACGGCTCACAATTAAGCACTTCCTTAATTTTAAAGATTTCGATTGAATTTTTCAATCACGAGTATCATTTTATCACATCTCAAATCGTTTTTCAATAGTTTTTTTACACTTTTTTACTATTTTTTTCAAGCCGTCTTATCTGTTTTTCCCTATTCTACGACAAATGCAGACGATACTCCATCGGTTTAAAGTCATAAAATCGTCATTCTGCATAATTTAGCGTAGTAATACACTGATATGATTGTATACGACATCTATGACGCAAAAAATCGTTAAAAATTTGTTGTAAACGACAATTAACCATATTTGAGTCCCGAAATTGCGATATTTTTGGCTATTATTACACCATTGTTTTGCTTGAAAAAGTGTTAACAAAATGTTACAATGATTATGACGGATCATGACGCATTATGCAGAAAAAACAAGGAGGGATTTTGTGCTTTTGCGACTTATGGAAATTTTCGTTTTCTGGTATCCTGCCATAATGTCTGTTATGTGGATGGTAGGCGGAATTATGTTTTACCTGACAAACGAAAAGAAAAAACCTATTCCTTTGTATGAAACGCCTATGGTTTCGATACTTGTTCCCTGTTTCAACGAAGCGGAAACAATTGAAAAAACGGTAGAAGAGCTTTCAAAGATAAGATATCCTAATTATGAAATTATCGCGATAAACGATGGAAGTTCAGATAACACATCAGAGATAGTTTTAAGTCTTCTGCCGAAATATCATAATTTAAGATTTATCGACCTTAAAGAAAACAACGGAAAAGCAAACGCTCTTTATTTAGGGCTTTTAGCATCAAAGGGCGAAATTCTTGTAGGGGTTGATTCTGACTCTTACCTTACTCCCGATGCTCTCAATTATATGGTTCCCCACTTCACAACTCCTTTCAACAGTGAAAGAGTAGGCGCTGTAACAGGAAACCCGAGAGTAAGGAACAGAAACTCACTTCTCGCCAAGCTTCAGCTTTGCGAATACGCAAGTATCATAAGCCTCATAAAAAGAACACAAAGAATATGGGGCAAGGTTATGACAGTTTCGGGCGTTGTTGTTGCATTCAGAAAACGCGCACTGATGGACTGTCGCCTCTGGGACAGAGATATGATTACAGAAGACATCGGTGTTACCTGGAAACTCGAAAAGAATTTCTGGGATGTAAGATACGAACCCCGTGCACTTTGTATGATGCTTGTTCCCGAAACTATAAAAGGGCTTTATAATCAGCGAAAGCGCTGGACAAAGGGCGGAATGGAAATTTTACGCCGACACGGAAACATCTTCAAAAGCTGGAAAACAAGAAGAATGTTTACTATTTACATCGAACAGTTGCTTACAATCCTCTGGGCGATATGTTGGCTTATTCTTACGATAATTTTAGTTATCGGTCTTATCTTCAACGGAACATGGGATGCTCTGCCTTACATATGGAAAAGTTTATTCCTGTCACTCGTTTGTCTTATCCAGTTCTTTGTTGCTATGGCACTTGACAGAAAATACGATGAAAAGCTTATGAAAAATGCGATTGCGGCAATATGGTATCCTTTCTGTTACTGGTATATCAATGCGATAGTTGTTATATGCTCATTGCCGCTTCTTTTAGGAAAAAAGAAGAAACTCGCAACCTGGGACAGTCCCGACAGAGGACTTCAATAGACGGAAAAGGAGGGAGCCTTTTATGAAAGATAACGAAGACCGTTTTGTTGATGCCCGTTCAAGACCACACGGACAGAAAGTCGACTATGACTTTGATGACCATGTTATCTCGGGTAAACAGAAAAAATGGAAAAAGGTCATCGAATGGATACTTACTGTACTTGGCTGGATAATTATGCTTGTCTACGTTTTATATCTTGCTTACGGTATGCTTGCTGTTCAATTTGGTTGGTATCTTCCCGAATTTCTCTTCTTTACAAGAGGAATGATTCTTGAAATAAAAAGATATTTCTTCATTCTTTTCATAGCAGCACTTGTAGTTGTTCTCTTTCTGATTTTTTGGAAAAACTACAACTATCTCCGTTTCGGAAAACTTCACAGAAGAACTTTCCGTCCTGATGTTTCGGATGAAGAACTTATGGAATTTTTTGAGGTCGATAAAATGACAGTTGACAAATTCCATAACGAAAGATATATTCTTCTTCCTACAAACATTGTTCCCGAAGACCGAGGAATAGGCGGAAAAGACGATAAACAGGAAAAAGAAGAAAAGAAAAAAAGAAAAAAACAGAAAAAACAGAAATAATATTTTCCCAGGGTGATTATTGTGAGGACAGCCTAATAATCTCCTTGGGATTTTTTATTTTTTATACATATTTAATTTCTTTACAGAACACAAAAAATATGGTATAATTTTAAGCAGTATATTTTTAAGGAAAGGTGATTTTATGAACGCAGGATTTATCGCAGCAGGCATAGCTGTCAGTGCGGCGGCTCTTTTAACCGCAGGTTCAGCACTCACTGCAAATGTTCTCTTCAAAAAAGTTATTCCCCGTCAGGATGGCGTAAAGGTTGATATGGACGAAATGGCAGACGCACAGAAGTGGCAGGAATATATGAAGATAATTGAGCCTAATAAGGAATTTATGCTCTCTCTTCCCAAAGAAAGAATTGAAATAAAATCAAGGGATGATCTTACTCTCATCGGTGATTATTATCCCGCAGAAAATCCTTCTGACAACCTCGTTATCTGTTTTCACGGATACACAAGCCAGAAGATGAGCAACTGTTCTTTCGCTGCATTTATGCATAAACTCGGATTTGATTGTCTTTTGGTAGACAGCCGTTCGCATGGCGAAAGCGAAGGTGCTTATATCGGATTCGGTATTCTCGACAGATACGATTGTATGTCATGGATAAATTATGTTGACGAAAGATTTGAAGGAAAGAAAAATATTCTTCTCTATGGTGTTTCAATGGGCGCATCAACAGCTGTTATGGCAACAGGTTTTGATGATATTTCAAAGTCAGTAAAGGCTGTCGTTTCGGATTGTGCATTCACATCACCCTATGATGTTTTCTCACATATCCTCAAAAGAGATTACAAACTTTCGCAGTTCCCTGTTATGAATATGAACAACAGAATCTGCAACAAGAAAGCAGGATATGGCTTCAAGGATTATTCAACACTTGACGCTGTTGTCAAAACTGATATTCCTATCCTCTTCATTCACGGAAAAGAAGATGATTTCGTTCCTGTTTATATGACAGAAAGAAACTTCAACGCTTGTAATTCAGAAAAAGAACTTTTATATGTTGAAAACGCGGGACACGGCGCAAGTTATTACGAAAACCCTGCGCTTTACGAAGAAAAGGTAAAGGACTTTATCGGAAGATTTTTCACTCTTTAATGAAGGAGGCAGAATATGAAGGAATTTGAAGTAAACGGTGCGGTTTTAAAATGCTATCCATTAACCGCGGCGCAGAGAATACACAACTACACCATAAAGTTCTCGGCACATCAGGTTTTGAATATCGGTTCGGGATTTTATGTTCAGAACGATTTTGACATTGATGCTCTCAAAAAAGCAATCAAGATGGCTTATCAAGAATTTGACTCGATGAGAATAAGATTCTTAAAAGACGAAGACGATACAGTATATCAGTATATCGTTCCTAACGATGACAGAGATATCCCCGTTTTCGATTTTTCAAACTGGAACGAAGATGATGCTCACAACGAAATGAGAAGATGGACAGCTGTTCCGTTTGAAAGATATAATTCGCCTATGAACTATATCGCTATCATAAAGCTCCCCAACGGATACAACGGAACATACTTAAAAGTTGACCACATGACCATGGATTCAAGCTCGCTTATTATGTTCGATGAATATGTTTTAAAGGCATATTGTCATCTTGTTTACAATACAGAAATGCCGAAGCCTATGATGAGATATTTAAAGGCTGTCGAAAAAGACCTTGAATACGAGGCAGGTTCCGTAGCTTATAAGAAAGACGAAGAATTCTGGATGAACGAAATCACAAAGTCTGAACCTATGTATACCGACTTCAACGGAATGGGAAGACTTATTACTCAGAGAAGAGAAAACAACAATCCCGACCAGAGATATGCTATGGTTGTCAGCAGAAATCCCGAAGCGGCTATTGCTGTTTATCATCTCGAAAAAGAACCTTCTGAAAGACTTATGCAGTTCTGTCTTGACAATAAAATTCCTATGGCGACACTTCTTCTTATGGGACTTAGAACAATCCTTTCAAAGTTCAACGGCGATGAAAAGGACGTTTCAGTAAAGAGTTGCGTTGCAAGAAGAGGAACACTCCTCGAAAAGAAATCAGGCGGAACAAGAATTCATTTCTTCCCCGTAAGAACATACATAGAGCCTGAAACAACTTTCCTTGATGCTTTAGGAATTATTCAGGCAGAACAGAATAAACTTTTCAGACACGCAAACTTTGACCCGATTGATTATACAATAAGAAGAGCAAGACATTGGAAAAACGCTCCCGGAACAAGTTATGAAAGTTTAAGTCTTACATATCAGCCTATGACTTTACAGCGTAAAGAAAATGAAATGCCTGATATAAACTATAAGACAATGTGGTATACAAACGGTGTTGCGGGACAGCCCCTTTACCTTACTGTTATGCACAGAGCCGAAGATAACGGTCTTGATTTCAACTTTGAATACAGAAAAGATGCCGTTACCGAATACGAAATGGAATATCTTTATTATTACATCTGCCGTGCGCTTTTCAGAGGAATTGAAGACCCACAGCGCACAGTAGGCGAAATACTTGAAATGATATAAGAGAAAGATAAAAAAGGAGTTATTATTATGTTCGAAAAATTTACAGAAATCATCACAAACTATGTTGACGTTCTCCCTGAAGAAGTTACAGAAGATTCAAGATTTATTGAAGACCTCGGATTCAACTCATACGACTTTATGAGTTTTTTAGGCGAAATCGAACAGGAATTCGAGATTGTTGTTGACGAATCACAGGTTACAAATCTTCAGACAGTAGGCGATGCTATGAGATATATCGCATCAATCAAGGCTTAATTTCTTAAAGGAGAATTTTTATGAACAAGACAACAGTCAAGACTCTTCGTGACCTTTACGAACGCGCTGCTGCCCTTTATGGCGAAGGAATTTTTCTCAAAGAAAAATGTGGCAAGGATATTGTTGAAAAAACATTCAACGATTTTAAATCGGATTGTCATAAACTCGCAAATTATCTTCTGACAGAAATCGGTGAAAAGTTCCATGCGGCAGTTATAGGCCCTACAAGTTATGCTTATCTTGTGAGCTATTTCGGCTCTGTTTCAACAGGAAATCCAATAGTTCCTCTTGATGCACAGCTTCCCTGCCCCGACCTTTGCGAACTTTTACAGAGAGCTGATATTTCTGTATTCTTCTATGATACAAAATACGCTCCTATGATTGACGCTATAAAGGCAAACTGTCCCGATGTAAAATACTATATTCCCCTTCAGGAAACAGAAGGCTCTGTCTCAACAGAAAAGATTGTTTCTGAATATAGTGAGGCTGAAACGCTCCCCGAAATCAAGGAAGATAACCTCGCGGCTATTGTTTACACATCAGGAACAACAGGAAAGAGCAAGGGCGTTATGCTCACTCACGGCAACCTTATCGACAACACAATGTGCTGTGACAACGAAAGTACTCCCGAAGAAACAACAATGACTGTTCTTCCTATTCACCATGTTTACTGCTTTACTTGTGATATTCTTTTAGGTCTTCGCTATGGAACAACTATATGCGTTAACGACTCTATTATGAGAATTGCGATGAACCTTAAACTTTTCCAGCCTACAATCATTCTTCTCGTTCCTATGATTGCAGAAACTATCTTAAAGCAGATTAAAGTGGCATCTGCTGCGAAGCCTGAAATTCCCCCACAGATGATAGCACAGGCTGTTTTCGGCGGAAGACTTAAAGGTATCTACAGTGGCGGTGCTTATCTCGCACCTGAAATTCAGAACGGATATAAGGAACTCGGTATTCCTATGTCACAGGGTTACGGAATGACAGAATGTTCACCCCGTATAACATCATCTCTCTTTACAGATGAAAGCTTCGGCGATGTAGGAACAATCGTAAAGGGCTGTGAAGTTAAAATCGAAGACGGCGAAATCGTTGTCAAGAGTCCCTCTGTTATGAAGGGATACTATAAAGATCCCGACGCTACCGCGGAAGTTCTTACAGCTGACGGCTGGCTTCACACAGGTGACCTCGGTTATGTTGAAAACAATCATGTTTTCATCACAGGAAGAAAGAAAAACCTTATCATTTTAAGCAACGGTGAAAATGTTTCTCCCGAAGAAATCGAAAACAAGTTTGCAGGAAAAGATATGGTTGCCGAAGTTATGGTTTATGCCGAAGAAGGCTTTATCACAGCGGAAATCTTCCCGAATGCCGAATATTTCAAGGATAAATCAACTGACGAAATAAATGCAGAAATTTCTGAACTTATCAAAGTTATCAACACAACAGTTACATCCGCAAAGACAATCAGAAAAATCCGCATAAGAAACGAAGAATTTGACAAGACTACTTCTAAAAAGATCAAGCGTCAGCAGACTAAACAGGGCGACCTGATATAAGGAGAAATTTTATGACATATATAGAAATTTTCAATAAGACAAAAGAAATCGTTATGAAGAGCGATGTAAGCAATATGGGCGGACATCTTGCTGTTCAGGTAAATATCGAAGGCGAAGGCGAAGGTGCTTTCTATATCGAACTCAAGGACAGACAGGTTTTCTGTGAACCTTATGAATACTACGACAGAGATTGTAAATTCATTATGGGTGCAGAAGATTTCCTCAATCTTATCGGTGGTGAACTCGATCCCGTTTTTGCCTATACAGTAGGAAAACTCAAAATCGAAGGAAGCATCGAAAAGGCACTTGAATTCAAGAATATTGTTGACACAATAAAGAAAGAAGAAAAGCCCGCAAAGAAAAAGGCTTCAAAGAAAAAAGCATAATGTTTAAACTCTACTTTTATTCTGACTTTGAAAAACTTTCTGACGAAAATCTTTCTGAAATTATAGAGTCTATGCCATTATCCGTTAAAGAAAGGGCAGGAAGATATAAAAAAGAGGAGGACAGAAAAAAGTCTTTTCTCTGTTATAATCTTCTGAAAACCGCTCTTGAAAACGACTATGGCATCAGTAGTTTTGAGCTTTTATTTTCAAGCCAAGGAAAGCCTTATCTTAAAGACAGAAACGATATTTTCTTTAGTATAAGTCATTCAAAAAGATGCTGTGTATGCGTTATTTCAGATAAAGAAATCGGCGTTGACGCAGAAGAAATAAAACCTTTTTCGCAAAGACTTGCTGAAAAGGTATGCTCTGAAAACGAACTTTTAAAGATAGAAAATTCTCCCGATAAAGCGAGGGAATTCACAAAAATCTGGACAATGAAGGAAAGTTTCATAAAGATGACGGGCGAAGGGTTTTCTCACGGTCTTAAAGAAGCGGATACAACGAAAGCAGAATTCTTTACAGAAGAAAAAGAAGGTCTGTTTATATCCGTCTGTGAAAGTGAATAAACTATAAGGGTATCGCGAAAATCACGATACCCTTTTTATCTGTAAAAAATTTTTCAAAATCGACATATTTTATCTGAAAAATATCCCTTTCTCAATATTGTAACAGATTTTTTATTGTGGTATAATTGTTTTGTATTACTATATATTTTTTTGGAGAAATGTATATGAAACCACTTAATAAAATAATCAGCAGGTATATGTATAGAATAACCGCTATACTTGTTTTTCTGATAGTTCTGATGCTGTTTCTGGTTCAGCTTTTTACAGAACAGCTTCGTGCAGTTGATGATGCACATGTAACCTTACAGCAGATGACTCAACTTATCGATGAAAATCAGAAAGAACTGAAAAAGATCGAAGAAGAATATTATCAGACCTGTTTTAACAACGCAGAACTCGTTGCGAGAATTCTTGAAAGCGATCCTGATGCGATAAATAATATGTATGAACTCAAAAGAATCGCAAAATCAGTTGAGATAGACGAAATACATATTTTTGATGAAACAGGAAAAATCTATGCAGGAACGCACCCGAAATACTATGGTCTTACATTCGATTCGGGCAAACAGATATCTTTCTTCAAACCGATGCTCAGCGATAAGTCGTTAAAACTTGTTCAGGAAATAACCCCTAACACTGCCGAAAGCAAACCTATGCAGTATTCTGCAGTATGGGGTGAAAAAGGAAAGTTCATCGTTCAGATAGGAATGGAACCTGTCAATGTTATGAAAGTTACCGAAAAGAATGAACTTTCATATATCTTCTCACTTTTCAGAGTAAGTCCCGATGCCAACTATTATGCCATCAACTGCGAAACCGAAGAAATCGTAGGTTCAAGCGAAACTGATATGGTCGGCAAAAAAGCCTCAGATGTGGGTTTTAATATGGAAAGAATAGAAACCGACCCGGATGGTTTCCATAACGAAATAAACGGAACGCTTTGTTTCTGTGTATTCGAACAAGTCGGTGAAAATTATCATATCGGACGCGTTGTCAACGCAGATACCCTTTACCGCAGAGCACCGATGACTGTTTTCTGGATAACACTTGCCCTTATAGTCCTTTCTGTAATACTTGCGAATGCGATGATTAAGTATATGGACAAATGCGTCGTTAAGGGAATACACGACGTAAACGAAAAATTACAATCTATTTCAGAGGGCAATCTTGAAGAAACGGTTGATGTTAAAAACAGTAAGGAGTTTTCTGAACTCAGTTCCTATATCAACGAAATGGTAAAAAGCCTTCTAGCTAACAACGAGCGTATGTCTTATATTTTAAGCAAAACAAATCTTCATATCGGAACATACGAATTCGGCGGAAAAATGAATAAGGTTAGATACACCGAACATATCCCTGTAATTTTTGGAAAAGACGAAAAATCAATGGGAGCACTTTCTTCTGATAAGGGAAAATTCTCATCGTTCATTGAGGGTATAAAAACAAACCCTGTTAAAAACGAAACGGGGATTTATCAAATGGGTGAAAAATATATCCGCATTGAAGAAACCGAAAACGAAGGCGTTGTTTTCGGAATCGTCATTGATGTTACCGATGAGATACAGAAACTTAAAAATATAGAACACGAAAGAGATGTTGATGATCTTACAGGTCTTTATAACAGAAGAGGACTCACAGAAAAACTCGATGAACTTTTCAAAGACAGAGAAGATTTAGGTCAGAACGCCGTTATTATGATAGACGCTGATGGTCTTAAACAGATAAACGATACCTATGGTCACGAAAAGGGTGATATCTATCTTAAAAAGATAGCAGATATCATAAACAATTTCGGCATAAAAAGCAGTATCGCATCAAGACAGGGCGGAGATGAGTTTGTTCTCTTCCTTTATGGATATGACAGCGAAGAAGAGCTTATGAAGGCTATCGAAACGCTTCAGTATATCCAAAGTAATAGCAAGGCAACTCTCGAAAAAGGACTTACAGTTCCGCTGAGATTTTCACTCGGTTATGCTATTGCAAAAGAAGATTCAGAGTATCAGGATCTTTTCAAGATTGCCGATGAAGAAATGTATAAAAACAAAACCGAACGTAAGAAAAAGCAAAGAGAAAATAAGGAATAAAAAACTCCCTGCAACCTATTTGGTTGCAGGGAATTTTTGTTTTAATCAATAAGGTAAAGCGTATAATACTGTTTCATGTTCGCCCCAGCTGTAATGTCTCATATACAGTTTATATTCAGAAACAAGTGATTTGATATACATAGGAATTTCTATTATATCTTCGGGCTTGTGATATACGGATATAGCGAGTTTTGGTCTGTATTTCTTTATCGTTTCGGCAGCACCCTTCAATGCTTCAAGTTCTGCTCCTTCAACATCCATTTTTATAAATGTAACCTTTTCGTCAACTGCGTTATCCAAAGCAACAACATCAATAGAAACCGTTCCGTCTTTTTCAGATATAAAAGAGGCTGAATTTGCTGTTTCAACAAATTTCAATGTTGTATTTTCGCTGTATAAACCATATTTTAAAAGTTCTATATCATAATCAGGGTGTTCTGATTTTATTTTTTGGCAATTTTCATATGCGATGTTATCAGGTTCGAATGCTATTGATTTTGCTTTTCTGACATTGTTTTTATTGCAATAGTCAAAAAATTTAAGTGTAGTGGTCAGGTCAAAAACACCAACATCAATAAATGTTTCCTCTTCTTCGAAATTTATCACTTCATCAAAATATTGATAATTGTCAATCAATTCTGATAAAATAATAATATTTTCTTCTTTCACGCCAAGCGAGATGATTTTTTCTTTGATTTCTTTTATCATCTTTTCTGATTTTACAGTTATTACAAGACAATCAATTTTGCTGAAATCAACTTCAGAAGGAGAACTTATTTTAATACCAAGATATTCATCAACAGTTCCGATTTTTTCAGGTGAACCATCAATTATTCCTTTAATATCTATGCTTGGAATAAACCCAATGGCTTTCCTGAATATTTTCCACCTTTGACCTGCGCCATATATGTACATATTTGATTTATCCAACATCTTTTTTGTTTCGTCATATTTAAGAAGATAAGATTTAATCATTTCAAACATATAGTCAAAATCGTTTAATTTTTCTGATGAGCAATTGCTTACCTGCCACCATTTATTATTTTTCAATGAATCTATGGTATATTTATATCTTCTTTCAAAAATAAATCTTGATTCATCATCCTCAAGCCAGGATAAAACAAGGTCTTTGTTTTTGATAATATTTTCCATAATATCCTCCGATTTTTTTGAATCAATAAATATTTGCTCATAAAGCATATTTATGATACAATCGATATTTATTTTTCTGATATTTCTTTCCACCATTTTTCGTTATCGAGATACCATTTTACCGTTTTTTCAATTCCTGTTTCAAAAGAGGTATCGGGCGACCAGCCTAATTCGTTATTTATCTTTTTAGGATCAATAGCATATCTTCTGTCATGGCCTTTTCTGTCTTCTACATATGAAATCAGGCTATGTGGTTTTCCAAGAATATCAAGTATCAGTTTTACAACCTCAATATTCCCCTTTTCGTTATGTCCGCCCACATTATAAACTTCCCCGATTTTGCCGTTATGTATAATCATATCTATCGCACGACAATGGTCTTCTACATATAACCAGTCACGGACATTCAATCCGTCACCATAAACAGGAAGGCTATCGTTATTAAGAGCTTTGATTATCATAAGCGGTATCAATTTTTCGGGATAATGATAAGGCCCGTAATTATTTGAACAACGAGAAATTGTAGCGGGTAATCCGTATGTTCTGTTATATGCCTGAACCAATAAATCAGCACTTGCTTTTGATGCAGAATAAGGGCTTGAAGCATGTATGGGTGTTTCTTCTGTGAAAAACAAATCAGGTCTGTCAAGCGGTAAATCGCCATACACCTCATCGGTAGATACCTGATGATAACGCCCTACATTATATTTCAGACAAGCATCCATCAGAACCTGTGTTCCTAAAATATTGGTTTTCAAAAAGATTTCAGGATTATCAATAGAACGGTCAACATGACTTTCTGCCGCAAAATTTACAACTACATCAGGTTTTTCATTTTCAAATATATTATATATATCATTTCTACTGCAAATATCTGCTTTAATAAATTTAAATGTCGCTTTATCCATTACAGGCTTCAATGTTAAAATGTTACCTGAATAAGTAAGTTTATCAACACATATTATTTTGTATTCAGGATACTTTTTTATTAAATAAAAAATAAAGTTTGAGCCAATAAAACCTGCTCCACCTGTAACCAATATTTTCACAACAATTACTCCATTTCATAATTGATATTAAGTCAAAATTCATTATTCATCTATTGACTTTATGTAACTATTTATACTCATTAAAAAATTATTAGGAAGCACAACACTTTTATAAGACAATGATTTAAGTGTTGTATCAATTATATTACTGCTTGCTGCCTTGAAAATAATACAATCAGAAAATTCAGATGTAAGTTCATTAATTGAATAAACAGGTAATCCACAATAACTTTTATTGGTAGCATGTCCTTCAGATACAACAAATCCTGAGACCTTAACTCCAAATTTACTCATAAATTTGAGTAAACTTTTACCATATTCACCTGCTCCATATAAAAGAATATTTTCATGCTTATATTTATCAATAATATATTCAAGAGCTTTTTTAACTTCAGCAGCGTTGCTATTTCTTATGTCTTTTTCTTCACTATGGAACTTTTTAGCAGCTTCGAATGCTTGCTCAAATAACCTTACAGCTTCTGCACCATAATATTTTGCATACAGGTTTCTATACTTAATAAACATATCATCATCAATTACAAAAGACCATGTAATAATAAGCGAATTAAAAACATCAAGTATATATTTTTCAGTGTCCTGATTTATAGTAAAAGCTGCTATATTTGGATATTCACTCTGATTATTCAAATATTTATCGGCAGTTACCGATTGATATAAAATACTTGTGGCATATGACGAGCGTGCATGACATTTGTAATGTAAAAAAGTATCATGTAATACAACAACAGCATTTTCAGACAAGTATGGAAATGCTGCTAAAAAGTCAATAACTTCACCCGGTAGTGAATGTACCGTATCTATTATAATAAAATCAATATCTCCACCTATTTGTTCCAATTGTTCCGGCAAAACTTTACCGAGCAGTAATTTATGATTGCCTTTATAATTAGTTGCCAACTTATAGTCTTCAGCAATGTATCCACTATTTTTATTAATATCTCTATAGTATTTTTCTGACAAATCAACAGAATACATTTCACATTGATAATCAAGCTCACTAAGGCAATGCAAAATCACCGCTGTTGTACCACCTGCAGAAACTCCAACCTCAACAATCTTTTTAGGTTTATTATCTCTTATCAAACCACACAAAAATTCTACTTCAGAATCAAGCATTTCAGACTTATCTTTAATACTATTAAACACGTTTTTATCTATATTATGTAAACTCTTTAATGTGTAACCTTCAACTTTTTTATATGTTTTCATATTCATATCAATCATTCCTTATAATTATTCTCTATCAAATCAATAATGTACTGCCCATATTCAGTAATTTTAAGCTCATTTCCTATGCCAAGAAGCTGCTCATCGGATATAAAGCCTCTGCGCCACGCTATTTCTTCTATACAGGAAATGTAAAATCCCTGTCTTGTCTGAACGGCCTCAACATATTCGCTCGCTTTAAGCATTCCTGAGGGAGTTCCTGTATCAAGCCAGGCTATACCACGGCCGAATAATTTTACATTGAGTTTTCCTTTTTCAAGATAAACATTGTTTACAGCAGTAATTTCAAGTTCTCCTCTTTCCGAAGGAGCAATCGACTTAGCTATATCAATAACATTATTATCATAAAAATACAACCCGGGAACAGCATATCTTGATTTAGGATTCTGTGGTTTTTCTTCGATAGATATTACCTTTCGGTTATCATCAAATTCTACAACACCGAAAGCTTTTGGGTCTTTTACAGGATAGCCGAAAACGGTAGCTCCTTCATTGTTTTTTATTGCATTGTTAAGAACAGCAGTAAGGTTCTGTCCATAAAAAACATTATCGCCGAGTATAAGACATACATTGTCGTTGCCGATAAAATCCTCTCCGATGATAAATGCTTCGGCAATACCTTTAGGCTCTTTCTGAATTTTATAATCAATGCTTATTCCAAGCCTTGTTCCATCACCTAAAAGGTTTTTGTAATCATCTATCGCCTGAGGTGTAGAAATAATGAGTATATCTTTTATCCCTGCAAGAAGAAGTACAGAAAGCGGATAATATATCATCGGCTTATCATATATAGGCAATAACTGTTTTGATACAGCTTTTGTAATAGGATACAGCCTTGTTCCGTTTCCGCCTGCAAGAATTATTCCTTTCATCTATAAATCACCCCTCAAAAAAAGATCTGACTTCTTTGATTACTTTTTCAACATCTTCATCTGAAATTCCATAATACAAGGGAAGACGAAGTAAACGTTCACTCTCTCTTGTTGTATATTTATCTTCACCCGAAAACCTTCCATATTTAATGCCACCGGGTGCACTATGAAGCGGAACATAATGAAACGGTGATGATATCCCTCTTTCTTTTAAATACGCAATAAGTTCAGTGCGTTCGGATAAATCCTTTACCTTTATATAGAACATATGAGCGTTATGTTTACATTCAGCTGGCACATAAGGAAGTTCTATTCTGTCACCAAGACATTCAAGATCGTCATAATATTTCTGCCATACATATAGTCTGAAATTATTGATAGTTTCTGCTTCTTCAAGCTGAGGATACAGATACGCTGCGTTCAGTTCACTCGGAAGATATGACGAGCCTTTTTCTACCCAGGTATATTTATCTACCTGACCGCGAAGAAATCTCGAACGATTTGTTCCCTTTTCTCTTATGATTTCGGCTTGTTCGGTATATGCTCTATCGTTGATAAATAACGCTCCGCCCTCGCCCATACTGTAATTTTTCGTTTCGTGAAAGCTATAACAGCCAAAATCACCTATTGTTCCGAGTGCTTTGCCTTTATATGTACACATCATTCCCTGTGCAGCATCTTCTATCACAAAAAGATTGTGCTTACGGGATATATACATTATTGTATCCATTTCGCAGGAAACCCCTGCATAATGAACGGGAACAATCGCTTTTGTTTTTGGTGTAATAGCCTTTTCGATGAGTTTTTCATCAATATTCATTGTATCAGGACTAATGTCAACAAAAACAATCTTAGCTCCCATTCTGACAAAAGCGTTCGCCGTTGAAACGAATGTATAAGAAGGCATAATAACTTCGTCATCGGGCTGTATATCGCATAGCATAGCGGTCATTTCAAGTGCGTGTGTGCATGATGTTGTAAGCAGGACTTTTTCAGCACCTGTCCTGTCTTCAAACCAACTGCTGCACTTTTTTGTAAACTCGCCATCGCCACAGATTTTGCCGTTGGATATCGCTTTTGCGATATATTCATTTTCTTTGCCTATATAAGGCGGTTTGTTAAATGGTATCATTTTTATCAACCTTTTATTTTTATATCAGAACATTTTCTCTTCGGTTTTATAACTTTTATTCACAGGGTTTCCGTTTTCGTCAAATCGTTCTTCTCCGATTACACGCCAGTCAGTGCAGTTCTGACACATTTTAGGAAGTTCATTCCATCTGTGTTCAAAATGAAGTTTCAAGAACTGATCGTTTCTTCTCATCCATATCTCTTTTATTGATTCTTTATTGATGTCGCCGCATTTCATGGTACAATCATAATCCCATGCGCAGCCTCCAACCATACCATCCCAGGATATAACAGCTGTTCCCACAGCAATGCCACATGCTATTCTGTCTATATTTATATCATCATTTACAGGGTTATCATTTTCTGTCACCCATTCGGCACATCTTCTGACTGCGGTCCATGCCCCTCTGTTTCTCCAATATTCCACAACTTTTTCCACTTCATATTTGTTCTGTTCCATCTCTATTATTTTAACATCAATTACAGTATCAGAATTTATTTTCTTTTTATATTCAAGAAGGTATTCAACATTTTTATAAAAAACGTCTCTGTCTGCATTTACTCTTATTGATTCATATACTTCTTTTGAAAAGCCATCGCAATCTATAGAAATATAATCCACACCCGAATCAAGTAACATTTCAGCATAATCAGGCTTCATCAGAGTTGCGTTTGTATTTATGCAAACATTTGTTAATCCTTTTTTCTTTGCATAATCAACCATATAATAAAGCTTATAGCCCACAATCATAGCTTCACCATAAAAATCAAGCCATATTCTTGTTGCAGGATTTTCTAAAGCAACTTCGTCTATTATTTTTTTATATAAACCCATAGACATATTCCCCTTGGGGCGCTTCATTTTATCGTTATTACACATAATGCAATTGAGGTTACAATGATTGGTAACTTCTACAGAAATATTCAAAGGAAAATCTGTCATTTTAAACTTTTTTTCAAGTTCACTGTTTATTTCATAATACATATACAAAATCCTTTCAAAATGGTTATTTAAATTCAATTTTTATATTTGATTGTTCTAATATATTTAAGTCTATAGCTTCTCTACTGTCAAATCTCAAAAACACATCTCCTAATGATTTATTACCTCCACTAAAAGATTCTATTACGTCTCCCTCATTAACATTTAAATCTATTAATTTTATATTATTAATCAATTTATCGCTAATAGCTAAATTCTTAAACCTCCCCTTTTTTTCTCCTGTTACATGAACAACATACTCGCACCAATGTCCGTCGAAAGTATAGCTATTGAATTCACCAATACTATCTCCGACTGCATTTCTCACTTCTGCTTTAATTAAATCTATACCCGTTGCCAAGTTTTGAATTTCTGCTATTTTACAGCCACCGCCACGAGGTGAAACTTCCATAATATAAGGCTTTCCATCGCTACCCACACATGTCTCAATATTATAAATGCCTGTTTTCATACATAAAAGCTTCATAAGACGTTGTGTTTCTGATGTTAAATACTCTTGGTCAGATTTATCCATTGTAGACGGCCAAATAATTAACGTTGGCGCATATGGGTTAATCGACTCGCAATCAAACAATTGATCTGAATAAGTACAAAATGCCAATTCTCCATCAATTGTAAAGACATCTGCAGATGAATGATACCCCTTGAATTCAATAAATTCTTCAACGATAAAATACCCGCTTTTAGAATTTTCTATAGCTTTTTTTATAGAACATTGGAGCATATACTTATCATCTGCCCTTGAAACCCCCTTGCTTCCCGCAGAATCAACAGGTTTAACTATTACAGGAAAATTAAATGAAGAAATATCATCTATTGCCTGTTTTATATCGTTATAGCTTTTAGCTTTAGGACAATTAAAATTATTATCACTCAGAAATTTTCTGAACAAACCTTTATCTTGTAATATTCTCGCAGAATTATATGAACATTGAAAATTCAAGCCCATAGTTTCAGCTACATAAGCTGCTGTCACTACTCCGGCATCACAAGCATAAGAGATTATGCCATCAATTTTTCTTTCCTGTGCAAACTTTAAAACAGCCTCCTTATCAACTACACTCAGATTATGATATTCATCCGAATATTTATGAGCATCATTATCCGGCAAATAATCGCATGTGATTACATAGTATCCATTCTTTTTTGCTTCTTTTATTACAGGAATCAAATATGACGATCCGCCTAACATCAATATCTTTTTCATTCTTTTTTCCTCTTTGATTAAATAAAATCAATGCTTCTTTTATTTTCAAGTATCTGACCTCTTGCAGGAACTATAACATCATATTCATTAGTGTCACATGACGCATAGCAACCCGCTCCTAACAAGGTATAACTACCGATATTAACGGCATCTTTTGTGGTTGAATTATTCCCCAAAAAACAATTATCACCTATTTTTACATTCCCTGCTACCGAACATCCGACTGAAAAGAAATTAAAATTCCCAGCATTCGAATGATGACTCAGCATTGATTTCGGAAAAAATATATTTCCGTCGCCGATAGTAGTGTATGGCCCGATATATGCCTGTTCAAATATCAGGCACCCCTCGCCTATACTATCCGATTTCACAATCGCTGATGGATGGATAAATGATTCTATCTTCATTCCGTCCGCTTTTATTCTTTTGAATGCTCTTCTGCGGTTTTCATTCATAGCCTTATATCCGATGCATACATATATACCGATTTCTTCTCCGTTTTCTGCTGATGATTTCAGTTCATCATATGGCACAACAGGATATGACATCAGAAAATTATCGGTAATATACTCTTTATCAACTGTAAATCCATCGATTTCAATATTACATTCTTTCAGACAATTAAAAAGTATTTCACCTAATTCTGTCGTTCCGTATATATATTTCTTCATCTTTAAAATCCACTCTTTTCAAATAGGTCAATAGTCTTTTCTAACGCAGAGATTATTTTCTGCGATGTCGTTTTTTCGTGATTTTTATCGATAAACTCCTTTGTCATTCTTTTTCGTTCTTCATATAACTCTCTGTTATTATAAAGTTTTTCGATATAATCAAAAAGTTCATCATAATTATCTCCGACAGCATTTTCAACGCCTATACTCATAAGACCATCTGAAATAAATTTATTCATCAGAACAGGGACACCCATTTCCATTGCATGTCTTATAGAAATTCCACCGCCCTTACGGTTGGGATTTACATATAAATCACAGAGATTATAAAATCCCGCAAGATTTTTTTCATAGCCCCATAGTATCATTTGACCGCGTTTAATAGCTTCATCGCATTTTTCAAGAAGGTATTCGCTTGAATTGTAACTAACAGTAATCCACTTTATTTTATCATATTTTTCCATAAGAACATACATGTGGTCTATAAAATTATTATCGATATCAACATCAAGTCGCATTCCGACTGTTACGAGAACGAAATCATCTTCTGAAAGATTGTTTTCTTTTCTGTTCATCAACTCAATATTTTCAGGAATCGGAGGAATATCCAGCCATTCGCCGATGAATTTATGCTCATCAACCGAACGATATTCTTTGTCCTGCAGAATAGCAGTTTCTTTGCATCTTGTAAAAAAGCTATCAAAATATGTGCTTGATGATGAACCGCGAATTCCGACACACATTATCGGATATTTGCCGTATAAAACCCCTGTCAGAACACTTGATTCATCTGTAAAATCAATGATAACATCAGGATCATATTCTGATATAAGGTCAAGCGGATACTGTAATTTCTGCTTAATGGTCAGTTCATCGTTGTAATGAATTTCTACTCTGCTGTCAAAAGCGTTTTTGTGTGCTTTTTCATAAGAACGGCTATTGAATCCTGCAGCATCTTTGTTTCCAAAAACTCTGGCTATCGCATTATCCAAAAAAATGCCTACTTCACAGTCTGCTGAACAAAGTTGATTTGCATATTCAACTATAACCGCTTCTCTTCCTATATCAGGATTCAAAAGCATTCCAAAGATAAACGCAACTCTCAGTTTATCCTTTCTCTGATTCTTTCTATTTACTTTAAGTTTGTATCCCTTGCAGAGTTTATCAACTATCTTTCTTCTGTCAATATAAAAATCAGAATACAGATATTCGGGATAATAAAAAATATCATTTGTACTCCCCAAAAAATGATGATACATGTTATTTATATCAGTCAATCCCAGAATGTTTTCCATATACAGCTGCATGAGTTCTTTATCAAAAACGCCTACTTCATATAATAATCTGAATATTATTACGTTTCTCTCGGGATTTTTTTCTTCTCTTATGTATCGTTTGAATCTTGCCATCATATCTATCGATTCATTATATCTTTTTATATCTGATATAACAGGTTCACAATATCTGATATCCATATCCCAGTTAGTAGATATATCATAAACTATATCTGATAAAGATTCCAGATTTTCATCAAGCTTATAATGACAAACAGAAGAATAGCCTATCGGATCTTCTGAATATATCTTATCATTTTCAATTCCCATTGAAATCAACTGCTTTTTTACTGCTTTTCTTTCTCCGTCTTTTTTTAAAGCTATAATAATTTTATCAAAAGTTACTTCTTTAAGTCTATCAATTCCTATCATAACAATATCTGTATTTATGTTATCGGCATATTTCTTATCGACTACCGCAGCAATTTCACAATATCCGGTTTTCAGAATTTGTTCAACATATATCTTTCCGACAACTCCATACGCATATATTACAACTTTGGAATTTTCTTTAATATCTTTAAACGGAAATAAAAACATATTTATTCTTGTATATTTTAAAAATATACCTCTCCTTTTTAATGAAGTAAAACAAATTTATTATTACATTCTACAATTGGATGATTCTCATAAATCAATAAAGTCTTATTGGCTCTTCCCAGAGAATTTTATTCTCCGTAATTCCCATTCCGACAAGGTTGTTTTTAATCTTGTTCGCTAGTTCTTCATTTTCAACAGCTATGGTAATATAATCAAAATCGGCATTTCTGAGATTTTCAACAGGATATACAGGAAGATGGCCACTATAACGGTCATAATTTTTATCAACCCATAAAACAGGTGCGCCCGATTTTGATTTTTTCATCTGAAAATAATAATCTTTTCCGACAAGACCAGCACCATATAAAGCCACTTTTTTTCCGTTAAGCCTATTGAGATACGGATTGATATATCTGATTATCATACAATCGGGATGAAATCCCATCGTTCTCGGAATGTTGGTCGTGCCACGATAGACAAGTAACATTTGTAACTGTTTTATAAGAGATTCTGAATGTTCGCTTTGTCTGAAAGTTTTAAGTAAAGAATTATAAAAATTATTCAGATTAAGGAGATAATCGTTATGAACAGAATGCAGACACGAATCATCTCTGTCAAGATAATAATATCCGCATATATCTGTGCAGATTACTGATTTGCATTTCAAAATATACTTATACAAGAATTCGTTATCTTCGTGATAAAAAATGTTCGGGTCTGATTCTTTGAAAGTATCTTTTACCATATCTGTTTTATATAATTTACTACATATAGAAGTAAAAAACGCCATATCTTTAGTAAATTCCGGAGCGGTTGCATATACCATATTATCTATCAGATATTTCATTTTTTCAGAAGTATCATATACCCCGACAGCCAATTCATTCTTATAGGTTACAACCTCGGGTTTGACCATATAATGATTTGATATCAAAAGGTCATATCCAGAAATATTGTTGTATAATTCTTCAAAAAAAGATTCACTCACCCAGTCATCAGAATCAATAAAGGTTATATATTCAGATGTTGCCTGATTAGTTCCTGCTTTTCTTGCAGATACAACTCCGCCGTTTTCTTTACAGATATATTTTACTCTGCTGTCAAGTTCTGCATACCGTTCACATATTTCTCCCGATGAATCTTTCGAACCATCATTTACAAGTATGATTTCTATATCATTGAGTGTCTGATTTATAACACTGTCAATGCATTTGGAAAGATATTTTTCTACATTATATACAGGTATTACAACTGACAGCTTTGGCATAAAATATAACTCTCCTTACTGTTTTATAAATCTTTGTGTTATCACTCCAAATAAAGTTTCTCAACTTCTTTAATCTGATATTTGATGTTATAACCTGCTTCGGTTATGATGTCATACATATCAAGGCGACTATATCCCTTAGAAAAATCGACAATCATATCAGACCATTTCTTTTTATCAAACGGAAGAAAACTGATATTATCAGATATGTCTATTTCTCTCGGAACAACATCACTTGCTATGCATTTAAGTCCTGCTGACAATGCTTCTACAAGAACTATTCCAAGTCCTTCAAATCTTGAAGGAAGACAGAAAACATCCATTACCTGCATAATATTATTGACATCATTTCTATGACCTGCAAAAATGATTTTATCAGTTATTCCAAGGATTTCAGCCTGTTTTACTATGTCATCTTTCAACGGCCCATCGCCTATCAATAAAAGTCGGGCATTGGGTATTCTCTTTTCAGCATTCGCAAAAACATCAAGCAAAAATTCATGATTTTTCTGATATGCCATTCTTCCTACATGGCCGATAACGAAACAATCTTCGATACCTAATTCTTTTCGGTATCTGTTTCGTATATCATCATCATAAATAAATCTGTCAACATCAATGGCGTTATTCATTATCTTTATACGTTCTCTCGGTATCTGTTCACCGAAAAGCCAGTCTGCCGCATCTTTAGAACAAGCGCATAAATCCGTCGCAAGAGATATGTTGAATTCTGCTTTTCTTATGTTATGTATCTTTTCGGCATCAATGCGCTGTGCATCATCCTGAACATCTACTTTTGTGCTGTGAGAATGAACGATTATTTTGGGAATTTTACAATCAAGCGCTATCTGTTCAACCAGAAAGCTTTTCCAGAAAGATGTATGAAGATGGATAGCATCATATCTGCCATCAATGAGAATTCTGCGTATATCCTCAATAAAACGCTGTTCGTTTTCTTCTGCATAACAAGAAACATATTTCAGTCCTGCACCGAGAGAAAAAATTTCATCTTCAAAATCAATATGTTTGCTGACTGTTCCGAAATCACATTCAAATTTATTTTTATCCATATACCGCCAGTTGTTTACGGCATAATGAGTAATCCCGCCATTACTGTTGCGTATCGGAAACTGAAAAACCTTTACCTTTTCCATATTGCTTCTCCTTGATTTTTCAAATCAGCTTTATTTCTGTTACAGGATGCACCTTTCTCTTTTCTTCGGGAGGAAGTTCCATGTAATCACCGAATTTGAAACTGAGATAATTATCGTAATCTTTTATACCCTTGAAAGTTTCGCCCTCGAAAACATAATCCGCGCTTTTTTCATACCATTTTCTTAAGTATCCATATTGGTCGTTAGGTGCGGGGAATGTGAGAATTCTTACCATTCTTGTCTTCTTTATATTGCTTAAAGAAACGAGTTTTTCGTAAATTCCGAAAACTTCTTCTAAAGGAATTCTACTCAAAAAAGAATATACTATTCTTTTAAGCGCTGATTTATCGGCATATTTTCCGACTTCTGACCAGAGCGTTTTTCTTATACAGAAACAAGAAAAATTATGCAGACATCTTACATAATAATTATCGGGAACATTATCAAGAGGGAAAATATCTATAAAAACGCCCTGAAAATAGGGCATATGTTCCTGATGTTCACGGAGAAAGAGAGTATCTTTCATTCTGAGTTTTCCATAGCCCCAACGATAGCCTTCGGTGTTTCTGTGATCCTGAAAAACAAATCTTTCTGTGTCAAGGTCTTTTTCACAGGCTTTACGGAATTTTTCGTATTCGGGGCGAAGAAATGCAACATCGGCATCATCATCCCAGGGAATATATCCGCCGTGACGCACAGAACCCAAAAGTGTCCCCGCTATTATGTTGTATTTTATTCCGTTTTTTTCACATATACGGCGAACCTCACAGAGAAGTTCAACCTGTAACATCTGAAGTCTGCGGAGCATATCATCATCAAGATATATCATTTATAAAATGCCTTTCGTGTTATCTGTTCTGTTTAAGAAATTCTTCGATTATTCCCGCTATCGCAACGGACTCTTTCTTTGTGAGTTTAAAATCATCCTTATTGTTTCCGTTTATCGCAGAAACAAAGTCGCTGAGTTCGTATCTCAGACCGAATTTAAGGAATACCTCGGAATATTTTTCGATATTGTTGGGATCCTCGTATCTTACTTCAAAATATGATGTCTTCCACCAGGGTGATTCAGCGAGGATATATCCGTTTGTTCCCGAAATGATAAGCTGACCTTCGGATTTTACACCGAGCCCGCAGGTTGCTGTTGCCATTCCGCTTTTATATCTGAAATAAGCTTTTGTGAAAATATCTATGCCCTTTTCATTTTTTATTGAATCAAAACGGACCTCTTCATAATCCGTTCCGAAAAGTTTTATTATGGGAAGAAGAGTATAACTTGCAAGTTCTGTGAAACTTCCGCCGTATTCTGTATCGGTAAGTTCACGGCTATTGGGATTTTCAAGCTTTGTAAAACAAGCCTCTATATTTCTTACAGTTCCTATTTTACCACTACAAGCAATGCTTATAAGTTTGTTGAATCCGGGACAGAACGCTGTTTTTATACCCTCCATAATAACGAGATTATGTTCTTCGGCAAAATCATAGAGTTCTTCTGTTTCTTTTTTGGTAAGAGTAATAGGCTTTTCACAGAGAACATGTTTTCCTGCTTTCATCGCCTTCATCGCATAATCATAATGGAACTGATGGGGTGTCGCTATATAAACGCAGTCAACGCAGGAAAGAAATTCATCAAAACCGTTTTCTTCGCTGTATGAGTTAAGGTCCCACTTTTCAGCGAAAGTATCTGCACTTGTTTTTTTAGGGTTATAAACACTTGTAACCGAAATACCACTTACAAGATGTGATTCAGGGATAAATCTTGACGCAATTCTGCCTGTTCCTATAATACCCATACGCAGAACGGGGTGTGAGCTGTTTCTGAGTTGTGTGCTTGATATATCCTTTGTTCTTTCGAGATAAACAACTTCGCAGAATTCACTTAAATAATCGAATTTGCCTGTCCAATCCGAGCCCACTGTGAATATATCGACATTGTATTTCTTTATATCACGGAATTTCTGTCCCTGAACTTCTTCAACGATGATTTCATCGGCAAATCCCGATTTCTTTACATTCTCAATTCTCTTGACAAGAGAGTCAACGACATTGAGTTTTCCTCTCGAACGGTCAAACTCTTCCGATGTAACACCGACAATGAGATAATCACCAAGTGCTTTTGCCCTCTGAAGAAGTTTGTAATGTCCTTCATGGAATAAGTCAAATGTTCCGTATGTAATAACTTTTTTCACATCGTCACCCCGATTTAAAGTTTATTTTAAGCCTTTTGACATAACAATACTTAATCTATATATCGGCAGAAAAATTTTTTTCTTTAGAAAATAATACATATTTATATAATACTTTATTGATAAACTTTTTTCAAGAGAATGTTATAATCAATTGGGAGGCGGTGGATATTATGAAACTCAGACTTGCATTATCGGCACTTTTAAAGCTCCTTATGGGATTTATTATGATACTTCTTCTTATTTTCCTTCCCGCAGGGGATATAAAATTTTTCGGCGGATGGCTTTTTATCATACTCCTTTTTGTTCCCGCAAGTATTATAGGAATTGTTCTTATGATAAAAAATCCCGAACTTTTAAAAAAGCGTCTTAACTCAAAGGAAAAAGAAAACGAACAGAAATTTGTCGTTGTTTTAAGCCTTTTTATGTTTATGGCAGGATTTGTTGTAGCAGGGCTTGACTATCGTTTTTCGTGGCTTGTTCTTCCAAAATGGATAACTATCGTCGCATCGGTTGTATTTCTTCTCTCTTATGTCCTTTATGCAGAGGTTATGCGTGAAAACGCCTATCTTTCGAGAACAGTTGAGATTCAGGAAGACCAGAAAGTAGTTGACACGGGGCTTTATGGTGTTGTAAGACACCCTATGTATCTTGCGACAATACTTATGTTTTTATCAGTTCCCTTTATTTTAGGCTCACTCTTTTCGTTTTTCATCTTCCTCATCTACCCCATAACCATCGCTTTGAGGATAAAAAACGAAGAAAAAGTGCTTACAGAGGGGCTTTCGGGCTATAAGGAATACAAAGAAAAGGTTAAATACAGAATTTTCCCTTTTATATGGTAAACTTTTTTTGAATACTATTGATTTTGATAATAAAATCGGGTATACTTGAATTTGTATTGGTATTAACACACTTTTTTCTCGGAGGAATATATATATGGCAGATTTTTTCGCAAAAGAAATCGATTACAAAGGTGAAAGATGCGTTGAACTCTCGGCAGGAAACTTCTACGCACTCATCTGTCCCGCTATGGGCGCAAATGTTTTAAGACTGAGGGATAACGCGAGAGGAATGGAAATTTTCCGTTTCGATGAAAATGAGCCTATGGAAACTTACAAGAACTCACCCGAAGTTTACGGTTTCCCTACACTCTACTTCCCTAACAGACTCAGCCACGGAAAACTCAAGACATCAGACGGCGAATACGAACTCCCCTGCAACGAAGGATTCCCCTTCTTCAACTGTCTTCACGGCTTCTTACACAAGAGAGAATATAATCTTGTAAGACTTTCAACAGAAGGCGACATCGCTGCCGCCAAGTTTGAATATATCTATGATGACAACGATGAAATGTTCCAGTATTTTCCCCTTCCTTTCAGACTTGAAATCGTTTACACATTAGGCGTCAAGGGACTTGAGCAGTTCTATACAATATTCAATATGTCAGATAAGATGCTTCCTTTCGGAGTAGGTTCTCATACAGCAATCAAAGCTCCCTTTGTTGACGGCGGTTCACCCGACAACATAAGAATCTATGCACCGATAGGCAAGCGCATTGAAATCACAAGAAGATGCATCCCCACAGGAAGAATGCTTCCTCTCGGCGACCACGACAAGAGATATCTTTCAGGCGATGTAAATCCCGCAACAGAATTTATCGACAACGAATTCTATACAGCGGAATATGGCGACCTTGACGGATTACAGTTCCACGGCCTTGTAATTGAAGACACAGAAAGCGGAAAGTCAATCTGTTATGAAACAGGCGAGGAATATCCTTTCTGGATTTTCTGGAACAACAGAGGAAACAAGGGATTTTTCTGTCCCGAACCTATGTCTTGGTTAATTGACGCTCCTAATATGGAACTTCCCGATGAAGTTACAGGATACAGAGAAATCGAACCCAAGAATTTTGTTACCGCTTATCAGAGAATTTTCACAAAAGGCTAAATCTTTTTAAAAAGGTGGTTTTATAGATGGCAGTTCAGGATATAAAGGTTGTAAACCCAAAGGCTAAAACTGTAAAGAATATAGTAATAGGCGTTATTATAGCGCTTGTAGCGATTATCATTCTTTCAAACTCATTCACAACAGTAAGAGCAGGTCATTCGGGAGTTATAGTTACTTTCGGAGAGGTTTCTGAAAGAGTTTTGTCAGAAGGCTTACATTTCAAGATACCATTTGCGCAGAATATAGTTCTCGTTGACAACAGAGTTCAGAAGGCAGAGGCGGTATGCTCTGCGGCATCAAAGGACTTACAGACTGTTTCTTCGACTGTTGCAGTAAACTATAAGGTGCTTAATTCTTATTCGGCAAGTGTTTATAAAAACATCGGCCTTGACTATGAAGCGATAATCATCACCCCCGCTATTCAGGAATGTGTTAAGGCAGTTACTGCAAAATTCACAGCAGAAGAACTCATCACAAACCGTCAGTCAATAGGCGATCAGATGATGGAACTTTTAAAGAATAAAGTAAGTGCTTACGGAATTGAAATTCAGATTTTCAACATAACAACATTTGATTTCACAGCGGAATACAACGCCGCTATCGAAGCAAAGCAGACAGCACAGCAGAACGCCCTCAAAGCAGAACAGGACCTTCAGAGAATAAAGGTTGAAGCTGAACAGAAAATCGTTCAGGCACAGGCTGAAGCTGAAGCTTACAAGCTTAAATCTCAGGAACTCACGCCCGAAATTCTTATGAGCAAATACATAGAAAAATGGGACGGCGAACTCCCGACAGTAGTTTCAGGTGACAGCGGAACAATGATGCTTGACCTTTCTAAACTTCTCGAAGAAGCAGAAAAGAATAAGGCTCAAACTCCTATATATGTTCCCGAAACAACAGAAGAAAATACGGAAGAATAAAATAAAAAACCATCCATTGATATGGATGGTTTTTTTATTATAAAGTATCTATAAATCTTCTGAAAGCTTTTCTGCCTTCGTCATTTTTTTTGAAAACTGCCGAGTCGCAAAGCATCATAAAAAAGGCTTTTCCTGTTTCGGTTTTTAAGATTTCATCGGCGTTTTCTTCAGAAAAATCGGGATAGCGGTTTAAAATATCATATCCCCATTCTGCGTGATTTTTTATTTCGGGAATGTCATAAAGATTTTCACCCGAAAGCATTGCTTTTTCAAGGATGAAAAATTCCTTTTCAAGTCTTGCGGGTAAAACTGCAAGTCCCATAACCTCGATAAGACCTATATTTTCTTTCTTTATATGATGAAGTGAGGATGATGAATGAAAAACTCCGAAAGGTTTATCTGTTGTAGTAATATTATTTCTGAGGGCAATATCACATTCATAAAAATCGCCGTTTTTTCTCATAATGGGAGTAACTGTATTATGAGGTATGCCGTTAGTATCAGCGATTATTCCTGCGTTTTCATCAGAGTATTTTCTCCACTTTGAAAAGATATGTGAAGAACATTCTGAAAGGCTTTTTCTGTTTTTTGAAATAAGTCTTATAACGGATACAGGCCAGTTTAAGATTCCCGCCTTAACATCGGAGTAACCTTTGATTTCAAACTCTGTTTCAAAACCTGCTTCTTCTATTGTGAAACTATAATTTCCGCCCTGAAAATGCTCGTGATTGAGAATCGAACCGCCTACAATTGCCAAATCCGCATTTGAACCTATGAAATAATGTGGAAGATAATCGACAATATCAATAAGTTTATCAAAGATATTTTCATCCACAATCATAGGAACATGTTTTTCATTAAAGGCAATACAATGTTCGTTGTAATAGCCATAAGGCGAATACTGAAGTTGCCATTTTTCGCCGTTTACATTTATCGGCAAGGGACGCAGATTCTGTCTTGCCTGATGTTTTATATCGCCTTTATATCCTGCGTTTTCAGGACATAACGGGCATAAAGGATAATCCGATATTTTTTCTTTATTCTGTTTTTCAATATCACGAGGGTCTATCTCGGGTTTTGAACGATTTATTGTTATATCTAAATTTCCATATTCACATTCGTATTGCCAGGTGAGGTTTCTGGCTATTCTTCCCTCTCTGACATAGTTAAGTTCTTTACTTAAAGAATAATACCATTCTGTTGCTTTTCGGGGATTTTCATTACGAAGGTCCTCAAATACTCTTGCTACCTCTCTCGGCATAGGGGTTAATATGCCCATAAGTTTTGTATCGAACAAATCGCGTGAATTTGAGGTATCATCAATAATGCCGTTTTCACAGGCATATTCTATCAGAGGAGAAAGAAGTTCATCAACAGATTCACCGTTATAGCGAGAATCGGTATTCTTGTATTCATCAAGGCAGAGTGCATCAATAAAATAATTTCTGACAACATAGATGTCATATTCTGATATGAGTTTCTTTTTTAAAGCATAATCGATGATTTTATCTATTGCCCCATAAATCATTGATATTCATCCCCATTCTGAAATATCTTTTTTTCATTATAACACCGTAAACATCATATTGCAAGGAATATATAAAGATAATAAAAACCCGACTTATTACAGAAAGAAATAAGTCGGGGATTTTTGTTTAACTATACGGGTAGTGTAAGATTTTTGTGCTATTAGTTAGCTTCGTCAATCATTCGCATAAGTTCCTCAACCGTTTTGTTTGTACTCTTCTTCGGAGGAGGTGCTATGGTTTCTTCAGGGATTGCCGCATTAACGGGGATTGTTATATCAACGGGCTTTTCAACTGCAGGAGGAGGAACAACCTCTTCTTCTTTCTGATAAACACTGAAAGGAGAAACCGCAGGTTCGTTGAGTTTTGGTATCTCATAGCTCTGCTGTCTTGCAGGTTTAACAGGTTCTTCTGCGGGTGTCTGAGTCATTGAATTATTTATGCTTCTCTGTGAAGCTTCAACAGAAGCGAGTAAATCATCCGCTGTGAAATTATTTGTAGGTCTTGTCTGGGCTGTTCTTGTTGTGCGTTTTCTGAAACTCGGAATTTCAGATGCAGCATCGTTTCTGACGCTTCTTCTGAAATCTTCTGTTGTCGCTGTGGGGGCGGGGTTTTTATGATACTGTCCCGCGCCGTCATTATCAACATAAGCCTTGTTTACAGGTCTTTCAACGGGTTCAGGTTCTGTGTATGCCTGAGCTGCGGGAGTTCCGATTTTTTCTTCAACAGTTTCTACTGATGATGCCTGAGCGAAATCTGTAACCGCGGGTGCGGGAGTTTCGTTGACTACGGGCTGAGTTTCAGCGACGGGTTTTTTCTTTATATCGAAATTGAAGATATAATCATCGTCATCTTCATCGGCATACATGAAACTGTCGTCATCGTCGTCATCGTCTTTATCGTTAGCGTATTCATAATCGCTCTTTATTCTGACAATTCTTATAATCTGGAAAACAATGAGAAGAACGCAGGGAATGATAACTACTGTCAGAAGTCCCATTGTTGATGTTGCAAAACTGATAACCGCGCCGAGAACTTCGTCATAGGTCTTACACTGACCGAGTATATTTTCTTTGGGAAGTTTTATTGTTTCTGTGGGTGCGTTCGCGTCACCGCGGAGGGTGTAGTAAACTTTTCCTGCATCGTCGGTTTCAACGCCCTGGATACGAAGAACACCTGTTATCTGTTCGTTATCGGCACCCGCTGTTCTGAAAAGAACAACATCGCCCGTTTTGAGAAAACTTAAATTATCGCTACTTGCGAAAACCGCTGAACCTGCGGGAATGTTAGGTTCCATATTAGTAGCTTCTGTAACATAAATCATCTTTCCGAAAATATTGGGCGCAGAGCCTGTTTTCGAGAAAAGGAAATAGCAACAGAGCATTGAAATAATAAGCAGTGCGCACACTACTATGATGATAATTTCTACTATAGTAAGCGGATTACGACGCTTTTCTTCGTCAAATCCGTGTAAAGCCTTAGCCATAATTGTTCCTCCTTGAATAAGAAAAGATGATACAATAATACATATAGCATTATACCACACATATCCCCAAATGTAAACACCTATCGACAAATATTTTAAACCCTCATTGTTGACATTACAGGCTTCTGAGTGTATAATAATGTAGTGTCAGAATGCTGGTATAGCTCAGTTGGTAGAGCAACGCATTCGTAATGCCGAGCCGTTGACTGCTCACTGTGTGAGATGAAAGGAAACGGCGAGGGATAGAAATAAGGAGTATTCCGACAGCGGACAGCAGAGGAAGACGACTATTTTTCTATCAGTGGCAGGTCGCAGGGACCTGCGACAAAAAATAACTAATTTAATAAAAACGCTTGTGTAGCACAGCTGGTAGTGCAGCTCATTCGTAATGTCACGCCCGTCCCCTTAAAATTTAATATTTGCTGGTGTAGCACAGTGGTAGTGCAGCGCATTCGTAATGCGCAGGTCGCAGGTTCAAATCCCGTCACCAGCTCCACAAATAGCTTAACCACGCAGGTTTAGGACTGCGTGGTTATTGTTTTTCTATTATAATCTGTACCGTGGGATTTATGTAAATCCCTGAAAATCCGACAGATTTTGTTTTCTTTCCCGATTGCCAAACAGTCGTCAGGGCTTTATCAGGGATTTACGAGGGTATTATGGGAATTATATCAAAAAAATCGGTCAGGATTTTCCCCAACCGATTAAATATTTCTTTATGATTTACGCAATGCTTTCACTACTGTTGTTTTGGCTGAACAAAACCTTGTCAAGTGCCGTTGCCGCCATTTCATCAGCTCGCTGAATAACATGCGTGTAAATATCATTTGTTACCGTGGTGCTGTTATGTCCGAGTCGCTGCGAAACGACCCTCAGAGGTACTCCGTTCATAATCATCAGCGTTGCCGACGTATGCCTGAGTGTATGTGCGTGTGTATTTTCAAATCCTTTCTCTTTACAGAACTTAGAAAACCACTTTGAAAAGCTATCGGGACGAAGCCAACCTCCCATTGGATTAGTAAAAATCTTGTTGCTTTCCTCCCATTTATCGCCAAGCTCTTCACTGTATGCTTCCTGTCCCTTTTTGTATTCTTTGAGCATATCCATAATACTGTCAGACACCTTTATATCACGAATTGAGCTGTAAGTCTTAGGTGTATCCTCATATAATCCATCATCTGAATTATATAGTACATTTCTCCTTACAGAAATCAGAGAACGCTCAAAATCCACATCGTCCCAACTGAGTCCGCAAAGCTCACCACGGCGTAATCCGAGAAACATGCACAATCTTGTTGCTGTTCTGTATGGCTCAGGAGCTGTTTCAAGCTCGCTGAAAAGACGCAATGCTTCATTTTCGTCAAGATATGAAGCTTCTTTTTTTACGCTTTTTGGCGTTCTTATTCTTGTACACGGATTGACAGGTATTATATTCTGTATGACTGCGTGGCGGAAAATTCCTGAAATCATCGCATTGTAGCGTTTTACAGTTACCGCCGACACTTGCTTACGTTTTACATCCTTGAATACCTTTTTATAATCAAGCCCAAGCGCCTCCGCAATTCTTTGAGCACATTTAACGCTGATAGGATTTCCTTTCATCAATACTTTCAGAGTTGTGAGAGATACTCCTGATTTTTCCGCAAGGTCTTTCTGCTTCATACGGGGGTGGTTACATTTCTTACCATCGTGAACGAGGATATATTCTCTGAAATCAACGGCAGGTGTGACAGCTTCATTAGACTTTACATCTCTGCCCATAAGCGAAGCATAGAACTCGTTAAGGTGATGCGGTTGAATTTTACAAAGCTTAAGATGTCCGATAGCATCAAGGACATTCGGCATCATACCCTTGTAGCTTTTTAGTGTGGTTTTCTTCAGATTTACAGTAGCATATTCATTCCACCACATTTCATAAAGCTGTTTAAAAGTAATATTATCATCTACGCACTGTCCTTGCATACACTCCATTTCAAAGAGCTGCGCTTGTTTATTTAGCTCTTTCTTAATTTGCGTTTTCGTCATATTCGGGAGAGGTTTCCACGTCTTTTGCTTCGTTACTTGCTTTCCGTGAACATCATATCCCAGAGAAACACGAAACCGATAACTGACAACTTCGCCTTTTTTATTTTTTCGTTCTTCGATTGCCGCCATTGCTTTCCTCCTTACCCATAGATTATCTCGTCAAAAATAATTTCCTCTGCACAGTTTCTGTAATTGTTCATCATACCAACCCTATGCAAAGAGTCTGTATTCTTCATCTCTTCGTTAAGCCCGTCAGCCTTAGCCATAGCTTTTACCATTCGGTCAAGTCTCTCGTAAGCTGTATCCTCAACCTTGGCACAATGCTCGTTCAGCGTTCCTTTTATAAGCATTGCTTGGTACAGACCCTTGTGATTTCCTTTCAGAAACTCAGCTCTCATTCTTCCGTAGCGACCAAGCTCACGCTGCTTTGGCAATTCCCAGTCGGGAAGATAAGTCCCCGTCGCTTCATCAAGAACATAGCGGATTTCTGTTCCACCGACAATCTCTGTAAACTCTTTTTTCATAACATTTTCCTCCGTTTTTGGTTTATGCGTAAAGACTATCCTACAAGTTGATTTAGCACTTTAAAGCGATTATACAGATTTGTTATGCGTTTGTCAAGTACCTGGGAGAAATTTTTCGGTCATATGCAAAAGTTTTTATTCCAGCTCGTTTGTCCTTTGTTTCTGTACAGATTTTTCCTTGTCCTTCCCGAGAATCATATCCACATTTTTCATCACCATATCAAGCTCCTTGATTTCAGATTTTGCACTGTTATAAGAGTTATACAGCCTGTCCTTCTCGGCATAAAGCCTCTTTTGTTCAGCACGAAGTTCCTTAATTAGTGGAGCTTTCTCGCCGTCAAACCTTTTCTTCAGATACTTCTCGGCGGCAGTAAAAATAATCAGCTCGCTCTCGTGCTCACGCCTGAACTTTTCCTTGAAAACAACCGTTTCAAGCTTGTCAGCAACAGGCTTGTGCTTACGATAATTGTCGATGTTTTTTATATCCTCGGCAATAACCTTGAGCCTTTGTTCGACTTCCTTGATACGAGTTCGGTCAGCGTTGTACTTTTCTTTCAAAGCCGTATACTTTTCCGAAAGTGCCGAATAGCTCAGCATATTTCTCTCCGTCAGATAGTTCACTGTGTTTGCCATAGTTTTAAGATTCTGTACAGTAGCCCACTGTCTGAACGCTTCGGGATTTCGCTGTTTCTCCTTGAAGCAGTTTTCAATGTCGATGATAAGTGAAACAGTCGGATTTGTTCTTGCTCCCGAAATTCTTTCACGGAGTCTTTCTTCGGTATAATCAGTCCCGAGTGTTTTTGAACGGATGAAACGCTCCTGACCCTCAGCTCTGAATGAAATATATTTTCCTTGCTTTATTTCATATTTCAAATTCTGCATATACAAAAGAAATTCATCCCACGACTGCGTTTTCAGAATAGCCTCATCAATATTTTTTCTGAGAAGCGATTTCCAGCTCTTGCCCTTTTTATCAAGACTATGCTCATACTGACTTCTGCCTTTTTCCTTCGGCTCTGCTATAACAGACAGTCCGTTTTCTCTGCAAAGCTCATCGCTGAACTCTCTGATTTTGTACATAGTCTTTTTCTGGTCGTAGAACTTTTTACCGTCAATAAAACTGACGGAGTTTGCAATAATGTGATTGTGAACGTGCCCTCTGTCGATGTGTGTAGCACAGACATACTGAAAACGTCCCTCAAAGATTTTATCTGCAAGCTCCATTCCGATTCTGTGAGCAGTTTCGTAATTCACCTCTCCCGGAGAAAAGGATTGTATAACGTGAAAGCCGAGCTTGCCGCCTGTCTTGAAATTATTTCTCTTTACAAGCTCAAACTGCAAAGCTGCCGTTTCAGGTGAACATCCGAAGCCGTCAACCAGAAGTGTATTATCCGTTTTCTTCGGATTCATAATATAGTCGAGAGCCTTATTCAGAGTAGTGCGGATAGCGTGGATTTCAGTAACTGCCATACTTCCTCAACTTTCTTTTTCATTTCACGGATATCTTCCAAGAAAATATTATCCGTTGCATTTATACGTTTGGCAATCTGATTGATATTCTTTGCTATGCCGCTTATCTGCCTGCATATCTCATCAAGGTCTGTGGTTTCTATGCGGACAAGCTGTCCGTCGATTGCCATTTTTCTCAGATACGCAGATAAATTCTTAACACCGATAAGCGACATTTTCTTGTAAATAAAGTTCTTCTCCTCCTCGGTTACATAGAATTTCATCTGCACGGGTCGGAGTCTTTCTGCCATAATTTTTTCACCGTTCCTTTCATAAAAATAAAATTTTTCCGAGACAGAATTGTCGATTGCTTCGGGGTTCGGGGAGTATCACCGACAAGCGAATATGGGAGAGTGTGTACCCATATTCAGTGCTTGCTATACTCCCTTCCCCGAAAATGACTGATTTGCTTTTTCAAGAATTCTGATTAAATTACGCCGCAATTTCATCAATAAAATTCTTCGGGATACATAAATACTTTCCCGTGTTTTTACCGATACGCTTCGAGTAAGTGTTTTTGTTTCCGTTTGTAATACTTATCCTCTCAACTGCAAGCTGACGGATAATTCTGTTCTTCGAAAGCGGGAACGACATACTCTGCTGCTGAAATAATTTTTCGACCTCGGCATAGATTTTCGACGGAATAAAATAATAATTATTCTCGTCACGATAGCCTGTGAACTCCCCGTTATTCTCAGGAAATCCTCCCACAGTCTGTAAATGGATTTTCTTTGTTTCAATCAAATCCGCAACAGCTTCAAGGAACATTTTTGTCGGAGTTTCTTCCGCCGATTTATCAAGCTGAGCTGCGGCAAGTCTTGTGAAAACCTTCCACGCATTGTCAATCATGATTTTCATTTGTTCCTCGTTTATCATATGACTGTTCTGGAGGAAAGCAAGGAAATATTCAAAGCCTGTCATCATCCACGCAATCGCTCCGCCTGTTCTTCCGAAGCCTGCGGAATTTTCTTCAATCGCCCTGTCACGATAATACAGAAAGCGTGATTTCAGTTTCTGTGGTAATTGTTCTGTCTGAGGAATAAGCCAGCTGATATATTCGCGCATAAACTGTTTGTAATAACCGTCCTGAGCATATTGCTGCGAACGGCTGAGATATTCACTCAGCGGAACATCATCAGGCATAAGCTCAATAATAAAATTTCTTGCAATACCGGACTGTCCGATATCAGGAATATCCTCTCCCGTGATAATAACATTTCCTCTTGGAGCAGAGCTTTCACGCAGAGAAATATCCGGGTTCATTCGGTCACGCCCCTTTCTGTCGCCGTAGCCACGGGAAAGAGACTGCATAATTGTATCCATTGTCTGACGCTCCCTTGATGTCATTGCAGGGTGATAGTCGTCAACAACATTCAGCGTATCTTTCAGAATATATCCTTTCTTCTCAATAGCGTTTGCTGTATCCTTGAAGCTGCAAGGAAGCGTTGAAGCGGAGAACTC
>JAFTTI010000002.1 GCA_017466865.1 Oscillospiraceae bacterium | reverse complement strand
TCTTCGGCATTAAGGTCAGCGTATTCAAACGATGCAAAAAGTGTGCAGTCTTCTGGAAGATTATTTATGTCGATAGTCTGGGGGAGTGGAGAAACCCTTAAAGTTTCGGGCGCTGTGTCAGAAAGAACAGTTGTTGTTTCTTCTGTTGCAGGCGTTGTTTCGGGGATTTCTGTCATAACATCCTGTGTCACTTCTCTCGCGATGCAACCTGTCATCGAGAGGGAAAGAAACGAAGCCATAAGGCTTATAAGTAAAATTTTTTTCATAATTTTTCTCCTTTATTATAAAGTATATTCATTATACCATAATGTGCGTTATTTATCAAATTCGTGAACGACATCGTGAATTTTTCTGCCCTCTTTCAAAGCTACAGCTCTTTCTATGTTCCATTTTATGTGTTCTCTCATATCGTCCATTCCGTCAAAAGAAAGACCTAAAACATTTTTCAGTTTCTCGACAGAGTAGTATGTAGGTTCTTCCTTTTCGCCGATAGCAGTTACTTTGCTTTGTGACTGCGGATAAAGTTCTTTCGCAATAAGCGCGATTTCATACCATGAGATAAATCTGTTTCCGAGAGCAAAGAAAATTTCTTCATTCATATCGCTTTCTATTATTTTAAGATAAACCTCAGCTATCTGACGGGATGATAAAAACTGCGTTCCGTCGTTTATGGGAAGAGTTATATCTTCGCCTCTTACTATCTTATCCGCAATATTCTTAAAACGCATATCAGCCTGTGAAGCACCGCCTTCAACAGCAGGGTTAGAATATGTATATCCGGGGCGGATGATGTTTCTTTTCATCTTAACTTCTTCTCCGAAAACGCCCTGTCTTTCATAGAAATTTCTGAAACCTAAAACAAACATTTCAGATGATGCTTTTGTAGCGCCGTAAAGGTCTGTCGGAACGCGGAGCGCTTCTTCACCCATTCCGTTTCTTAAATTGCCGAGCGCTGCTGTCGAACTTGTATAGATGAATTTTTTGACACCCTTTTTCTCAGCCGCTTCGAGAAGAAAAGCAGTAGAAAGAGTATCTTCTTTCATCATTGTATAGGGAGAATTTCCCCAGCCGAGAGCGATATGAATAACCCCGTCACAACCTTCTAATGCATCTTCGATTATGTCATAATCAGATAATGTTCCGCCTATAACAGTAAGATTTTCCATAGAAAGAAAAGCAGGTATTCTTTCGGGCGTTCTTGTAAGCATCTTTACCTTGTGACCTTTTTCAAGGAGTAAAAGAGTAACATACTGACCGATGTTTCCCGTTCCGCCTGTTATGAAGATTTCCATATTAACATCTCCCGTTCTTTATAATATAATAATGTATTATAGCATAAATACCTCGTTTGTTCAATATGCAAAAAACGGACTTTATACCGACAAATTTTTTTAGGAATTTTTTTACCTGAAAATATATTGACTTTTGTGGTTTAAAATGTTATAGTAATTACACAAAAACAAAGACGAAGACAAATTCGTTATAAATCAGGCGTTTTCAGAGAGTTGTCGGGCGGTGTGAGGCAACAGCGTATTATAATGAATATCCCTTCTGAGTTGGAATGCTGAAACTTTTAAAATTACAGTAAGCGTTCTCGTGAGGCTGCGTTAATGCATAGGGCTTAAGCCGAAAGGCCGAGTCTGAAAGTGGTGAAAGAATAATAATTCTTCGCAATTTGAGTGGTACCGCGGGTTTTACTCGTCTCAAAGTAATCAAAACTTTGGGGCGTTTTTTTATTGCCCCATAACCTAATCGAAAGGAGTAGACAAATATGTCAGCAAACGCAAACAATCAGACAACAGAACAGAGCATCCGCGAGGTTGCACAGCGTATCCGTACTCTCCGCGAGGATATGGGAATTTCAAAGGAACTTATGGCTTTGAAAACAGGTTTTTCTGTCGAAGAATATGAAAAGATGGAAAATGGTGAAACTGATTTCAGCTTTACATTTATCCATAAGTGTGCAGGAGTTTTTGGTGTTGATATAACAGAACTCATGGAAGGTAACTCACCCGCGCTCACAGGATATACAGTAACAAGAAAGGGCAAGGGCAAGCCCATCGTAAGAAGAGCAGGTTTCGGCTATAACCGCCTTGCTCATAAGTTCAAGAACAAGATGCTTGAACCTTATCATGTAGTAATCCCCTATTCAGAAGAAGCACTCACAAGACCCCGTAACCTTTCAACACATGCAGGTCAGGAAATGGATATCGTTATCAAGGGAACACTCCGTATGGTTGTCGGAAATCATACAGAAACTCTCTATGAAGGCGACTGTATCTATTATGACAGCTCAATCCCTCACGATGAAATCGCTCTCGGCGGTGAAGATTGTGAAATTTATGCGCTCGTTATGAAGCCTGCCGATGCCGATGAAGTTCCCGAACTTAAGAACGAAGTAAAGGAATTCACACATACAAACTTCGATAAAGCAGGAATAACACATCATGTTTCAGAAAAGTTCGTAACTTGTGAAACAGATGAAATGGGCAAACTCTCATCTGTTAAATTCAAGAACGAAGAAAAATTCAACTTTGCTTTCGATATCGTTGACGCTATGGCTGAAAAGTCACCCGATAAGGTTGCTATGATTCATGTTGATAATGATAAGAACGAAAGAGTATTCACATTTAAAGAAATGAAGGAATATTCAGCACAGACAGCAAACTATTTCAGCTCACTCGGAATAAAGAAGGGCGATAAGGTAATGCTCGTTCTTAAAAGACATTACCAGTTCTGGTTCTCAATCCTTGCTCTTCATAAACTCGGTGCAATAGTAATCCCTGCTTCAAATCAGCTTGTTAAACACGACTTTGAATATCGTTTCGATTCAGCAGAAATCTCTGCTATCGTATGTACATCAGACGGAACTGTTTCCGATGAAGTTGACCTCGCTGCTCCCAACTGTCCCTCACTTAAAACAAAAATCATCGTTGGTAAGGCGAAAGAAGGCTGGAACGACTTTAATTCTGAACTTCCCAACTTCTCAAATGTATATGAAAGAACAGAAGATACTTCATGCGGAAGCGACCCTATGCTTATGTTCTTTACATCGGGAACAACAGGATACCCCAAAATCGCAATGCATGATTTCAAATATCCTTTAGGACACTACACAACAGCAAGATACTGGCATAATGTTGACCCCAACGGAATCCATTTCACAATCTCAGATACAGGCTGGGGCAAGGCTTTATGGGGAAAACTCTATGGTCAGTGGATGTGTGAAACAGCGGTATTTGTTTATGACTTTGAAAGATTCCACGCTGAAGACATCCTTCCTATGTTCAAGAAGTATAATATAACAACATTCTGTGCACCCCCCACAATGTATCGTTTCTTCATAAAGGAAGACCTTTCCAAATACGACCTTTCAAGCCTTAAATATGCAACAATCGCGGGCGAAGCTTTAAATCCCGAAGTTTTCTATCAGTTCAAGAAAGCAACAGGTATCTCACTTATGGAAGGTTTCGGTCAGACAGAAACAACACTTTCTGTTGCAAACTTTGTCGGAATGGAACCAAAGCCCGGCAGTATGGGTAAACCCAACCCACTTTATGATGTTCATGTTCTCAACGCAGACGGAACAGAAGCAGGTGACGGTGAAACAGGTGAAATCTGTATCAAGGTCGGCGAAAACAAGCCTTGCGGACTCTTTATGAGCTATTACAGAAACGAAGAAAGCACAAAGGAAGCATGGCATGACGGCTGGTATCACACAGGCGATACAGCAAGAATGGACGAAGACGGTTATTTATGGTATGTCGGCAGAGTCGATGACCTTATCAAGTCATCAGGCTACCGCATAGGACCTTTCGAAATCGAAAGCGTTATCATGGAACTTCCCTATGTTCTTGAATGTGCCGTTACAGGCGTTCCCGATGAAATCAGAGGTCAGGTTGTAAAGGCTACAATCGTTCTCACAAACGGAACAGAAGGCACAGACGAACTCAAAAAGGAAATCCAGACTTATGTCAAGGAACATACAGCTCCTTATAAATACCCCAGAGTTGTTGAATTCCGTGACAGCCTTCCTAAAACAGTAGGAAGCGGAAAGATCCGTCGTTCAGAAATCAGAGCGCAGGACGCTAATAAGTAATTTAAAAACTAAAAACCGCAGATGTTCTTTTAAGGAGAGGTCTGCGGTTTTTTATAAGAATTTTTGGTGAAGAATATGAAGAAAACATATATAACAACAATGCCCGATGATATAGGTTCGTTTTTAAAAGCAAGTCGACTTTTTTCGGAACTCGGCATAAATATAACGAGAGTAAGCTATAACAAAGCGATAGACTCCCACACCCTTTTTATCGACGCTATGGGAACAGAAGAACAACTTAAAAAAGCCGATGAAAGACTTTCGGAGATAGGTTATATAAACGGAGATAAATCTGAAAGGGGAGTGGTTTTAATAGAATTCTGCCTTAAAGATACTCCGGGAAGTGTAACCGATGTTCTTTCGCTTATAGATGAATTTGATTTCAATATTTCATATATCAGTTCTGAAGAAAACGGAACAGATTATCAGTATTTCAAAATGGGGCTTTTTGTCGATAATTCAGAAAAGATAAAGAACTTTTTAAAATCGGCAGAAAAGATATGCCCCGTTAAAGTTCTTGATTATAACCATACAGAAAAGGTTTTTGATAACAGTATTTTCTATGAGAGTTTTGTTTCTGAAATCGCAGGAAAAGCGCATCTTTCTGAAGAAGAAAAAAACACTCTTTTGATAAATACAAACCTCGCTATGCAGACACTCGATGAAAGAGGTCTTTCGCCATATAAAACCTTTGACAGCATAGGAAAATTCGCAGACCTTATCCATCGTTATAAGGGAGAGAATTTCAATCCCAGAATAACGCATCATACAGTAAGTGATGATACAGAAATAGTCCTTATTGAGCCACCCTGCGGAAGCAACACCGCAATAATAAAGCATAAAGAAGAAGCACTTTTCATAGACAGCGGATACGCTTGTTATAAAGATGAAATGGAAAAGGTTATAAGAAAAATTCTTCCCTCTTATGATGATATGAAAAAGCAGGTTTTAATCACTCACGCCGATGTTGACCACGCGGGCCTTCTGTCATCTTTCGATGAAGTTCTTATGAGCGAAAATTCTGCTTTGTGTATCAAAGCTGAACACGAGGGAAAAGACGGTTTCAGGGAACAGAACAAACTCCATAAACCATATGTCAACATCTGCAAAACGGTAACGGGGTATTATCCCGCAAACCCAGAGAAAATAAAGGTTATCTCAAAAAAGAGAACAGAAACAGGGCTTCCTTTACAGAGCGTCGGGGAGTTTTCTTTCGGTGATATGGATTTTGAAATCCTCGAGGGAAAAGGCGGTCATTTAAAGGGCGAGATTGTTCTTATAGACTATAAAAACCACATCGTTTTTTCGGGCGATATATATGTCAATACCCGAGACTTAACAGCCGAACAGAAAGAATATAACAAATACGCCCCTATACTTATGACATCTGTTGACACCGACAAAGACCTTTCAGCCGAAGAAAGAAATTATCTCATAAGCCGTTTAGGACTTGGAGAATGGAGAATTTTCGGTGGTCACGGCGGGGTAAAACGAGAAACCTTGCACTTTCTACCGCGTTAAACTCGCTCGGAATATCGTTTTTAATGATTTTAAAGCTCGGCCGTCTTTCACTTTTAATTTTTTGAAGATTTTACACAATTTTTATTGAAATGACTCCTTTAATATGATATAATTTATACAATAAATTTTGAAAGGAGTTTTTCTATTATGGCTCAGAGAATTGTTTTAAACGGAACATCATATCACGGTGCGGGTGCTATCCTTGAAATTTCAAATGAAATCAAGGCAAGAGGATTTAAAAAAGCATTTGTTTGTTCAGACCCCGACCTTATCAAATTCGGTGTAACAGCAAAAGTTACCGATCTTCTTTCAAAGGAAAACATCCCCTATGAGATTTTTTCTGAAATCAAAGCAAACCCTTCGGTAAAGAATGTTCAGGACGGCGTTGAAGCCTTTAAGGCATCAGGCGCTGACTGTATAGTAGCAGTAGGCGGAGGCTCATCAATAGACACAGCAAAGGCAATAGGCATCATCATAACAAACCCTGAATTCGCAGATGTAAAGAGTCTTGAAGGCGTTGCGCCCACAAAGAACCCCTGCGTTCCTATTTTAGCTGTTCCCACAACAGCAGGAACAGCCGCTGAGGTTACTATAAACTATGTTATCACAGACGAAGAAAAAGACAGAAAAATGGTTTGTGTCGATGTTCACGACATCCCCGTTGTTGCTTTCGTTGATCCCGATATGATGAGCACAATGCCAAAGGGCCTTACAGCCGCAACAGGTATGGATGCTCTTACTCACGCTATCGAAGGCTACATCACAAAGGGTGCTTGCGAAATGACAGATATGTTCCATTTAAAAGCTATCGAAATTATCGCAGCATCACTCCGCGGTGCCTGTGAAAATGATCCAAAGGGCAGAGAGGGAATGGCTCTCGGTCAGTATATCGCAGGAATGGGATTTTCTAATGTAGGACTTGGCATTGTTCATTCAATGGCTCATCCTTTAGGCGCACTTTATGATACACCTCACGGCGTTGCAAACGCAATTATCCTTCCTACAGTTATGGAATATAACGCAGAAGCAACAGGCGAAAAATACAGAGATATCGCAAAGGCTATGGGCGTTTCGGGAACAGATACAATGTCACAGGAAGAATACAGAAAAGCAGCTGTAGACGCAGTAAAGAAACTTTCTTCTGATGTAGGAATCCCTGCTGACCTTAAAGATATTGTAAAGGAAGAAGACATCGCATTCCTTTCACAGTCGGCATTCGACGACGCTTGTCGCCCCGGAAACCCCAAGGATACATCTGTTGCTGACATAGAAAAACTCTATCGTTCACTCATCTAAATAAAACAGCAAAAGCCGTACCCTATAAAGTACGGCTTTTGAAGTTTTAACAGATTCTGATAATAAACTCATTTAAAACTGCATTGAAAAACAGAGTAATGAACGCATAATAAACTAAATGCGTATAAATAAAATTTTTCTGAAAGTTTGTAACGAAATTTATTCTGCGTTGTCGGATATATAGAGGGAGGGAAAATATGAATACAATTGAAGAGCTCTACAATACATATTTTCACGATGTTTACCTTTATATGATGTCACTCTCAAAAAGCGAGGAAATTTCAGAAGAAATAACCCAGGAAACTTTTTTCAGGGCAATGAAATCCCTTGATAAATTCGAAGGAAAAAGCAGTATAAAAACCTGGTTGTGTCAGATAGCGAGAAACCTTTTTATAAACCATATAAAAAAACAGAAACGGTTTTCAGATGATGAACTTCCCGTCGACATTCCCGATGTGAAATCGGATTTTGTTGAGAAAATCAGCGATAGTTCAGAAGCCGTTTCTATATATAAAATTCTTCATAACCTTGAAGAACCTTATAAGGAGGTTTTTTCTCTTCGCGTTTTCAGCGAACTTTCTTTCAAGCAGATAGCCGATATTTTTGGCAAGACTGAAAGCTGGGCGAGAGTAACATTCCATCGTGGCAAACTTAAAATTTCAGAGAAACTGGAGGAAAAATATGAATAAGACATCCTGCGAACTCATAGGCGACCTTCTTCCGTTATATGCAGATAAAGTGTGTAGCGAAGAAAGCCGTGAACTTGTTGCAAAGCATATTTCAGGCTGTGAAAAATGCAGAAAAGAATTAGAGATAATGGAAAAACCCGTAAGCGCTGATTTCAAAGACGATATAGCCGTTATCAAGCGCATAAAAAGACGAATGTTTATAGAAAATGTCGTTACTGTTGTAATGATAAGCGTCTTTCTTTTAAGCGTATGCAATTTAGGATTTTTAGTTATGTTCACATCAGATTTACCTATGGGATATTATGAATACGCTTTAGAAGACAAAATCTGCATCGAAGAAGACGCCGACGGAAACTTATGGTTTGTAAGAAAAGAAGGGGCGAAAAAGTCATTTTTCCTTCTTCCTGATGTTTATGATGAAAACGGAAACCGTCTTTCAACCGATGAAGATTTCGATAAAGAAAAAGCCGTTGCCGTTTCTTATCAGATGAGAATAATGCTCCACGAAAAAATGAGTAATATCTATTCATCCGGCGAAGAAAAGGAACTTCTTTTCAATAAGAACGACAAACCGAAAATCCAGACAATTTACTACTATGACGAAGATACTGACGAGAACATCGTTCTCTGGGAAAGGGGTAATTAGAATATGACAGAGAAAAAATTTCATATACCATCAATGCTTGTTTCTGTTCTTGCCCTTGTTCTCGGATTAATGGGACTTCCGATCGAAGGCATAATAGTTGCGGTAATAGCGATAGTATTTTCACTTAAAAAGAAAGAAACACACCTTATAAAGATAAATATCGTTACCTCGGTAATAGCGATACTTTCAGCGATAGTTATGTTTGCTCTTATCCTTTTCATCAGCACAAACTATGGATTTGACCCGAGCTTTTTTCATAAAGGAATATTAGATCTTATATTCGGAATTTAATAAAACGGACAGTTCATAAATATGTAAGAAAAGGACACCCAAAGGGTAATGACAGAATAGAAGTAACAAGGGTACCGAGCCACAAACTCGATACCCTTGATTGTTTATTACGGATTGCCAAAGACGGCTCGCCCTGAAAACAAACTCAGAAACAACGATTGTCATTTCCGAGTTCTTTTTTTAACTACCTGAACAAACTCGGAAACGATATGCCAAAGGCGGCTCGCCCTGAAAACAAACTCGGAAACAACGATTGTCATTTCCGAGTTCTTTTTTTAACTACCTGAACAAACTCGGAAACGATATGCCAAAGGCGGCTCGCCTTACATATTCGCTCTGATATAGTCGATAGGGTTTATCCATTCGCCGTTGTTCTTAACACCGAAATGAAGATGCGGTTCTTCTGCGGTTTCGCATTCCGCTGTGTTTCCGACAACGCCGATGATTTCACCCGATGCAACCATCTGGTCAGGCTTTACGCCGACATTCTTGGCAAGTCCGTAATAATGCCCCTCAATGCCGTTTCCGTGGTCGATTATAATCGAAACTCCCCATAAAGCATCATCTTTTACAGAAACAATCCTGCCCGAAGTCATAGCCGCAACCTGCGTTCCGTTTTCCGCCTTTATGTCAACCCCATCGTGAGTTTTCCAGCAGTTGAGCGTTTTCGATTTAACAAGTTCACCCTCGCTGAAAGGAACGATAACCTCATCCGCAACGGGATAGACAAATTTCTGTTTAACGCTTGGTGCAACGCTGATTTTAACCTCGGTTGCAACCTTTGGTTCTTCCGTTTTTGCCGTTGTTTCTTTTTCTACATTTTTCTTTTCCTTGTTCGCCTCTTTGATTTCTTCATAAGAGGGAACTTTCTGCGTTGATTCGGTTACTCTTTCAACCGATAACTGATTTTCAAGACTTTTTGCCGTTTCGTTATAGGTTATGAATCCTGCTGCCGCAACAACCGCCGCGCAGGCAGTAACCGAAATGATAAAACCTTTTCCTTTGAATAAATTTATTTTTGACGAATTGTATTTTTTCATAGAAAAACACCTCCGAATGTAGTTTTAACATAAGAGAGGTGTTTTATTCCTTTTTATTAAATTATGTCTTGTCGGATGAAATAAGAGAATAAATTTCGCCTTTTGAAAATCCCGTTTTCTTTGCCGCAAGTTTACAGGCATCCGTCGGTTTCATTCCGTCAGAGATATTTTTTCTTGCGATTTCTATTGCATCCTCTATTGAAAAATCTTCCCTCAAATCTTTTTCATCAGCCCCCTCGATTATGAGGACATATTCTCCCCTCGGCTTTTTTTCATCATCATAAAGAGAAACCGCCTCAGAAAGAGTTGTTCTTATAACTTCTTCGTGGAGCTTTGTAAGTTCTCTGCATAAAGAGATTTTTCTCTCTCCGAAATTTTCATATAAATCCGAAAGAGTGTCTATGAGTTTATGCGGCGCTTCGTAAAAAATAAGGGTGTGAGTATCAGTAGAGAGTTTTGAAAGAATTTCTTTTCTCTGTTTTTTGTTAACGGGTAAAAATCCTTCAAAAGCGAAACGCGCGGTATTAAGTCCACTGATAGCGAGTGCTGAAATGGCGGCTGAAACGCCGGGGATAACAGAAACTTCAATCCCCATTTCATAAGCTTTTTTAACGAGTTCTTCGCCGGGGTCAGAAACACAGGGCATTCCCGCATCGGTAACTATTGCACAGTTTTCACCCGCTAAAATTCTCATACATATTTTTTCAGCAACAGAATCATCGCTGAATTTATGATAACTCATAAGTGAGTTTTTTATTTCAAAACAGTTAAGAAGTTTTAATGTAACCCTTGTATCTTCAGCGGCGATAAAATCAACCGAAGAAAGAATTTCTAAAGCACGGGGAGTCATATCGGAAAGATTCCCTATTGGTGTCCCTACAACATAAAGTTTGCCAGACATCACTCTTCCTCCTTTGCCTCTTTCTCATAAATCGACATCATCTCTTCTGAGAAATTTCCGCTTTCATCTTTTATATAAAGGTTTTTCATAACATTCATAAAAGGCTTTCCGCCCTTTCTGCCCTCGATTAAAAAAAGCCAAGGCGCATCCGAGGGGGTTTTACTTACAAACCTTATAGTCTTTGGCTCAATACCATTGTTTTTCATCGCAAAGATAACATCAGAAAGCCTTTCGGGGCGATTGCATATACATAACTTTCCGCCGAATTTCAGAAGCCTTGCCCCTGCTTTACAGACATCATCTATGTTGCATAAAATTTCGTGCCTTGCGATTTTATGCGCAGTAAGTTCACTTTCTATCCCCGCACCCGAAACCTTATAAGGCGGATTGCAGGATACTATATCGAGTTTGCCTATAGGCGCATCATTCCATAAAGTTTTAAGGTCAGCGCATATGGGGATGATGTCGTCAACTCCCGAAACAGAAATACTTTCTTTTAAAAGATTTATCGCATTTTCCTGAATGTCAACGGCATAGATTACTTTCGGTGAAAATCCTTTTTTCATTAAAAAGGGGATTATCCCACAGCCTGTTCCCAAATCACATACCATATCTTTTCTTCGCGGAGCTGAAAATGATGCTAAAAGAAAAGCGTCTGTCCCGAAAGAGTGTTCATCCGAAACGGCAAGAGAGAGTTTTTCTGATATTTTTTCAAATTTCTTTTCTGACATTTTTCCTGCTACCTCAGTCGTTTTCCCAGCGGTGTAAAGGACGATACATTCCTCTGTCGTTTATGGGGGATGATGTTTTGAACTTTGCAATTCCCAATACATAATCATAAGGCATTCCCGCCTTGTCGTGCGCAGCGACATCTATGCGGTATGAATTTTCCATAAGCCCCGAACGCTCTAAAATAAGAGAAATTCGCCCTCTCTGTTTTATATCGACCAATACCTCGTCTATATATGTATCCGTAAAATAACGGCATACTCCGTCAGCACCGAAAATGCCGACAGAAAATCCTATATCCGAAACGGGACGGTTTATTTTATATTCTATTCTTATAACCATTCTGCCCTCGGGGTCAAAATCATAGCATTTCTTGCCGTTTCCTGAAAAAAGGTCAACGCCTAAAATTTCAATATTCTGATTTCCCCAGCGTGAAAGTTCACGCTCTGAAAGGGGCTGTCTTTCAAAAAATTCTGTTATCTTTCTTTCTCTGTCAGAAAGTGCTTTTTCTAAAAAGCGGGTTGTTTCTTCTGTGGGATTTCCGACAGAAATCATCTTTCCGCCTGCCATCGAAACAGTTTTTGCCGAAAGCGAGAGGGGAAGATTTATTGTATTATCCGATAAAACAAAGCTTGTCCCCATAAGGCGGAGTTCCTCAATTTTATCAGTAACTTTTTTCATAAAAACTCTGTCAAAAGCCGATGGCATATCGTCGATGATAACAAGCCCCGCCCCCAAAAAAGCAACCGCAGAAAATACAAGTCGCATTTTCATTCCGAAAGAATATTCACGCACAGGCTTTTCGAGGTTTTCAGAAAGCTCTGAAAAAACGGCAATTTTATCGTAAAAAGAAATTGCTTCCTTCTTCTTTATCCCGAATGTTGAAAGAATATGAAGTATGTTCTTCTCTCCCGAAAGCCTCGGTGAGAGTTTTTTGACAATCTCGTTTATATATGCAGATGGTGAAAGAGAAAGTTCACCCGTAAATTCCTTGTCTTTTCCCGAAAGGATATCGAGAAGAAGGGTTTTTCCCGCACCGCTTTCACCGATGACGACAATACACTCGCCCTTATTGACAGTAAGATTTACGCCCGAAAGTATGGTTATTTCTTCATATTCGGGTTTGAAAAGCGAAGAACCCTTTTTTCTTTTTGTTATCTTTTTGCAGACATGGCGGGCGTTTATCAGAATTTCGTCCAAAAGAGCCTCCTCCTTTCAGTTCATACTTTTTTCAGTATATCACAAGAAATGCCTAAAATCAATATTCAAGGGATTTGTGGCAAAAAAGAAAATATTTGACAATGACGGGGAAATGCTATATAATAATAGAGTATGCTTTGACTTAAAGTCATAAAAAAATCAACAGGAGGCAGAAAACTGTGAAAAGAGTTGGAAAACCAGTATTTTTCATTGTATCCATCTTCATCATACTCTTTACAGTAGTTCAGGTAACAGGGCTTACTTATCAGTATGGTGATGTTCAGACAAAATATGTCAAGAACCTTAACGACATCCGTTGGGGAATAGACATCAGAGGAGGGGTTGACGTAACATTCACTCCCCCCGAAGGAATAGACGCAACAACAGAACAGATGGACGCTGCAACAGCAACCATCAATCAGAGACTTGTTACTTTAGGTATCACAGACTCTGAATGTTATACAGACTACAATAACCAGAGAATTATCGTAAGATTCCCCTGGCAGTCAGGCGAAGAAAACTTCGACCCCGAACAGGCCGTTAAGGAAATCGGCGAAACAGCGCTTTTAACATTCCGTCTCGGAACAGAAGTTGACGAAGCGGGTGTTCCCACAGGACTTACAGAGGAAATTCTCCTTCAGGGCGCTGATGTTCAGAGAGCGGTTCCCGGTCTTGATGACGATAGTGGTTATGTTGTTTACCTTACACTTTCAGAAACAGGTAAGGATAAATTCTATGAGGCTACAAAGAGAGCTTATGAATCAAAAGAAGTTCTCTCAATCTGGATGGACGATACACTCATTTCCGCTCCTAATGTAAGAGAACCTATTTCAGGCGGAAACGCAACAATTTCAGGTGCTTTCGCTGATGCAGAAGAAGCAGCGGCACTTGCAAACAAAATCAATTCAGGTGCTCTTCCTTTCAAACTTGAAACATCTTCATTCTCAACAATTTCACCAACACTCGGTCTTGGTGCAAGAGACGCTATGGCAATAGCAGGTGCTATCGCATTCGTTCTTATCTGTATCTTCATGATCTGCGTTTACAGACTTCCCGGTGCGGTTGCTTCAATCGGTCTTTTAGGACAGGTTGCGGGTATGATTTGCGCAGTAACAGGATTTTTCGGATTTATGAATGGTTCAACACTCACAGTTCCCGGTATCGCAGGTATTATCCTTTCGGTTGGTATGGGCGTTGACGCAAACATCATCACAAACGAAAGAATCAAAGAAGAACTCAGAGCAGGAAAGTCAATCGACGGCGCACTTTCGGTCGCTTACGACAAGGGCTTTACAGCAATCTTCGACAGTAACATCACAGTAGTATTCGTAGCCGTTATCCTTATGGGTGCATTCGGCGTTTCAGACAGTTTCTTTGCTACAATCTTAAGTCCTATATTCCGTTGGTTCGGTGCTTCAACAGAAGGAACAGTTTATTCACTGGGATATACACTTATAGCAGGTATTATCCTTAACTTCGTTATGGCGGTAACTGCTTCAAAACTCATGCTTGTTTCGCTTTCAAAGTTCAAGGCGTTACGCAATCCTGTTCTTTACGGAGGTGCGAAGAAAGATGCAGAATAAGAATTTTGACTTTTTAGGAAAGAAGAAAATTTTCCTCACACTTTCGAGTGTTCTTATAGTGCTTGTTGCAATAGCGACAGCAATCTTCGGGGTTGACCTTTCTATCAACTTCAAGGGAGGAACAATCCTCACTTATATCTACGATGGCGAAATCAGCGACACACAGTTCAAAGCTGATGTTGAAAAGATAACAAAGACAACAGCGGTTGTAACAATCGGCGAAGACTTTGCAACAAAAAGCAAGACAATGAATGTTTCACTCGCTTCAAACGAAGGTCTTACAGCCGACAAGCAGTTTGAACTCACAAACACACTCAAGGAAAAATATGCAGAAAACAATCTCGACCTTATCTCATCAAGTGATGTTAAGCCAACAGCAGGTAAGGAATTCTTCGTTAAATGTATGGTAGCGGTAGGACTTGCTTTTCTCGTAACAATAATCTATATTGCTTTCAGATTTAAAGCGGTTAGCGGTTGGTCAGCGGGTGTTTTCGCAATCATCGGCCTTATCCACGATGTTATCATCGTATTCGGCGCATTCGTTCTTTTCAGATACGAAATCAACGCAAACTTCATGGCGGTTGTTCTTACAATTCTCGGTTACTCAATCAACGACACAATCGTTGTTTACGACAGAATCCGTGAAAACAAGAAACTCGCAGGTAAGAGAGGCGATATCGTTGAAATCGTAAACAGAAGCCTTAATGAATGTATTCAGAGAACAATCAACACAACTATCACAACAGTTACTGCTATGATATGTGTTTCAATTGTAGGTTCGGTTTACGGAATAACATCAATCCTTTCATTCTCAACTCCTCTCATCTTCGGCATGATCTCAGGTGTTTACTCAACAATCTTTATTGTTTGTCCTCTCTGGATCCTCTGGCAGACAAGAGGAAAGAAAAAGAAAAACGCATAAAATTAAAGCAATGACTATATAGAAGTAATTAAGGGTACCGAGCTAAAAACTCGATACCCTTGTTTTTTAATTACGATATGCCAAAGGCGGCTCGCCTTTGGGTGCTTTTTTATTATCTGTTTACTGCAAATCTTTTTTCTGAAACGGCAATTTCTCTTTTATAGCGAAGACGGAGTTTATCCGAAATAAGCGCTATAAATTCGCTGTTTGTAGGTTTTCCTTTGCCTGTATTTACTGTATATCCGAAATAGGAGTTTAAAGTATCAACATCGCCTCTGTCCCAGGCAATTTCTATTGCGTGTCGGATTGCTCTTTCAACTCTTGATGATGTTGTGTCAAAACGCTTTGCAACAGTAGGATAGAGAATTTTTGTAACGCTTTCAAGCATTTCTTCATCATAGACAGAAATTACTATTGCTTCACGAAGATAGTGATAACCCTTTATGTGTGCGGGAACGCCTATCTGATGTATGATTTCTGTAACTATGACTTCCATATTGATTTCGTCTTTCTGCTGATTTATTTCCTTGCTGACAGAAATTGCTTTCTCAACAAGGGTCTGAACGCCGAAAGGCTTTTTTATTACTTCGGCAGCACCTATTTTCATAAGTTTTTCCTCTTCTTCAATCTGACCGTAAGATGTTATCACGATAAATTTTGGCGGAACAATCATATCAGCCTTTACTCTGTTTATGACACTTTCAGCGTTAGCACCCTGCATTTCGGCATCAACTATAACAATGTCGGGGTGTTCGTCTTTTATCGCTTCAATGGCATCATTTCCGTTTTTCTGCCTTGTTGTAACGATAAAACCGTTGTTCTTGAGTGCTGTCGCTGAAACGGATTCGCCATTTATTCCGTTTTCACATAAAAGTATTTTTGTTTTCGTTGTCATTCGGGATTACCTCCAAAGAATTACTAATTTTTTCCATATTTTTATCATATCACAAGGTTATCCCGAAATCAAGGTTTATTTATCGCATTTTTCGACAAAAACTCCGAATTTACGCGCATCTGCGTGCTTCATAATCTCACTCTGAATGACAGATAAAAGAGGTATTCCTATAATCATTCCCCATATTCCGAAAAGATTTCCGCCGACAATTATGGCAAAAAGTGTCCAGAAAGGTTTAAGACCGACGGATGTTCCCACAACTCTCGGATAGATAAGCTGTGCCTCAATCTGTTGTAATATGAGGATAAAAACAACAAACCATACAGCGCTCATAGGGTCGGCAAAAAGAAGAATGAATGCCGAGGGGATTGTTCCCATAACAGGCCCGAAAACAGGGATTATATTTGTAAACCCTATTATCGAACTTATCAGTAAAGGATAGGGGAATCCTAAAACCGCCATTCCGATAAAACACAGAATCCCCATAATGAAAGAATCTGTAAGCTGACCGCTTAAAAATCCCGAAAAGGTTTTAACGGATGTCGAGTATAAATCCTCTCCCTTTTTATATATCTTTTCGGGAAGAAAAGACATTGCAAGTTTTTTAGCCCCCTCTTTGAAGGATTCTTTACCTAAAACAAAATAAAAAGAAACCGCAAAGCCTATTAAAGTATCCGCAAAGACTTTTGCAATTCCGCCTAAAGTATCAGAAAAAGCAGAAAACGCTTTAGGAATATAGTCCCTTATCTTTTCAGCAGAGGGGAGTAGTTTTTCTATGAAACTAAGAAACGGAAGTTCCTTCAATGTTTCCGAAAAGCGCTTATAGTAGGAATCGAAATCAGAGAAAAACTGACGCACACTTTCGATAAGGCTCGGGATTACAAAATAGAGTGCCAATGAAAAAATGCCTATAAATGCGATATAAACTATCAGCGAAGAAATTATCCAGGCGATTTTTTCGGGGATTTTGTCCGCACGCCAGAATTTCATAACCTTTATCGCAAAAGAATTTATGAGAAAAGCAAAGCCTATACCTATTATAACAGGGCGCAGGGATAGAAGAAGTGTTTTTAAAAGAAGAAAAACATCATCATATCTCCAGAAACAGAAAATTATAAGTATTATAAGAAAAGCGGTTATAACAATGTTTTTTACAGTTTTCGCCGACATAAAATCCCTCCATAAGATTTAATATACGCGTTTTATAAAATTTTATGCCGTTTTTGTATACATAATGAAAAAAGTATGTTATAATCCAATTGGAAATATTTAAGCTTAAAGGAGTTGTTTTTGTATGAAGAATTTGAGATTTATGTTTTTTGTCGATTGTGAAGAATATTCACCCGACAGCGAGAAAAAGTATTGGTTTGATTTTATGGAAGAAGATACTACGGCGAATATCCCTGTTGAACTTATGGTAGAAAACCTGCCTGAAGAATACGGCACCATATCTCTTTCAGGGATTTACTATCACGCAGACGGTGAATCAGAAAAGATAAACACTATAAAAGAATGTATAATAAACAGATTCAGAACGAATAGTCATAAAGATTTCGCTTTCAGATGTGACGACGAGATAATTGTCGATGGATACATAACCAAAGATACAACCAAAAAAATCATAGACAGCCTTAAAGATGACGAAATAATCTATGCTGATTTATCGGGATGTCCCCGAACATATCTCATGACGATGTTTACACTTCTCTCATTCGCCTATAAAAATCTTAAAAATACCGATGTAAGAGGAGTTTATGATATAGAAGAAGAAACATCAGACCCGATTATAATGCGCAATATGACAGAAGATTTTTATGTAAATCTTTTAGCCAATAACAAAAAATATAAGAACCCTAAAAAAGCTATGAAAGCTATTATTGATCTTTAATAAATGAGGTGATTAGATATGGGTATAAAGAATACTGAACAATTCAATGTTATGACTGATGAACAACTCAATGAAGCGGTAAAGGACTATCAAAACCAATTAAAGAACATTCAATGGGATTTATATTGGAAATTAAAGGAAAAAAATCAGGATGGCTTAAATGAAGAATGCTACTTTGAAGCTATAGGTGATAAGATTCTTAATAAGGAAAATTTAATAAAATGTATCGAGGCATATAATGAAAGCAATAAGAAAAACCAAAATGGAAAAAATAATTTCTGGCCATACATTATAACAGTGTGTAAGAATGAGGCCAGAAAAAAATATAACAAAAAATATCCGTATGATGACATTTCTGAAGGTGAAGCAAGAAAACTGAAGGAAGAGAAGGCCGCGCTTCAAAAAGAAGGATATTCAGAAGAAGCAAATAAAATAGAAATACCCAGAAAATTTCCTTTGAATATATCAAAGATGGAAAACAACGAAAAAAAATATGGATTGATATCTGAAGATTTTGTTATGGCAATGGAAAAAAGCCAAAATAACAAAGATATAATTTCAATATTCGAAAAAATTAATAAAGAAGGAAACAATAAAAAAGGAATCAATTTTTTCCCGTTGTTTTCTACAGAAAGAATTGTATATTCGCTGCAAAATAAAAATGAGGATGCTATGAAAGAATATGCTAAAGAAGAAGAAAACAAGGTAGAAAGCGTTATTAACAAAAATTTTGCAGCATATTATGTTAAAGACTATAGCGAAACAGAGGAAATCAAAAAACTTATCGACTCAGAGCTGAAATTATTAAAAGAATTAAAAGACATTAATATAGAAGAGGACGACCCTGAAAAACCCTGTGGATATTATAACTGCAATTTACTCAATGTAGTTTTTACCAGCTACTGTAAAATTAAAAATTGTGAAATTAAAAAAAAGGGAACTGTTTCAGCGAACAGAAGGCTTTTTATAGACGAACTTGCTGGTTATGGCATTAAACTCTCATCGAAAACAAATGAGAAAGCAAAGCAACCTATTATTAAATCAATGCTTCATGAAATGTCTATGGCTGAAAACAGCATACCCGAAGAAATAACCATAACCGAAGACGATGTAGAATCAGCAAGACTCAGTTTGTTAAGAAAACTTATCGATATCGAATTAGATCCTGATGGCAGAATGGAAGAATATCTGAAAGAGAAGGCATTGTCGGATATGTTCTCATAATATTATATTATAATAGTATATAAAAAACACCCCCGAGGTTTAATCGGGGGTGTTTTTGTGCGTATTAAACAATTATAGAGTTTGTTTCAGCGGGATTTATATCATTTATTACAAATTTAAAATTTTGAGCGGAAAACTTTGATTTTTACGACTGTAGTAAGTGAGGGCGGTTGAAACCCCCAAAAAAAATTAAATGAAAGGAACAAAAAATTATGCTCAATACGAATAACGCAATCAATAATCTTAACAAGAAAGGAGGTGTAAAAACCATGGAGGAACTGCTTACAATTATCATCCGCACGGCCTACGAGGCAGGTAAGCAAGCGGGCAAGGACGAAGGCTACGGAGAAAGAGTCTGGGAAGAGGCGACTGATAAACCGGTTGACGAGAACAGAGTCCCAAAAAAACTAAAAGTGGACATGCTGTTTTTGTAATCAACCATAAATAAAAAAATTATATTAAAACACAAAGGAGTACATATTATATGTTAACAATTAAAATTTCAGACAACATCAGCGAAATCACCATCTGCCTCGACGATAGAGCAGCAGAAGAAATCAAAACATCAAAAACCCCCGAACCCACACAGGATGACACAATGATGCGTCAATTCGCCCTCTATAATGCGCGAATGCAGGGTCGCGAAGACGGCGAAAAGCAGGGCTACGGCGAAGGCTATCAGGCAGGGTTCGATGAAGGCATTGACCAGACATACGAAAGAAACTACAACGTCGGCTATGATTACGCATACGACCTTGCCTACGAAGAAAGTTTCCCCGATGGCGAAAATAAAGGGTACGAAATAGGCTACGACGACGGCTACGACGCAAAAAAGAAGGAAGGAGAAATATAACCATGTTTAAGAACAAAACAGATTTTACAACCAATCTTACATATTACAAAGGAGGTTCTACAGCTATGGTAGAAAACAGAAATCACTTATCCGACAGCGAAAACATCAAGGATTTAATCCCAAAAGCAGAAAGCGTCAAAGCTATGAGTCAAGAGGAGTTCGACGAGGCACTCCTCGATGCCTACCTGGAGGGACTCGAGGAAGGCAAGAAAAAAGGCTACAATGACGGGTACCAGAAAGGTTTTTCCATTGAACATCAGGATGTGGCGGCTAATGCTAACGATGACGGAAACAGAGATGGTGCTGCCGACGGCTTTGAGGCAGGTCGCGAAGAAGGCACTAAAGCGGGATATTACGAAGGCTACAAAGACGGCTACGGCGATAGATGCTTCGAAGAAGGAATAGAGGACTACGAGTCCCAGATCCCCTCCGATGAGGAAATAGATTTCCCCGATTTCATCGTCAAAGAATTATTCAACTAAGAAAGGAGTTTTTATCATGTTACAGCAAAGAAATCATCATAGATTCACCACCTTACCAGAGGTGGTGAAAAAGGAACAATACATAAGAAATCTCTCGGAATCTGTAAAAGATGTCCAAAGAACAAAGACATCTGTTTCTTTCAGCTATGAATCGAGTGATTATATTATTTCTTTCGGCAGACTTTTCCCTTCTGAACTCATAAAAGAATACAGGAAGGGAACGAAAGACATATTGTTCTCTGTTGAAAAACACAAAGGCTATAAAAGGTATATAGCATATAACTCATCGGGGATGCCTGAAGATGTATTCATAATCAAAAACTATGGCGAATATCCCGATGATATAGAAATATATCATTCGAAAGACATAGGACAAGTCGGCGAAAACGAACTTTTACATATCAATCAGTATGTGAAGGGCTTTCCTCTGACAGATGACAAGATAAAATCTGAACTTTTCCACCAGTTTAACAACGGGGTTGTGAGCGAGATGAAATACATCTCGCCCGATATGCTCTGTTATAAATTAAAGGATAGTGAAAAATCCTCGGTTGCCCGTCTGTCGCTTGACACAGCAGACGAACCGACAGGTTTTATCCGTGATTACAATGGTTGCCTGAAAAAGATAGGAATTTCTAAAAACAAGATAGAAGAATACATAACAAAATGTATGAACAGAAACTATCTTTTCCCGATAGAAAGAATAGCTTTTTATGACAATAAGAACTTTAAAGGTCATAAAAAGAAATCCCGTGATACGATAAGACTGAATGGTGATGAAATAGCAGATTCACTCAGTACAACCGAAAAACTCACAAGGCATTTTCTGGGCGATGAAGAATCTGAATATACTATTGAAACTATTAAATACAAGGTTATTCTTCGTATTCTTTTCACAGAGATAGTAAGACTTTCGTTTGATACTTTATTCGCTGTAGAAACGACAATGCATCTGACGGATAATCAGAAAATCAGAATATCAGATACTATTGCTGAAAAGTATATAGAGTATTTTGAGTATATAAGACTTAAAGAAGCGGATGTAAGGCAGAAGATGAGAAGTATCATCAAAAAATACAAAGACACGGGTTTATATGAAAAATGCTTTGATGAAGCGGATTTTCTTCGCTATTATGAGCATATCACTCTTGCCGAAAAAGAGGAAACCATAAGAAACGGCGACCGTGTTACACAACATACATCCCTTGAAAAAACCGAAACCTATAATCATATCAAGGTCATAGATACTATTGACGATATAAAGGCTTTTTATGACCTTACAATCATATATGATGATGGCGGAGATATTTCTTATGCCGAACTTTCTGATGAAAACGGAAAACTCATATATATGGTAGAGTGTTATTCTGAAAGAAATAAAGTTGCTATATCAGATGTTTTAAGAAAAACGGAATATCTCTGTGATACAGATGAAAACAAGAATATCATCGACGCAGAAACAAGACATATAATTGATTTATAAGAAAAGGAGAATTATAACCATGAGCAGAACAATCAAAGAAAAAGATTACACCCCCGCAGCAGTATGCAGATCCGACGATAACGGAGAAAGGGTTATATCCTATTATCCGAACGGAACGATAAAACAGATTATCGAGATAAACAACGAAAAAGAAAAGGTTTGTTTTGATAAAGACGGAAATGTTTTATGGTCAAGTCAGGAGGCTAACTATACTGAAGAAGTAACCTGTTCACCCGATGATGAGATTATAAAATCGAAAAGAGGTGTAACATATATCAAGGGAAACGGAATTTTCGAAACAACAGAGATTACCTCTGACGAAAACGGAAACGATGTTTCAAAAACTGTATTCAGAATAAATGCCAACGAGCATTATATGTATACAAAAGAATACAAAGGCGGCGAACTTATAAAGGAAACCGAAAAGTATTACAGCGATGATGACAGCTTTCTTAAGAAAGAAGTTATTACCGATCATATCGAGAACAGTGAAAAGGTAATAGACTATGAATATTCGCTTGACGGAAAACTCTATAAAACCTTTATGGATATCGATGAATGTCTGAACATAGTTACGGAGTATGACGATAAGGGAAGAGTTGTCAAAACCACAATGAACCAGACAGGTTTAAAAGATATAGGAAGCCTTATCGAGATCAAGGTAAATGAATATTCCGAAGAAAGCGGAAATATAGTCCGCAGTATAACGCAATTACCCCATGCAGACTCTGTCTGTATCACTGAATATAACTGTGATGAAAACGGCTATATCATCAGCGAAAGAAATCATACAAGTTATGATGAAAATGATGCTATTATACCCTTTGAACCGAAGGGTAAAAAGAAAATAAAGATTGATGTCTCTGAAAAAGCAGCAAATTGAATATAAAGCCCCGTGGATAATTTCCACGGGGCTTTTTTTCTTTTATTCTTCTGTTTTTTCTTCGGAAGTTTCTTCTGTTTCTTCAGAAATTTCTTCAGTTTCTTCTTTTGTTTCGCCAAGTCTTTCACTTTCGGCATCTATTATTGATTTTGTTGTCCGAAGGTATTCAAACTCACAATCCTCACGGAAACTCGGATAACCATAGGTGTTTTTAAGGTCATCCATTTCACATATATAGAAAAATGCGATAACGCAGGACATTACACCTAAAAACGAGGTTATCATAAGTGCGGTATTTTCAATGAAAGCCGCCATTAAGGCAAATGCAAGACCCGCAGGGAAACAGGGGATTTTATATCCCATAATGACACAAGCCGAAGGAATGGCTGTTATTATTGACCACATAACGAGAGTTCCGAAAAGATAGTTTGCCTCGTCATTTACAATAGAGATTCCGCCTTTTATAAGGATGATAATTGTTCCGACAACAGCGCTCAAAGCAACAACAGAAATAGGGAAAAATGTTGCCGCTTTGCATATTTTCATCTTTCTTCTGCATTCAGGGAAATGTAATGTGCTGCGAAAGGGTTTTATCTTTTCAGACATATTTTTTCTCTCCTTTTTATCAGTCGATAAGTGTAAATCTCTTTATTCTTCTGCCATCTCTTTCGATTTCTTCCGAGAACATTGAAAGAGGACGGACCCATACCTTCTTTTCACCCGCAGGTTCCTGATAGATAACGACATCTTCCATTGTTTCAGAGTCTTTTCCGATAGCGATAACGATATATGTATTGCCTTTGAAATGTTTATACATTCTTCCGATTAAAATGCCCTGTTCTTCAACCTGAGGAGCAACCTTTGCGGCGTTTCCTTCTTCTAAAATCATTGATGAGAATGGAGGCATATTGATAGAAATATAGTTGTTCTGAGGAATATACTGCTTGTCGCCCGAAAGTCTGTCAACAAGACAAGCACCATTCATATTGAAACCTACTTCTGCATTATGGTCAGCGAGGTTTAAAGCAACATAAACTGTTCCTGATGCACAGCTTCTCTTGAATACAAGCTGTTCGTTTCTTATAAGGACATTTTCATAATCTCCGACCTGAACGGGTAAGAGTTCTGCGTGAAGTCTTCCGAGTTCTTTTATGTGATTAAAAAGATCCATATCAGCATCGGGGATATTGTCAAGGTCTAAAGAGGGGCGAAGAACAGCGTCAGATGCAGATGTTCTTTCTCCCTTTATTCCCCATTCACTTCCGTAATAAACAGAGGGAACACCGGGCATAGTATACATAAGAGTATAACAGTTTTTAAGATATTCGGGGCGTTTTAAGAACGACGCAAGTCTGTTTACATCGTGGTTGTCAACAAAGCTGTAAAGGGTTAAATTCTTATAAATTCCGCCGTTTCCGAACTGTCTGTTGAGTGAATATGAAATTTCGTAGTAGTTCTTGTCGTTGTGTGATGAATAAATACCCTTCTGACATTCATAGTTTGTAACGCTGTCTAAAACATCGTTATTCGCCCAGCGGGTATAGTCGCCGTGGATGATTTCACCCATAAGCCAGAAATCAGGATTTTTAGACTTTGTAAAACTGCGGAGTTTCTTGAAAAATTCAAGGTCAACACAGTCAGCAGCGTCAAGGCGAAGACCGTCGATACCAAATTCATCCATCCACATTTCAACACTCTTTAAAATATAATCAGCAACCTCAGGGTTTGAGATATTGAGTTTTACGAGGTTATAGTGTCCCTGCCAGCCTTCATAAGAGAAGGGATCATTATAGGGGCTTGTTCCCGAAAAATTGACATAAAACCAGTCTTTATACTGTGATGTGTATTCGTTTTCCTGTAAATCCTTGAAAGCGAAGAAATCGCGCCCTACATGATTGAAAACGCCGTCTAAAACTATTTTTATCCCGTTTTCGTGGAGCTCTTCACAAAGTGCCTTGAAATCAGCGTTTGTTCCGAGTCTTCTGTCGATAACACGATAGTCTTTCGTATCATAACCGTGAACCGAACTTTCAAAAACAGGGCCTAAATATAAAGCATTGAAATTTCCTTCTTTTATATGAGGAATCCACTCTGAAATCTTCTTTATTCTGTTAACGGGTTCACCGCCAGCATTGAGCATCGGTGCACCGCAGAATCCTAACGGATAGATGTGATAAAAAACCGAACTGTTTACCCAGTTTGCCATAAAAAATTCTCCTTTAATTGTTATACAAAATGAGTTTACCATATTTCAGATATTTTTGCAACATATCTTTATCGCAAAAACAAACATTTTCCAAAAACTGTTGTATTTTTTGAACAAAAAAGGGTGGTGGTATTAAGTGTTTTTGTGGAATATTTTTAAAATCTATTGAAATCCTTATAAATATAATATAGAATAAGAGTGTATATTTGACACTTTGAAAGTGAGGAGAGATATTATGGAAATCAAGGATATTAAAGTTCAGATCAGCGATGACTCGGTTCTTGTCAGAAAGAAGATGAAAGACCATCTTGCATCACTCGGAATTACAACTGTTTTCGAAGCGGTAAACGGCAACGAGGCTGTTGATGTTTATAAGGCAAACAAGCCCGATGTTGTTTTTATGGATATAGTTATGCCTGAAAAGAGCGGCGTTGAAGCGCTTATCGATATTCTCGCATACGATTCAGCGGCAAAGGTTGTTATGGCTTCATCAGTAGGTACACAGGATAACCTCAAGATTGCAATAGCAGCAGGTGCTTATGAATTTTTACAGAAGCCCGTAAACTTTGACGATGTTACAAAAATCATCGAAAAAATCGCTGAAAGGAAGTAACCCATTATGTTTACACAATTTTTCGGAAACTATCTTTTTAACGAAAAGCTCGTTACAAAGCAGCAGCTTATAGAAGCTCTTGAAATGCAGAAATTCGCCCGCGCAAAACTCGGCGTTCTCGCTATCAACGCAGGATATATGACAGGCGCACAGGTTGACGAAGTTCACGCAGAACAGCAGAGAATGGACAAGAGATTCGGTGATATTGCCGTTGAAAAGGGCTATATGACAGAATCACAGGTAGACACTCTTCTCTCAAATCAGAAACAGGCTCACCTCGTTATCGGTCAGGCGCTTGTTGACAAGGGTTACCTCACAAACGAACAGTTTGCAAATGCTCTCGCTAAATATAAGGAAAACAACCTTATTGAAGAACGCGATTTCACAGATGACCAGAACCGTAAAATCGACACAATCATCCGCAATTTCTATATCTTCAACACATTCGATTCAGATGTTGAATTCTTTACAGAATATACATCACTCGTTTTCAAGAATATCATCCGTTTCATAGGCGATGATTTTATTCCTTTAGCTCCCGAAGCAACAACATCTTATAAAGCAGAAAAAATCTCTTATCAGATGGTAAACGGAAAGGGAAATGTATTTACAGCAATTGAAGGTCCTGAAGCGGCTATGGTTGAATTCGCAAAGAGATATTCACACGAAGAACTTGACAGTTTCGATGAACTCGCAAGAGAATCTGTTGCGGAATTCTTGAATTTACATAACGGACTTTTCACAGTAAATATGTCAAACAACAAGCAGATGGAACTTCAGCTTGAACCCCAGATTTCAAAGGAAAGCATAGAACTTTCAACAAAGGGCTCAATGTTTACTATGCCTATCTGCTTCCCATTCGGAACAATATCCGTTATCATCTCATCAGATAAGATAAAGGCTGAATAATTTTAAGACAAGAAGACAACAAAGGAATGAAAAGCCTTTGTTGTCTTTTTAAATACGGAGGATTATTATGAAAGGAACAACGCTTTCGTTCGCTGTTGATATGGGTGCCGAGCTTTTATACTGCGGTGCTGAAATACGAAGAGTTGAAGAAACTATGGAACTTATCCTCAAATCCTATGGATATGATTCCTGTTCCGTTTCGGCAACACATGTGAATATCGTTGCAACTGTTTCTGAAAAAGACGGCGAACCGCTTACAAAAACAATGCGCATAAAGGGAAAGGACACAAATCTTCACAGACTCGAACTTTTAAATGCACTTTCAAGAAAGATATGTGAAACAAAGCCCGATATTTCTGTTGCAAGAAAAGAACTTGAAAATATAAGAAAAGAAAAGGGTTCGGGGCTTTTGGCAGAAACTATCGCTTTTGCCGCGGTGGGACTTTCATATTCTCTTTCTTTGGGCGGAAGTATCGGCGATATGTTAACAGCGCTTCTCTCGGCGGCGATAACAAGAATAATTCTGTTTTTCCTCGAAAAACAGCGTTTCAATAACTTTTTCACAAGCATAATTTCTGCCGCTTTGATAGCGGTTATAACTTCGCTTTCTTCGTTTTTCGGATTCTGTTCACATTCCGATATTGCGATGACGGGCGCACTGATAACTTTAGTTCCCGGAATAGCGCTTACGAACTGTATGCGTGATTTTATGTCAGAAGATTATCTTTCGGGAATTTCAGGTCTTTCAGAGGCGATACTCACAGCCTCGGGGATAGCTATAGGCGTTGCCGTTGTTTTCTTTGCAAAGGGGGCGCTTATATGAATATTCTTCTTGATTTTGTATCTGTTGCACTTTCATCACTCGCCTTTGCTGTCATTTTCGGAATAAAGGGGAAAAACCTTATATTTTCCTGCCTTGCGGGTGTTGTTTCGCATGGTGCTTTTATTTTAGCGGAATATTTTGTGCCACAGCCCGAAACCGTCGCTTATCTTTTTGCGGCAGCTGTTATGACTGTATATTGTGAGATTTTTGCGAGGGTAAACAAAACTCCCGTTACAGTATATCTTGTAACAGGGCTTATTCCACTTGTCCCAGGGAAACTTATCTATGACACAATGCTTTATTTCACAACCAATAATTCTGCCCTCTTTTTCGAAAATCTGCTCCGTTCATTCGGAATAGCCGCGGCGGTTGCCCTTGGCGTTGTGGGTGTTTCAACCTTGTTCAGAATAAGAAAAAGAGTGTGATTTTAAGTCTATTTGACTATGAAATGGTAAAAAATCTGAAAAAAATGTGCTATATTCCCGATTTTCTGTTGTTGGTATCGTTTTCTTATTGAAAAAATCAGGGGTTTGGTGTATAATGTTTTTTGCATAAATATTTATATATATATGATAGGTGGTTAACATAATGGCAGAACTTACTAAAAAGCAGCTCAAGGAGGAGTTTCTTCAGAAGGTTCAGATGGATTATAATCTTGAACCCAACGAAGCCTCAGATAAGCAGGTGTATGAAGCACTCGCATCAGTTGTTGTTTCACACCTCAGAAGAAAACGCAGAAAGTTTATGAACAAGGTCCATTCAGAAGGTAAAAAGCAGATTTACTATCTCTCAATGGAATTTCTTATGGGCCGTTCTTTAAAGACATCACTCTATAACCTTGGTATTCAGAACGAAGTCCGTGATGTTCTCAAAGAATATGGCATCAAGCTCGACAATATCTATGAATACGAACCAGACGCAGGTCTCGGAAACGGTGGTCTCGGCAGACTCGCAGCTTGTTATCTTGATGGTCTTGCAACACAGGGCTATGCCGGTATGGGTTATTCAATCTGTTATGAATACGGTATTTTCCGTCAGAAGATTGAAAACGGCTGGCAGACAGAACTTCCTGACAACTGGCTCCCAGGCGGTCAGGTATGGCTTGTTCCCAAGCTCGATAAGGCGGTTGAAATCCATTTCGACGGAAAGCTCAACGAATACTGGGATAATCAGTATCACCATGTTTCACATGTTGACTACTCAACAGTTCTTGCTGTTCCTTATGATATGTATGTTTCTGGTTATGATTCAGAAGCAGTTTCTGTTTTAAGACTCTGGCAGGCTAAATCTCCCTCATTTGATATGGCTATGTTCAATCAGGGTGATTATGCCAAGGCTCTCGGTCAGAACAGTATGGCTCAGGCTATCTCAAAGGTTCTTTACCCCAACGATAACCATTTAGAAGGAAAATCACTCCGTCTCCGTCAGCAGTATTTCCTCTGCGCCGCTTCTGTCGGTGATATTGTAAACCATCATATGAGCGTTTACGGAACACTCGATAACCTTCACGAAAAGGTTGCTATACATATCAACGATACACACCCCACTCTCGCTATCCCCGAACTTATGAGAATTCTTCTTGACGATTGTGGTTATAGCTGGAACAAGGCTTGGCATATCGTTAGAAACACATTTGCATATACAAACCATACAGTTATGGCGGAAGCTCTCGAAAAATGGGATCAGAATCTCGTTAAGGAAGTTATTCCCCGTATCTACTCAATCATCTGCGAAATCAACCAGAGATACTGCTCTGCTCTTATGGAAAGAACAGGCGACGCAGGCAGAGTTTCAAGAATGTCTATCATTCAGAACAACCAGATTCATATGGCTAACCTCTGTCTTGATGCATCACACAGCGTAAACGGCGTATCAAAGCTCCATTCTGAAATCATCAAGCACGAAGTTTTCAATAATGAATACATAGATACACCTCATAAGTTCAAGAACGTTACAAACGGTATCGCTTACAGAAGATGGCTTTATCAGTCAAACCCCGGCCTTACAAAGCTTCTTACTGAAACAATCGGCGAGAAGTTCCTTAAGGACGCTTCTGAACTCAAGAAATTCTGCGTATTTGAAAATGATACACAGGTTCTTAACAAACTTGCTAAGGTTAAAAAGCAGAATAAGGAAACTTTCGCAAAATATATCAAACAGCATTCAGGCGTTGTTCTCAATACAGACAGTATTTTTGACGTTCAGGTAAAGCGTCTTCATGAATACAAGCGTCAGCACCTTAACGCTCTTAACATCATCGCACAGTATAATGCGCTTCTTGAAAATCCTGATATGGATTTCACACCAAAGACATATATCTTCGCGGCTAAGGCAGCCCCCGGATATTATCTTGCTAAACAGATTATCAAGATGATCTGGGCTATTTCTGAAGAAATCAGAAAGAACGATAAGATCAAGGATAAACTCGCTGTTTACTTCCTCGAAGACTATAAGGTTACACTTTCAGAAATCCTTATGCCTGCAAGTGATATTTCAGAACAGATTTCTCTCGCAGGAACAGAAGCATCGGGAACAGGTAATATGAAGCTTATGCTCAACGGTGCTGTAACACTCGGAACATTCGATGGTGCTAACATCGAAATCGGTGACGCGGTAGGCCCTGATAACATCATCACATTCGGTATGCTTAAAGATGAGGTTCTTCAGAAGAAGGCATCGGGCTATAACCCTGAAAACTACTATAACGATAACTACATCATCAGAGCGGCTATCGAAAGAATGTATCGTGGAATAAATGGCTGCACATTCGAAGAAGTTGCAAATTCACTCAGATATAAGGATCCTTATATGGTTCTCGCAGACTTTGCTGATTACCAGAGAGCACAGGCGTTCTCATCAGAAAAGTATAAGGATACAACAGCTTGGAACAAGATGTCACTCAACAACATCGCAGGCGCAGGAATCTTTTCAGCAGACAGAGCAGTAGAAGACTACGCACGCGACATCTGGAACCTCACAAAGTAAAAACAAGAAATCTCACCCGTCTTTCTTTGTCAACACTCCTCGCAGTACACCAGTACAGCGTCGTCGTGTTTCCTTGAAATACGGGTGATATTTTTGTTTTTACGCTTGATTTCGGGAAAAGCACAGTCTATTCATTTTTTAAAACAAGAAATCCCCCACAGGTGTGGGGGATTATTTTTATTTCGTCTTTTTATTTTATGCGACCACGCACCAAAATGAAAACTCGGAAACAACAATTTGTCATTCCCGAGCTCTTTTTTATTTACTTAACAAAGTTCGTGACGAACTGCCCGTGGGGGCTGCCCCACTACATTGTAACAAAGATGAAACGAATGATGAAGAGTGCTGCTATAACTGTAACAGTGATGTCCTTCTTTGTGTATTTCTTTGTTGCGAGAGCGATGAGTGTGTAAGCGATAGCACCGATGCCGATACCATTTGAGATAGAGTATGTAAGAGGCATCATAACGAGAGTTAAAAATGCAGGAACTGCAGAGCCTAAATCTTCCATATCAACCTTTGCAAAGTTCTTGAGCATAAGAACGCCTACATAGATGAGTGCGGGTGCTGTTGCTGCTGAAGGAATGATACTTGCAAGTGGGCTGAAGAAAAGACATACAGCGAAGCAGATTGAAGTTACGAGAGAAGCAAGACCTGTTCTTCCTCCTGCTGCAACGCCTGATGCTGATTCAACGAAAGTTGTACATGTTGATGTTCCGAAAAGCGAACCTGTAACTGTTGCAATTGAGTCTGCCATCATAGATTTGCCTACTCTTATGGGGTCGCCGTTTTCGTCGAGCATATCTGCTTCTGAAGCTGTTCCGTAAAGTGTTCCTAATGTATCGAACATATCAACGAGGCAGAATGTTATAATAAGCATAATAGCATTGAAAATTCCGCCGATGTGTGCGCCCGAGAATGCGTTTTTCCAGGCATCACCATTGAAAAGACCTAAGAAACCTACTTCGCCGAAATCCTTGAATGACTGACCAATAGCTGAAAGGTCGAGTGAAGGAAGCTGCCATGTGAAAAGATAATAGATAACTGTTGAAGCGAGAATACCTATAATAACATTACCCTTAACTTTGAGTCTTCCGAGAACAGCGATGATGATGAAACCTAAAAGTGCTACGAGAGCGGGAATAACGGGAGCCATATCTCCTGCGAGTCTTGCACCGTTTATGTCAACAAACTGTGTGAGTGTATACTGATTAGCCTGAATGATACCTACATTCTGGAATCCGATGTAAGCGATAAAAAGACCGATACCTGCGGGTATTGACTTTTTAAGACAGTCGGGCATTGCTTTTGCTATGTATTCACGAAGGCCCGTTACTGAAAGGATGAGGAATACAACACCTGAAATAAAGATGATAACAAGTCCTGAATGATAACCTGTTATGAGGTCTGTTCCTGCGAAATATGCGCCTGAAACGAATGTTGTGCAGAAGAATGCGTTGAGTCCCATTCCGCAAGCCTGAGCAAAGGGGAGCTTTGCATAGAATGCATAGAGGAGAGTTCCGACAATAGCTGCGAGGATTGAAGCGATGTAAACTGCGTTCCAGATTCTGCCGAGAGCAGTAGCGTCTGCACCTGCACCTGCGAGCCAACCAGCCGCACCACCTGCTGCAACCTGATCGGGATTTACGAATACGATGTAAGCCATCGCGAAGAATGTTGTCAGACCGGCAACAATTTCAGTTCTGACAGTTGTGTTGTTTTCTTTCAGTTTGAAAAACTTGTCCAAAAGAATACCCCATTTCTTATAGATTGAGCGTTACGCCCTTAATATGCATTTTACAACAAAAAGAAAACGATTGCAACAATATGTTGAAAAAAATCTGTCATTATGATATACTTATTTAAAATAGATTATAAGGGGGAGAGGCTTTGAAAAACGGAAAAGTAATAGCGTTATCGGTGATTTTATCGCTTATGCTTACGGGTTGCACTCTTTTGCAGGGAATGAAGAAAAAAGCAGAAGACGAAATACCTGTTACAACAGCGAGAGTTACCACAACAACCCCTATAGTTACCACTACTACTCCCGAAACAACAACTACTCCCATAACTACCACAACAGTCACAACGACTACTGTTACAACAACCACTCCCGAAACCACTACTACTCCCGTAACTACAACGACTGTTGCTACCACAACGACTACTACAAAAAAGCAGGGATTTTCAGCGGGAGAACGGACTATGAACATATATAGGAATGTTTTTGGTTCGGGCAAAAAACCTATATGGGCGAAAGTTTCACTCCCCTATAAAATGGAGGATGGAACTGTCATTGACCTTACTGTTACAATAGGAATAAAAAACGGTGTAAGCGGAATGCAGTTCAACCCCGGTTCATCAAGGCTCGGAACAGTTATAAATGGCGACAAGGCTTATCTTTTAATGCACGATACCAAACTTGCCATAGAACAGAACGAGGCTGATTTGCCGATAACCATTCCCGATGCGATAAAGGGATTTTCTGCGGGGAAATACGAAAACGCAGAGTTTACATCGGGCAAGGAAAAAATAAACGGCGTTACCTATGAATATGATGCTGTAAAAGACAATAACGGAACGATAAAATTCTATTATCACGAGGGCGGAGAAATACTTGTATATGTAAGCGACGGCAAGACATTATGCAAGGTTCTTGATTACAGCGCAGATGTTCCTGATGAACTTGTTTCAGTTCCCGCAGGGTATCGACTTATTTCACTCAGACAAGGCGGAGGATTTTATCTATGATCTATACAGTAACCCTTAACCCCGCTATTGACTATGTTGTGGGCGTTAAGGATATAAAAACGGGAACTGTAAACAGAACTTCAAAAGAGCAGGTTTTCTTTGGAGGAAAAGGGATAAATGTTTCAAGAGTTTTATCCGAACTTGATGTAAAATCCGTTGCAACGGGATTTATAGCAGGTTTTACGGGCAAGGCATTAAAAGAAGAAATGCAAAAATTTGGCATTGAAACACTTTTCACAGAACTTCCCGATGGATTTTCGAGAATAAATATAAAGATAAAATCAGATGAAGAAACAGAGATAAATGGTATAGGCCCCGTTGTTTCAGAGGAATATCTCAATAAATTTTTAGATAGCCTTTCTGTTTTAAAAGAGGGGGATGTTCTCGTTTTAGCAGGAAGCGTTCCGAAATCCGTTCCCGATAATATCTATGAAATCATTATGGAAAGATTTTCGGGTAAGGGAATAAAATTCGTCGTTGACGCTTCGGGTGAACTTTTAAAAAAAGTCCTTCCCTTAAAACCATATCTTATAAAGCCTAATCATATCGAACTCGGTGAGATTTTCGGGGTAGATATAAACACTCCCGAAACTGCTGAAATATATGCAAGGAAGTTGCAGAGTATGGGTGCAGAAAATGTCATTGTTTCAATGGCTGAAAATGGCGCTTTGCTTATAGACGAAAACGGAGAAAGCCATTTCTGTGAAGCACTAAAAGGAGAAGTTATAAACTCTGTCGGTGCGGGGGATTCTATGCTTGCAGGATTTTTAGCAGGTATCGAAAGAGGGGAGAATTCTGACTATGCCTTAAAACTCGGAACAGCCTCGGGCGGTGCGACGGCATTTTCTTCTGACCTTGCGAAAAAAGAAATGATAGAAAAACTTTTTGAAAACTTCTAAACTTTATAAAAAATATGCCGATATATTCTTATAGAGAGGGTTTTCCTCTACTAAAACGAAAGGAGCGTCGTTTATGGATTTAACCATGAGCATTGCAAACACTGCCTCATATATGAAGCAGACTGAACTTATGCAGAATATCTCGCTCAAAATGCTTGATAAAGCTCTTGAAACAGAATCCGCTCAGGCAGAACAACTTGTTCAGACAATGACTGACGGCGCTGCATCATTCGGTCATCTTCTCGATGTCCGTGCATAAGAAAAAAGAAAATCCTCTTTTGAAAAGGGGATTTTTCTTTTTGCGACAAAATTTCATTGCGATATGTTCTCCCGCGACTACACGGGAATTTTCTTTCGTTATTTGCAATATATTTTTATATATCTTTCAAAATGAAGGGAAAATTGCATTTTTGAAATCGGCGGATTTTGTCGGTTTTGTTATATTTGACTATGAAAAAGACAATGTCGGCGATAAAAATATGCAATAGTATAAATCTGCAAGAAAAATGACGAAAAATTGCAAAAAATTATTTGACAAATTACGCCTCATAGTCTATAATTTAGAATATGGTAAAAGAGCGACTTATTTTGTCGTTTTACTTTGATAAACGAATTTTAAGGAGGAATATTCCAATGGCAATCACAAACCAGTATTTAAGCGAACTTCTTGAAACAGTCAAGAAAAGAAACGCAGGCGAACCTGAATTCATTCAGACAGTAACAGAAGTTCTCGAAACAATCCAGCCCGTTATCGAAAAGAGACCCGACCTCGTTGAAGCAGGTGTTCTTGAAAGAATCGTTGAACCCGAAAGACAGATCGTTTTCCGTGTTCCCTGGGTTGATGACAACGGCAAGGTTCAGGTAAACAGAGGTTTCAGAGTTCAGTTCAACTCTGCTATCGGTCCTTACAAGGGCGGTCTCCGTTTCCATCCTTCAGTTTACCTTGGAATTATCAAGTTCCTCGGATTTGAACAGATTTTCAAGAACTCACTCACATCACTCCCCATGGGCGGTGGTAAGGGTGGTTCAGACTTCGACCCTCAGGGCAAGTCTGACAGAGAAGTTATGGCTTTCTGCCAGAGCTTTATGACAGAACTTTCAAAGCATATCGGTGCTGACCTCGACGTTCCCGCAGGTGACATCGGTGTTGGTGCTCGTGAAATCGGTTATATGTTCGGTCAGTATAAGAGACTCAGAAACGAATTCACAGGAGTTCTCACAGGTAAGGGTATTCCTTACGGCGGTTCTCTTATCCGTCCCGAAGCAACAGGTTTCGGTGCTGTTTACTACACAGTTGAAATGCTCAAGCATTTCGGCGATGACATCAAGGGCAAGACAGTTGCTGTTTCAGGTTTCGGTAACGTTGCATGGGGCGTTGCTCTCAAGGTTACAGAACTCGGCGGTAAGGTTGTAACAATCTCAGGTCCTGACGGATACATCTATGATAAGGATGGCATCAACACACCCGAAAAGATTGAATTCATGCTTGAAATGCGTGCTTCATGCCGTAACAGAGCTGAAGACTATGCTGATAAGTTCGGTGCTGAATTCCATAAGGGTGAAAAGCCCTGGGGCGTTAAGGCTGACATCATCATGCCTTGTGCTACTCAGAACGAAGTTGGTATGGAAGAAGCAGAAAAGATCGTTGCTAACGGCGTTAAGTACTATGTAGAAGTTTCAAATATGCCTACAACAAACGAAGCAGTTGCATTCCTCAAGAGCAAGGGTGTTATCGTTGCTCCTTCAAAGGCAGTTAACGCTGGTGGTGTTGCTGTTTCAGGTCTCGAAATGTCACAGAACTCAATGCGTTACAGCTGGACAGCAGAAGAAGTTGATGCTAAGCTCAAGGGCATCATGAAGAACATCTTCGACGCTTCAATCAAGGCTGCTAACGAATACGGCCTCGGTGATGACCTCGTAGCAGGTGCTAACATCGCAGGTTTCTTAAAGGTTGCAGAAGCAATGAAGGCTCAGGGCGTTGTTTAATACATAGCCTTTTAAAAGGAATTACAAAACCACGATATGTTTTTTGCATATCGTGGTTTTTTGTATAAAATAGGGATATTTTGTTACAGAATTTATAAGTGGAAAATTATTCCCGAAACCAGATTGTGAAATTTGCACAAGGCAAATGGGGAAAATGTTGTTAAGTCTACAATTTTTGTTTGTGAGGCTCATTTTGCTTTGACAAATAATGATTTTATGGTAAAATAGTATATGGTACACTATGCTTATTGGCAGGTATTAGTTACCCGAAAGGAGAGAATCCGTATGGCTACCGTTATCGCTGTAACTTCCGGTAAGGGAGGAACAGGCAAATCTTCTATCTGTTCAGGAATGGGTTATGCTCTTGCAAAACAGGGAAGCAGAACACTCATTATTGAACTTGACTTTGGTCTCAGATGCCTTGATATTATGCTTGGCGTTAAAGACATAATACAACACGACTTAGGTGACGTTCTCGCAGGGAAATGCGATATACTTGCCGCTTCGACACAGATTAAAATGGCTCAGAACCTTTCAATCGTCTGTGCACCTGAAGACCCCTATGCAACACTCGACGCAGACCAGATCAAAGAAATCTGCGAATCAATGAGAAAATATTATGATTATATCATTATAGATACATCAGCAGGCATCAGCGAAAGCGTTTTCGATGTTGTCGCAAACTCAGACCTTATCCTCATCGTTACAACACCAGACCCAATCTGTGTTCGTGACGGAAGACTCATGTCTGACGAATTCTATAAAAGACAGAATAAAAAACAGCGCCTTATCATCAATAAGATGAACAGAAAAATCTTTGGTGAAGAACTTGTTTCTGACCTTGACGAAATCATCGACACAGTAGGCGTTCAGCTTATAGGCGTTATTCCCGATGATGACAATGTTACAATTTCAACAGGAAAGGGTATTCCTATTCCTTCACAGTCAGATGCATTCCATGCGTTTGACGCTATCACAAGAAGAATAAAGGGCGAAGATGTTCCTTTGACAGTAAAAATAACGTAATTTGATTGAGAGAAAAAGGGTACTCTAATTCGAAAGGACTGAAAAAGATTATGAATATTGCACTTATAGCGCACGACTCAAAGAAAGAATTACTCGTTCAGTTCTGTATCGCATACTGCGGAATACTCAGCAGACATAATCTCAGTGCGACAGCAACTACAGGAAAGCAGGTTGCCCAGGCAACAGGGCTTGAAATTCAGAAATATTTAAGCGGAAGTCAGGGTGGCGGCGAACAGATTGCTGCAAGAATCTCCTGCAACGAAATAGACCTTCTTCTCTTCTTCAGAGACCCTATTTCTCCTAAACCGCATGAACCAAATGAAATGGATCTTCTCCGTCTTTGCGACGTCCATAACATTCCTCTTGCGACAAATATCGCAACAGCCGAGGCTCTTATCCATGCTCTCGAAAGAGGTGACCTTGACTGGCGTGAAATTGCAAAATCGCCCATCTAAAACAAGGCGAACCCCTTTAAAACGACAAATGGGGTTATCGGTTATTATTTTCCGATAACCCTATATTTTTACACTTATTTCAGAGGATTGATATTATGGCAGATATGATGACAGTTCTCAGTGCTGAACAGACAGACCTTCTCCGCGGTCTTACCGATGTCGGAATGGGAAATGCTGCAACCGCACTTTCTACAATGATAAATACAGGCACCGACATATCAATCCCCGATGTGAAGCTGATTAAACTCGAGGATGCAACACGCCTTCTTTCTGCAATATCGGGCGGTGCACTCACTATGCTTATAAATATTTCGGGCGATATTTACGGAAAACTTATCCATATTATCCCTGCTCAGTTCGCAGAGAGAGTTATTTCAACCTATTATGAAAAGAAACTTTCCTCCTGGGCAGACCTTAATGAAATGGATGAATCTGTTATCTTTGAAATGACAAACATAATATCGGCGCAGTTCTGTAACGCACTTTCAGACCAGCTCGGTATGCTTGTTGATATTTCTACCCCCGAAAGATGTCAGAATCTCGCTGAATCTGTTGCTAAAGATGCAGATGAGTTACTCGTTTTCGTAAATACGGTTTTACAGATTACAGAAAACGGTTCCAAGGAATTTGCAGTATTCATTCCGGGGCAGAAATATGTAGCTCCCATAGCGGAAAGAATAAAACGCGGAAGATAACTGAATAAAATAAACAAACCTCCATATACTCATAAAAAAGTATATGGAGGATTTTTTATGCAGAAAATAGAAAAGGTTGAAGGTTTTGAAATAATCGACTCAAGAGGAAACCCGACAGTTATGGCAAGGGTTACTTTGACAGACGGAGTCTGTGGAGAAGCTTCCGTTCCGTCGGGTGCATCAACGGGAAAGTTTGAGGCGATAGAACTCCGTGATAACGACGGAAGATTTTTCGGCAAGGGCGTTAAAAATGCCGTAAGCAATATAAATACCGTTATATCTCCCGCGCTTGCCATTCTTAAAACCGACAAGCAGGAAGAAATTGATAGCGTTCTTTGCCGCCTTGACGGAACAGAGAACAAATCAAAACTTGGTGCTAACGCTATTCTCGCTGTTTCTATGGCGGTAGCAAAAGCTTTTGCGAACGAAAAGAGAATGCCATTATATCGTTATCTCGGCGGAACGCTGGCTAAAAGCTTTCCTGTTCCTATGATGAATATTTTAAACGGCGGTGCACACGCATCGAATAATATTGACATTCAGGAATTTATGATTGTTCCCGTTGGCGCTGAAAGTTTTTCCGAGGCGGTAAGAATAGGTTGCGAAATATATCATTCATTAGGAAAAATTTTAAAAGCAGAAGGTTATCTTACAACTGTCGGTGATGAGGGAGGATATGCCCCTGACCTTTCAAGCGATGAAGAGGCGATAGAGTTCATTCTTTCGGCAATCGACAAAGCGGGTTATTCATTGGATACAGTCAAGATAGCTCTTGATGCCGCCGCAAGTGAATGGACGGGAGAAAACGGGAAATACACTCTTCCCAAAAGAAAAACGGTTTATACCTATTCGGAACTTGTTTCTTACTGGGAAAAACTCTGCAATAAATACCCGATAATATCTATTGAGGACGGCGTTGGTGAAGAGGACTGGCGTGGCTGGAGGGCTTTGACCGAAAGGCTCGGAGACAGAATAAATCTTGTCGGCGACGACCTTTTTGTTACCAATACAAAAAGAATAAAAGAGGGGATAGAAAAGAATGCAGCAAATGCTGTTCTCATAAAGCCTAATCAGATAGGAACTCTGACAGAAACGATAGAAGCCGTATCTCTTGCTAAAAAGAACAATATGAAGGTTATAATGTCGCATCGTTCGGGCGAAACCGAGGATACAACGATAGCCGACCTTTCGGTTGCCCTCGGAACAGAGTTCATAAAAACAGGTGCACCCTGCAGAACAGAGCGTACTTGTAAATATAACAGACTTATTCTAATAGAAAAGGACAACCTTTAGGTTGTCCTTTATCTTAATGTAAACTGTTCTCTATCATATTTTCTAAAACGGTGATTTCGTTATCCATAGGGCATAAGGCTTTGAGCTGTGAAAGATAGAGCTTTGCCTCTGCGATGTTGCCGTTTGAAATAAGATTTCTGATATTTCCCTTAACGATTTTTGCAAGTTCCGAAAGTTCATCGGTAGCGGGTGCTTTGAGTTTGCTATCAATCTTTTTCTTGATACCGTCTGCTGCGAACTTTGCAAGTGCTCTTACTTCTTCGTTCCGTTCCATAACAGTTTTTATCTCTTTGAGCGAATTTACAAGTTCTGTTTCCGAAAGGTCTTTTTCCTCACAGTTTATATAGATGGAAAGCGCCTTATCTATATCAGAACTGATATGAAGTTTTAAAACTTCTTTTGCAAAATCTGCGCCGTGTTCAGACATATAAGAACCGATATATCCACAGAAGATATATTTTATATCATCCGAAAGAGAACTGTAAATTCTTTTTATCTGAGAATAGTTGTTAAGTCCTCTGCATACAACTATGAGAGTTTTGATATAAAGCGCCATATATGGCGAATCGGAAAGTTTTTCCTTAACAGGAACTGATGAAAGAAAATCAAGAGCGGTATTCATCTTGTTTTCTTTGATACAGCATTTAACGGCTGTTATCATAGCGTGTGCAAGAGAATCGGGGTTTGCATATCTTATAGCACCGAGCATTGTATCGGGAGTGCGGTATTTTCCTTTTATGCAGTATTCTTTATAGAATGCCGAATATTCTCTGAAAGCAGGGATAGCCTCAGCAGTTTTTTCGAGGTTGGCAAAAAGAAATGCTTTTGTATAGTAAAAGTCAATATCCATTCCGACAACGCTGTCAACATCGGGGCGTCTTTTGAATTCTTCACGCGCTTCGATAACAGCGAGTGCTTCTTCATACATTTTTCTTTTAGCAAGAAGGTCTGCTTTATGGATATAGATCATATGTGCAGAATAATGGGGTGTTCTGTTGTTGAGTTCTATACCCTCATCGCAATAGCGCAGAGCTTCATCTTCATCAACGCCTCTGTAAGACTCGACAAGCTGCATATAAATCATTGAATCATCGGGGTTTTTCTCGTGTTCTTTAAGAATAAGAGGAAGATTTCTTTCGCATTTGCTTTTGGCTGTGTCATCGGTTATAACATATCCGAAATGGTCACATATTGCGTTATCTATGTTTTTGAGAGGGTAACCGTAGGTGTTAAGTCCTTCATGGATAGCTCTTTCAAATTTTGTACCGGGAAGAATCTTTGTAAGACGGGGTGCTATAAAATCAGCAAATTCTGTTTTTTCATAATCGTTATAGTTTCTTACAACATAAGTTGCTGAATTATAATTTTTATATTCACCCGATTTGAAGAAGTTTATTATTCCGCTTGTGTCTGTAAAGATTTCATCGGCATCGAGGAACATATACCATTCGCCTTTTGCACCCTCTAAAGATACATTTCTTGCTGCTGAAAAATCGTTGCACCATTCAAAATATCTGACATTGTCGGTATATTTCTTTGCGATTTCAACAGAGTTATCCGTAGAGCCTGTATCAACAATAATGAGTTCTGAAGGAAGTGCTTCTAAAATCGGCTTTATTCCCTCTAAACAAAGAGGAAGATTCTTTTCCTCGTTTTTCATTATCATTCCTATTGTGAGAAGCATAAATCCACCCCGCAAATTTCTTTATCCCCATTATTATAGCATAATGCAATAAATTAAACAATGATTTTTTTATAAATATACCATTGATTTATAGAAAAAAGGGTGTTATAATCTGTATAAGGAGTAGTGTCTTTATTTTTCACACAAGGAGGTGTGGATTTATGGAAATAGGCTCAGTTTATAACAGCGGTGCATCTTTTGCTGAAAGAAACCCGTTTACAGCCCCCGTTTCTTCATATAACAAGGCTTATATGGCTTACGGTGTAAACAAGATAGGCAGGAATGAGCCACGCGAAGAAGGGAATTTATCAAAGCTTTCAGCCGAAGGTGAGAAGAATAACGGGAATAAGAAACTCGGCAAATTTCAGGATGGGTTCAAAGAGGAAGAATGTCAGACCTGTAAGGAAAGAAGATATGTCGATGGTTCTGATGACTCAGGCGTTTCATTCCAGACACCTACTAAAATCCCTAAAGCCAGTGCTATGGCAGCTGTAAGGGGACACGAGCAGGAACATGTTGTAAGAAACCGTGATAAAGCAGAACGCGAAGGAAAAGAAATCGTTTCTCAGTCCGTAACAATCCACACAGGCGTATGCCCCGAGTGTGGTGAAACCTTTGTTTCAGGCGGAACGACAAGAACAACCACAAGAGGCGATAATTCTGAAAAATTCAGAGTAGGCGAGGGCGGAAAAGGCGCACCCGTCGGTTCGACACTTGACACAGTTGCTTAAAAAGATAAAGAGGGTATCGGGTTGTTGCCCGATACCTTTCTTTTTTGAAAATATCTTGTTATTTTATATACCGGGAGGAATATATGAAAGAAAAAATACAAAATGTATTGTCAGGAATTATACTTGCGGTTTTCATAATGACATCCGCCATTGTGATTTCTCTTAATTTCAGACCGCTTTATTATTTTATGTCTGAAAAATTATCTATTCCCGCAATGGCAGGTTTCACAGAAGAAGATGCAAGAAACGATTATGATACGCTTATAAGTTATAACAGCATTTTCGGCCCTGATACACTCGAATTTGAGAACACCCCCCAGTCAGAAGAGGGAAGAATTCATTTTTATGAGGTAAAGAGAATTTTTGTCGCAATAGAGATCGCTATGTATGTCTGTCTTTTGGGAACTATCGTTTTAACTGTTGTGAACATAAAGATGAAACAATTTACATACCTTAAAATCGGGGGACTTATAGCGGTCATCCTACCCATAGTTGTGGGTATTCCCGCAGTTCTTTTCTGGGAAGAAACCTTTACTATGTTCCATAAGATTGCTTTTTCAAACGATTATTGGATGATGAACCCTTATACAGACCCCGTTGTTTTAATCTTGCCGCAGGAATATTTCGCTGCCTGCACAGGACTTATCGCAGGTCTTATAATAATAATGAGCGCTGTTTCCATAGTGCTTTCAATAAAACTAAATAAGAAAAGAGAAAAATAAAAATGAAACTGCTTTTTATCGGTGATGTTGTCGGAAAATCGGGGTGTGATTTTTTTGCGGCCAACATCTTTAAAATCAAAAAGGAAAAAGGTATTGATATAACTGTTGTAAACGGAGAAAATTCGGCACAGGGTAACGGAATGACAAAACAGAGCGCTGAATTTTTACTCTCAAACGGTGCCGATGTTATCACAACGGGAAACCACTCTTTCAAAAGAAGAGAATCTGTTTCTATCTATGAAGAAAACGATGCCGTTCTGCGCCCTTCAAACTACCCTGAGGGAGTTATAGGAAAAGGCGTCACAACACTCGATATGGGAAGATTTTCTGTTGCAATAATAAACCTTATGGGCGTTGTTTATATGGAACCTATCGGAAACCCTTTCGATGAGGCAGACAGACTCCTCAAAGAAATAGATACCCCTAATATATTTGTCGATTTTCACGCAGAGGCTACCGCTGAAAAGAAGTGTATGGGACAGTATTTAAAAGGCAGGGTTACCGCCGTTATGGGAACTCATACACATGTTCAGACCGCAGACGAAACAATTATCGACGGACATACCGCATATATAACCGATGTCGGAATGACAGGCCCTGAAAATTCTGTTTTAGGTGTTAAGAATGAACTTGCCGTTGATAAAATGCGACTTCATTATCCCGTAAGATTTGAAGAATCGGAAGAACCTCCATTCCTTAATGGCGTTGTAATAGACTTTGATGAAAAAACGGGCAAGGCAAGAAACATTGAAAGACTTATTGTAAGATAGGGTGATTTTTTGGAAAAGACTTTTAAGGTATCGTCATATTCAAAGGTGAAAGCGTTATCGGGTGCGATAGTAAAATCTCTAGAAGAAGATTATGATGTAAGACTTGATGCAATAGGTGCAGGTGCTGTAAATCAGGCGGTCAAAGCCGTAGCTGCTGCAAAACAGATGACAGACATACCCTTTTTATCGGATATAGACTTTTTTGATGTAAGTATCAATGGCGAAGAGAAAAGCGGAATAAGAATAAGCATAAAAAGACACTCATAATGAGTGTCTTTTTTAGTTCGTCGGGTAATAAAACGAGAAATCTCGCCCGTCTTTCGTCGTCAACACTCCTAGCAGTACACCAGTACGGCGTCGTCGTGTTTCCTAGAAAATACGGGCAATCTTTTCGTTTTATCGTAGTATTTTATAGGTTATGCAAAAAGCCCGATAACCGACAAATGCGGTTACCGAGCCATTTTTTATTTACTGAACAAACTTCGTAACAAATTGTTCCGCGCGACCACGCGCCTACATTTTGTCGGACGCTCTGTCCTGTTGTTACCGAGCTATTTTTTTATTTACTGAACAAACTTCGTAACGAATCGCCCGCGGGTGCTACCCGCCTACATTTTGTCGGGACAGTCGATTTTGAGGATTTCAGAGCAGTTTTCGAGAGCAAGTCTTACAGCCTCGCAGAGTGAAAGGCGAGCAGCCTTTATTGCATCTTCTTCGCCTTTAACATGACAAGCGGCATAGAACTTGTGGAAAAGTGTTGCAAGTTCCATACTGTATCTTGTGATTCTTGCGGGGTCATAAGCCTTTGCGGATTCGTCAATTTCGTTGGGGAGCGCTGCGAGATGACGGATAAGGTCCTTTTCTTCTGTCTTTGAAAGAATTGTGAAATCCGAGCCCTTTTCAGCAGGAACAGCGCCTTCTTCCTTAAGATTGCGGAGAATTGAGCATATTCTTGCGTGAGCATACTGAACATAGTAAACAGGATTCTGCGATGACTGTTCAACAGCGAGAGTGAGGTCGAAATCGAAATGAGAATTAGCCTCACGGAGATTGAAGAAGAATCTTGCTGCGTCGATAGGAATTTCTTCCAAAAGGTCTGAAAGTGTTATAGACTTTCCTGAACGCTTTGAAAGCTTTGCAACTTCGCCGTTTCTCATAAGACGAACCATCTGCATAAGAACAACATCGAGTTTGTCGGGGTTTACATCAAGGTCGGCCATAGCGCCTTTGAGTCTTGCAACATGACCGTGGTGGTCAGCGCCCCATACATCGATAACCTTGTCGAAACCTCTTTCAACGAACTTGTTGTAGTGATAAGCGATGTCTGCTGCGAAATATGTAGGAATACCGTTTGTTCTTACGAGAACATCGTCTACAACTTCATCATCATTTTCTCTTGCAACCTTGTTTGAACAGTAAAGAACAGCGCCGTCCTTTTCATATGCAAGACCTTTTTCCTTGAGCTTTTCGACAACTTCCATAACCTTTCCCGAGTTGTGAAGTCCGCTTTCCAAGAACCATACATCATAGAAGATGCGGTATTTTTCAAGGTCTGATTTGAGTTTTGCGATATTTAAAGGAAGTGCATAATCAACGAGTGCTTTTCTTCTTTCGGAACTTTCAGCTTCAACAAACTTGTCGCCGTTGATTTCAGCAAAAGCCTTTGCGTGTTCTATAATGTCATCGCCCTTATAAGCGTCTTCGGGGAGCTCGATGCCATCTTTATAAAGCTGTAAATAACGGACTTCGAGAGAAGTTGCGAATTTTTCAATCTGATTTCCTGCGTCGTTTACATAGAATTCTCTTGTAACATCAAAACCTGCCCAGTCGAGAACGGAAGCAAGACAGTCGCCTATTGCACCGCCTCTTGCGTTACCGATATGCATAGGGCCTGTGGGGTTGGCAGAAACGAATTCTACCATAACCTTCTTGTTTTCGCCGAGATTTGTTCTTCCGTAAGAATTTCCTTCTGAAAGAACTGTGTCTATAACAACAGAATACCACTTGTCAGCGAGGAAGAAGTTTATAAATCCGGGGCCTGCAACTTCACACTTCGAGAAAAAACTTCCTTCTAAATAAACCTTTTCTGAAATTATTTCAGCGATTTTTCTTGGGGGAAGTCTGAATGCCTTTGCGCATACCATAGCAACATTTGTTGCAAAGTCGCCGTGTGAACGGTCAGCGGGAATTTCAATGTTGAATGATGGAATGGGTTCTGCGGGAAGCTCTCCTGATGCGACACCCTCACCGAGTGCGTTTAAAATAATCTGACGGAGTTCATCCTGCGAGTTCTTGATTAAGTTCATTTTTCTTATGCTCCTTTTATATAGTCAAGAAAATTTCGTTGTCTGAAATATAACTTGAATTTATGTCAACTGTGTATTTTAAATAAAGTCGTCCGCCGTCTTCATCGAGTGAGTTTTCGATTTTGTGGGCGTAGATTCCGACTGTGAAATCACCGAAGGGTGTTCCGTAATGGCAGTGATGCTTTGTTCCGGGCTCTATTATAAGCGTTGAGTTGTTTGCACCCTGACGTCTTATATCGACGATGTCGTTTCCTTTGCAGGTAACTGTTGTCTTTGAGCCTTCAAAGCCTGTCGCTTCACTTTCTTCATAACTGACAATAACACCATCGGCTGTTTTTTCCAAAGTTCCCGATGTGATGAGTTCGGTTTCAGAGCGTTCCTTACCGATATACTGAACGCTTGTCATTGTGAGAAGTATATCTTTTTTCATAAAATCTCCTGTTAGTCGGTTGTTATCTCCGCTCTTTCGAGAGCGAGTGAAATGAGTTTATCCAAGATTTCGGGGAGAGTTATGCCCAGTTCTTTCATAAGTCTGGGATAAAGGCTTATGTTTGACATACGGGGAAGGGTATTTATCTCACCGAAAGTAATTTCTCCCGTAGGGGAAAGGAAGAAACTTGTCATAGCAAAGCCACAGCAATCGAGTGCTGTAAAAACTTTGACAGCCATATTTCTTATCGCCTTTTCAGATGTTTCATCTATTTCAGCGGGAGCTATAAGTTTTGTCGAGCCTAAAACATATTTTGCGTCATAGTTATAGAAATCGCCATCGAATGTAACTTCACCAACGGGGGAAGATAAAGGCTTGTCCGAGCCGAAAACAGCACATTCAAGTTCTCTGCCTGTAAGACATTCTTCAACTATAACTTTATTATCGTGTGCAAAAGCGAGTTTTATTCCGTTTGAAAGACCTTCTGCGTCATAAGCCTTTGAAACACCGAGTGATGACCCACCGCAAGCAGGTTTTACAAAAACGGGGAAACCAAGGCGTGATGCAACTTCTGATGAAATATCGTCCATACGCTTAAGGTCAGGTCTTGAAACGATAATTCTTCTCGCAGTGGGAATACCGTTTGCTTCTAAAATTGTGTTTGCAATATCCTTATCCATACAGTTTGCAGATGCAGGGATTCCGCTTCCTACATAAGGAATACCCGACATTTCACAAAGCCCTTCGATAGCACCGTCTGTTCCGTTTCTTCCGAATAAAACAGGGAAGATAACATCAACCTTTTTAATAGCCGAGTCTTCGCCTAAAAGGATAAATCCGTTATGGATAGGGTCGGGGCTTAAAACTGCGGGTGTGCAGTCAGGGTGACTTTCCCAACGGCTTGTTGTCAGAAGTGAAACATCGCCGGGATAATAAAGCCATCTTCCTTTTTTAGTAATCCCCACAGCGATAACTTCATATTTATCTTCGGGGATATTTTTTATGATATTTGTCGCTGATGACAAAGATGCATCGTGTTCGGGAGAAGTTCCACCGAAAATAACGGCAACCTTTATCTTTGACATACTACAACAACTCCTTTGTGTGTGAGTATATATTATTCGTCGTCTTTCTTAATAACGGCGATGCCTAAAGCGTCAAGACTTTCCTTGTCAACTTCGGCAGGACAAGCGGACATAAGTTCTGATGCGTTCTGAACCTTCGGGAATGCTGTTACATCACGAAGACTGTCAGCACCGCACATAATCATAGCGAGTCTGTCAAGACCTATACCCATTCCGCCGTGAGGCGCTGCGCCATAGCGGTAAGCGTCAACGAGGAAGCCGAATTTCTTTTCGATTTCTTCATCGGTAAGACCTAACGCTCTGAACATTCTCTGCTGAAGTTCAAAGTCGGTAATTCTTATTGAGCCTGATGAAAGTTCAACGCCGTTTAAAACAAGGTCATAAGCCTTTGCCTTTACTTTTCCTGGGTCTGTGTCAAGATATTCAAGACATTCATCCATAGGCATTGTGAAAGGATGATGCATAGCGTCCCAGTGTTTTGTTTCTTCATTCCATTCAAAGAATGGGAATTCTGTTATCCATAAGAAATTGAACTGGTCTTCGGGGATGATGTCAAGCTGTTTAGCAACTTTAAGACGAAGAGCGCCGAGTGTTGAAAGAACAGTTGAATTCTTATCAGCAACTATAAGGATAACGTCGCCCTTTTCAGCGCCGAGTCTTTCATAGATAGCAGAAAGTTCTTCTTCCTTCATAAACTTTGCGAAAGAACAAGCGGGTGCATCGTCAACCCATCTTACAAAGGCGAGGCCCTTAGCACCGATACCCTTTGCGTGTTCTGTTAACTTGTCGATTTCTTTTCTTGTGAGAACAGATGCGCCGTTTTTAGCAACTATTGCACGAACGCTTCCGCCGTTTTCGATAGCAGATGTGAATACAGAGAATTCACAAGATTTAACAATATCAGAAATATCTTGTATTTCCATTTCAAATCTTGTATCAGGCTTGTCTGAACCAAAACGGTTCATAGCGTCTTCATAAGTATAGCGGGGAAGGGGAACTTTAATTTCTTTTCCTAAAACATCGTTAAACACACGGCTTACAAAACCTTCAGCCATCTGCATAACATCTTCAACATCAACGAAAGACATTTCAAGGTCAATCTGTGTGAATTCAGGCTGACGGTCAGCACGTAAATCTTCATCTCTGAAACATCTTGCAAGTTGAATGTAACGGTCAAATCCTGAAATCATAAGAAGCTGCTTATAAATCTGTGGTGACTGAGGAAGAGCATAGAACTTTCCGTTATGAACTCTTGAGGGAACAAGATAGTCTCTTGCGCCTTCGGGAGTTGATTTAATCATCATGGGAGTTTCTATTTCGATAAATCCGTTTTCATAGAAATAATCCCTTGCAACCTTTGCGATTTTTGAACGAGTCATAATATTCTGCTGTAAAGGTGTTCTTCTAAGGTCAAGGTATCTGTATTTAAGACGGAGTTCTTCGTTTGTGTTTGAGTTGTCAACTATTTCAAAGGGAGTTGTTTCTGCCTTTGCGAGAACGCGGAGATCATCAACAAAGATTTCAACATGACCTGTGGGGATTTTGTCGTTCTTGCTTTCTCTTTCTCTTACAACGCCCTTTGCCATCAAAACATATTCGGAATGGCAATCTGCTGCTTTTTCAAAAACAGTCTTGTCTGTTGTTTCATTGAATGTAAGCTGAACAACACCTGTTCTGTCACGGAGAACTATGAATATAATTCCGCCCTTGTTTCTTACTGTGTCAACATATCCGCCGACAGTAACTGTTTCTCCCGCAGTAACAACCTCACCGCAGTAATGTGTTCTCTTAAGACCTTTCATATTGTCTGCCATAATTAATCTCTCCTGTATAATTTGCTGTTATTTATTCTTCGGCAAATTCTGCCGTTTACATACTTTCTTTAAGTGCTTTATAGGATTTTGTGCATTTTACAGCGATTATAATTCCTAAAACGAGTGTGATTATTCCGAAAATGGCTATGCCTATTCCGATAGCTGTAAAAGAAGTGGTTACAATATCTGAATTCTTTTCGTATATTATATCTTCGGGGTCATCGGGGTTATAAAGGATGTTTACTTTCTGCCCGATAGTCATATCGGAATTATAATAGTTGAGTTCTGTGCTGTATTTTCTGCCGTCAACATCGAATTCAATATATACATGCCAGTCGTGATCTGTGTATGCTCCACCTATCGAGTCTTTAACGCGGACCATATTGACTATCGTCGCTTCTGTCGGAATGAAAGTTTCTTTTTTTACTGCTTCTGATTCAGAAATACCATCTGAGAGATTTACAAAAATAATACCTACAAGAATAGTTATCAGAGAAGCAACGGCAAGTATTATGCCGAAAACTATACCGACGATTTTACCCTTTTTTAAAGTTTCCATATCATTCATAATAAAATCCCCCTGTTATTCTATTCCTTCGCCGAGACCGCCATAGCGGTCATCATCGTTATTTGTGTATCTGTCGCTGTAATCCGCGGCTTTCATTTCGCTGACCATAGAAACCTGTGCTTTTGCCTTTTTGTTGCATTTTACCACTATAACAATTCCTATGATGAGAGGAATAAGTCCTATGACGGTGAGAACGGCACCTATAATCGAAAAAACAGTAGTAAAAATTCTCATTCCTTCAAGATATGTTATATCGGAATGATTTTCGGGGTTATAATAGATTTCTATTTCCTGTCCTTCATACATATCGGAAGAATATACATCAAGTTTGGATTTTATTTTTTTACCATCAATCACATAAGTTGCATAAGCGTCGCTTGAATCCGAACAAATTCTTATTTCTGAAATTACCGCTTCTGTCGGAATGTAGTTTTCAGCGTGAAATTTATTGACCTCCAAAAAAACGGCTGAAAGTATCAGGAAAATAATTCCTATAAAAAGGAATATTCCCGCAAACAGCATAAGCGCTATTCCTACAACAGAACCTGCAACCTTTACGACATTATTATTCTGTGAAGTAGCCATATAATAAATCTCTCCTCTTAATTTATGAATCCGAGACTTTTTCTGATTTATATTTTTTTACAAGATAAATTATCCCGATAATCGCCGAAACAACAAATATTCCTTCTATAACAAAGATATTTCCGATAGCGATAATCGAATTGGAAAGCGTGTGAAGAAGAACGGCTGTTATGTAATACTGTATTGTCTTTCCTTCTCTTTTTCCCTTGAAGATGAGATATGAGGCAAAGACATGGAATGTTATTGACGACGCTCTTTCAAGTATTCCGAGAATGAATGTATAAGGCTTAGCACCGCAAAGAGCCATCAGGGTGGGAGTTATAGTCATTCTGTCAACGGGGGACATTGTTTTCAGTATTTCCGAAAACGCTCCCGAATTTATCATTATCATAACGATAAGATTTGAAATCATTGTAAATCCGACAAGTGTAACCGCTTCGAAAACCCCGTGTCCTAAACCAAAAGAAACCGAATTTTTAAAATGACGGTTTTCGGGTTTCATAATAGAAACGCAGACAAGCCTTGCTGTTTCTTCAAAAAGACCTGCCGTAAGTCCGCCTATAAGAATTATTCCTAAAGGTGATGATGTAAATGCCATAAATTTCGGCATCGTCATCTGCAGAACAGAGAGCAGGGGCATCCTTATAACCGTCTGTGAAACAAAGAATGCGAGCATACCGATAAGCGAAACGGTAAACTTTGTTTTCATCTTCTTGTTAAAGACGATAAGAAGGATTATCCAGCCGATTGTGTTTATAACGGCTGAAATCACCGCCATCACAATTACAGAAGTCGGAACGGATAAATCTGTAAAAAACGAGTCAAGCATATTTTTTACCCCTTGAACATTTCTTCGACGTCAAACATTTCTGCTATCATAGCGTCTGAAAAATCATCAATGAATTTATCACCGAGTGAGATTTCTGTTTCTTCGCCCTTTTTCATATTCTTGAGCTTTGCTTTTCCCGATTCGAGTTCGTTATCACCGAGAACGAGTGTGAATTTAGCGCCCATCTTGTCGGCATATTTCATCTGTGCTTTAAGACCTCTGCCCATAACATCGCTTTCAGCGTGGTATCCTTCATCACGGAGTGCTGAAACGAGCGAAACTGTTTTCTTTTCAGCAGCCTTACCCATAGCGGCGATGTAGATGTCGCAGGTTTTAGGCTGATTGAATTCACAGTTTTCTGCTTCCATAGTAAGAAGAAGTCTTTCAATACCCATAGCAAAGCCTAAAGCAGGAGTAGGCTGTCCGCCTAACTGTTCAACAAGACCGTCATATCTTCCGCCACCGCAGATTGTTCCCTGTGCGCCGATTGAGTCTGAAACGAATTCGAAAACTGTCTTTGTGTAATAGTCAAGTCCACGGACTATCTTGGGATTTACCTTGAAAGCGATTCCTCTTTCTGTAAGGTTTTCTTTAAGGTTTTCAAAATGTTCCTTACATTCATCACAGAGGAAATCAAGGATAATGGGTGCGTCCTTTGCAATATCAGAGCATATCTCACTCTTACAGTCAAGAATACGCATAGGATTCTTTTCCATTCTTGAAAGACAGGTCGAGCAGAGTTTGTCTGTATATTTTCCGAAATATTCTCTTAAGGCAGCCTGATATTTTTCTCTGCAGTGAGGACATCCGATTGAGTTTATGTTGAGAACTGTATTTTCAATGCCGAGTCTTAAAAGAACACTCTGTGCAAGTGCTATTACATCAGCGTCGGCAAGATAGGATTTGCTTCCAAACATTTCAACACCGAACTGGTGAAATTCTCTGAGTCTTCCTTTCTGTGCCTTTTCATGTCTGAAACATGAGATGATGTAATATGTTTTAAGGGGAAGTGCTTCGTTTAAAAGTCCGTTCTGTAAAACGGCGCGGACTGTTCCTGCTGTTCCTTCGGGGCGGAGAGTGAATGTGTCATCGCCCTTTGAGGAAACTGTATACATTTCTTTCTGGACAACATCTGTTGTATCTCCTACTGAACGCTTGAAAAGACCTGTTTCTTCAAACATAGGAAAACGGATTTCTTTAAAGCCGAAACATTCTGCTGTTTCTGAAACAACTTTTTCAACTGTGTGCCATTTGTGTGCCTCAGCGGGAATCATATCTTTTGTGCCGTTGGGTCTTTTTGCTATAAGTTCCATTTTTTCATACCTCCGAAAAAGTTTTGCCTAATCCATAGTATTATACACCTATTTTATAAAAAAAGCAATAGAGGGGAATATTAAAGTTGAAATATTATTTTTTCTCTTGAAATCCATCTGATTATGTGGTATAGTGTATAGTGTATATTCACATCTTCATTCGAAAGGAGTGAAATTTTTATGCTTAAAATCGAAAATCAACTCGGAAGTATAACTGTTTCAAAGGAATATCTCGTTAAACTCATAGGAGCTACTGTTACAAACTGTTTCGGTGTTGTTGGTATGAGTTCTGATGCGAAACAGGATTTTATCGGCTTCATCTCGGGCGATAAGGATAAAATCGACAAGGGCGTTTCGATAAAGAAAAGCAAGGATTTCTTTTCAATCAGTCTTCATATTATCGTAAGATACGGAACAAATATCAACGCGATAACAGACAGCATAAAGCATAAAGTAAAGTATGTTATAGAAAATGAAACAGGGTTCACACCCGACAGAATTGATGTTTATATCGACGGAATGGAAAATCCGTAAAAGGCAGGTATAAAGTTTCATTTTTAATTTATTTAAGGAGTTTTAAACGGTTATGGTTATCAACGGAAAGATGCTTCGTGACGCTTTTATCTCGGCTTCGGTCTCGATTTCGGATAAAAGAAGGGAAGTTGACGAACTCAATGTTTATCCCGTTCCCGACGGCGACACAGGCACAAACATGTCAATGACAATCGGCAATACAGTATCAGAACTCAGACTTATGGGCGACGGTGTTCCCGTTTCTCACGTTGCGGATACAGCAGCATCAGCACTTTTAAGAGGCGCAAGAGGAAACTCAGGCGTTATCCTTTCGCTTATTTTCAGAGGATTTTCAAAGGGTCTTCAGGGAAAGGAAACAGCAGGCCCCAAGGATCTTACTCTCGCTCTCAAACTCGGTGTTGAAGGCGCATATAAATCAGTTATGAAACCTACTGAAGGAACAATCCTTACAGTAGCGAGAATGGCTTATGAAAAGGCTGAAGAAATTTCAGCAGATTGCGAAAGTTCAGTAATTTTATGGGAAGAAGTATGCAAGGCGGCTTCAGACGCACTTGACAAAACTCCCGAACAGTTACCTGTTCTTAAAAAAGCAGGCGTTGTTGACGCGGGCGGTAAGGGACTTTTAGTTATCTTTGAAGCAATGCTTGACATCTTCAAGGGCGGAAAGGTAAAAACTCCCGCTGAAGATAAGGATACAAAGAAACCCAGCGTTTCTGCATTTGTCGTTACAGATTCAGAAGAAGACATAAACTTCACATACTGCACAGAATTCATCGTTGAAAAGAATAAGGATTGCCCTGATGCTTTAAAACTCAGAGCATATCTTGAAACAATCGGCGACTGTGTTGTTGTCGTTGAAGACGATGAAATCATCAAGGTACACGTTCATACAGACAATCCCGGAAAGGCTTTACAGAAAGCACTTGAATTCGGTAGATTTGTAAATAATCCCAAGCCCAAGATTGAAAATATGCGTATTCAGCATGAAGGCAAGTTAAGAGAAGCAAACACTCCCAAGCCCAAGTATGAATACAAGTCGGTTGACCCATCACAGAAATACGGCTTTGTTGCTGTTGCCGCAGGAAACGGAATTGAAGAAATGTTCAAGGACCTCGGCGTAGACTGTGTTGTTAAGGGCGGTCAGACAATGAACCCCTCAACAGACGATATTTTACAGGCTATCCACGCAACTCCCGCTCAGACAGTATTTGTTCTTCCCAACAACAAGAACATCATCATGGCGGCTGAACAGGCAGTAAAACTTGCCGACAGAAAGGTTGTCGTTATCCCCGCAAAGACTATCCCTCAGGGAATTTCTGCTATGCTCGTATTCGATGATACAGCGGATACAAACACAAACAGAATTGCTATGAAGGAAGCAACAGAAAATGTTCAGACAGGTCAGGTAACATTTGCCGCAAGAGATTCCGAAATCAACGGAAAGAAAATCAAGAAGGGCGAAATCCTCGCTCTCGAAAACGGCAAACTCGCTTTCTCAGACAGCGATGTTACAAAGGCAACATATAAACTCACAAAGAAGTTACTCAAGAGCACAAGTTCATTCATCACGCTCATCTATGGCTCTGATGTAACAGATGAAAAGGCAGAAGAAACTTGTGAACTTATCCGTTCAAAACTCGGCGGAAAGGCAGAAGTTACAATGATAAACGGCGGTCAGCCTGTTTATTACTATATCATTTCAGTTGAATAATAAAAGGAGGATTTCATTATGAAAGGTCTTGCAAGAGCATTTTTAATCGTCGGCATAGTAGCATGTGCACTCGTTTCACTTAAAGTAGGACTTGACCTCTACGCTTATTATAAGAAAAATTACATCACAGTTGACTAAAAAAAGTGTTGACAAATACTGCGAGGCAGTGTATACTGTAATAAACCCGATGATGCAGAGATAACGGCAGTTATGCCTTCAAAGAGAGTCCGGGGTGGTGGAATCCGGATAAGAAACAGGTTGTCAAATGGACTGCGGAGGGCAAAGGAACAAAGCATTTTCAAGCAGGATGCGAGTATTCCGATGCGTATGGGCATACGTCAGTTGCCGGGGGTATGATAGTATCCCGCAAGAGCATAGGG
>JAFTTI010000013.1 GCA_017466865.1 Oscillospiraceae bacterium | reverse complement strand
TATCCCATCATTTATGAGTAAGACCTCCAGTAGACTACTGGTTTGATAGGCTCAAGGTGTAAGCATAGTGATATGTTCAGCCAGCGAGTACTAATCGGTCGAGGGCTTAACCTTTAACTTCTTTAACAGAAGCTTGTCTGACTCTTCTTTAAAACCATTATTCAATTTTCAGGGTATTTACCTTGAATAAATCCGTAAACGCGGAATATGTGCACCATTAGCTCAGTTGGTAGAGCAACTGACTCTTAATCAGTGGGTCCTGGGTTCGAGCCCCCGATGGTGCACCAATTTGGCCCGTTGGTCAAGTGGTTAAGACTCCGCCCTCTCACGGCGGCATCAGGAGTTCGAATCTCCTACGGGTCACCAAGATCTGTGGAGAGTAACTACAAACTACGGGTTCATACAAAATTAGTTCGCAGTAATTCTGCGACATAGATGGTGTTGATTGCGACGAGGTCCCACCCGTTCCCATTCCGAACACGGAAGTTAAGCTCGTTTGCGTCGAAAATACTTGGCTGGCGACGGCCCGGGAAGATAGAAAGATGCCATCACCTAAAGTGCAATTGGCTAGATTAATAGTCTAGCCAATTGTCATATTAGGGCCATTAGCTCAGTTGGTTAGAGCATCCGGCTCATAACCGGACGGTCCTGGGTTCGAGTCCCCGATGGCCCACCAATAATTTAATATTTAGGGGTATAGCTCAGTTGGTAGAGCAGCGGTCTCCAAAACCGCGTGTCGTGAGTTCGAATCTTACTGCCCCTGCCAGAAATCGTTGTTTCAAGAAATGAAACAACGATTTTTTATTTTAAAATATAAGAGGGCGCATATTGCAGATTATAACATCTTACAAATGCCCCTCGATTATATTTTTTATTCTATTTTCTGATGACATATCGTATCTCGCTGGTAGATTTATTCACAACCAAAGTAACTCGTTCATTCAGCGATAAACGTTTATAATCAAAATGTGTAGCAGTTAAATTTACAAACTGTTTTCTTTCAGGAATGGCTACGCTGATATATTTCTTATCTATGTTATCATCCTCGATTTTTTTAATAATAACACATTCCAGTATACCAGAATCTTGATACGAAACTTTCTTTTTGAAAACTATCTTGCAAAGCATACACTCAATAAATATTTCGCATAAAAATCCTATCAGAAGCGGAAAAAATATTTCTGATTCATTTGAAAAGAAACTTTTTATCAGAAATGTAAGCATAACGATTGTAATTATAGTAAAGAACATCCATATCATACTGATTACACCGTGTTTAAACGGACTCAGCAAACATTCTTTCAGAACAATCTTTTCGTTTTCTTCAGATGAAATGGGATATGCTATAGTTTCAAGATTACCTATTGTGTAACTATATTCTTCTATATCTGAAAATGGTTCATTATATTCACATTTGTTTGTGATTAAATCATAGTCCACAGCCTCTTTTGGAATGCGTATCATATAAGGCGGTATGTTATGCTTTACAATTACAAGAACAGTTTTTCCTTTTTTAATCACATGCCTATCAAAAATCTTTATAATTTGTTTATTTCCATGAAGAGCTATAGTATGATAAGCACCCATAACAGTATTTCTGTAATCTCGTTTGATATCTGTATATACTATTTCACCAGGTGCAATCTGTTCATCTTTCGAAATTACCTGTTTCAGCCTTTCAACATATATTATCGAAGAAAGTGCGATTGCAAAAAGACTGAGTGCACAAGCTATAAACAAGTGCATAAAAGCGTCAGGTTCACCTTTTATGATACTATTTACAGAAGACCAAATGCAGAATATGGCAATAGAACTTAATAGTATAAGAATAAACCCTTGCATTGTAAAAATACTTTTCGATTTTGATTTATAAGAAAAATTTATTGCCTGATATTCACGTTCGGTAATAGAACGGGTTTTAATGTCAGCAGGTCCAATTACTTCGTAATCGTAAAACTCATCAAGTATGCTGAAGTTTTCTTCTGTTTCAAACATTCGGATTTGTCCTTTCATTTTATTTATGCATAATTATAGCATATCTGTAATTATATTGTCAAAAAACAAAAGAACTCCGTAATGTATTTACGGAGTTCTCTTGTTTTAAATTGAGGCTCTAACGGCAATTCTGTAAATTTCTGCAACATCTTCTGATGAAAGAGGAACAAATCCACCTGTTTTTCCGTCACCAAGACCGAATTTTTCAACGAGAACAGGTATATCTTCTTCTTTAGCACCAAGTTCTTCAAAGTTTATCGGCATTCCTATATCGTGTAAAAATCTTCTGAAACAAGCGATACCTTTAAGTGCTGTTTCTTCTGGGTTTTCAAAGTTCATAGGACAACCCCATATACGAACAGCCATCTGCGCAAAACGCATTATGTTATGCTTATATACAAATTCCATCCAGGATGGCATTATAACCGCGAGTCCTGCGCCGTGTGCACAGTCATAAAGACCTGAAAGTTCGTGTTCTATTCCGTGGCTGTTCCAGTCCTGACTTCTTCCTACACCGACAATGTCATTGTGTGCAACTGTTCCTGCCCACATAATGTTCGCTCTTGCCTGATAATTGTGAGGATCAGCAATAGCTCTCGGTGTTTCCTTTATCATTGTCATAAGAACAGCCTCACAGAGTCTGTCTGAAATTTCAACTTCTTCTGTGTTTGTAAAGTATCTTTCAAAAACATGCGCCATAATGTCAGTAGCACCACAGGCTGTCTGATAAGCGGGGAGAGTTTCTGTAAGTTCGGGGTTAAGGATAGAGAATTTCGGCCTTAAAAGGTCAGAACCCACATCGCGCTTCAACATTCCATCTTCCTTAGTAACAACAGAACCGGGAGAACCTTCGCTTCCTGCCGCCGCTATTGTAAGAACAGTTCCTATCGGAAGCGCTCTTTCAACTTTCTTACCTGTTCCGTAAAAATCCCAGAAATCTCCGTCATAGAGAACACCTATTGCGATACCCTTTGCAGAGTCGATAACAGAACCACCGCCGACGCAGAGGATAAAATCAACATTTTCTTTTCTGCAGAGTTCGATGCCCTCATAAATCTTTGTATCACGAGGATTAGGCTTTACTCCGCCTAAAAGGACATAACCTATTCCTTCTTTTTCGAGCGATGCTTTTACTCTGTCTAAAAGTCCTGATTTTACAGCAGAACCTCCGCCGTAGTGGATGAGAACTTTACTTCCACCATATTTCTTGACAAGTCTGCCGCTTTCGTTTTCTGTTTCCTTTCCGAAAACAAATTCTGTCGGACTGTAAAACTGAAAATTATCCATTATAAATCTGTCCTTTCATTTTTTTATTGAACAGAGCAAATTTGCGATGCTCTGATTTAACCGTAACTTTTCTTATATAGAATACGTATGCAGAGAAGTTCATTATAAGAGCGCCTACCCATGCGGCAATCTGTGCATAGGCTGTTGACATGAATCCTATGCTTTCTATAAGCATGAATACAACAACAACTCTGATTATCATTTCAGCTATTCCTGAAATCATAGGAATGACGGGTTTTCCCATTCCCTGAACAGCACTTCTGAAGATAAAGAGATAGTCAACTGCAAAAATCATCATTCCTGATGGAATGAGGTATCTTACAGTAAGAGAAATCGCTTCATCACCATTTAACATAATAAGAGCCAACTGTCTTGGAATGAATACCATCAAAGAGCCTAAAACAAGATAAGCAACCGTTGCTATACCAAGACAAACCTTTACGCCTGCTCTTATTCTGTTATATTCTTTAGCACCATAATTCTGGCTTGTGAATGCCGAGATTGTAAATCCCGCTGTGCAGGCAGGCTGTGAGAAAAGATTTATAAATTTGCTGTAAGCCGAATAGGCCTCTGTATAAGCAAGTCCCAGTCCGTTTACAAAATACTGAAGAACAATGCATCCTATCGCTGTTATTGAGTTCATAAGTGCCATAGGAAGCCCGTTTGAAATAAGTTCTCCTATAAGTCCTCCTGACTGAAGGAAATCTTCGTGTGAAAAACGGAGTTCATCTATATTTCTTATTTTATTAAAGCAGATAAGAGTTGATGCAACCTGAGAAACAACCGTTGCGATAGCAGCACCCTCAACACCTGTTTTAAATCCGAATATGAGAAGTATGTCAAGAACTACATTTATTACAGAAGAAACAATTATCGCAAAGAACGGAGTTTTGCTGTCGCCTAAAGCCCTTAAAATTCCCGAACATAAATTATATGAAAGAGTAACGATAAGTCCGCCGAAAATAATGTATCCATAGATAAGACCGTCTTTCATAATAGATGGGTCTGTCTGGATAAGAGTTAAGAGATTAGGTAAAAAACCTACGCTTAAAGCGGTAAGAACTACTGAAAAGAATATAAAAAGCTTTACTGTTGCTGCAACGCTTTTTCTTAATCTGTCCGCATTTCTTGCACCGAAACTCTGTGAAATAATAACTGAAAATCCGTTAGCAAGCCCTGTTGCAAATCCGAATATGAGAAAAGTGAGCGATGACATATTTCCGACAGCGCCCAGCTTGTCATCCCCAAGTCCTTTTCCGACTATTGCTGTGTCGGCTACTGTGTATAACTGTTGCAACATATTTGTAAGCAGCATAGGAAAATAAAATCCGAGTATAGACGATGTGATGCTGCCTTTTGTAAGATCTGTTGTTTTTGTCATTTTTAAACACCTCCCATTTTTCTAATTGTATTATAAAGGGAGGAAAAATAAAAATATTTCAAAAATCTTGCTTTTATTATAAAAATCTGCTATCATAATCAAAAGGAGATGAGAAAATATGAATACCAACCGTGACCTTAGTTATCAGCTTTATCTTCACAAAGTAGAAGGCTTTGAAAGAACTTCATACAGTAAAGAACACGAGCGTTATGCCGATGTAAGAGAGGGCAGAACAGAGCAGATAAAAAAGAATATGGCAGAGGTAAAAAAGGATTTTCTCAAAGGAAAGGGTGTTCTTTCAAAAGACCCTGTCCGTAATATAAGATACCATATAATTGTCGCAGTTGCAATGGTTTCAAGAAATTGTATTGATGGTGGAATGCCACATGATGCTGCATATACTCTTGCGGATATATATATTCAAAGGGCAGATGTCTGTAACGACACAGAAAAGCTCATAGACCTTCTTGAAGAAATGCAGCTTGACTATGCAAGCAGGATGAGAACCATAAAAAAGGATATGGCAATTTCCATTCATATAAGAAGGGCGATAGACTATATCTATGATAATCTTGATAAAAAACTCACAGTAAACGAACTTTCTGAATTTTCAGGACTTAATGTAACATATTTCTCAAAACTTTTTATGAAAGAAACAGGAATGAGTGCTAAAGATTTTGTCCACGATGTAAAGATAAATACCGCCAAAAATATGCTTACATTATCAGATTATGATTATTCAGAAATAGCCCTTGCTTTAGGATTTTCTTCACAGAGCGCCTTTATAACTCTCTTTAAAGAAAAAGTAGGTTTAACGCCAAAAAAATACCGCGATATGTATGCAAAACACGAATAATTTATCGCTTATGACTAAATATAGTTACCTTATGCTAACTGTATTTTATAAAATCTTCCAAAGTTGATTTCAGACAGTTGACAAAGGCTAAGAAAATGGTTAAAATAAATACAGTTAGCAAAAGCTAACTTAAAAATCAGAACATATCTTAGAACCTCAGAAATATACAGTAAGTACCCTTAAGACTGAAAATCCCGCAGGAAGTTATACACCCTGCGGGATTTTTGGTTTTATATAAGTATACCGTTGCAATGGTCGATTTCGTGCTGGATAATCTGTGCTGTGAAACCGTCAAAATTTTTTATCCTTTCTTTGAAATCTTCGTTCTGCCATTTAACCTTTATCTTCTTATATCTCTTGCAAGGTCTCGGTCCGCCAAGAAGTGAAAGACACCCCTCTTTCGTTTCATAAGGATCTGACATCTTTATTATCTCAGGATTAAACATAACCATATATTCACCGTCGTTATCAAAAGCAATAATACGCTTGTTTTCACCTATCATATTAGCCGCCATTCCAACACAGCCATCTTTGTGAGAAATGAGGGTTTCTAAAAGGTCGTTGGCTACTTGTATATCGTCTTTTGTAGCGATTTCTGCTTTTTCTGATAACATTTCGGGAGAGTGAATAAGTTCTTTTATCATAATAAAAAATCCTTTACTTGAAAAAATATTTTTTGTGTGGTATAATTTTACAAAACATTAAGGAGGAAGAAAAATGTCAGAAGAAAAGAAACCTAAGAAAAAAATAAGCGGACTTAATATAGCGCTTCTTCTCATAATAGCATCTGCAATTTACGGAATTATCTGTTTTGCGAATATGGCAATCCAGATGGGAAAAGATCCCCGACCCGAATTTGACGACGAAGATATCCCGTCGGTTTCAGAAACAATAGAATAATTTTTAAAGACTTTATCTTTTTTAAGATAAGGTCTTTTTATTTTTGGGATATTCATTTCTCTTTCTCACATACTAAAAAAGATTATAACATCTATGAAAAAATCCGTCAAGAAAGGTGAGAAAAAATGGACTATTTTAAGAGGTCGGAAGAACTTTTTTCCGAAACCAAAGAAAACCGACGCTATCTTCACAAAAATGCCGAAACAGGATTTGAACTGCCGAAAACAACAGAGTTTGTTTGTGAGAAACTGAAAAGTTACGGCATAAATCCGACTCCTTGCGGAAAGGGAATAACCGCCACAATAGGAAAAGGAAACCCCGTTATCCTTCTTCGTGCTGATATGGATGCTTTGCCGATGAAAGAAGAAAGCGGTGAAAAATTCGCAAGTGAAAACGGAAATGCCCATGCCTGCGGACACGATATGCATACCGCTATGCTTCTTACCGCCGCAAGAATGTTAAAAGAAACCGAAACTGAACTTATGGGAACTGTTAAACTTATGTTCCAGCCCGCCGAGGAACTTCTTTTAGGCTCAAAAAATATGATTGAAAATAAAGTACTTGAAAATCCTAAACCCAATGCAGCCATTGCTTTTCATACCGCTGCGGGAAAAATTCCGACGGGAAAATTTATGTATAAAAAAACCTCTGCTATGATGTCGGCTGTAAAAATGTTTCGCATTGAAACAAGAGGCAAGGGCGGACATGGTGCTTATCCTCATCTTTCTGTCGACGCACTTTTTATTCTTACTAAAATATATTCCGCAGTTTCTTCTCTCGTTTCAAAAGAGGGTAACCCCGATTATAAAACATTTCTCACAATCGGAAGAATGTCATCGGGAACAGCACCGAATATCATCCCCGAAACCGCTTTTATGGAAGGCTCGATAAGGTCAGATGATAACAATGAGGCAGAACGCATTTTCTCTCGTTTAAAAGAGGTTTCAGAGTATATAGCGAAGGCTTTTAACGGTGATGTAAAAGTAACCCTTTTATCAGAAACACCCGTTCTTTTGTGTGATGAAAAGATAACGGACTTAGTTGTAAAAGTCCTTTCTGATAAAGGCTTTGAGGGAATAGCCGGAATGAAAGCCGCAGCCTCTGAGGACTTTTCTTTTATCGCAGAAAAAATCCCCTCGGCGATGATTTATCTTTCATCGGGATTTTCAGATGAAAGGGGAGAATACACAGCACATAACCCCAAGGTTGTTTTTGATGAAGAGGTTTTAAAAATCGGAGCGTACGCTTATGCTGAAACCGCAAGAAGATTTTTATCAGAAAATAAAAACGAGGTGCTTTAAACACCTCGTTTTTTTATTAATCAAACATTGTGGTTGAAAGGTATCTCATTCCCGTATCGGGTAAAAGAACAACTATTGTTTTTCCCTCATTTTCAGGGCGCTTTGCGATTTCAACCGCCGCAACAGCAGCCGCACCCGATGAAACGCCTACGAGAAGCCCTTCTTTTCTCGCAAGATTTCTGCCCATCGAATAAGCATCTTCGTTGCTTACAGTTATCACTTCATCATAAATATCCGTGTCAAGAATTTCGGGGATAAATCCTGCACCTATGCCTTCCAGTTTATGTGCCCCCGAAACGCCTTTTGTTAAAAACGGCGATGATAAAGGTTCAACGCCTATTATTTTAATGTCGGGATTTTTTTCTTTGAGGAATTTTCCTGTTCCCGTTATAGTTCCGCCCGTTCCTATTCCACAGATAAAAATATCAACCTTTCCGTCGGTATCTTCCCATATTTCAGGGCCTGTTGTTTCATAGTGTGCCATAGCGTTTGAGGGATTTACAAACTGCCCCATAACAATGCTGTTGTTGATTTCGCTTTTAAGTTCTTCCGCCTTCTTAATAGCACCCTTCATTCCCATAGCGCCGTCTGTAAGGACAAGTTCAGCACCATAAGCTGCAATGATTTTTCTTCTTTCAACACTCATTGTATCGGGCATAACGATGATAACTCTGTATCCTTTTGCAACCCCTGCCATAGCAAGACCTATTCCTGTGTTTCCACTTGTTGGCTCAATTATAACAGAACCTTCTTTCAAAAGACCCTTTTCTTCTGCGTCAGAAATCATTTTAACAGCAACTCTGTCTTTGACACTTCCTGCGGGATTTAAAAATTCAACTTTTGCCAGAATGTCAGTAGAGAGGTTTTCTTCTCTGATAATTCCCGAAAGTCTTAAAAGGGGAGTTTTTCCCGTGAGGTCAGTAATTTTATCGTAAATTTTCATTATATACCTTCTTTCCTTATATCGCGTTTTATAAGGTTTAAAACCGATTTGATGATACCACTCTTAAAAGAAAAAGTCAAGTTGAAATAAAATTGTGATATTTGGATATTGTAAGTAACAGATATTTGTGATAAAATATATTATGTATAAGTTTATACAGATTAACTATCGCAAAATATTATTTATCATACAGGGGGAATTACCGATGAAGTCAAAACAGTATGAAGTTATTGACAATGTCGAAAAACTCGAATCAGCGATTGAGAGAGTGAGAAAAGCACAGCAGATTTTCGCAGAATACTCTCAGGAGCAGGTTGACAAAATCTTTTTAGCAGCAGCATCTGCGGCAAATAAGAAGAGAATAGAACTCGCTAAATTTGCCGTTGAAGAAACAGGAATGGGAATTGTTGAAGATAAGGTCATCAAAAACCATTATGCCGCTGAATATATCTATAACGCCTATAAGGATACAAAAACCTGCGGTGTTATAGAAGAAGACAAGGCTTACGGCATAAAGAAGATAGCAGAGCCCATAGGCGTCGTTGCGGCGATTATCCCGACAACAAACCCTACATCAACCGCTATTTTCAAGACACTTCTTGCTCTTAAAACAAGAAACGGAATGATTATAAGCCCACACCCCAGAGCGAAGCTTTCAACAATAGCAGCAGCAAAGGTTGTTCTTGAAGCGGCAGTTGAAGCTGGTGCACCTGAAGGCATTATTGACTGGATTGATGTTCCCTCACTCGAACTTTCAAACCTCATTATGAAAGAGGCTGACATAATCCTCGCAACAGGCGGTCCCGGAATGGTTAAAGCGGCTTATTCAAGCGGAAAGCCCGCAGTCGGCGTAGGTGCAGGAAACACACCTGCCATAATAGACGATACTGCTGATATTATTCTCGCTGTAAACTCTATTATCCATTCAAAAACATTCGATAACGGAATGATCTGTGCTTCAGAACAGTCTGTTATAGTTCTTGACAGTATCTACGATAAGGTCAAGGAAGAATTCCAAAAGAGAGGATGTTATTTCCTTTCTCCCTCTGAAACAGAAAAGGTAAGAAAGACAATTATCATCAATGGTGGACTCAATGCAAAGATAGTAGGTCAGAAAGCGCACACGATAGCAAACCTTGCAGGAGTAAAAGTTCCCGAGGGAACAAAAATCCTCATAGGGGAGGTTAAGAGTGTTGATCTTTCTGAAGAATTTGCACACGAAAAACTTTCTCCCGTTCTTGCTATGTATAAGGCGAAATCCTTTGATGACGCAATGAGTAAAGCAGAAGTTCTTATTGCAGATGGCGGATATGGTCATACATCATCTGTTTATCTTAACGCAGTAACGGAAAAAGAAAAAATCCATAAATTCGGCGAAAGAATGAAAACCTGCCGTATTCTCATAAATACACCCTCATCACAGGGCGGTATAGGAGACCTTTACAATTTCAAACTCGCTCCCTCACTCACACTTGGTTGTGGCTCATGGGGTGGTAACTCGGTTTCCGAAAATGTTGGTGTTAAACACCTTATCAATATTAAAACAGTAGCTGAAAGAAGGGAAAATATGCTTTGGTTCAGAGCGCCTGAAAAGATTTATATGAAAAAAGGCTGTCTGCCTGTTGCTCTTGACGAACTCGGAAAAGTTATGGGCAAGAAGAGAGCGTTTATAGTAACCGACAATTTCCTTTATGAAAACGGCTACACAAAACCTATCGCTGATAAGCTTGACGAAATGGGTATTGCTCATACAACATTCTTCAATGTTGAGCCCGACCCAACACTCGCTTCCGCTAAAGAAGGGGCTATGCAGATGTCTGCATTCAAACCTGATTGCATTATAGCACTCGGCGGCGGCTCTGCTATGGACGCTGCAAAGATTATGTGGGTACTCTATGAACATCCCGATGCAGACTTTATGGATATGGCTATGCGTTTTGTGGATATAAGAAAGAGAGTATATACATTCCCCAAAATGGGCGAAAAAGCATATTTTGTTGCTATTCCTACATCAGCAGGAACAGGCTCTGAAGTTACTCCTTTCGCAGTTATCACAGATGAAAAGACGGGCGTAAAATATCCTCTCGCTGATTATGAGCTTCTTCCCGATATGGCAGTTATCGACACAGATTTCCATATGTCAGCGCCCAAAGGACTTACAGCAGCATCAGGTATCGACGCTGTAACTCACGCGCTCGAAGCCTATGCCGCAATGCTCGCTACCGACTATACAGACGGTCTTGCACTTCAGTCACTCAAAATTATATTTGAGTATCTCCCAAGAGCATACGATAACGGTCAGACCGATGTTGAAGCAAGAGAAAAAATGGCCAATGCCGCAACAATGGCAGGTATGGCTTTTGCAAACGCATTCCTCGGTGTTTGTCACTCAATGGCACATAAACTCGGTGCATTCCATCATCTTCCTCACGGTGTCGCAAACGCACTTCTCATAGAAGAAGTTATGCGTTTCAACGCATCAGAAACTCCCGTTAAGATGGGAACATTCTCACAGTATGACCATCCTCATACACTCGCCCGTTATGCAGAAGTTGCCGATTACCTCGGAATAAAGGGTAAATCTGATGAAGAAAAACTTGAAAATCTCATAAAGGCGATAAACACACTCAAAGCGAAAGTCGGCATAAAGAAATCTATAAAGGATTACGGTATTGATGAAAAGGATTTCCTTTCACGTCTCGATGAAATGACAGAACAGGCGTTCGATGACCAGTGCACAGGCGCTAACCCTCGCTATCCTCTTATGAGTGAAATCAAGCAGATGTATCTTAATGCTTACTACGGAAAGCATTTTGTTGAACCCGAAATGCCCAAGAAGAAAGAGGCGTCTGCTAAAAAACCTGCCGCTAAAAAAACAGCTACAAAGAAAACAACAACAGCGGCGAAAAAGACACCCGCAAAGAAAACTCCGGCAAAAACAAGCAAGAAAAAGTCATAAGGAGGATTTTTAAATGAAACTCGATAATGTAATAGCAGTAAGAAACAAAAAAACAATCTACCGTGACGGCGATAAATGCATAAAAGTTTTTGATAAGGATTATTCAAAAGCGGATGTTTTAAACGAAGCACTCAATCAGGCGAGAGTTGAAGAAACAGGTCTTAACATCAACAAGATCATCGGTGTAACAACTATCGAAGATAAATGGGCAATAGTTTCTGAATTTATCGAAGGAAAAACACTCACAGAACTTATCGAAGAAAATCCTTCCGATAAGGATAAATACCTCGAACTTTTAGTTGACCTTCAGCTTCAGGTTCAGTCAAAGACAAATCCTCTCCTTACAAAACTCAAGGATAAGATGAACCGCAAAATAGGTCTTACAGAACTTGATGCAACTGTAAAATACGACCTTTTCACCCGTCTTGAATCAATGCCCAAGCATAATAAACTCTGCCATGGCGATTTCAATACATCCAATGTAATCATATCAAAGGATGGCACACCCTACATTCTCGACTGGGCACACGCTACACAGGGTAACGCTTCAGCAGACGCCGCAAGAACATATCTTCTTTTCTGTCTTAATGAAGATATGGACGGCGCTAAGAAATATCTTGAACTTTTCTGTAAAAAGAGCGATACAGCTATGCAGTATGTTCAGAAATGGATGCCCATAGTTGCCGCATCACAGTCAGTCAAGGGCAACGAAAAGGAAAGAGAATTTCTTCTTTCTTGGGTAAATGTAGTAGACTATCAGTAAAAAACGAAAATCCTGCACTTTCTACTGCGTTAAACTCGCTCGGAATACCATGAAAAGAATAATTATAGCGACCTTGTTCTTTTATCAGGAAGACTTCCCGAAGGAATAAAAGCAGATGATGTTGTTTCTCTTGAAATCAACGGAATCGAATACAAATTAAGATAAAAAAGAGAGGGGATAACCCCCTCTTTTTTATTCTAAAACACAGAACTCCGAAAACTCTGCTTTTATATTTCTGTCTTTTACATAAAGCGAACATAAATTGTCATTCTCATCAACTGTTATTTCATATTTTCCCTTTTCACATTCGCCCGTAAAAATTCTTTTTCCGTCATCCGTTTCAGAGTAGGGGAGTGCTACCGCCTTAGCACTGTGGTCGATACATTCCGAAAGAATGAGATAGAGATTGTTTTCGGGTGAATTTTCTTTTTCATTAGCAACAGTCATTCCGTGATATTCGGTAACAATGATATTGTCAGATAAAGAAACACTCACTCCTTCAAGTTCAGAGGGGGAATCTATCTCTGATTTCCATATTCCATCGCCAAGTCTTGTTATGTTACAGGATATACTGTTTTCGCCATAATCTATATCTGCGCATACATTAAACAGCCTGTTTGTCATCGGCGTATCTTCACCTGATGTTTTGTCGCATCCACAGAAGATAACAACCACAGAAACTACTAAAACCAACAAATTTTTCATTTTTTTCATAGAAAAAGCCTCCTTTGTCTAATAGGACAAAAAAGGCTTTATTTTTATCTTTTAAGCATTTTAAAAACTGTCGGCAATTCTTTTATAACATCAGAGGGAAGCATACCCTGCATAGAAAGTTTTTCGGCAGTAATATCAGCAGCCTTGCCGAATATGTATGCTCCTGCCGCCGCAGCGTCTGTTCCTGAAAGACCTTGCGCCGCGAGTGACGCTATAATGCCTGTTAAAACATCTCCGCTGCCTCCTCTTGAAAGACCCGCGTTTCCGTTTTCGTTTATAAAAGAATATCCGTTAGCACCACAGATTATAGTCGGATTCCCTTTCGAAAGAACAGTTATGCCATATTCTTTCGATAGCTTTTCTACTATTGAAAATCTGTTTTCAAGTATTTCTTCAATGGGTAATCCCAGAAGCCTTGAAAGTTCCTTCGGGTGAGGAGTTATTACAACATCCGCCTTTATGTCCTTTAATATATCTATTCCTGTTCCTATGGCATTTAGACCGTCAGCGTCAATAATAATCGGGCAGGAGAGATTTTTAAGAAGTGCTTTTAAAATCGACAGTGTGTCCTCGCTATTTCCCATTCCGCAACCTATCGAAACGGCAGTTGCGTTTTCACAAAGAGAAAGGATTTCCTTTTCGTTTGTCTGCGATATTGTTCCCATAGTCGTTTCTTTTAAGGGAAGATATGTGCATTCATATATGTTTCCCGAAAGGCTTTCGCATACTGTTCGTGCAGAAGCAAGTGTAACAAGCCCAGCACCTGTTCTGAGTGCTGACATAGTAGAAAGTGCCGCAGCCCCCGGCATACGCTTTGAACCTGCGATATTCACAAGTTTTCCGTAGTCACCCTTGTTTGAATAAGGGTTTCTTTCGGGGATTACTTTTTCTATGAAATCATCTTCTGTCTTTATAACGGGAATAACTTTTCTTATGAGTGATTTGTCAATTCCTATATCAGCAATAGTTATTTCGCCGAGGCAGTTAGAAAGAGGTTTCATTCTCATTCCTACTTTTTCATAGGCGAATGTAACTGTATAATCGCATTTCAGTGTGCCTTCGGATACTTTTCCGTCAGTACAGTTTCCTCCGCTTACAACATCAACGGCGAGTTTTTTAGCAGCCGACCTCGCGGCAAATGAAAAACAAGCCTTAACCTGAGGAGGTAATTCTCCGTGAAAACCTGTTCCGAAAACAGCGTCAACAATAAGCGCTGATGATGAAAGTTTAGAGAAGATTTTTTCGTTGTTGTCATAAAGGTTTAAGACCTCAGCATCGCTTTCTCCGAGTTCAAGATAAGCTCTCATAGAAAGCTCTGTTTCGGGTTCGCCACACATAAGAACAACGGTAACGGGGTATCCACCCATAGAAAGCATTTTAGCAGCAACAAATCCGTCTCCGCCATTGTTTCCGTTTCCGCAGAAGAATACAATTCCGTAAGAGTGATTTATAGGTAAAGAATAGATGAATTCAGCAAGTTTTTCACCTGCATTCTGCATAAGTTCTGCATAAGAAACGCCGTTTTTATCCGATAACGCTTCGAGTTCCTTCATTTTCTGCGGAGTGAGAAGATACATAAAAATTCCCCTTTATTATTCTTTGTTAATTGTGAGATAAGGTTCTATCAAAGACTGAATTTTCTCATCGGGAGAGAAGATAAGTCTGCATTCGCCGTGTGTCTTGTGAGTGAAATCGGCATAATAATCGCTGTAACCTCTTCCGTTTGTCATAAAAACAGTAAGACCTTCTTTTTCCTTTGCGTCGGTTATAATGCCATATTCAGTGAATTTTTCAACCTTTATTGTGAGTAGTCTGCTTCTTGTTCTTTTAGCAACGATTTTGTCAACATCAAGTTCTCCCTCGGTTATTATGTATTCATATTCAACACCGAGATTGAGAATAAGAAAATAAGCGCCTACCGCTATTCCGAGTGCAAGAATTGCTCCAACGGGCAAAAGACCTAAAATCGAAAAGAATAGGAAAAGCGCAACGGCGAGAATAAATCCTCCTGCGATTATAAGAACTCTTTTCAAAGTGTCAAGAGTTGTATTTTCTTTGATTACAAGCTGTTCTGCGTAAGTATCCATTTTTATCGGGATCTCCTTTGGTTTGTGAAAAATATATAAAAACATTCCTGCCTTTATCTGTGATATTTTAGCATATTTTTCGAGAGATTTCAAGAAAAACACTTGCAAATCTCAAAAAAATTATATATAATGAATAAGTAAACACAAAGACGGAGTACAGTAGTCTTCCGATAACGGCGCAGTTTCAGAGAGAAAAGCATTTGCTGTGAGCTTTTCGCACCGCGGAATATGAATTTCACTCCCGAGTGGTTTTCCTTAAAGCATAAAGCGAGTAGGGGAAAACGCATGACTGCGTTATAGTCGGGGAAGTGATAGCTTCTTTAACAATCGGGTGGTTTATAAACAAGTGCAGTATGGCCTTGTCCTGTTTGTTGAAACGGGGCAGGCTTTTTTATTTGTGTTAAAAATTTTATTGAGGTGATAAAAATGTTGAAAGAGGCTCTTGAAAAAATCGGAGCAGAAGCCGCAGAAGAACTCAAGAACATTTCCGACAGCAAACAGCTTGAGGATTTAAGAGTAAGACTTCTCGGCAAAAAAGGTGAACTTACAGCTATCTTAAAGCAGATGGGTGGTCTTTCCGCTGAAGAGCGTCCCGTTATCGGACAACTTGCTAATAAAGTACGTGCTGATATCGAAGAACAGATTGAAGCAAGAAAGACAGCTCTAAAGGATGAACTTACAGCGAAAAAACTCAAAAGTGAAGTAATAGATGTTACTCTCCCCGGAAAGTCACAGAAAGTCGGAAAACTTCATCCTCTTACAATCGTTCTCAACGAAGTAAAGGATATTTTCACAGGAATGGGCTTTGATATTGTTGACGGCCCCGAAGTCGAAACAGACCACTACTGTTTCGAAGCACTCAATATGCCCAAGTCACACCCTGCAAGAGATACACAGGATACTTTCTATATCAACGAAAACGTTGTTTTAAGAACACAGACATCAAGCGTTCAGATAAGAACAATGGAAAACAGAAAGCCTCCTATAAGAATTATCTCTCCCGGTCGTGTTTATCGTTGCGATACAGTTGACGCAACACACTCACCCCTTTTCCATCAGATCGAAGGTCTTGTTATCGACAAGGGAGTTACAATGGCTGACCTTTGCGGAACTCTCGAACTTCTTATGAAGCGTCTTTACGGCGATGATTGCAAAATCCGTCTCCGTCCTCATCATTTCCCATATACAGAACCATCAGCAGAAGTTGACGTTATGTGTTACAACTGTAACGGAGCGGGTTGTCCTCTCTGTAAGAATGAAGGCTATATCGAACTTTTAGGCGCAGGAATGGTACATCCCAAGGTTCTCGAAGGATGTGGCATCGACCCCGAAGTTTACAGCGGTTTTGCATTCGGTGTAGGTCTTGAAAGAATAGTTATGCGTCGTTTCGGTATCACCGATATGCGTCTTCTTTATGAAAACGACCTTCGTTTTCTTGAACAGTTTTAAGGGAGGGTTTTAAAGATGGATTTATCTATGAAATGGCTTTCCGATTATGTAAAAGTCGATGAGCCTATAAAAAAATTCTGTTATGATATGACAATGAGCGGTTCAAAGGTTGAACGCTTCGACACAGAAGGCGAAGAAATTTCAAATGTTGTTGTCGGAAAAGTTCTCTCTGTTGTTCCTCATGAAGATTCTGATCACCTCGTAGTATGTCAGGTTGATGTAGGCAAGGGTGAACCTATCCAGATAGTAACAGGTGCACAGAATATCCACGGCGGAGAAGTTGTCCCCGTAGCACTTGACGGTTCAACTCTTCCCAAGGGAATTAAAATCAAGAAGGGCAAACTCCGTGGCGTTGAAAGTAATGGTATGCTCTGTTCACTCGGCGAACTCGGACTTACAGTTCACGATTTCCCCTATGCTATCGAAGATGGTATCTTTGTTTTACAGGACGAAGAAGGTTGTGAACCCATAAAGATAGGCGAAGACATCCGCGATGCAATAGGTCTTAACGATACCTGCGTTGAATTTGAAATAACATCAAACCGTCCTGACTGTATGTCTGTTATCGGTCTTGCAAGAGAAGCAGGTGCTACATTTGATGTTCCCGTTGAACTCAAAAAGCCTGAATATAAGGGCGTTGGCGGAGATATTGACGCTGACCTTTCTGTTGAAGTAAAGAATACAGAACTCTGCACAAGATACGCAGCAGCGCTCGTCAAGAATGTTAAAATCGGCCCTTCACCCCGTTGGATGAGAGAACGTCTCAGAGGATGCGGTGTAAGACCTATCAATAACCTCGTTGACATCACAAACTATGTAATGCTCGAATATGGTCATCCTATGCACGCTTTTGACCTTCGCTATGTTTCAGGCAACAAAATCGTTGTAAGAAACGCAGACAAGGGCGAAAAGATTACAACTCTCGATGGAATAGAAAGAGAACTTTCAGAAGAAATGCTCGTTATCGCAGACGCTGAAAAGCCCGTTGCCGTTGCAGGTGTTATGGGCGGAGAATACAGCGGAATTATGGATGATACAACAACAGTTGTATTTGAAGCCGCTTGTTTCAACGGTGCATCTGTAAGAACAACTGCAAAGAAACTCGGAATGAGAACAGACGCATCTTCAAGATTTGAAAAAGGCCTTGATGCAGAAAACTGTTATGATGCACTTATGAGAGCTTGTCAGCTTGTTGAAATGCTCGGTGCAGGCGAAGTTTTAACAAAGATAATCGACAAGGATTATTCTGATAAGACACCAAAGTGTGTTGATTTCGACAGCAAGTGGATAAATAACTTCCTCGGAACAGATATTCCCGAAAGCGATATGATTAAATACCTCGATAAGTTAGGCTTTGAAGTAAAAGACGGCAAGGCTTATGCTCCCAAGTGGAGAATTGATATTGAGGTAAAGGCTGATATTGCGGAAGAAGTTGCAAGAATCTATGGTTATAACAACATTCCTCTTACAATCATCAGAGGCGTTGCTCAGGCTAAACTCACACCTGAACAGAAATACACAAGAAAGCTCGAAAGAACAATGCTTTCTATAGGTTGCAACGAAATCTCAACATACTCATTCGTTTCTCCCAAGAACTTTGATAAGATAAGAATCCCCGCTGATTCACCTCTCAGAAAGACAGTTGTTATCACAAACCCCTTAGGCGAAGATACATCTGTTATGAGAACAACAATCATACCTTCGATGTGTGAAGTTCTTGCACGTAACTATAATTACAGAAATGCTGTCGCTCGACTTTACGAAATCGGAAACGAATATATCCCCGTTTCAGGTAAGGAACTTCCCGATGAACCCGCAAGACTTGCTATCGGTATGTATGGGAACAACGTTGATTTCTATGACATCAAGGGTGCGGTTGATGAAATTATGGAAGAAATGGGAATAATGGATTATGATGTAACTGCTTGCGCAGAAGGTTGCCCCATTGAAGAATATGTTGCTTTCCACCCAGGAAGAAGCGCTATCGTTACAAAGGGAGATACAGTTCTCGCTATTATGGGGGAACTTCATCCCGAAACTCTCGAAAACTACGAAATCGGAGTAAAGGCTTATGTTGCAAAGCTTCTTATCCCCGAAATGATGAGCGTTTCTGTAACAGAAAAGACATATAAGCCTCTTCCTAAATTCCCCGCAACAACAAGAGACCTTTCTGTTGTATGTGATGACAGCATCACAGTTGCATCACTCGAAAAGGCTATCAAGAATGCTGTTGGAAAAATTCTCGAAAAGGTAACACTTTTTGATGTCTATAAGGGCTCACAGATTGCAGAAGGAAAGAAGAGCGTTTCGTTCTCAATCTCAATGCGTTCTATGGAATCTACTCTTACAGATGAACAGGCAGATGCTGCTATGAAGAGAGTTCTTAAAGCAATGACTGAATTTGGTGCAGAACTCAGAGCGTAAAATAAGATTACGAAAGGGTACGGATTTTCCGTACCTTTTCTTTTTCTTCATACCAAAATTTTCTTTGAAAAATTGTATATTGTAACCAATTTGTAATTTTTCTATTGTTTTTTAATAGGTTTTGGGGTATAATACCCCTATAACTTAAACTGATTCAGGAGGGATTATAATGAATGAACAGACAATGACCTTTTCTGTAAAGGCTGAAAAAGATGATGAAATGCAGAGAACACTTATGGCGGTTTATGATGCACTCAAAGAAAAGGGTTATAATCCCATAAACCAGATTGTAGGCTATATTCTTTCAGAAGACCCTACATACATCACAACTTACAACAACGCAAGAAGTCTTATCCGCCATCTCGACAGAGACGAACTTTTACAGGCACTTGTAAGATCTTATCTCAATGCTTAAAACATTATCCGTCCTTTATGGGCGGATATTTTTTATAAAAAATTATCCTTTATTTGTAACCAAATTGTAATCGCATTCTACAAAAAAATATGCTAAAATATAAATAGGATAAAAAATATCCCTTTTCACAAAATAAAAGCAGAGCATTTCGCTCGTTAAGTTAAAAGAAAAGGAGGAATTATATGAAATACTTTTTCCCTGTTATTCTCTGTTTTGCAATGATGATGACATCCTGCTCCGAACTCGACCCGCAGAATGTGAATTACGGCTGGGAAGAATCAACCGAAGCGCAACAGGTTATGGGAACGCCCGTAGAAGAAACCGAACCCATTGTTTCAGAACCTGAAATAACAATTTTTTCCGAAACGGAAAATTTATGCACACTTCCTGAAATCGAAGTTCCTTATATCCCCGATGAAGAACTTATATGTCTTGACAATACACAATGTGGTTTCGGTCAGGGCGTTCAGTTTGACGAAAACGGAAGGCCTTACGGTGCTACACAATTCAACGACAAATACAGCAAATATTCAGCGTATGCGGTAAATAACTTTGATGACAATACAGTATGGCTGACATTTGATTTAGGTTACGAAAACGGCTACACAGAAATAATCCTTGATACCTTAAAAGAAAAGGATGTAAAGGCAATTTTCTTTGTTACAGGAGGTTATTGTAAATATGCTGATCCCGCTATAATTCAGCGTATTATCGATGAGGGACACATTCTCGGAAACCACGGACAGAATCATAAATCACTCGCAAGTTTACTCGATGTTTCGATAGAAGATGCCGAAAAGGAACTTACAGAGATAGAAGATTATATCCTTGAAACCTATGGATATGAAATGAAATATATGCGTCCGCCCGAGGGGGTTTATTCAGAAAGAGCATTGGCACTTGCTCAGAGAATGGGTTATAAAACACTTTTCTGGAGTTTTGCCTATGCCGATTGGGATGTAAACAAACAGCCCGAAAAGAGTGAGGCTTTCATTAAAATAACATCAAATCCACATAGCGGTGAGATAATTCTTCTTCACGCCGTTTCGGAAACAAATACCGCAATTCTCGGCGATGTTATAGACGAATACCGTGCTAAAGGATATGAATTTACAATTCCTGCAAACTAAAATAAAATCGGAGAGGGAAATCCTCTCCGATTTTTCTTTTTATCGGCAGCAGTCTGAATCGCAGACGAATGAGTTACAGTCTGTGCACTGACAATCTGTGGGGTTTGCTTCGTGTGTTCCGATTTTAACAACATCGAGTGAGCAGTAACCCTCTGACTTAACATTATACTTGCAGTTTCCTACTGTGCATTTAATGCTTTTGTTCATGTTCATAATAAAAATCCTCCCAAAAATATTTACTTCGATTTCAGAGCTTTATCGGAGTACAGATTTATTGTTTACACTTTTTGAATAAAAATTCCTTGAATTTTATGAAAAAAACTGACAAAATTACTTAAAAACTATTGAATGTTATGTATTACTATGGTATAATCAACATATTGATATGTATAATATTCATTCACATAATTTTTCGGAGGTATTTTTATGAGATTACTTACCCGTTCCGACTTTGACGGACTTGCATGTGCCGCACTTCTCAAAGAAGTAGGTATTATCGACAACTGGAAATTTGCTCATCCTAAGGATTTACAGGATGGCATAGTTGAAGTGACAAAGGATGATGTTCTTGCGAATGTTCCTTATGTTGAAGGATGCGGAATGTGGTTTGACCATCACTCCAGTGAATTTGAAAGAAACGAACTCGAAGGAAAATATAGCGGTGAAAGCCGTCACGCGCCTTCATGTGCAAGAATCATATATGAATATTACGGCGGGGAAGACCGTTTCCCTAATTTCACAGATATGATGGAAGCTGTTGACAAAGTTGACTCAGGTCATCTTACTCCTTATGAGGTTCTTCATCCTGAAGGATGGATTCTTATCGGCTTTATTATGGACCCCAGAACGGGTCTCGGAAGATTCCGTAACTTCACAATAAGCAACTATCAGCTTATGGAAAAACTCATTGATTGCTGCCGCACAATGACAACAGAAGAAATTCTCGCACTCGATGACATCAAGGAAAGAATCGACCTTTATCGTGAACAGGCTGACCTTTTCACAGAAATGGTACATAAATACACAAGAGTTGAAAAGGATGTTATCATAACTGACCTTCGTGGTGTAAATCCTATCTACGCAGGAAACAGATTTATGATTTACAGCCTCTATCCCGAACAGAATATTTCTGTATGGATAGTTGACGGCAAGGGTGGAAAGGGCTGTTCTTGTGCAGTAGGATACAGCATTATGAACAGAACCTCAAAGGTAAATGTCGGCAAACTTATGCTTAAGTATGGCGGAGGGGGACACCGTGCAGTAGGAACCTGCCAGTTCTCCGACGAAGAGCAGGATGTTCTTATTCCAAGACTTCTCGATGATCTCGTGAATTATGATGAAATTTACGGAGAAATGTGGAAATAGGAATTTGTAAAAAATACGCAGCAACTGCTATTTTGCAGTCGCTGCGTTTTTGGGGTTTATTATAGCAGAAAGGAGAGGATTTTATGAAAGAAATAAGCTATCATATAGCAGGACTTTTAATGCTTGTTATCATCGCGATATGCTATAGTCTCAATAAAAAAACTCCCCTTTTGCATAACAAATGTTATCTTGTTTTTGTTTTGTCGATTGTAATGACAACGGTTGCTGCTATCTTCACAGACGGCATAACCGACCATATCGGAATAAATACTGTAAAACATATTTCTTATATGGTTTATTTCATAACCCATGTCATGTGTACTCCGACAGCACTTCTTTATGTAATGAGTTTAAGACGAGAACTTGGAGATTTCAATACAAGAGAACGCATAATGCTTTTCGCCCCTTTGGTTTTCATAGAGATACTCGTTTTTACAAATCCTCTTACAAATCTTATCTTCTCGGTTGAGGATATGGTTTATACGCGCGAAAAAGGTATGATTTTCATTTATATCATAGCGTTTTATTACCTTATCTGTATAGTCGGATACATTCTTGTTCACCGAAATAATTACTCGAGATCTGTAATTGTCGCTATAACAGCTCTTGTCGGAATAATGGTTGCCGCATCTGCTGTTCAGTTCTTTTTCCCATCCCAGAAAATCGAAAATTTCGCAATGGCGCTCTGTGCACTTGCAGTTCTTCTCGTAATTCAGAATCCTGTTTCGGTTATAGATACAGAATACGGCATATACAATAAAAACAGCCTTGTTTCTATGCTGAAATATGACTTTGAAAGAAAAAAGAAATTCTATATGATGACCATTGTCATCAACAATTTTGAACATTACAGCAAATCTCTAGGAAACGAATTTATTACAAACGCTGTAAAACAGATAACAAAAGTTCTTTTCGAAATAGGCGCACAGAAAATTTATTCTGTAAGCCCCGGTGTTCTTTGTGTTGAATTTCCGAGTTTCTCTGAAATCAACCGCAAAGTTTCAAAACTATGTGAGATTTTTGATAGACCTTGGTATTGCGGAACTAATTCGGCTATGCTTCCTATAAGAATATGCGTTGTTGAATGCCCTGAGGATGTAAACGACACAACAACTCTTATAAACATAATTTCATGGTTTGAAAATAATAAAGAATCCGAAAAAATTCTTTATTTTTCTGAGGTTGATAACAAAACACTCGTAAGAGCATCTGCAATAAAATCAGCAGTCAAGAAAGTTGTCGAAACAGGTAGATTTGAAATAAGCTACCGTCCTGTATATTCTTTTGACGATGACAATATCTCTTATGTTGAATCGGAACTTTACATAACAGATGAAGTTATAGGAGTAATATCAGATGCTGAATTTTCAGCCGTTGCAGAAAAAAGCGGAGATATGGCGAAAATAGGCGAAGCGGCATTTGAAAAAATCTGCCGTTTCATAAACGCAGGGGGACTCGAAGAAAACGGATTCCATCATGTCGAAGTTCCGTTCTCGGTTGTTCAGTGCGTTCAGAATAATATGGCAGAAAAATATCTTTCTGTTCTCGAAAAGCACGGGATAGACCCATCTAAAATCTGTTTCAAGATTTCAGAAATAGTTACTGATGAACTTTCTGTAATTATAGAAGATTATCTTAACAACCTTCACGAAAAGGGATTTTTGTTCTGCTTCAATAATTTCGGGGCAGGAAAATCCGAAATATCATCCATCTATAACCTGCCTTTCTCTTATGTCAAAATCGCGGACAGCGTTGTTTCAGCAGCACTCAGCAACGGCAAGGCTGCTATAATGCTTGAAAGCACACTCAGTCTTATGATGGAACTTGGCATAAAGACAATAGCAGGTGGGGTAGACTGTGAAAACAGTTTCAGAATGCTCAGCAATATGAATTGTCAGTATGCTGAGGGTGAATATATCTCAGGCTCATTTGATAAAAAATCACTCACAGAGTTTGTAAAATCCTTTGAATCTCCGATGGTAAAAGGAGGTATGTCATAATGATTACAATATATAATATGTATTTCGATATATGCGCCTTCTTTACCTTCATACTTCTTTTTGTATATCACTCACTCAAAAAGAAACTGCCTTTCATGCAGTATCGTTTTTACACCCTTCTTATCATTTACGGTATAGCAACAACCTTCTTCGATACAATGGGGGCTATGGCAATACAGAATCCCTTTGTCACAAGTTCGTTTGTTAAATATTCTATGAATATTCTTTACTATGCGTTCGATTGTCTGACAATGATAACACTTCTTCTGCTATCGCTTTGCCTTGCGAAGATAGATATAAAGTTATCATTCCATCGTTTTCTTGTATGGGCACCGTTTACCGCATTTTTTATTATGCTTGTTACAACGGGCGCTACAAAACTTTTCTTCTATTTTGATAACAAAGGTCATTTCTGTAAGGGACTTTTCTTTAACATCATCTATACAATCCTTTTCTATTATCTTGTATATATCTTTGTTATAACGATAGTATACAGAAGAGTTTTCAGTAAAAAACAGATAGTTGCGTTTGGTGTTATAATTGCCATTACAATACTCACAGTTGTTATTCAGGCATTTTTCCCGCAGATTCTCCTTCAGAATTTCACAGTTTCACTTTCGGCGGTAATAATGATATTCTTCATTCAGAACCCCGAAGAAGTCTATGAACCTACGGGTGCTATGAAATACAAGATGTTTTCAGAGTTTCTTGATTCGGAATTTATTTCAAGAAAGAAATTTCTTGTAATTGTTGTTCATATAAGAGATTATCGTATCATTCAGGAAAAACTCGGTTCTGAAAGTGTTGACAAGATTTACAGCGATGTTGTAAAATTCCTTTCAAAACTTGAAAAAGACTGTATTGTTTCTATGATAAACAACAGGGCTTTTGCGGTAAAGATAAAGTATATTCCCGATAAAAATCCTGATGATTATGTGAATGCAATAGTAGAACGCTTTAATAATAACTGGAAGAACGGAAATGATGTTGCTGTTCTCACACAGCAGACAGCGGCGATAAGATGCCCCGAGGATATAAGAAGTATCAGTGAATACTACGATGCCGTTGAAGCTATTATGGAATTCAAGAACATCAAGAAAAGTGTTCTTCAGATTTCTGATATTGTCGATGTAGTCCGTATTGACGCTATAAGAACAGCGGTAAGAAACGCTGTTACAAACGGTGGATTTGAAGTCTACTATCAACCTATCTATTCAACCGAAAAGAAAAAGATAATAGCAGCCGAAGCGCTCGTAAGACTCATAGACCCCGAACTCGGATTTATCTCTCCAGAGGTATTTATTCCTATGGCTGAAAAAGAGGGATTTATCCTTGATATAGGCGAGTTTGTGTTCGAGAGCGTATGTCGTTTCATAAGAGATGGAAATATCTGCGATAAGGGTGTGGAATATATCGAAGTAAATCTTTCTCCCGTTCAGTGTATGCAGTACAGACTTGCTGACAGATACATCAGAATAATGAAAGATTACGATGTTAAACCGCAGAATATCGTTCTTGAAATAACCGAAACAGCAGCGATAGGCTCACAGGTTAATTTAAGCCGTAATGTTGATACATTCGTTTCAAATGGTGTTAAATTCGCACTTGATGATTATGGAACAGGCTATTCAAACCTCTCTTATGTTTACGCATTACCGTTTGATTGTGTTAAGATTGACAAGAGTATTCTCTGGTCATCACTTGGAAATCCCAAAGCTTATGCAACTCTTAAAAACACATTCTATATGCTTCAGCAACTCGGAACAGAAGTCGTTATGGAAGGCGTTGAAACAATAGAACATATAAATAAACTTTTAGAACTAAAATGTGATTATTTTCAAGGGTATTATTTCTCGAAGGCAGTTCCAGGCGTTGAATTTTTAGAATATCTCAATGATTTCTCGGTTTCCCCTGAACTTTCTTTTGCACACTCAAAATATGATTAAAAAATCTCCTGCAAATTTGCAGGAGATTTTTGTTTTTATAAAATATCACGGCTGTCAAGAATTATAGTAAACGGCCCATCATTTAAAAGCGAAACCTTCATATCAGCACCAAAAACGCCTTTTTCAACAACATCTATTTCTTTTTTACATTCAGATATTATGTATTCATAAAGTCTGTTTGCCTCATCGGGAGAACCTGCATTTATAAATGAAGGACGATTTCCTTTTTTGCAATCGGCATAAAGCGTGAACTGCGAAATCAAAAGAAGTTCACCCGAAACATCGTTAAGGCTTAAATTTGTTTTTCCGTTTTCGTCTTCAAAAATTCTCATTCCTATGAGTTTTTTAATCATCTTGTCGGCGATTTCTTCATTGTCTTCTTTTCCGATACCGATTAAAACAAGAAATCCTTTTCCTATTTTTCCGACAATTTTTTCTTCAACCTCAACCGAAGCCGAGGTTACTCTCTGTATTACAAATTTCATAATAAATTCCTTTCTTCAAAAGTAAGGGGTAACGGATTTTTTATCCGATACCCCATAATTTTAATAAGCTTTGTATTCAAATATTCCGTCAGAATGTCTGCCGTTTTCGTTTTTGTTGTTGAGAAGTGTGCTGTCTGTGCAACGCAAGAGTCCCTTTATATCGGGTGCGTCAAATGGGTAACAAGCAGTTCCGACTGCGGCTTCTATTTTTATTTCTGTACCATCAGGTATTTCGATAACAACATTTGAAAGAAGCTCATAAAGATTTTTAACTTCACTCTTATAGAACGAAACATCCTTTTCACCGAAGAATATTGTTACAAATTCATCGCCCGAAAGTCTTGCGGTTATTGTGTGTCTGTCATTTGAAACTGAATCAAGAACTCTTGTCGCTGCCTTTATGAGTTTATCGCCGTTTTCATGGCCATATTTGTTGTTGACGAATTTTATGTTCTTTATATCCCATAAAGCAACAACGGCATTCTTGCAGTTTCCGAGGATTTCTTCTGTTCTTAAAAGGAATGTTCTTCTGTTGATAATTCCTGTGAGTGAGTCGTGGTTGCGTTCGTATTCAATGCGTTTTCTTTCAAGTATCTGTTCTGAAATATCAGTTATGACGCCTATTATATACTTGTCTGATTCATATGTGTTTATCTTAAGCCACTGACCGCTGTTATCGTTTCCTGCCTCTTTGTTTACATGATAACTTCCTTCATATGAAATGTTTTCAGAGGATGTTATCCTTGTGTATATTCCTTCCCATTCTTTCTTGTTGATATATCCGTTTATTATGATAGCAGGATTAAGCTGAAGAATGTTTACTATCGAGTTTGAAACGAATACCTTGTCCTCGTTCTTGCTTATTTCAAAGGTTGCTATAGGGTTTGAAATAAGGTCTACAATCTTCGATTTCTTTGCAGAATTTACAGAAACATCTTCACTGTATGATTCCAACATTTCAGAAAGTTTGTCGATTTCTTTTATTCCGACTCTTTCAAGTACAATTGATTTTGAATGATCTGTTTTGAAATTTTCTATTGTTCTTATAAGTTTCTTTGTTTTCGATGTTGAAATTGAAATTACGAAAATAGAAACAAGAAGAGAAACAAGAGTAGCGGTTGCCATAATAACTACCGAAAGACTCTTTACAACTGTTGACTGTTTGGTTATGTAATTTTCAGGGACTTTTCCTACAAGAAGCCAGTCTTCGCCTTCTGCAAAGTATGAGTTTTCGTCATAAAAATCAAGATAATGTGTATAGAGATAAGAGCGTTTTCCATTTTCGGCTTCGAGGGTAGAAACATTCTGACCATAGTCATTGTCTAAAGTTGCAATTATGGGATGAGAAATAGTTTCTATGTCGTTTATGGAAGCACCTGTTGCAATAGCATTTGAGAGGTCGATCATTCCGTTTGAACGGTCAAAGAAAGCGTATCCGGAATTTCCGAAACCGAGGCTGTCGGCAGGAAGGAATGATTTTATTGTTTTTTCAGAAACTTCGAATCCTATAACCCCTATGAATGTTCCGTCTGAAGAAACGATAGGCCTTGAATACGAAATAACCCTATCTTCGCCTTCGAAAAGACGGTGCGGGGCAGACCAGTATGTAAATGATTCAGCCGAATTAACGAGAGATTTTTTCTTATAAAGAGCAGGTTTTGAATAGAATGAATATAAAACGCCTGTTTCTTCGTTTTCGAGCGAAAAATCAATTTCATCAGCAATTTTTCTTGTTCTGTCAAGGCTTGTCTTGGCATTGTTTCCATATATTACAGAAACGCCCTTGTCGGTTTTTCTGAGATATAATGCAGAGTGTGAATTTTCCTTTTTTGAAACATTTGTATCAAGAATTATAAAAGCACCCGAAATGTTATCATCTGAAAGAACAGAAAGAAGACTCTTTTCAACAGATGCTGTTATAGATGTTATTTTGGGCGAATTTCCTGAAAGCAAATCAAATCTTTCGGAGAATACGATTTCTTCGTCTGCTTCTGCCGATAAAGGCATATTATTTTCGCTCATAACAACGGTTTCTATGCTTTCGGCAATGTGATTTGCTTCTCTGTCAAGCGATTTTGCAGGAGTTGTAAGAGCGGTCTGAAGTTGATTGTAGGCGTTGAGTGTTTCAGAATAAACCTCTTTCGACATCTTCTGGTCGATATATTCAAAATTCCCGAGAGAATGATAGAGAACGATATTAAGCACAAACTGAACAATGATAACTATTGTTGTAACGATAAAGAATTTCGCTTTTAAGGATATTGCTTTTTTACCCATAATAATCCTCCGTTCTTTAAAAAATATATACCTAATATTACTATATCACATAATTATCACAAAATCAACGATATTTTCAGTATATTTTTTTCACCACGGAATGTCTTAAAATGCAAAAATTCCTTGTTTTATCTTAAATTATGTGATATAATTATCTTGTATATTTATATTTTGATAATCGGAGGGTTTTGCTTTGAAATTTCTTCATATTTCAGACCTGCATATAGGAAGAACGATTTACGGTTACGATATGACCGAAGATCAGGAATTCATACTTTCAAAGATTATACACACCGCAAGTGTTGAAAAGGTTGACGCTGTTTTCGTTGCGGGTGATGTTTACGATAAAAGCGTTCCCTCATCGAACGCTGTTGAAGTTCTTGATAAATTCATTACCGATCTTTCAGAAAAAGGAATTGCTGTTTATATAATAAGCGGAAACCATGACGGAAAGGAACGCCTTTCCTTCGGCAGCCGTCTTATGAGTTCAAAGGGCGTAATGATTTATTCCAATTTCGATGGAACTCTCAGAAAATATACATACGACGATATTTTCGGAAAAGTGAATATTTATATGCTTCCGTTTGTAAGACCGGAATATGTAAAGCCTTATTATCCCGATGACAAGATAGAAACATACGATGACGCCGTTCGTGCTATAATAAATCACGCAGACATTGACAGAAAAGAAAGAAATGTCCTTATCTCACACCAGTTTGTTACAAACAGTGGTGCTGAACCCGTAAGATGTGACTCTGAACAGATAAATGTCGGCGGAATTGATAATGTTGATGTTTCTGTTTTCGATTGCTTTGATTATGTCGCATTAGGGCATATCCATTCGGCACAGAGCATCGGCAGGGATACGGTAAGATACGCAGGTACACCTCTTAAATATTCTCTTTCAGAAATCCAGCAGACAAAGTCTGTAACAGTTGTTTCTCTTGAAGGAAAGGGAAGTGTAAGCGTTGACAAAATCCCTGTAACACCAAGAAGAGATATGAGAAAAATCAAGGGCAAACTTTCTGACCTTATGAAAACAACGATTTCTCTCGATGATGACGATTATATCTATGCTGTTTTAACGGATGAAGACGAACTTTATGACGCGGCAGGAAAACTCCGTTCGATTTATCCTAACCTTATGCACATTGATATTGAAAACAGCAGAACAGCACACGAAGCAGAACTGAATTCTGCTGAAAATATAGAAGAAAAATCACCCGAAGAACTTTTTGCTGAGTTTTATGCGTTACAGAATGGCACAGAACTTTCAGAAGATAAGATGGCGGTTGTAAGAAAAGCGTTTGAGGAAGGAGCAAGAAATATTATATGAAACTTATAAAACTTACCCTCAGCGCATTCGGTCCTTATGCAGATAAAGCCGAAATTGATTTTGAAAAATTCGGTCAGAAAGGGCTTTTTCTCATAACAGGCGATACAGGTGCGGGAAAGACAACTATTTTCGATGGTATCTGTTATGCACTTTTCGGAAAAGCGAGTGGCGATAACAGAACATCAGATATGATAAGAAGTGACTTTGCAAACGATAACACTCCTACTTTTGCAGAACTTGTTTTTTCTCATAAGGATGAGGTATATACAGTAAGAAGAAACCCCTCATACAAGAGAAAGAAAAAGAACTCCGAAGGCGAAACAACAGAAAATGCTAATGCAATTCTTGAAACAGCTAATTCTCAGTGTGTGGGAGAAAAGAATGTAAACGCTGAAATCGAAACAATTTTAGGCGTTGATTATAAGCGTTTCAAGTATATCGGAATGCTCGCACAGGGTGAATTCTTAAAACTTCTTCACGCTGACAGCAAAGAGCGTTCAGAGATTTTCAGAAAAGTTTTTGATACAACATATTTCCAGTCTTTCCAGAATGTTTTGAAATCAAGAAGCGCTGAAATTTCTTACGCACTCGAAAAGAATACAGATGCAATAAAACAGTATTGCGAAGGTATTACTCCCGAAAGCGAAGAAAGTGAACTCGCAAAACTTCTCGAAGAAAAAGACGTAAATAAGATAACAGAACTTGTTGCAGCACTTTCAGACCTTAACGAAAAGGATACTGTTGTCCGCGACGAGAAGAAAGCACTCTTTGACGCAAAGCGCGAAGAAATGCAGAAAATCCATACAGAATATTCAACCGCAGAAGAAACAAATAAGCTTTTCGATGAATACGAAAACCTCCGTTTCAAACTTGCCGAACTTGGCGATAAGAAAGACGATATGACAGAGATGTCTGAAAAGGTTTTAAAAGCAGAAAAAGCGATAAAGAATGTTCTCCCCAAAGAAAAGGCTTTAGCGAGAGAAAAACAGCTTTTCGATGAAGCGGTATCATCACTTTCAGAACTTGAAGCAGCGTCAAAAGATGCCGCTCCAAGACTTCTGGAACTTGAAAAAGAGCTTCTTCACTGTCAGGAGGAAATACCTCAGAGAAACGCAAAACTCAGCCGTATCGAACAGATTAAAAGACATCTTCCGAGATATGAAAACCTCATACTTCTCGGCGGTCAGATAGAAAAACTCAAAGCACAGGACAGCATCTTTGAAGCCGCTGAAACTGCCGCAAGAGAAGCAGGGGAGTCTGCCAAGGCAGAACTTTTAGAATGTGAAAAGGAACTCGCAGAGGTTTCTGACGCAGAAGTTCGTTTCATATCTTCTGAAACAAAAATCCAGAAACTTCAGACAAGATACGAGAAAGTCGAAAATATGGCATCTCTTACAAAAGATATGCTTTCTTATAACAACGAACTCAAAATGCTCAGAAAGAGTTATTATACTGTTGAAAAGAACTACAACAACGCTCTTGACGCTTATACAAAGGCTGAATTTGCGTTCTTCCGTTCACAAGCAGGCATAATGGCATCAGAACTTGAAGACGATAAGCCTTGTCCTGTATGCGGCTCTTATCATCATCCAAATCCCGCAAAGATGGAAGAGGGTGCTGTAAGCGATGAAAAACTCGCAGAACTCCGTGAAGAAAGAGACAGACTTTTCAAAAGACTTCAGAGTGCCGCAAACTCAGCAAACGAAAAGAGTGCCGCTTTCGAGCAGACAGCACAGCACTTAAAAGCTGAAACAGACAGATTTTTCCCCGGAATCGAGATAACAGTAGATAATCTTCCTGAACTTATCCTCAACGAACAGAAGAAGCTCGAAGATGAAGCAAGGGAACTTGAAAGCGAACACAAACTCATCGAAGAGGCAAAGCAGAAAAAGGCGGAACTTTCTTCTAAAATTGAAGAATTAAGACAGAAAGCAGCCGAATCTGAAAAAACTCTTGCCGAAAAAATCAAGGAGCGTTCAGAAACCCTTGAGGCTGTCAAAGAAAGAACAGCATCTTATGATAATGTTCTCTCTTTCCTCGATTATCCTACAAAGGAAGAAGCTCTCGAAAATATAGCAGTTCTCGAATCCGAACTCGAAACAATGGAATCTGCTCTTAAAGATGCAGAAACCGCTTATAACGAATGTAAGATTCTCGTTGAAAATAACAGCGCTGTTCTTAAAGAGGCAGAAGAAAGAAAAGCGTCTGCTGAAGAAGGCTATAATAATGCACTTGAAGAATACAAGAATGCGATTTCAGAAAACGGATTCTCATCTGAAGATGATTATAAATCTGCTATTATCGAAGAAAATACCCTCAATTCTATGAAGAATGAACTCTCGGCATACAAAGATGAAGTTACTGCCCAGAAAGCAAGATACGAACAGATTTTCCAGCAGACAGAGGGCAAGGAAAGAGTCGATATTTCTGAACTCAAAGAAAAGAATGACGCTCTTTCTAAAGAAACAGAAATTATTGAATCCGAATATATCAGAGTTGCTTCAAGACTTGAAGGAAACCTTAAAACACTCGAATTCATCAATGAAAAATATGTTCAGAGAAATAAACTCGAAAGGGAATATTCTCTTGTCTGTGATATTTCAAAGACCGCAAATGGTGAACTTGCAGGAAAGCAGAAGATTACTTTCGAACAGTATGTTCAGAGAACATATTTCAGAAGAATTCTTGATAAGGCAAACGAGCGTCTTTTGAAGATGAGCGAAAACAGATATGTTCTTGTTCAGGCTGATGAAGCGGATAACCTCAGAAAGCAGACAGGTCTTGATATTGATGTTTACGATAACTTCAGCGGAAAGCCCAGAACTGTAAAATCCCTTTCAGGCGGTGAAGGATTCAAGGCTTCACTCGCACTCGCTCTTGGCCTTTCAGATGTTATACAGAGCAACAGCGGAGGAATTCATATTGAATCAATGTTCATAGATGAAGGCTTTGGCGGACTTGATACAGCCTCACTCGAACAGGCGATAGGTGTTCTTAACAGTCTTACTCAGGGCGACAGACTCATAGGTATTATATCTCATGTGCCTGACCTTAAGGAAAGAATTGATAAGAAGATTTATGTCAAGAAAACAATGACATCAAGCGAAATAGTCTGCACACAGTAAAAGAAAAAATAGACCCGTGAAGAAAAAATCTTCACGGGTTATTTGCTTTTAAAAAAGACCGCCTTGCCGTTGATGTGAAGCATAAAACCCGCACTCAGCAGGTGGGTTATGCCCCTGATATTTCGCGCTCCCTTCGTCCGCAAAAGCGGGAGGTCTGCAATCCATATCCGGAGGTCAAGTCCCTTTAATTATGTGTTGGATTATAAAAATCACATCTGACGCACAAGGCAGAATATCTTTCCTTTATGATAGTATATATCAAACAAAACAAAAAATCAATAGCAATTTTTAGAAATCATCTTCGTCTTCGGGTTCATCAAACATAACTTCAATTCTTTCAAGGAAAATTTCAGCGATTTTCTCAAACTCATCGTCATCCTCAATAGAAATCATCATTTCTTCATCATCAACAAATTCGGATTTGAGTATAGTGAGTTCGCCGTTATCATTGAGCAAATCTTCAGCGTTTGGATAGTAAGGCGTAAGCGCGTAGTATCTTTCACCCTCATATTCCATAGCGTCTAAAAGTTCGAATGTCTGTTCTTCGCCGTTTTCATCAACAAGAGTATATAAATCTGGAGTAAAACTGATTTCTTCTTCGTTAAACATAATATTCTCCTTTATACCTATTATAATAAAATATGGGCGAGAAAAAACTCACCCAACATAAAATATTATACCACTATCAGAAAAAAGAGTCAATAGTCAAATTTTACAAATAATTTACCTAAAAGTTATCAACAATTTTTATAAAAAACTGTTGACATTAACCAAAAGTGGTGGTATATTATAAACATAGAGAAGACCACAAGAGGTCAGGGCTCTAAGATAGTAACGATCCTTATCATAAGGTTGCGGTTAGGTTTACATAGTCGGGTGCGACAGTTTATCATTCGTAAACGAGGTAAGGGTGTCAGCTTACAATTATTATCGGAAAGGCAGGCGTGTCCGTTGGATAAAATTTCAGAAATCAGCTCAGAGCAGAATCTTTTCGTAGACATGCTTGTGGCCGTGTTGTAAACTGTCCGTTGCTTTTGGCGGAGTTGAAAAGGCAGATAGCCACTCCGAAATTACGATGTTTTATCGGTTAAGGATAAGTTTTAGACAATAAGGCGTGTCGTAATCCGAAAGTCAGGGTTTTGTTCCTGGGCAATAGGGATTATGGGTCTTTATCGGTGCAGTGTCAACAGCTGTACGCGGTATAAACCAGAACTTAAACCGTGAGGTTTTGATATATTTATCGGCTGCAAAAAATAACTTTCAGGAAAGGTGAGTCCTATGCACCATTAAGTAACTACATCTTTTATAAAGAAGGTATGCTTATGATTTTAAGGACATTTGACAGAAAAATTTAGTTAGATTGGAGTGAGACCACCCGAAAGTTTTGCGAAACGATGAAAGTCGTTCACTTCTTCAAATTTTAAACGGAGGGAGTTGGCATATATGGTAATGATTGTGCCCACTTTTCACGATTTGAACATTTAAATTTGATTATAAGGGGTGAGTCCGACAGGATACTCATTTTAGCGGATGAATTTCTCCGCATAGGTTAAAATCTTTAGTAAAGAGTTGATTATCATGCCAAAGGTAAATAAAAGAATCTAAACAGATAGGAGTGAGTCCCTTGGCATAGTCGGTAGTGCGACGAAAAACTTCAAATAAATTATTAAGGGAGCGGCAATAGTCGCTCCCTTTGCAATTTCTGTTATTTTTCGAGTGTTAGTGAATAAACCCTTCCGCTGTCTTCTTCAGACGGCTTTTTATTTTCTCCGACAGCATAGATTGAAGAAAGGACAACCTTTGTAACCTCACCTGAAACTCCATCATATTCCGCTGTGAATTCAGCAGTTTTTCCTGGTTCGATTATTGTATACGATGGGAATTTGCAAGGTCTTGTTCTTCCGCCAACAACGATTTCAAGCATAGGAGGCATAGTTTCTTTTCCGATAGCATGGAAAATAACGTCGTTGTTTGTCATAGTCATTTTAACGCGTTTTCCTTCAACGGTGTTATAAACCATAACTTTTGATGCATGAAGTCCTTTTCCGTTTGCCATTTCATAAGGCTTTGCAGAAAGTGCACCATCAATTAAAATTCGGTTGAATCCTGTTTGCTTCTGCGTGATTACATATTCAAAAAAATCTTCTGTTATTGTTTCGCCATCGAGTTCGTATTTTGCGATACCCTTGATTTTATAGATAACATCTTCTGTTCCCATAACAAGTTCAGCATCGTTTATAAGAACATCCTTTAGCTTTTTGTCCTGCATAAAAGCAGAAAGCTCCATTCGCTGAGAAAATTCTTCCTTTGTTTCGAAAACCTTTGATATGCTTGAAACATATTTGTCATAGGCAATATCGTATTTTTCGTTTATAAGACAAGTATAATATCCTTTGACAATTTCTTCAGGATTTCCTGTTTCAGCGCCTTCGCTGACCGAAGTACCGTTATTGCTACATCCCGAAAGGATAAAACACATCGTTGCTATGAGTAAAAAAGCTGTTATTTTTTTGAACATCAGAGCACCTCACAAATGAAATCATTATGATAATTCTACCACCTTTCATAGTAGTTGTCAAATAAAGATAAAAATATACAAATCCTACAATTACCGCAAGTTTGACAATATGAGTTTTCAACACTATGCCGATAGGTCTCTATCTATCAAAAAAACGGGATAAAATGTATTGTTTAAATATAACTATAAAACGAGCGATTAAGATTTATTATTATTGCAATTTTGATATTTTTTTAAAAATCGGATTTTTCTTTCCTTCGTTTGCCAAAGAAACGGCAAAGAAGTATAATCAACCTATCGGAAAACGAAGGGAGAAAAAAATATGGCAAAGACAAATGCCGAAAAGAGATTGACACTCTATCGTGTGGTGTCAATAGGACTTATGGCGGCACTCGTTTATGTAGGGAATTTTATGGAAATAAGGCTCAATAATGATGCCCGTGTTCATTTAGGAAATTCAATGTGTTTACTCGCAGGACTTCTTTTCGGAGGAGTAAGCGGAGGGCTTTCTTCAGGCATAGGCGGAGCGCTTTATGACCTTTTCAATCCCGCTTATGTTATGTCAGCACCCTATACATTTTTCTCGAAATTTTCAATGGGTTTTGTTTCAGGAAAACTTAACAGAAGCGGAATAAAGAGCGAATTTTTAAGAACACTTATAGCAGCAATTTCAGGACAGGTAACATACATTATCCTCTATCTCGGAAAATCGTTTATAGAGCAACTTCTTTTAGGAAACCCTATAGAAACCGCAACGGGAGTTATGGTCGAAAAAGGGGTAACATCCTTGATAAACGGAACACTTGCGGTAATAATTGCAGTTCCGCTTTCAATAGCAATCAAAAAAGCACTTCGCTCATCAGGATTTAAAATTCTTCTCGAAGAAAAAAACGAAAGCAAAGGTTATTTTAATCCTGTAACAATAGCACTTACAATCTTTGCAATCATAGTTACAGCAGGTTTCGGAATAAGACTTTCAGCAGAAAAGAAAATCCGCAAAGCAGAGGAAGAAAAGGCAATAGCCTATCAGCAACAGATAGATGAACTTAATGAAAAAATAGATTATCTCTATGAAAAGCTTGAAATAGAAGAATAATAAAAAACCGTTTCTTTAGAAGGAAACGGTTTTTTGACATATATTACAAGTTATTGTGCAAAATATATATATTCATACAAAAATGAAAATATTATATTAGTATATTATTGACAAAAATATATAGTTAATGTATGATAACATTATAATGTGGTCCTTATAAAAAAATAGAGGGGAGAACGATTATGTTTAATCTGTTCAAAAAAACCAAAATGTCTGTACTTATAACAATAGCTATAGGTATAGTAACCTCAGCTTGTATGCTTGTGCTCTGTATCAATATCAATGCACAGGCGCGAAACAAGGTTGAGGAAAAAGTAGTAAATAACATGATGACAGCCCTTGAGGGACAGTCAACTGTTATAAAACTCTATGTTCAGGAATCTGAAACAACTCTTAAAACATACGCTGCGTCAGGCGAACTGAGAAGATTGCTTGATAATCCCGAAGACCCCGAAGCTTTTGCGGCAGCTCAGGCGTATACAGAAAGATATTTTGCAAAGCTTACCGATTGGGAAGGCGTTTATCTCAGTGACTGGGATACAAAAGTTCTTGCACACTCAAGCCCACCGGCAGTTGGCATGGTAACAAGAAAAGGTGATGACCTTATCCCTTATCGTGCAACAATGACAGACAGCCCTGAAGGATTTTTCGATGGTGGTGCATTCGTTTCTCCTGCTTCACAGCAACTTATTCTCAATCTTCGCATGGCTATCTATAATGAAAGAAATCAGCCCATAGGCCTTGTTGGTGGTGGACCATTCCTTTCAGGTCTTAACAAGGTTATCGAAGCTATGGATACCGAAGGTATGGAAAATGCAGAATATGCTATTCTCGATCCTAAGTCGATGATTTATACATACCATACAAATAACGAATTTTTTGCACAGGCTATTGAAGACGAAGGACATCTCGCGGTAATCGAACTTGTAAATAATGAATCTTTAAGCGGAACATATGATGAAGCAAACAGTATAGTTGCTTATGAATATATTCCCGAAATAGGCCTTATTCTTACAATGCGTGACAGCAAGGCAGAACTTTATGCTTCAAGTAATGAAATAACAACAGTTCTTGTTATTTTTGCTATTGTAACAATAGTTGTAATTTTTGTAGTAACAGCATTACTTTCAGTTTCAATCACAAGCCCACTCAATAAGGTTACAGACGCTGTTAACTTATTAGGAAATCTTTCTGTTCAGAAATCAGAAAACATACAGCCATATGTAGGAAACGGCAACGAAGTAGGACAGATTGCTACTGCTGTAGATACTCTCGGCAATACATGGCAGGGAATTATCTCGGTTCTCGGTGATTGTTCAAATTCACTCGGAGAAGATTCAAAGGTTATGAAACAGACAATCGAATCTCTCGGAGAATGTACAGCAGATAACGAAGAAACAGCAAATTCTCTTTCAAAGAATGTAAAACTTACATCTGATACAATTCAGAAAGTAAACAATAATATCAAGGTAATCAACGATGTTATGACAGAAAGTATGAATGCCAACCGTGACAGAACAGCAGTTGTTGATGATATGCTTAAGGATGTTGAAAAAATCAATTCTGTGATTTCAGAGAAAACTGGTATAACAGAAGATAATATCAGACAGGCGATGAGCTATCTTCAGGCGTTTGAAAAGATAAACGAAGAAGTAAACAGCATTCGTGATATCGCTTCCCAGACAAATATCCTTGCTATTAACGCATCTATCGAAGCTTCAAGAGCAGGAGAAGCAGGAAAGGGATTTGCGGTTGTTGCACAGGAAATCAAGAATCTTTCAAACAACTCATCTGTTTCAGCAAACGCTATCGCAGAAGTTTGTAAGGAAATGAACGAAAATATCGTAAGCATCGAAAGCTGCTTCAATGAAATCACAGACTTTATGAAGAAAGACATTGTTTCAAGCTTCGAACGCAACAATGAAATTTTTGGAACACTTAAAGAATCAATGGAAAAGAACAATAAGGCTATCGAAAAGATTTCAGGATATGTTGATGAAATACAGTCTGATGCAATCCAGTTTGATACAATCGTTTCACGTAACGAACAGAGCGTTTATAGCATAAACGAAAAGAATCGTATAACAAAATCGATGGTAGAAAAACTTGATAAACTCATCATATCCAATGTGAAAACTTCTGAAGAAATCAATTCTATCGTAAAGAAATTCCACTAAACACAAAATAAAAAGAGTACCTTTTATAAAGGTACTCTTTTTTATTGTGATATGTAATTTTAATAATCGGGAAGGTATTTTTCTTTCCCTAAAACAGTGATTATTTCATAGTCGGTATAGCCGTTCTGCTTTGCGTATTTCTGCGCGCTTTCAGTTGTGTTGAACTTTCTTGCGTTTTCTTTCAGTTTGACAAAAGTGTTTCTTTTGAAAACAAATTTTCCATCAGGAAACTTTATGACATAGCAATCATACTGCATCAGTTCACCAGCTTATCAAAGGTTCTTGCTTTAAGTTCTTTCTTGACAATTTCGGTTATCTGACCAAACGCTTTCTGATGACAGCAATCGCCCGACCTTCCGCAAGAACATTCGTAACCATCCTCAAGACAACGGCTGAAATGATATGTTCCCTCAACTGTTTCTATAACATCGCATAAAGAAATTTCAGAAGGGGATTTAGCAAGTTCATATCCGCCCTGAGTTCCCTTATATGATTTTACAATGCCTGATTCAACGAGTTTTCTGAGGATTTTAAGTGCAAATCTCAGACTCACATTGTTTTTCTGCGAAATTGTTTTTGCGTCAATTCGCTTGTTTTCTGATGCAAGACAAGCGACAATTCTGACCGCATAATCTGATTCCAAAGTAATATGCATATCTTATCTCCAATTAAGAATCAAGGAAATCCTTGACTTTTTTGCTTCTGGATGGGTGACGGCATTTTCTTAAAGCCTTTGCTTCAATCTGTCTGATTCTTTCTCTTGTAACATTGAATTCTCTGCCGACTTCTTCAAGTGTGCGGGGACGACCATCTTCAAGACCGAAACGGAGTCTTAAAACTTTTTCTTCTCTGTCAGTAAGAGTAGCGAGAACTTCGTTCAACTGTTCCTTAAGAAGAATAAGCGATGCTGCTTCAGCAGGTGCTGGAGCGTCATCATCGGGGATAAAGTCACCGAGATGGCTGTCTTCTTCTTCGCCGATAGGAGTTTCAAGAGAAACAGGATCCTGAGCGATTCTCATAATTTCTCTTACTCTTTCAACGGGCATATCAAGTTCCTTTGCGATTTCATCAGGAGAAGGATCGTGTCCGTTCTGATGAAGAAGCTGGCTTGAAACTTTCTTTACCTTTGTTATTGTTTCAACCATATGAACAGGGATACGGATAGTTCTTGCCTGGTCAGCAATAGCTCTTGTGATAGCCTGTCTTATCCACCATGTTGCATAAGTGGAAAATTTAAATCCTTTAGTGTGGTCAAACTTTTCAACTGCCTTGATAAGACCTAAGTTACCCTCCTGAATAAGATCCAAAAACTGCATTCCTCTGCCTACATATTTCTTTGCGATAGAAACAACAAGACGAAGGTTTGCTTCAGAAAGACGCTTTCTCGCATAAGGGTCGCCCTTTGCCATACGGTCAGCGAGTTCGATTTCTTCTTCAGGAGTAAGAAGGGGAACTCGTCCGATTTCCTTAAGATAAATTTTTACAGGGTCATCAATAGCAACATCATCAGCTGAAAAATTGAGATCAAATTCTTCCTGAGAACCTTCTGATGTGAATTTCAGATCATTGCCGTCGATGTTGAGGTCTTCTATGATTTCAATGTTGTATTCAGCACAACTGTCATAGAATTTGTCCATCTGTTCGGCATCATAGTCGAGTTCTTCAAGAACATCTGTGATTTCTTTTGTGGTAAGCTTTCCGTTCTGCTTACCCTGTTCCATAAGTGCTTCAATAGAAGTTGTTTTCTTTTCACTCATATTTTTTACTCCTTATTTATTATTTTTCATTTTTTCAACCATAGTTAAAAAGTCATCATCGGTTAAATCACCGATTTCAGAAACATTCCCTGTGTGAGAGAGAATGACATTGATAAAATCATTTATAGCATTTTCATTTATCGTTATATCCTGAGATTTTGCCATTATTTCGGATATTTTACCCATTTCTGCGCCTGAAAATTCATCCGCTAACGATGAAAGCGTAAAATATTCGGTGCTTTGTATTCTGTCGGCAAAAACAGAGTATACCTTTTTATTGAAAGATGTTATAAAGTCTTCGGGTTTTATCCTTTCGTATATATCCTTGAACCTTTCGGGATTTTCAAACAGATAAGCAAGTATTCCACATTCTGCTTTGTTTTCTTTCGGATATTTTTTTGCATCGGGGTTTACATCATCAGAAGAAAAATGGTTTATCGTTCTTGCCGTAATTCCCGACCATTTCAGATCTTTTTCGGCTTTTTTTCTTGACGCTATAATCCGCGTTATCTGCGAAACTATGACATCCTTTGAAATATTATGTTCTTCTGATATTTTTGAAACATAAACTTCTCTGTCAACAGGGGAAGGTATTTCTGAAAGAACATATATTGCTTTTTTAAGAAATTTAGCCTTGTCTGCTTCTTTCGAAAGGTCAAGATTTTCCTTGCATTTTTCAAGTTCGAAATGTATAGCATCCTGCGAGTTTTCTATAAGCAGTTTAAATCTTATCTCGCCGAATTTTCTGATATATTCATCAGGGTCTTTAGCACCCTGCATATCGAGAATCCTTACTGTAACATCAGGGTCAGCCTCGGCAAAAATCTTTATCGCTCTGTGAGCAGCAGCCCTTCCTGCACCGTCAGAGTCATAAGCTACCACAACTTCTTTTTTGCTTGTGTTTCTTGCAATAAGCGTAGCCTGTTCTATTGTAAGTGCGGTTCCGAGTGTTGCAACGGCGTTTTCAAAACCTGCCTGATTAAGCGCTACAACATCCATATATCCTTCTGCGAGGATAATTCTTTCGGGCTTTGATTTTTTAGCAAAATGGAAAGAAAAAAGATTTTTACTTTTATTGAAAACATAAGTTTCGGGGGAGTTTAAATATTTAGGACCACTACCATCTATTATTCTTCCGCCGAAAGCGATAACATTCTTGCTTACATCTGAAATAGGGAATATAACTCTGTCTCTGAAAATATCATATACAGTTCCTTTTTCAGAGCGTTGGCAAAGCCTTGCTTCTATCAGTTCTTCATCAGAAAAGCCTTTCGAATTCATATAATCCCTTAACGCCGACCAACTGTCAGGCGCATATCCCAGACCATATTTTTTTACTGTTTCAGGTTTTATTTCTCTTTGTTTGAAATACATAACACCTTTTATGCCTTCTTTTTTTGAAAGCATAAGGTAATAGAAATTTGCAGCTTCTCTGTTTATTTCAAGAATCCTTGCTTTTTTATAGGCTTTCGAAACATCTTCTCCTGCTCTTTCGGGAATAATCATTCCCGCTCTGTCGGCAAGAAGTTTAACAGCCTCATCAAATTCCATATTTTCAATTTCTTTTATGAATGTTATTACATCTCCGCCTGCATGGCAACCGAAACAGTAATAGCTTGAAGTGTCGGTGTAGACAACGCAGGATGGATTTTTATCCGCATGAAAAGGGCATACGCAAGCATAGTTTCTGCCCTGTTTTTTCAGATGAACATAAGAAGACATAACTTCTTCAATAGGGTTGTTCTGTCTTAAATTATATAAAAATTCGTCTGAATAGCGCATCTTACACCTCACTTTCGTTTTGCTTTTATTGTTTATACATTGAAATTCAGTTCAAATGCCTTGGGAATGAAGATTTCTTCGTAAAGCGCTATCGCATAGCCATCTGTCATTCCGGCGATATAATCACATACCGCACGATGAATATCAAAGCGTTCCATTATTTTCTTGAACTGCGGCGGTAACTTATCGGGATTATTATAAAAATGAATGTAGAGTTTTTCGATAAGAAGCTTTGCTTTTTCTTCTTCTTTTTTAGCAACAGGATTTCTGTAAACTCTTTCAAACATAAATGAATGTAAACTTTCGTGTGCTTTTGCGATTTCTTCCGAAGGGCCTATTTTCTTTACACCATTAGAAACGATTGAACTTACAAGAGTTGTGATTCTTTCTGTTTTTGAATGTCCTAAAATATCTGTAATGTCTTTAGGTAAATCACTTTCTTTTAAAATCCCTGCTCTTATAGCGTCATCAATATCGTGATTTATATAAGCAATTCTGTCGGCAAGTCTTACTATATAACCTTCCTTTGTTTTAGCCACCATATTTGTGTGAGATATAATGCCATCAATAACCTCTTCGGTAAGGTTAAGACCTCTGCCGTCTTTTTCTATGTATTCAACAACTCTTTTGCTCTGTATGTAATGCTTGAACCCATCGGGACAGATGATGTTAAGTACCGCTTCACCCGAATGACCGAAAGGCGTATGCCCGAGGTCGTGACCTAAGGCAATGGCTTCTGTCAAATCTTCATTCAGACGAAGCCCTCTTGCAATAGTTCTTGCAATCTGAGAAACCTCTAAAGTATGAGTAAGTCTTGTTCTGTAATGGTCGCCCTCGGGAACGAGAAATACCTGGGTTTTCTGTTTCAGTCTTCTGAATGAGTTTGAATGTATTATTCTGTCGCGGTCACGCTGGAATTCTGTTCTTAAAGGACATTTTTCTTCCTCGACGGCTCTTTTTCCGCCATCGGCAGAAAAACAAGCACTTTTACAGAGTATCTGCCTTTCGAGATTTTCCTGAGTTTCTCTTATTGTCGGCATAAAGCACCTCCCGTGTAAAAAAGTCAATCATATATAATATACTCATTTCGTGTCAAAAACTCCTTTATTTTTGAGAACACTTTGTATAAATAAATAAAAGTGTATGCGCAAACACATACACTTTTATGCAAAATTCTCAAAAAGTTCCGTCCCTTTAGAAAGAATAACCGCACCGTTAGATGTATCTTTCAGTTTTTCAGCCATAGCGTCAAACTGTTCACTTCTTACTAAAAGGGTAAGTCTTACATTATCCGCAAATTCGGTATCAAGTAACTTTATTTCAAATTCAGGAAGGATATAGTTGATTTTTCCATAAAGGGTATAGTCAACTGAAAATGAAACCTTATAACAGGAACACATTTTCATTCGTTCAGCAGCGTCAACTGCAATTTTTGCAGCGTGTGAATAAGCCCTTACAAGCCCTCCTCCGCCTAAAAGAATCCCTCCGAAATATCTTGTAACAACAACGCAGACATCTGTGAGGTTTTCTTTTTTTATAACTTCATAAACAGGAACTCCCGCTGTTCCTTGCGGTTCACCGTCATCGCTGTATCTCGAAATATTTCCGTCACGAAGAATATAGGCATAAACATTGTGAGTTGCTTTTCTGTGTTTAGCCCTTATTTCTTCAATAAAAGCAACAGCCTCATCGTTTGTTGTAACGGGCTTTATATAACCTATAAATTCCGATTTTCTTTCTATAAAAGAATCTTCGGCATAGTCTTTTATCGTTTCGTAATTCATATAAACCTCACAAAAAACAATGGGCGGATAAAAAATCCGCCCGAATGTAATTACTTGTCAAGATTGAAACGCTTCTTGAATCTGTCAACGCGTCCGCCTGTATCTACGAGTTTCTGCTTACCTGTGTAGAAGGGGTGGCACTTTGAACAAATTTCAACCTTAATGTCCTTCTTTGTAGAACGAGTTTCGATTACATTACCACAAGCACATGTGATTGTAGTTGCTTCGTAATTAGGATGAAGTCCTTCTTTCATTGTAGTTTCTCCTTTCTGTAAGTGTAATATGATTACATAGCAGCCCATCATACTTACACAGACAGTAGTGCTATGGAAAAATCATTGCCTTAACATTATATCATAGTAAAAACTCTTTTGCAAGACCTTTTTTGTTTTTTGTCGTTTTTAGGATAAAATCCAATGGCTGACAAGGCCTTCATCGTCGAAATTGACAGTATAATTGCCGTTTTCTGTTTCGTATATATACTTTTCACCCGGCGAATTTTCAATTTCAGAGCCGTTTCCTAAAGCGCCTCTTACTTCACTCATGCTACTTCCTACGCCAAATCCTTCGGGGGTCTGCCATTCGGTTGAAGAAACAATGTTGAGTTTCTTATCCGATGTGAAGAAAAGCTGACCGCCATAAAGCTGTACTCTGGAAACACCTCCGTCGCTTTCGTCTACTGCATATATCACATCGACGGTGGTTATATAATTTATTATGTCATCATAGTCAGAACCCAGAGGGTACTGCTTTAAAAGTTCGGTATAGATAGAATAGTTGTGTGAACGCTCTATTCTGTTTTCTTTTTCGGGTTCTCTGCCGACACAAGATGAAAGGGAAGACGCGATAAAAAGTATTATCGTGATAACAAGAAAAGAAACGCCTATACTTTTAAGGGTTTTCATAATTTACACCTTCAGTTAAAATCCGAGAATTTTCTTGAAATCTTCAGAAATAGTTTCTTCAAGAGCGAGAGCGTCCTCTCTCTTTTCGCCTATTGTTGTGTAATAAGCTTTGATTTTAGGCTCTGTTCCTGAAGGACGGATGATAACACTTGCATCACATGAAAGTCTGAATGTTAAAACATCAGATTTAGGAAGTGTAAGCGCTACCTTTGTGTTGTTTACAAAATCGTATTCAATGCTGTTCTTGTAGTCAGCGAGTTTCATAACTGTAAGTCCGCCGATTGTCTTGGGTGTATTTTCACGAAGATCAGCCATAATTTCAGCCATTCTCTGCATTCCCGCAGCGCCTTCGCAAGTAAAGCTCTTCTGTGTGTGAACAAAGTTGCCGTATTTCTTATACATATTTTCTCTTGCCTGAAGGAGAGAAATTCCCTTTGTTCTGTAGAATGCAGCCATTTCGCAGATGAGCATTGATGCAACAACGGCGTCCTTATCTCTTACATAAGAACCTGCGAGGTATCCATAGCTTTCTTCAAATCCGAAGATGAAGCGGTTGTCTTCATTTTTCTGTTCAAGGAAACCAATCTGTTCACCGATAAATTTGAATCCTGTTAAAACATCAAGAAGTTTAACGCCATATTCTTCGCAGATCTTCGCTGCAATATCTGTTGACACGATTGTCTTTACAGCGATAGGAGCAGTAGGCATTGTTCCCATAGCTGTTCTCTGTGAGCAGATGTATTCAAGTAAAAGTCCGCCGACTTCGTTTCCTGAGAAGAGAACATACTCTCCGTCGGGTGAAGGAACAGCGATACCTACTCTGTCGCAGTCAGGGTCAGTAGCGAGAAGAAGGTCGGGCTTTACAGTTTCACAAAGTTTTAAACCATAAGCGAGAGCTTCCTTGATTTCAGGGTTGGGGAAAGGACATGTTGTGAAGTTTCCGTTAGGGTATTCCTGTTCGGGAACAACAGTAACATCCTTGATTCCGATTTTATCGAGAATAGCACGAACGGGCTTGTTTCCTGTTCCGTTAAGAGGAGTGTAAACAACCTTAAGACCACTTGTTGCGCATATTCCTGAATGGATGCTCTGCTTCTGTACTTCTTCGAGATAGCATTCGATAACATCCTTGCCGATGTATTCAATCATACCTGATGAAAGACCTTCGTCAAATGATACAACCTTAGCACCACCGAACATTTCAACACTGTTTATCTTTCCGAGTACAATTTCAGCCGCTTCAAGTGTCATCTGACATCCATCAGCACCATAAGCCTTATATCCGTTGTATTTTGCAGGGTTATGGCTTGCTGTTATAACGATACCTGCTTTACAAGCAAGTTTTCTTACTGCATAAGAAAGCATAGGTGTAGGCATAAGTTCGGGATAGATATAAACCTTTATTCCGTTAGCCGCAAGAACAGATGCGGCTTCCTTAGCAAAAACATCAGACTTTATTCTGCTGTCATAAGCGATAGCAACGCTTCCGTCTGTAAATGTTTCGTTTACATAGTCAGCAAGGCCTTGAGTAGCTCTTCTTACTGTATAGATGTTCATACGGTATGTTCCCGCGCCGATAACACCACGAAGACCGCCTGTGCCGAATTCAAGGTTGCGGTAAAATCTGTCTTTTATAGCTTCTTCATCGTCTTTGATGGATATAAGTTCTGCCTGTAAATCAGCATCCTCAACGGCTTTTTCACACCAAAGGCTGTAAAGTTCTTTTTCATTCATAATGGAAAAACCTCCCTCATAAATTGGTTTGATTTTGCTATTCCGCATAATTATAACACAAAACAAAGCGAAATGCAAAGTCTTTTTTAAAAATATTTTGTTGTAATTCTATTAAAATTATGCTATCATATTCACAATAATATTGTTGAATAAAGACATATTTGTGTTATATGCAGAAAGAAAGTGATAGAATGTTCTCAAAAGTCAGAAGTATGGGGCTTTTCGGACTTAACGCATTCCCTGTCGATGTTGAAGTTGAAATCAGCAAGGGACTTCCTTCATTCGATATAATCGGGCTCGGGGATGTTGTTGTAAGAGAAAGCCGTGACAGAATAAAGGCGGCGCTCCGCTCTGTCGGAGTCAATCTTCCTGCGGCAAAAATCGTTGTTAATTTAGCACCTGCAGATACTAAAAAATCAGGCTCTGTAACAGACCTTGCTATTTCTGTTGCACTTCTTTCGATAAACGGAAATATAACAGGGGATACAGACGACTGTGCCTTTATCGGCGAAGTTTCGTTAAACGGCGATATAAGGGGAGTAAACGGTGTTCTTCCTATGGTAATAACCGCTAAAAAGGAAGGCGTAAAATCTGTTTTTGTTCCCGCAGAAAACGCCTATGAAGCATCTGTATGTGACGGAATAACAATCTACGGAGTGAAAAATTTAGCAGAGGTCATTTCTCATTTTGAGGGAGATTTCATAGAGGCTTGTCCGCCTTATGTTGTAAAGGAAAATCAGCGTTTTGATAACCTTGATTTTGCTGATGTAAAAGGACAGATTTATGCTAAAAAAGCCCTTGAAATAGCCGCTTGCGGAGGGCATAACGCGCTCCTCATCGGTTCGCCGGGGTCTGGCAAAAGTATGCTCGCAAAAAGACTTCCGTCAATTCTTCCTTCAATGACCTTTGAAGAGTCGATAGAAACAACAAATGTTCATTCTGTTTCAGGGCTTTTGGATAAAGAAACACCGCTTGTAACAATAAGACCTTTCCGTTCACCTCATCATACAATTTCTGCGGCAGGTCTTGCGGGTGGTGGTGGAATACCGAAACCGGGTGAAATTTCACTCGCCCATAACGGACTATTATTCCTTGATGAATTTGCCGAATTTTCAAGACAGACGCTTGAAATTCTCCGTCAACCTCTTGAGGACAGAAAAGTTACGATTTCAAGGGCATCGGGAACGGTGAGTTACCCTTGTTCTTTTATGCTTGTTGCGGCGATGAATCCCTGTCCCTGCGGATACTTCGGACATCCTTCGAAGAAGTGTATCTGTTCAGAAAAGCAGGTTTCAAATTATCTCTCAAAAATATCAGGTCCTATGCTGGACAGATTTGACCTTCATATCGAAGTAGCACCCGTTGAATTCGAGAGCATTTCTTCTGCTGAAAAGGAAGAAAGTTCAGCGGCGATAAGGGAAAGAGTGCAGAGAGTAAGAGAAATCCAGAATGAACGGTTCAAGGGAACAGACATAACCTGCAATGCGAGAATTACTTCCGATATTCTCCATGATGTATGTCCTGTTGATGATACAGCAAAGGAAATGCTTAAAAATGTTTTCGACAAATTAGGTCTTTCAGCAAGAGCTTATGACAGAATACTCAAGGTTTCGAGAACAATAGCCGATATGAACGGAAATGCCGTTATTTCCAAGCAGGATATAGCACAGGCAGTTCAGTATCGTAGTCTTGACAGAAAATACTGGCGATAATAGTTATCATTTTAAATAAATAACCATATTCCGCTTTGGCGGGATATGGTTATTTTTACGATTTTTCAAAATTTGGTTGACTTGACTTTTAAATAGTAGTAAAATAATATACTGTATCGGTATGCCATAAAACGCGCGTGTATATATAAGTATATTACGCGAAAGGCATTACGGTATGTTTTAAGTAAACATCTCCCTATGGTTCGAGGGGCACAGTTTTTAACCGTCTGCAAAATGCGGTTGCAGGAGAGGAAGATCTGTGAAGAAGAACAGGGAGCGTTGATATTCCCGCAAATTTTTTCAAGGAGAGATTTAAAGACCTATGGTGAATGTCAAGAAGGTTAAAGTCGGCAAAAATGAGCGCATGAGTTTCGGAAAAATTACCGAAGTGCTCGATATGCCAAATCTTATCGAAATCCAGAAGAACTCGTATCAGTGGTTTCTCGACGAGGGACTGAGAGAAGTTTTCCGTGATACAGATGCTATCACAGACTACAACGGAAATCTCGAACTCAAATTCCTCGATTATCGTATCGATGATACACCGAAATACACTGTTGCGGAATGTAAGGAAAGGGATACAACATATTCTGCTCCGTTAAGAGTGAAAGCATCACTCCTCAACAAAGAAACAGGCGTTGTTACCGAAAGTGAAGTCTATATGGGTGAATTCCCACTTATGACAGAAAGCGGAACATTCGTTATCAACGGTGCTGAGCGTGTTATCGTTTCACAGCTTGTTCGTTCTCCCGGCGTTTTCTTCGGCGTTGAAAAGGACAAGACAGGTAAAAACCTTTTCAGTTCTACAATCAACCCTAACAGAGGTGCATGGCTTGAATACGAAATGGATTCAAACGATGTAGTTTATGTAAGAATCGATAAGAACAGAAAAATTCCCCTCACAACTTTCATTCGTGCTATCGGATGTGAAACAGATGCCGAATTGATAGAAAAGTTCGGTGAAGATGAAAGACTTTCACAGACCATCGCAAAAGATGATTCAAAGGACAGAGGCGGTGCTCTTATAGAAGTTTATAAGAAACTTCGTCCCGGCGAACCTCCTTCGGTTGAAAGTGCTGAAACACACCTCAACAATCTTTTCTTTGATGCGAGAAGATATGACCTTTCTCGCTTCGGTAGATACAAATACAACAAGAAACTTGCTATCGCTTCAAGACTCCGCGATCAGATCCTCTCTCGCCCCGTTGTAAACGAAACAACAGGTGAAATTATGGCTGACGAAGGCGAAAAGCTCACTTATGACAAGGCTCTTGAAATCGAACAGGCTGGTGTAACAGAAGTTTTCATCACAGTTGAAATCAAGGAAAACTACACAGGTCCTAACGGCGAAAATCTCACAAAGGTTGAAAACAGAGAAATAAAGGTTATCGGTAACGGTATGGTTGATATTGATCCTTACCTTCCCAAAAAACTTTCTGCTGAAAAGCTCGGAATAAACGAAAAGGTTCTTTTCAGAGTTCTCAAAGAAATCCTTGATGAATACGGCACAGAAGATGTTGATGCACTTCATGATGAAATTATCAGAAGAATGGACGAACTCATTCCTAAACATATCATTGTTGATGACATCTTCGCATCAGTAAGCTATTTCCTCAACCTCTGCAACGGTGTCGGAACAACAGATGACATCGACCATCTCGGAAACAGAAGAATCCGTTCTGTAGGCGAACTTCTCCAGAACCAGTTCAGAATCGGTTTCACAAGAATGGAAAGAGTAATCCACGAAAAGATGAACAGCCGTTCACAGGAAATGGAAAACCTCAGCCCATCACAGCTTATCAATATCAGACCTATAACAGCTGCAATCAAGGAATTCTTTGGTTCATCACCACTTTCACAGTTCATGGACCAGACAAACCCTCTTGCAGAACTTACTCATAAGAGAAGACTTTCAGCTTTAGGCCCCGGTGGTCTTTCAAGAGACAGAGCATCATTCGAAGTGCGTGACGTTCACTATACACACTACGGAAGAATGTGTCCCATCGAAACCCCCGAAGGTCCTAACATCGGGCTTATCTCATATCTCGCATCTTTCGCAAGAATCAACGAATATGGCTTTATCGAAGCACCTTACAGAAAGGTTGATAAAGAAACAGGCGTTGTTCTTGATGAAGTAGTTTATATGACAGCCGATGTAGAAGACAACTATGTAGTTGCTCAGGCTAACGAACCTTTAACAGATGAAAACAAGTTTGCAAACAAGAATGTTGCAGCGCGTTTCCGTGAACAGATTCTTGTTACAGACGCAAAGAACATTGACTATATGGACGTTTCGCCTAAGATGGTTGTTTCAATCGCGACAGCGATGATTCCTTTCCTTGAAAACGACGACGCCAACCGTGCCCTCATGGGTTCAAACATGCAGCGTCAGGCAGTTCCTCTTCTCAAAACAGAAAGCCCTATCGTCGGAACAGGTATGGAATACAAGGCGGGCGTTGACTCGGGCGTTTGTGTTGTTGCCAAGGAAGATGGTGTCGTTGAAAGAGTTTCAGGCGATGAAATCATAATCAAGGATAAAGCAGGAAACCTCCACGAATACAAACTCATCAAGTTCAAGCGTTCAAACCAGTCAACATGTATCAACCAGAGACCTATCGTTGACAGAGGAGAAGAAATCAAGAAGGGCCAGGTTCTTGCTGACGGTCCTGCTACAAAGGACGGAGAAATTTCTCTCGGTAAGAATGCCCTTATCGGATTTATGACATGGGAAGGCTATAACTATGAAGACGCCGTTCTCCTCAACGAAAACCTCGTAAGATACGATAAATTTACTTCTATCCATATCGAAGAATATGAAATAGAAGCAAGACATACAAAACTCGGTGATGAAGAAATCACAAGAGATATTACAAATGTCGGAGAAGACGCTCTTAAAGACCTTGACGAAGATGGTATCATTCGTATCGGTGCCGAAGTTCGTTCAGGTGATATTCTCGTAGGTAAGGTTACTCCCAAGGGAGAAACAGAACTTACAGCAGAAGAAAGACTCCTCCGTGCTATTTTCGGTGAAAAGGCAAGAGAAGTCCGCGATAACTCTCTCCGTGTTCCTCACGGTGAATCAGGTATCGTTGTCGATGTAAAGGTATTTACAAGAGATAACTGTGATGAACTCTCACCCGGAGTAAATAAGCTTGTTCGTTGTTATATCGCACAGAAGAGAAAGATTTCTGTCGGCGACAAGATGGCTGGTCGTCACGGAAACAAGGGTGTCGTTTCAAGAATTCTTCCTCCCGAAGATATGCCGTTCCTCGAAGACGGTACACCTCTTGACATCGTTCTTAACCCCCTCGGCGTTCCTTCTCGTATGAACATCGGTCAGGTTCTCGAAGTGCATCTCGGTATGGCATCAAAGGCTCTCGGCTGGAAGATTATGACTCCTGTATTTGATGGTGCTCATGAAGCAGACATCCGCGAAGCATTTGATATGGCAAACAAGATTACAGAATCAACAGAAGATCCTAATGAAGATTTCCTTATCAATCCTTTTGACGGAACAATCAACCCCAAGGCAATCCACATGTCAGAAGATGGTAAGTTCACTCTCTATGACGGAAGAACAGGTGAAATGTTCGATAACAAGGTTACAGTAGGATATATGTATTATCTCAAACTCCATCACCTTGTTGACGATAAGATTCATGCCCGTTCAACAGGTCCTTACTCTCTCGTAACACAGCAGCCTCTCGGTGGTAAAGCACAGTTCGGCGGACAGAGATTCGGAGAAATGGAAGTTTGGGCGCTCGAAGCATACGGTGCTGCTTATACACTTCAGGAAATCCTTACAGTCAAGTCAGACGATACAGTCGGAAGAGTAAAGACATACGAAGCAATCGTCAAGGGACAGAATGTTCCAAAGCCAGGTGTTCCCGAATCATTCAAGGTTCTTATCAAGGAACTTCAGTCACTCTGCCTCGATGTAAGAGTGCTTGACGCAAATGATGAAGAAATCGACCTTAAGCAGACATTTGACGATGATGAAGATCTCATTCCTCAGCCCGTATCGTCTCCTGATGATGACGATATTATGCCCGAAACAATCGGAAAGGGTGACCTTGATGTTGGCTATATGATCGATGACGGCGATGATTTTGCCGATTCAGACGATGATGGCTATAGTTTCGATACGGACGAAGAATAATTCTTTCGCACTTAAAATACTAATAGGAGTGGTTGAATCTTGGAATTTAATACATTTGAATCCATAAAAATAGGTCTCGCTTCGCCCGAACAGATCAGAGCTTGGTCTTACGGTGTTGTTCAAAGACCTGAAACAATAAATTACCGCACACAGAAACCTGAAAGGGATGGACTTTTCTGCGAAAGAATTTTCGGACCATCAAAGGACTGGGAATGTTTTTGTGGAAAATATAAGAAAATCCGTTTCAAAGGCAAAGTCTGTGACCGTTGCGGAGTTGAAGTAACAAGAGCAAAAGTAAGAAGAGAAAGAATGGGCCATATCGAACTTGCTGCCCCTGTTTCTCATATCTGGTATTTCAAAGGTACACCCTCAAGAATCGGTCAGATTCTTGAAGTTTCCCAGAAACACCTTGAAGAAGTTCTTTACTTCACAAAATATATCGTAATCGATCCCGGTAAGTCAGACCTTGAAAAGAAAAAGGTTATTTCTGAAAAGGAATATTTCGATTACAAGGAAAAATATGAAGACGAATTTGTTGCAGAAATGGGCGCTGAAGCAATCCAGAAGCTTCTTCGTGAAATTGACCTTGACAAACTTTCAGAAGAACTCAAAGAAGAACTTGCATCAATGCCTTCGGAACAGAAGCGTGTAAAACTTCTCAAGCGTCTTGAAATCGTTGAGGCTTTCCGTAAATCAGGCAACAAGCCTGAATGGATGGTTATGGATGTTATCCCCGTAATTCCTCCTGAACTCAGACCTATGGTTATGCTCGATGGCGGAAGATACGCAACATCAGACCTTAACGACCTTTACAGAAGAGTTATCAACAGAAATACTCGTCTTAAAAAGATGCTCGAACTCGAAGCACCTGAAATTATCATCAGAAACGAAAAGAGAATGCTTCAGGAAGCTGTTGACGCACTTATCGACAACGGCAGACACGGCAGACCTGTTACAGGTCCTAATAACCGTGCATTCAAGTCACTTTCTGATATGCTTAAGGGTAAGCAGGGCCGTTTCCGTCAGAACCTTCTCGGTAAGCGTGTTGACTATTCAGGCCGTTCGGTTATCGTTGTAGGTCCCGAACTTAAAATGTATCAGTGTGGTCTTCCTAAGGAAATGGCACTTGAACTTTTCAAACCTTTCGTTATGAAAAGACTTGTTGACCTTGGTATCAACAAGGTAAATAATATCAAGAGCGCAAGAAAGATGGTAGAAAGAGCAACAGATCCCGCAGTATGGGGAGCGCTTGAAGATGTAATTCAGGGACATCCTGTATTCCTCAACCGTGCGCCTACACTTCACCGTCTTGGTATTCAGGCATTCGAACCTGTTCTCGTTGAAGGCAGAGCTATCAAGCTTCATCCTCTCGTATGTACAGCGTTCAACGCCGACTTCGACGGAGACCAGATGGCTGTCCATCTTCCTCTTTCGGCCGAAGCTCAGGCAGAAGCAAGATTCCTTATGCTTGCTGCAAATAACCTTCTTAAACCTTCAGACGGACGCCCTGTTGCTGTTCCTACACAGGACATGGTACTTGGTTCTTACTACCTCACACTCCAGAAAGACGGAGAAAAGGGTGAAGGCAAGTGCTTCCGTGATCCTGATGAAGCAATGATGGCTTATCAGGAAGGCGAAGTTTCAATCCACGCTGCTATCAAGGTAAGAATTTCTAAGGAAATCGGTGGTAAGAAGGTTTCAAAGCTTATCGATTGTACAGTCGGAAAACTTATCTTCAACGAAAATATCCCACAGAATCTCGGATATGTTGACAGAACAGACTCCAACAAGCAGTTTGATCTTGAAATCAATCATCTTGTAGGTAAAAAACAGCTTTCAGATATTATTGAAAGATGTATAAAGATTCACGGAACAACAACAACATCTGAAGTTCTTGACAGGATCAAGGCAACAGGCTTTAAATACTCAACAAGAGCAGCTATTACAGTTGCCGTATGCGACGCTACAATTCCTCCTCAGAAAAAGGAAATCGTTGCAGCAGCCGATGCTAAGATTGATATTCTCAATGCTAAATATAAGCGTGGTTATATCTCAGAAGAAGAACGCTCAAAGAGACTTCAGACAATCTGGGATGATGCTACTAAGGAAGTAGGAAACGCACTTAAGGCAAACCTCGGTAGATACAACCCCATCTTCATGATGGCAGACTCTGGTGCCCGTGGTAACGACTCACAGATGCGTCAGCTCGCCGGAATGCGTGGACTCATCAACAACACATCAGGTAAAGTCATTGAACTTCCTATCAAGGCCAACTACCGTGAAGGTCTTAATATCCTCGAATACTTCATTTCATCGCGTGGTGCGCGTAAGGGTCTTGCCGATACAGCACTTCGTACAGCCGACTCAGGTTACCTTACAAGACGTCTTGTTGACGTTTCACAAGATGTCATCATCTATGAAGATGATTGCTGCACAACAGAAGGTCTTAATATTTCACCTATCTGGCGTGATACAACATCTAAAGAAAGAAGTATGGCTACTGCAAGTAAGGAAGCATACTTTGAAACACTCAATGAAAGACTTGTCGGAAGATACCTCGTTGATGATCTCCGTGATGATAACGGCGAACTCATTATGTCAAAGACAAAACTTCTTACATCAGTTGATGCAAAGAAGATTGTTGATTACCTCATTTCAGTAGGCAGAGAAAGCATCGAAATCCGTTCTGTTCTTAACTGTAAGGCTAAGCGCGGTGTATGTGCTAAATGTTATGGTGCAAACCTTGCAAACGGCAACCTTGTAACAGTCGGTGAAACAGTCGGAGTAATCGCTGCACAGTCTATCGGTGAACCCGGTACACAGCTTACAATGAGAACATTCCACACCGGTGGTGTTGCTTCAGCAGAAGACATCACACAGGGTCTCCCCAGAGTAGAAGAACTTTTCGAAAGCAGAAGACCTAAGAATGCTGCTATCATAGCAAAACAGGCAGGTTCTGTAAGAATCGAAGAAATCAAGAAACTCAAGACAGTTATCGTTACAGCGGAAGACGGAACAGAGGAAAACTATCCCGTTCCTTACGGCTATAAGATAAAGGTTGCAGACGGTGATACAGTTGAAGCAGGTGAACCTTTAACAGAAGGATCGATTTATTCAAACGACCTCCTTGCAATCAAGGGACAGCAGGTTGTTCAGGATTATATCATCACAGAAGTTCAGAAGGTTTATCGCTCACAGGGTGTTGATATCGATGATAAGCACATTGAAGTTATTATCAGTCAGATGCTCCGTAAGGTTCGCGTTGAAGACAGCGGAAGTAGCTATATCCTTGATGGTACACTTGTTGACCGTAGGGAAGTTGAAGAAGAAAACCGCAAGATTCAGGAAAGAATTGATGCTGGCGAAACAGAACTCAAACTCATCAAGACAGTTCCTGTTCTCCAGGGTATCACAAAGGCTTCTTCAAATTCAGACAGTTTCCTGTCAGCTGCTTCATTCCAGGAAACAACAAAGGCTCTTACAGATGCCGCAATCCACGGAAAGAGCGACAAACTTCGTGGCCTTAAGGAAAATGTTATCATCGGTAAGCTCGTTCCCGCGGGAACAGGTATGGAAGTTTACAACAACATCCAGCTTGTCAAGAATGACAGTTTCCTTGAACAGCATAACAACCAGGGCACAAATGTTTAATAAAAACAGAAATCACAGCGATTTTATCGCTGTGATTTTTTTGTTGAATTTATATAGCCTTTGTGATATAATTATAATGTATAGGTGTATCTGAAAGTGAGGGAGAAAAAACGGTGGCTCAGAATGTGAATTATCAGAAAAAACTTGATAAGATAATTTCAGAAATATCAGAAAAAAATATAATACCGACACTCCTTCTTCATAGTTGTTGCGCACCTTGTTCGAGTTATGTCTTAACCTATCTCGCAGAGTATTTTAAAATAACGGTTTTCTATTATAACCCTAATATCTATCCCGAAAGTGAATATTCTTATCGCGTCAGCGAAGTTAAAAGACTTATAGAAGAACTACCTGTTAAAAATAAGATTTCCTTTATAGAGGGTGAGTATAATCCTGACCTTTTCTTCGAAACTGTAAAAGGTCTTGAAAACGAAAAAGAGGGCGGAGAGCGTTGCTTTAAATGTTATGACCTCAGAATAAGGGAAGCATCAGAAATTGCAAAGCGGGAGGGCTTTGATTATTATACAACAACGCTTTCGATAAGTCCTCATAAAAATGCAGAAAAACTCAACGAAATCGGTGAAAAATATGCCGATGAAAATACAAGACATCTTCCTTCTGATTTCAAGAAGAAAAACGGATTCAAAGAGTCTGTAAGACTTTCTGAAAAGTATAATCTCTATAGACAGAATTACTGCGGATGTGTTTTCAGCAAAAGAAATTTACCCGTAACGGAGTGATAATATGAACATCAATGAAACCGAACTTTTTGACCCTACCATAAAATCGAATATAGTTAAAAGTGCGGTTTTTATGACTAAAGACCGTAGTCATCCCTATGCTGTGAGAGTGAGTAATGCATATATCGGTACTGACAGAGTTGTTATGGCAACAACAATGTGGGAACTGGAATCGCTCGTTGCAATAGAAGAAAGAAATCAGCGCGGACAGGAACTCAGAAAGCATATAGTTGAAATTTCAGGCGGAGATGAACTTGCCGCGACCGAAATTATGACCGAAAAGGTTGAAAAAATCAACTCCGAACTGATGTCGCTTATTTCACATACCCTTAAAATTGATGACCGTCTTGATTGGGATACAAAAATCATAACCGAAAATTATGAGGATTTTCTCTATCCTTTCCCGCCTCAGAAAAAAATCCCCGAAGAAGAAGGCGGACTTGCCAAACTCTTTTCTTTCAAATCAGCAGAGGAAAGAGCGGAGGAAGAATTCAGGATACAGATGAATAAATATATTTCAGGTAAAAAAGATGCTATCCGAAAATATATGATTGAAAGAGAAAAATTCAATATAAGAAAAAGAAGAAACAACGCCGAGGTAAGAAGGCTTAAAAAGAGCTTTGAAAACGGCGAAAAAAGTGCTATTGAAAAGTATTCAAAGATTATACTTGCAAACTCTGTTTACCCCGAAAATTTTAAGCCCGATAACGAGATAAATTATAGTCCTTACACCAAGACCCTTACAGTAAATCTTCTTTTCTGCGGATTTGAAAATTTCCCCGATATTATGAAATACAGATGCATAATTGAAAATAAATCAGTTACCGAAGTAAGATTTTCGTCCGATGAAAAATACAGAAGATACGAAAAATCACTTTTATCAGCGGGGCTTCGTTCAATCCACGAACTTTTCGAAGCACTCTATGGCGATTTTGTCGAAGAGATAATCCTGAATGCTTTTGTCCCTTCAAATAATAAGGATATCGAGAATATGACAGCCAAATTCGCATCAGGTGTTTCAAGATGCGTTTATGCAGTTTCAGTTAAAAAATCTGATTTTGAAAATATCGAAATTTCAGACGAAAATTATCTTGATGTTCTCGAAAATCTCGGAATGAAGAGGGTTAAGGACAAATTTACAAACGAAACCGAAATTATAAAACCTATCTGCACTAAGGAGAATTAAAATGGCTGTAAAGAATTATACAGGCAAAATATATGAACTGCTTAAAAACTGTTCTCCCAATGACAAAAGAATATCTGACCGATATGAAGTTGAAAAACTTTTTGATAGTTCGTTTTATTATGAATTTATGGAATGTGAAATGACAAAAGAAATATTCAATGAATATTTTTCAAAAGAAAAACTCCTTTCAATTCCTCACGAAAAATACGAAGAAATCGAAAAGTGTATGGAGCTTATTCCCGTTATGGCAGAAAGACTTTCAAATGCAATCCGTTTCGGAAACGGCTGGGCCTTGAACGAAGACGATACTCCCGATTTGTATAGTTCCGAAACGATAAAGAATGTCATAAGAAAACTCAGCTTCAAAGAAATTTATCAGAATGACACCAATATACAGGATAAGGATTTTATGCAGATTTTCAAAGCAAATAAAATCTGTAAAGAGGGGTATTATTGTATCCCCAGAACAGTATCGGAGGTAGCATATAATGAAACTTGGTAAATGGCATACCGAACTTAATAGGTTTATAGATATAAAAACAGCATTTCTTTTAGAAGGAAATGTCTATGACCTTCACGCATACCCCACAATTCAGGAAGATGGAAACACCCGCTGGGATATGATAATGCTTGATAATTATCTTTTCAAATATCTCTGCGATAACGGATATTCAACCGTTGTTTTCTATAATCATATAGATGGTTTCTATAACGATTATTCAAGGGAACACCTTGACAGTTTCTTAAAACTCATAGGTTTCAATAAGCTTGATGAAAAAACAAAGACCTTTACTGTAAAATACAATCAGGCAGCCGATTTCATAAGAACAGCCGTTCAGAATAAAGAGAAAAGCGTTGCCGTTGTAATGATGTCTGCATCAAGATATGTTATCTCAGCAGACAGCCTTTCAGACAGCGAAAAGGATTTCTATTCAAAACTTATGATGGCTTCTCTTAAAAAGACACAGGTAAAACAGGGCGACCGTTTCATCAACAATATTATGCTTTTTGTTGCCGATAAGGTAAATGATATTCCCGCTTGGTTCTATATCGACAATCCTATGGTAAAGGCAATAAATATAAGCGAACCCGATAAGGCTTCAAGAAGAATGTTCATAGAAAGTCAACTTGCTTTCTTTGTCGGCGAAGAAAAGTTTACCGATGACGAACTTGATAAGTATAAGAATGATTTTGCCGACCTTACAGAAGGTTTTGCAAATCTCGAACTTAATGCTTTAAAACTTCTTTGCCGAAAGGAAAAACTTTCTTTCTCAAAGATAAAGGACGCCGTTAATATGTATAAATACGGTATCAAGGATAACCCCTGGAACGACATTCCGAGAGAAAAATTCGAAAATGCCGAAAGCTACATAAAAAGCCGTGTTAAAGGTCAGAATGCAGCCGTTGTCCAGACACTTGATGTTATAAAAAGAGCGGCTTCAAATATGGCAGGACTTCAACATTCGGGAAGCGGAAAACCAAAGGGTATTCTTTTCTTTGCAGGACCCACAGGTGTCGGAAAAACCGAACTTGCAAAAACTGTCGCTAACCTTCTTTTCGGTGATGACAATAACTGCATAAGATTTGATATGAGTGAATATCAGCAGAGTCAGTCAGACCAGAAACTTATGGGTGCACCTCCCGGATATGTAGGCTATGAATCGGGCGGACAGCTTACGAACGCCGTTAAGGAAAAGCCTTTTTCGATAATTCTTTTTGACGAAATCGAAAAGGCGCATCCTTCTGTTTTCGATAAATTCCTTCAGATTTTAGAAGACGGAAGAATGACCGATGGTAAGGGTGAAACAGTTTATTTTTCAGAAACAATCATTATCTTTACAAGTAACCTCGGTGTTTATAATACCGATGAAATGGGAAGAAAAACACAGAGTATCTTCCTTGATATGACCTATGAAGAAATGCGTGAAAGACTTATAAAGTCTATAAAGGATTATTTCAAACTCCAACTCGGAAGACCCGAAATCTTAAACCGAATAGGCGACAACTTTGTTGTTTTTGACTTTATAAGAGAAGATACAGCAAAGGAAATCGCAAACGCACAGATAAATAAAATCTTTGCAAAAATCTTCGAACAAAAGGGAATACAGGTTATTCTTTCCGAAGATGCAAGAGAATATATCTATAAAAAATCATTCGGAAATCTTGAAAACGGTGGTCGAGGCATAGGAAATGTCATCGAAAAAAACCTCATAAATCCCCTTTCAAGAGTTATATTCGATGAAAACATCGAAGGCGGAACACTTACAGTAAATTCTATCTACGAAAAAGATAATATAGCGGGGCTTGATTACTCCGTTCATTAAGGCGGTGAATTTTTTTGAAGGAAAACAGCAGACCAACCCTTGATATGAGGGATAAAACCGATAGAAAAACAATGATTATGCCTACATCTGAAATAATGAATAAATCTTCTTCATCAGATGGAATAGTTGGCATAGGCGCTGTTATCGGTGGATATAAAATTATAAACATTATCTCTGAAAACACGGGTGAGGCGGCTGTATTTCTCGGAGAAAAAGATGGAATAAAAAGAATAATCAAGCTTTTCCATAAAAACAAGAAACCTAAGGAAGAAATTATACAGAAACTTTTAAAAACAAATTGTCCTTATATAGTTTCTTATGAAGATTGCGGAGAACACGGCGAAAAATTTTATGCTATAATGCCTTATTTCAGTAAAGGCGATGTAGCATCCTTAATGCCTATTTCAGAAAAGGAACTTTCTGAAAATATCATTCCCTGCGTTGCAGAAGGTCTTAAAGAACTTCATTCTATGGGCATAGTTCATAGAGATATAAAACCGGGTAATATATTTATTTCTGACGATGGAAAAGCCGTTATCGGAGATTTCGGAATAAGCTCTGTTCTTGATGATAATTTAAGCGTAAGGGCGACGGGAATTTCAAGAACTCTCGGTTACGCAGCACCCGAAACATCAGCAGGTTTTGTTTCCAAAGCGAGTGACTATTATTCTTTGGGAATAACACTTCTTCACCTCGTAACAGGCATAGATGTTTTTGCAGGAATGACCGAAATGCAGATACTCTATCATACTCTCAATAAAAACATTCCCATTCCGAGAACAGTAAGCCCGGGGTTTGCACTTTTGATAAGAGGGCTTACAAGAAAAGACAGAGAACACCGTTTCGGATATGATAAGATAAAGCGTTGGTTAGCGGGAGAGATTATTCCTGAAGGAAATTCGGCTACATACGAAAAAACAGCAGATAAATCAGGCTTTGTATTTGAAAATAAATCCTATCCCGATTTAGTTTCACTTGCTTACGCTTTCGGCGAAAATTGGGAAGCGGCACTCGTTTATGTTTATCATACAAGCGCATTCGAAACAAGACTTGCAGCATTCAGCGCATCCCTTCAACGAGAGGTTGCTGTTCTTAAAGACCATAATAGCCCCGATGAATGTCTTTTCAAGGTTATTATGCTTCTCAGCCCTGAATCACCTATTTTCTATCGCGGAAGAATGTTTGCATCTTTACAGGCTATGGGCGATGAAATCGAACAGAAACTTCCTTTGAAGGATAACGATATTATAGACTTTGTAAGAAGCGGATGTCTTAAAATCTATATGGAGAAAAAGGGTATAGATAGTAAGGTTATCGAACGCATGGAATATATCGGCGCACAGTTTACTCTCGAAAAATATGAGTATTATTACGCACTTTTATATCTTCTTAACAGAAACTATATCTATTCCGATAAATTCTCGGATATGAAATCACTTTGCGATTATCTCGAAAGCCTTTCTGATGATGAGAGAGAAGAGTTTTCGAAAACTCTTGTTTATGACAGACTCTTTCATATGTGGGTTTTCTCAAAAGGATATGGAAAACAACTTCGTGAATGGCTTTTGACTCTTGAGGAGGATTTTTAAATGAGCGGACCGAAATACGGACAGATTTTATTAGGAAAAATCCGTCGTATGAAACTTATGAAAGAACTTGATATTGCTCTCGAAAAAAGAGAATGTAACGCTCTTGTCAATAAGCAGAACGCCCTGCAACATAAATTCGATAAGTTTTTTGAAGAACATCCGACAGATGAAATTGTAGCAATTCTCAAGGATGCAAAAAAAGCAGGTTGTGAAAAATCTTTACAGTATCGTATGCTTTCAAAGCATCTTTTAAGGTATCAGAGACTTTCGTCTTTCGTCTGCAATACAGAGGGCGATAGCAAAGTTCTTACATCAGAGAGAAGAAACTCTGTTGAAAGGTATTTTGAAATGGGAAATCTCTGGCATATTATGCGTGAAGAGTATGACGCACTTTTAAGTGTTATCGAAAATAAGAATAGTTATAACGCCGAAAGGGCTTCAGACGATACAACTGCTTTCGTAGCTGTTCTTTCAAGCGAAAAAGTCGATGAATTATACGAACAGATAATAGAAGAAACTTTATCTTCCGAAAAATTTTCAGAGATAAAATCCTTTGCTGAATCCGTTATTTCTTCGGTTAAGTATGATGAAGAAACCAAGGAAAATATTTTAAAGGAACGCCTTGACGGAATAATTTTAGAAAGAAATTCATCTGATAATACAGAAGAAATCGAGTCTTTGACAGCGAAATATGAAGCACTCTGCGAATATCTTTCAAAGGATGCAAATGCATCTGTTCTTGGAAATATCCACGCATTAAGAGATGAAGTAAACGCTCTTTATGCTGAGGCTGAACAGAAAACTATGGGTGAATATATAACCGATTCCGTAAGAGATATTATGGAACGCATAGGTTATGATATAATCGGAAGTAATACCGTTTCAACACCCAAACATACAACCCAGAAAGATTACTATGAATTCAGCGAAAGTTCGGTTATAAATGTTTCTTCAAACGAAGAAGGTTCTGTTCTTTTTGAGGTTTTAGGGAAATCACCTACGGGCGAAATTACTCCCGCCGAAAAGAGAGCGGTCAAAGATGATATGGATAAATTCTGTCCCGATTACGATAAGGTTAAAGCACTTCTTTCTGAATATGACCTTTCTGTTACCGATGAGCGTACATGTGAGGCTGACGAAAGATATGTAAGGGCTGTATCAGAAGAATTTTTATCAAAGACCGAAAAACGAAGAGCAAAAAAATCAAGGAGAATGACATACGATGAGTAGAGAAGTCAGAATATGCGAAAACTGTGGCGTAAAGAATACCATAGACAAGCTTGAATGTGAAGCCTGTGGATATGACCTCAGCTTTATAGCACCCGTTATGGTGGAAGAAAATAACGGTGCAAAATGGAAGATAACCTCAACGGGAGGGAGTGTTTCAGCGTTTATTCTCGGCGGAGAAACCATAGGCAGAGAAGGAGATATTCTTTCCGATTATGTAAACGACAGCGATTATATCAGCCGTAAACACGCAAGATTTGAAGTTACTGATGATAAGATTTTCGTTACAGATTTCAGCACAAACGGAACAACAATAAATGGTGTCAGAATCGAAAAGAATAAGATGACCGAAATAAATCCGGGTGATGAAGTTGCTTTTGCCGATATGGCTTTTCTGATTGAAAATGCAGATTGACAGAATATATTATCCCGTTAAAACATTGGGATACGGAAAAAGAATGGGTATCTGGACAATAGGTTGTAAAAGAAAATGCAAAAACTGTTCAAACCCTGAACTATGGGAAGAAAATCCCGATAAGGATATTTCTGTTGAAACAATAACAGACATCATAGAAAAATATAAGGATAAAACCGATGGTGTGACTATCACAGGAGGAGAGCCTTTCTTACAACCCGATGAACTTCTTTCTCTCGTCCGAAAAATAAGAGAAATAGGAATAACAGATATTCTTATCTATACAGGTTTTTCTTTTGAGGAACTTTGTAAAAACCCTCTGACAAGGGAAATAATTGACCTATGTGGCGCTGTTGTCGACGGAGAGTATATCGATGAACTCAATAAAAACCGCGGAATAAAAGGTTCTGAAAATCAACGCCTTTTTGTTATTGATAAATCACTTTCAGAAAGATACGAAGGTTTTGAAACAGCAAACAGACAGAGTGAAATCGTAAACAACGGCGGAAAAATATGGTCGATAGGAATACCGCTGAAAAAATAAAACCATACCCTCAGTTTAAGGGTATGGTTTTTGTTATTCTTCATTAGTTTCTGAAACAGATTTCTTATAATCCGATATTATTCTTTCGTTCATTATATCAAGCGGAAGATATCCGTTTTTAAGAACAGTTTCGTTGAACAGCTTTTCGTCAAAACCTCTGCCGTAGGTCGATTTTAAATTTTCCTTTGCAGATGTTATTTCGTGGAAACAAAGGTAATCTTTCATACAGTAAAAAGGTTTCTGAACAGCGAGGTTGTAATAATATTCAGCCAGAGGAACAGAAAGGTTATGTTCTTTAAAGAAATTGTCAACCTCTGTTTCGCCCCATCCTTCATAGTTTACACCCATATCAACCCTTGCTATAATCATAACCCAGAAAACCGAATTTGAATTCATAAGCGTCTGTGAGGGAGTATTTCCATAAACGAGTTTATTCATTTCGCATTTTGCATACATATCCCAACCATCTGCAAAACTTTCGTTTTTAAAGGCTTTTCTTCTGCTGTCAGAAACATAATTCTCATAAGCGAAATCTCTGTAAGCACCGCCCGGGAAAAAGTCAGAAGAGATATAATCCATAGTTTCGTTTATGGGATAAACTGTGCTGATTTTAACTTTCGTAAGTTTTTTCTCATCCGCCATAACGGGAAACTTTAAAATAGAAGTATATTCCGTTTCGGGAATGAATTTTTCTAAATAAGGGAAATTGTTTTCGGCTTTTTTAAGATAATCAGGGAGTATTTCTTCAACCGATGAATATGGAATTTTTATTCCGAAATTATCCGCATAGAAAGTTTCGGGAAAAGATGATGCCGTTGAAAGAAAGATTCCTTCATAGTAGTATAAATCGTTATCAAGATTTTTTATTATCTCATCGGGATTTATTTCTTTTCCGTAAAATGAAGAAATTTTCTGTGCATAGTATTCTTTTCCGTCAGAGATAGTAGACAATCCGCCCGTTGTTCTTGTAGGAAATTTTTTTATTTCTCTTGCAAGTTTTTTATAAGCAGGAACAAAAACCTCTTTTGTGAGTCTGTTGTGTTCTGAAATAAGTTCTTTTCTTTCAGCGTCTGTAATGCCAATGTTTTTGAGCTTTTTCTCAAATGCCGACATTATTCTTTCGGGATTTTCTGCTATTGATAAACAATCAGAAACGATTATCTCGGCATCGTTTTTATGCCTTGTTATCCCTGCATCAGAACGCTTTTTCTCATAGGCGATAACGCTGTCGATAAAGCCATTTACATCTTTGTAAAGTAAAAGATATTTCTCTGCATCACTCTTATCTTTTATCTCGAAATCACAGAGCGAGTTCACAAGAGAAATATGAACTCCGGTTTCAGATGAAAGAATGTCATCATATAAAGTATATTTCGCACCTGATTTTTTGATTTCGTATTCTCTTTCTAAAATATCATATAAAAGCTTTTCGTCTTCTGTAAGTGAGTCATAATCAAATTCTGAAAGAGAAGAAAGCTTATCGGAATATTCTTTCTGAATAACGCTTTGAGTGGGAATTTCCTGCTTTTTAAGTTTAAAAAATTCTTCACCTGTTTCTTCGTTTGTGATTACTGTATAAAAAGAACTATCCTGATTTTCTGTTTCGTTTTTTACAAATTCAGAAAAATCAGGTCCTTTATCTGCAGAACATGAAGAAAGGATAAAAGCCGATAATAAAATAAAAGGAACTATCTTTTTCATAATAATCTCCTGACAAAAATACTTAATAAAGTATAACATATATTGTGCAGATTTTCAATAGACAAACTATTCCTCGTTAAGTTAAAATAACATCAAGAGGTGAACAAAAAATGTATCTTACATTATCAGATTATATAGTTTTAGGAATTTTAGCTGTAGGTATCGTTTCGGCGGTTATAATGAATTTCAGCGGAAATAAATCAGAAACAAGTTCTGAAAACAAAGAAGAAACAAAGTAATTATGCTATGTAAAAGAATTTTTACATAGAAATTCTGCCGTTGTAAAAGCCTTTTGATAGACACTTTATGAAAAATCCGTTATATTGATGTTGTTCTCACAAAGAGGACTAAAACAAAAAGAGGTGAAAGACAAAATGGAAATAAGCGCACTCATAAAAAAATCAAGAAATGAGTCGGGGCTTACGCAAGAACAAGCGGCCGAAAGTCTTGGTGTCAGCAGACAGACTATTTCAAACTGGGAAAACGGTAAATCCTATCCCGATATTATAAGCGTTATTAAAATGAGTGATTTATATTCCGTAAGTCTTGATTATCTCTTAAAGGAGGAAACATCATTGAACGGAACTTATAAAGAATATCTCGAAGAAAGCACAAACACAGTAAAAAGCAAAGAAAGACTCGCTAAAGTAATCCTTATTATAGGAACTCTTTTGATATGGACATTATGTTCATTAGCACCGATGTATATTCAGAATATACGCTTAGCGCAGATAGCCTATGATATTATCCCGATAACATTCTTTTTCTCATCTGCGATAATAGGGACGAGGGATTATTTCGGAAAATTCAAGTGGATTTCTGTTCTTGTCTTTGCACTTATGTATTTCTTTGTCGGAACAGTTGACGAATTTGAGATGAATAACCAGGTTTACAGACAGGTTATCTGGTGGGACCCTATAAATCTTTTTATAGGCGCATCACTGTCAATAGCGGGTATTACGATAGGAACACTTATCAGAAAAAAGAAGATAGCGTAAATAAAAATGGTATCGAGTTTTTGCTCGATACCATTTATTTTTAGTCTGAAATAACTCTGTTTCTTCCGCCTTCTTTTGCTTTATAAAGTCTTTCGTCGGCAATTTTTATATTTTCTTCAATAGGATTATCCATATTAAGAACAGTAAGCCCAAAACTCATAGTAACCTTTATGTTGAGTTCTTCAAAATGACATACAGATTCCATAACAGAAGTTCTCAGTCTTTCGGCAATATCAATAGCCTGTTCCTTGTTTGTATCGGGAAGAACGACTAAAAATTCTTCTCCGCCCCAACGATAGATTCCGTCGCCCGGTCTTGCGTTTGTTCTGAACATTGAGGCAACATGACGAAGAACAGCATCTCCTGCGTTATGACCGTATGTATCGTTTACTTTCTTGAAAAAGTCAATGTCGCATATAATAAGAGATACATTTCTGTCAGCACTTGTATCTTTGAGGATTTCTTCGTAAATTTTTGTATAGTCACTGTAAAATCCTGCTCTGTTTTTGAGCTCAGTAAGCTTATCGTGCAATGAATCTTCGAGGAAACTGTCTGATTCAAGTGTTATTCCGCAAATGAACGCAGCAAGTGAAAGTCTTTTAACATCTTCTTCCATATCAAAGCCATTACCCGAAAGTTTGTTTATGACCTGATAAGCACCGATAAATTCACCCTTACAGTTTGAAATAGGCATAACAAGGATAGAGTTTGTAACATATCCTGTTTTCTTGTCAACCGATGAGTTGAAATCGGGGCAGTTATAAGGGTCGTTTGTAATAATAGCGCGTTTTTCCATAAGTGCCTTGCCCACAAGGCCTGTTCCTTCGGGGATAGTTATTCTGCCTTCACCAACGGCAGCGGTTGTCCATAAAGTATGATTTCTTTTATCCCATTTCCAGAAACTTGCTCTGTCGGCGTCAACAAGAGTTCTGCCAAGGTCTGTCAGAAGGCGATAAATCTCAGCGTGATCGCTTGATGAGTCATTGTCAGGCTTCGACATTTCTTTATAAAGACTTTGTGTTATAGCAAAAAAATTATCAAGAATAGCATCTGATGAGCACTGTTTTTCCATACAAATCCCTCACATAAAATTTTAATTTTAAATATTATATCATGTATTCAATAATTTGTAAACAGAAATTTAAAAAAAATTAACATTTTTAATAAATTGTAAACAAAATTTTAAAAAATATAGTGACAAGCCGAAAAAAATATGTTATAATATTTTGGTAAGTAAAATGCAAAAGGAGCGTTTCTGATGAAGAAAAAATCTGCAATGATATATATTTCAGGCTTTGTTATTGCTTTTGCCGTAACATTTCTTGTCGGATTTTCTGACATTTTTTATTCGTTCGATTCGCTTCTTCGGGATAAACTCTATCAGCAACCGAGAGGAATCAACAACAAGATAAAAATTGTTGCAATAGATGACAGAACATTGCAGGAACTCGGGCCTTTGAATACATGGGACAGAACAGTCTATGCGGATGTAATAAACGCTCTGGGCGATTATCCCGCCGTTATCGGTGTCGATGTAATGATTTTCGGCGAAACTGACGAGGCTTCTGATAACGCACTTAAAGAAGCCTGCGAAAACAGCGGAAAAGTTGTAGCAGGTTCTTACATAAATTATACAAGTGTATATAAGACAACCGAGGACGGAAAGCCTTATATCGATCATTTCAATATATCAGAAATAGAACAGCCTATTATAGAGGATCATGCAATAACAGGCTTTGTAAACTCAACTGCCGATGAAGACGGCATCGTTCGTTCAGCGTTTGTAACAACCGATTTTGAAAGCAAAACTTATGGAAGTTTTGCACACGAAATCTATTCTCTCTATTGTCAGAATACAGGTAATGTTATGAAAACCCCCGAACTTGATAAAAACGGCAGAATGTGGATAAACTATGCAGGGCGTCCTTATGACTACGAACATATTTCTCTTTGTGATGTTGTTTCAGGAAAGGTTGACCCTAAAATTTTCACAGATTGTATCGTTATGGTAGGTGCTTATGCAACAGGACTTCAGGACCAGTTCTCCGTTCCTAACAGCGCAGACCAGATGTTTGGAGTTGAAATCCACGCGAATATAGTTCAGGCATTGCTTGATGAAAAATGTCCTGTCCCTGCAAATCGCGTTCTTTCTGCATTTTTAAGCGGACTTATATCGGCGGTGGTTTATTTTGTTTCAAGAAAATTTAAGCTCGCCGTTTCATCGGGAGTTACAGTTGTAGCCGTAGCGGGAAGCGTTATAGGAGGAGTGGCTTTAAACAGTGTCGGAACATCATTCCCCATTCTATACGCACCTTTATTCTCGCTTATCTATTACCTTATAAATATCATAAGAAGATACCTTGAAGCGTCTGCTGAAAAGAAAAAGATAACAGCGGCGTTTAAAAAATATGTAGCTCCTCAGGTTGTTGAAGAAATCGCAAAAACAGGAAATTATCATATTAAACTCGGTGGAGAAAACAGAGATATTGCAGTTCTTTTTGTTGACATCAGAGGGTTTACACCTATGTCTGAAAGTCTTGAGCCTGAACAGGTTGTAGATATTTTGAATAGTTACTTGAATCTCACAACAAACTCGATTTTCGATAACGGCGGAACGCTTGATAAGTTTATAGGCGACGCTACAATGGCAGTTTTCAACGCGCCTTTCGACCTTGACGATTATGTTTTCAGAGCGGTTAAAACTGCAAAGGCTATAGTTGACGGTGGAAACGCAATAGAAAGTCAGTTTCTTGAAAAATACGGAAAATCCGTAAGCTTTGGCGTCGGAGTAAACTGTGGCCCTGCCGTTGTAGGAAATATCGGTTGTGATTTCAGAATGGACTATACCGCAATAGGGGATACAGTAAACACTGCTGCAAGACTTGAATCAAATGCAAAACGCGGTCAGGTACTTATAAGCGAATATGTCTATGAAAAGGTAAAGGACAGAATAACTGTTGAAGAAATAGGCGAAATTCCACTCAAGGGAAAATCAAAGGGAGTATTTGTTTACTCTCTCGTAGATATAAATGAAGAAGAAAAGTCAGATAAGGAGGTCTGATATGCAGAATTTCCTCATAATTCCTAAAATAAATAATCTTGATGAAAGTCTGAAACTTGCAGAAGAGTATGGTTTCGGTTTTGAATATAATGATTTTTTCATTCCTGATACAATGGATGATAAGGGTAAGAAAAAAGAAATAATATCAACCTATAAATCTGTAAAACTTCCCGATTATAATACAATGCACGGTGCTTTTTTTGATATAATTCTTTTCAGCGAAGATAAAAAAATCCGCGATGTTGCGGATTACAGAATAAGAGAGAGTATCGAAACAGCACTCGAAATCGGCGCTAAAGGAGTGGTTTTTCACACAAACCATACCCCTATGCTTAAATCGGATTTTTACTTAAAAGGTTGGCTCGACAAAAATACAGAATACTTTTCAGACATCTGCGATGAATATGAAAATACCGATATTTATCTCGAAAATATGTTTGATGATACACCTATAATGCTCAAAAAACTTTCCGAAAATCTTTCGGATAAAAACAATTTCGGCGTATGCCTTGATTATGCACACGCTAATGTTTTCGGTGATAATGCAGATGATTTTGCAAAAGAACTTTCGCAGTTCATAAAGCATCTTCATATCAATGATAACGACCTTAAGGATGATCTTCATCTTGCTGTCGGCGATGGAAAGATTGACTGGAATAACTTTAAAAAACATTTTGAAGAAGATTTCAAGAATGCAAAAAGCGTTCTCATAGAAACATCTGATATAGATTCGCAGAGAAAATCAGCAGAATATCTCAAAACTCTTGGCATATTGAAATAAGGAGGAATTTTCTTGGCTATCAAAGAATTTTTTGCAGCTATGACCCTGAAAGCGAAAATAATAACTGTTTCAGCAGCGGTTCTTGTAGTGGGAACAGTAGGAACGATAATAGGTCTTGCTGTTGCTAAAGATGATGAATACCGTGTCATCAAGGTTTTTGAAATGACAGGAGAGTCGGTAGTTCAGAGAGAGGGCACAGGTGAACTTTCAGCCTATGTCGGAATGAACCTTGAAAACGGTGATATTCTCACAGTAGGAGAGGATAGTACGCTCCGCATCTCGATGGATAACGATAAATATGTTCTTCTTGACAGCGGAACTGTTCTTAAACTCAACGCAACGGGAACATCGTCAGACAGTAAGACTAAAATCGAACTTATGCGTGGCGAAATCCTCAACGAAATAACAAAACCACTTTCATCAAATTCATCCTATGAGGTTGCAACTCCCAAGGCGACAATGGCTGTAAGAGGAACAAGTTTCGTAGTTAAGGTTGAAGAAGACGAAAACGGCGGATACATAACAAATCAGCAGACCTTACAAGGTAAGGTTGAGGTTGAACTTTTATCTCCCGAAGGCAAGAAAACAGGTAAAAAGGTAATTGTCAGCGAGGATAAGAGTGTTACTATCGTAACAACTCCCAACGAAGAAAGCGGAAATTCAGCTGAAGTTGACGGAACATCATTCTTCGTAATAGAAGATATAAACGGAGATTTCATTGTTGTTGACGATCCCGATAAGGCTGTTACAGAAATAGATTATACAACTATTTCAGATAATATAAAGCAGATAGCAATCTATTCCGATGATACAAGACTTATGGTGCTTGACGAAGTTGTTGCAAGAAAGATAAGAGAAGCTTTAGACAGCGAACCAAGATATACAACAACACCTGAAGAAACAACAACACCTGAGGAAACAACTATCCCTGAAGAAACAACAGTTCCTGAGGTGACAACTGTTCCTGAAGAAACAACACTTCCCGAAGAAACAACTGTTCCTGAGATGCTTACTCTTCCCGAAGAAACAACAATACCGGGAGAAACAACTCCCGAGGTGACAACTGTTCCCGAAGAAACAACAACACCTGAAGAAACCAAAGCCCCATCATCTACAACTGCCCCCACGACTACAACAACCGAAGAAACAACTACCGAAGAAGAGGTTGTTGAATATACAGTTGAATTTATGTATAGCAGTTCAGTTGTAAAAACAGTTACTGTAAAAGAAGGCGAAACAGTTCCTGCGTCAAGTATTCCTACAGCTTCTTTTATAGGTCTTGACCCTGAAACCCAGTATGTTATATGGAAGATAGGCACTGAAGAATTCACATCTTCTTATGTAGTAACAAGCGACCTTATAATAACTGCGGATACAGGCTCATATAATGTTATTACATTCATAGGTCTGAATGGCGAAACACTTGCGACAGAAAAAACCAAGTGGGGACAATCGCTCAATCAGGCAGGTGTAACTCCACCCACTATTACGGGTGGCACTAATGCAAAGTATACATATGACGGAAAAGTTCTTGATATGAATATGGCGCTCAGTGGAAATTACACATTCAGAGCATATGAAATTATTACAATAACTTTCTATGGCATAAACGCTGACATTCAGGAAGAATTTGAATTCATAAGCGGAAGTAGCTTCAGTTCTATGGGTTATTCTGTTCCGACACCCGAAGTCAGCGGAAATATCAGCGGAAGATGGCTTGACGCAGAAGAAAATCCCGTAACAATAAGTACAACACAGCAGTTTACACAGAATACTTCGTATTATGCAAATGGATATGTAACCATAAAATTTTTAAAGGAATATACTAACAGCCCCGGAGAGTATGTTTCTTTCGGTGAGGATCAGGAAATATCAGTCGGCGGAACTCTTTCAACCGTTCCCACACCGCCCACAGAACCAGGATACACATTTGTCGGTTGGTATTATGAAGACGGAACTTCGGCTACTGTTGACGCAAACGCTCTTTTCACAGAAAACTGTAATATTATCGCGAAGTATGAAGTCGCGGAATACGAAGTCCTTGCGTTCTATTACAACAACATGAGCACTCCTGCACTTCATCAGGCTATCACCACAGGACAGACGGTGACTCTCCCCGGTACACCAACAGGCTTTATTGCAGCGAAAAGCGACTTTGTCTGGGTTGAAATTTCAGACGGCTTTACAGGTACGGGGCTTGCGTCGGGAACCCCCGATTACACAAACGCATACACCTATACAACAAGCATAACTGCAAATTCCACAACACTTGCAACGGGTACGACAGTAGGCGTTTCGGACTCGCACAGAAGATTTATCGGTCTGCCGAGAGCTACAATAACTTACTACCTCAACGACACTACTGAGTCGGATTATTCTTATTATGTCATGGGCTCTACCACCTACGGAAAGATAACAAATGACAAAGACCCATATTATGATATGGATTATCTGAATCTTTCTGATTTTGCAGAAGCTGACGGCAAAGATATAAATATATACAATGTTTCTTTCACTGGTTGGACTTACTATGACTATAACGGAAACGAAATCACCATAAGCGAATGGGAAAGCGACAACGGCACAAAGGGACATCTTACTGCAAAACCTAATGTATCATACAGTGTAAAAACTGCCAGCCAGTTGTATATAGAAGAATACATCAATACCACACCCGGCAATTTTGTTACTTTGTACAATGTTCCGTATGACACGGTTTACTCTATGAGCGACCTTAAATCCTACTGGGACAACAGCAACAAAGATGCTTATTACAGTTGGGCGACGGTTACGGGAGTGGCATCTGCGGCAGGCAGCGAAGACGGAACATACAGCTCGGATGACTTCTCGGTAGAGGAAGACCTTATTTATCCCGATGCCAGCATTTATGTCCGCTTCAACTATACTTATGATGTAACAGTCAAGGATTTAAGTAGTGGCAATGACCTCGGTACATACACTATGAACTTCTCGAGTAGCTACTCTGCACCCACCTTGAATGCTGCTACGGTTTCAAGTGCTTTGGGTAAGAATTATTCAAAAATTTACACAGATATCAATGGTACCGGAGAAAGTACGTTGACATTCACAGAAACCACTTATTATGACACTGTTTATATTGGTAACTAACTTCCTCAAATCATACCGCACTAAAAATGTGCGGTATGATTTATTTTCTGAAAGATGATTTTATGGTAAAAAAATAATCCGTGACGAAGAATTTCTGAAAATAAAATCCGTCCCCGCCACAAATGACGACATTCCCGTTGCCGATGACCTCGCGGATACTCTCGTCGCAAATGCGGAGCACTGCGTCGGAATGGCGGCGAATATGATAGGTATTTCAAAGCGGAGATTATTCAACACGAAATTGACCATTTCGACGGAATTATAATATAAATAAAAATACCGAAGCTTTAAGCTTCGGTATTTTTATTTTACTTCTTCTTTTTAATTACCTTCAAAAGTTCTTTATAACATTCAAAACTCTTTTCGGTTTCATTCTTTTCTGCGGGAATTTTTCCGTAACAAACCTTTTCTGTCAGTTTTGTAACGGGAGAAATGTCATATCCGAATTTTTCTTTTGCAAGAACAGCGAGTTCAACAGTAGAATAAGCTTCGGTATTTTCACCCGATTTCTTTCCTAAAAGTTTTGATGTTCTCTTGTAAAGTTTAACTATCTTTTTTTCGCCCTTTGAAAGCGAGAAGATAATTCTGAAAATTCCTTCTCTTATTGCAGGGAGAAATACGATAATCAGAATAGCAAGCAAAACACCGATACCCGAAAGAACGAAAACAACCCACATAGTTTCAGCAGGATCGATATTCTGTTCGTTACCGCCGATTATATCATCAGCTTCGTCTGATGCAGGAGTAGAGTCGAATGTCATCCATCCATAACCTGAAATATAAATTTCCGCCCAGGCGTGTCCGTGCTTATCTCTCACGGCATAGTATCCGTCAGTCATCGGTTCTGTCATTAAAAATCCCGTTGTGTATCTTGCGGGAAGGTCAGCCGCCCTTGCAAGAAGAACGGTTGCCGTTGCGTAGTCAACGCATATACCTGTTTTATCCTCAAAGATAAATGTTTCAATATCATTCCCTGAGGCTTTGAAACCTATCTGATAACGATAATCTCCGAAAAGGAAATAGTTTTTTATAGCGGTAGCTTTTTCATAGTCTGAATTGCAATCTTTCGTTATTTCATCGGCAAGAGCCTGTATTTCGTCAGAAATCTCTCCCTTTGTATCATCGAGATAGTTTTCTGCATCATCAAGTTCCTCTATGAAATATTTTGCAAGATATAATTCAGCTGCTTCATCGAATATTTCTTCATCATCACATTTTTCTATTTCGGTTAAAATTTCTCTGAAAGATTCTTTGTCAAACTGCGTTGCAAATTTTATTGCACCGTTTTTCATATCCCAGTTTTCAGATGAATAATGGATTCTGTATTTATCGTTGGAAGGCATATATGAAACTTCCCAGAAAACATCTCCGTGAGCGTTTCTGTATGTTACTCTGCTACTGCCGTCGATTTCTGTTATATCGTGTATTCCGTTTGTTGTCAAAGCATATTGTGCAGGGAACTCTGCGGCATAAATTTCTGCTACCGTAGCAGGAGGATGATCTACATCAGGAGTGTAATATCCATCTGAAATTCCGCTTAATTCCTGATATTCTTTTATAACATCAACAATATCTTTATAGTCGGTAAATAAAGTGCGTTTTCCCCAATCTGAATATCCTTTCGAGTAATATTCTTTGCTGACTCTCCATTTTCGTTTTCCCGAATATTCATCATAGGTCTGCGATTTAAGATATAACGGGGCATCATCCGAGAGAATATAATAATACATCTTTCCTGTCGGTGCTTCGTTGAATTCGCTTCCGTCGGTTTCTGTCTGAAGTTTTCCGACAACCTTGTCGGCGTCAACGGAAACTCCTTCCATAGCTTCTATCATTTCATCAAATGCATTTCTTAAAGGGGTAACCTCAGGTTTCGGAATGATTATTGCAAGTCCTATTACAACGCCAACGAATAAAGAAACTGAAATCCAGTATGAGCCGTCTGTTAAAACGGTGTGTTCTTTATGATAAAGCTGTCTCTGATGCACCATAAGTGCGAGAAAAACAATCAGAACAGCCGCGATATATATCGTTTTCGGAGTTTCATATCGCTTTGCATATATAGCAAAAGGAATGAGTGAACATAAAAGAACAGCAGCACTTCTGTAAATAATCTGTGTGTAGTAAAAAAGAACAGATGCAAGGAAATAACACATTCCGACAAACAGAATTATCGAGAAGGGCATAAATTTCGTGGATTCATCCTGCGCGGCATAAAACCAGCTTGAAAACGGCATCGGTGCCGTATGCCAGTTTGAGAACATAAAACTCATTATAAAGAAAAGCACACCGAAAAGAATTGCTGTATAAACAAGACCGCCTAAAATCTTTCTTTTACTGAGCAGTTTAAAAAGAAAGAAAAGAACAGTCAGAAACAAGAAGGCAAGAACAGTAATCGGTATTATTTCTGTATCGTTATATATGTTCATTGTCATTGAAACAAGCAGCGTTGATAAAATTATCGGAAACGCCGCTTTTTTAGCGTAATCTTTCATATATCCACCTTAAATGTATTTTGTGAAAGTGTAATCATCGCCTATTATCCATAAATCAGGTATATCCATAGTTGTAGGAACAGAAATTGCTGTAAAAACAACAGAGCCTTTTGAGATAAGCGTATCGCTTACCGAAAGAAGTTTTGCATCTGGCGAGTTTGAGAAAAGTGTTATAACGCCGACTTTTGATTCTCCGTTGATAACATCATCAGGAAGTCTTGAAAGCGACATATCCTTGTATTCAAAATCAGAGAATAAAAACTGTAATTCATAAACATCATCCATAGTTTTTATACTTCTCTGCTGCCAACCATCTTTAAATGGGATGAAAAGGATAAGTTCCTTGCCGAGTTTTGATATAACCGCGGCGAAAGCGAGAAGACCCTCGGTTATTCTTTCTTCGTTGTAGAGAGATGTAACCTTGTCGGGATCTGTATCAGGCATGAAATCAAGAACAGCATACTGTTTTGCTTCAGCAGTTCCTTCATCAAGTCTTACCATAAGTTTGTCATATTTCGAAGAAAGTTTCCAGTTTATTCTCTTTATCGGGTCACCCGGTTCGTATTCACGATGCTCAAATCCCGGATTTCCGCCGAATGTATGAACTGTATCTTCTGCTTCTTCGGCGTCTTCCGATGATATGACCGCACAAGCACTTTTTATAAGCTCATTTTTGAGCGATGTATCGGGAATATCAGGGATGATTCCTATACTCTTTGAGTATTCCATAAGCCCTCTTTCTGTGTAAACATCAAAGGTAATAAGCCCTAAATAGTCCGAAATATTTATAGAGAAAATTCCTGTCCGTCCTTTTCCGCATATAAGACCTGTAAGTTCTGTCGATAATTTTCTTTCTGTCTTTGGCTTTAAAGCGAGTCTGAAATTCTTTTGATTGCAGTAAAAATGTTCATCCGCAAAAAGTTCGACAGTTATAAAAGGTGTAGGAAGAAAAGCACCTGAAGAAAAGGATGCTACTCCGTTTGTTTTTGCACCTTTTCCTAAAATACCTTTTTCTGTATCAAAAGAAAATTCAAGTTTTGATTTCGCATAAAGTGTTATAAGAACAGAAATTATCGGGGCAGTTATAAGTGCTATAAGAATAAACATTCCTGCCTTGCCGTCAAGGAAAATAAGATAAGCGACGGCGAGTAAAAGGCAGACAACATATTCTATTACTGCTTTTTTATTTCTCATACATTCTCCGTAACCGGAACAGGAACAGTTCCTAAAATCGAGGCAATAACATTCTGCTGTGTTGAATATGCAGCCTTGCCCTTCTGTGAAAGCATAATTCTGTGTGAGAGAACAGGAATTGCCATTTTCTTTACATCATCGGGAATAACATAATCTCTGCCGTTGATAAACGCATAAGCCTTTGCAGCTTTGTGAAGCGAGAGGCTTCCTCTCGGCGAAACACCGAGTTTTATGTCATCTGATCTTCTTGTTGCTTCAACGATTGACATAATGTATGTCTTTATCTGAGGAGATGTCTTTACCTCGGTAACCTTCTTCTGATATTCTGTTATTTCTTCAAGAGAAACAACAGCAGAAATCTTGTCTATGGGGTTTTCAAATTCCATTCTTCCGAGAATTTCAATTTCTTCCGCATTCGTAGGGTATCCCATAGAAACACGCATGATAAAGCGGTCCATCTGTGCTTCGGGTAAGTGATATGTTCCGTATGTTTCAACGGGGTTCTGAGTAGCAAGTGTCATAAAAGGAGAGGGGAGTTTATGTGTCTTTCCGTCAAGGCTTATCTGGAATTCTTCCATAACTTCAAGAAGGCTTGACTGCGCCTTAGGGGAAGCACGGTTTATTTCGTCAGCGAGAAGGAAGTTACACATAGCAGCACCTTCTCTGTATTCAAATACATGTGTTTCGGAATTGAGCATAGAAAATCCGATTATGTCTGAAGGCATAATGTCAGGTGTTAACTGAATACGGTTGAATTTTCCGTCAACAGATTTAGCGAGTGCCGCGACGAGTTTTGTCTTGCCGACACCGGGAACATCCTCAATGAGAACATGTCCGCCCGAAAGCATCGCTGCTATTACCTCAACGATAACACTTCTTTTTCCGACAATAACTTTTTCAATGTTTTCAACTAGAAGATTTATTTTGTTTTCCATATTGCCACTCCGTTCAGATTTTGTTATATTTATATACAGATATATTTTACCATATTAGTATGTTTCAGTCAATTAAAATCAAAGAGGAAAGATAAAATGAATACAAAAGAACTCAAAAGAAAATGGATAGATTTCTGTCTTACATTTACAGATGCCTATGAGGACTGTCCTTTCGACGATGAAACAGTTGTTGTAAGACACAGAAAGAACAAGAAGATTTTTGCCCTGTTTTTTGAAAGAGAAGGCGAAATCTGGATAAATTTTAAGGGTGACCCTATGCAGTCTGATTTGTGGAGAGAGGTTTATGTGTCGGTCATTCCCGGCTATCATATGAATAAAGTTCATTGGAATACCGTTAAAATCCCGGGCGATGTCTCTGAAAAAGAGGTTATGGCTATGCTTTCGGAGAGCTATTTTCTGACTGGTCCTAAAAAATGACAAAATCCACGCCTTTGCATATACTGTATTATCCCTGATATACAAAGAGGTGATATGCTTTGGCAACCTATCTTATAACAATAGCGTCGATAACTCTTGCTAACAAGGCTTGTGATATATTAAAATCAAACGGATATGCCTGCGCTGTCGAAAAAACGCCGAAAAACTACGCATCGGGATGTGGATACAGCGTAAGACTTAAAGGAAATATCGAATATGCAGTTTCTCTTCTTGAATCTGCAGGAATAACTCCCGGAAGTATTATAAATACGGGGAACTCAGAATGATTAACTTTGATAATGCCGCAACGACATTTCCTAAGCCTGAAACAGTCAATGCGGCAGTTTCAGAGGCGATGGAAAGATATGGCGGAAACCCCGGAAGAAGCGGACATCGTCTTTCTGTTGATACCGCCGAAGCAGTTTATATTTCAAGAAAAAAAGTAGCATCTTTTTTCGGTGCTGAACCTGAAAATGTTGTTTTTACACTTAACTGCACAGAGGCTCTGAATTTTGCGATAAAAGGAATAATGAACAGATATGGCGGACATATAGTCATCTCTGATTACGAGCATAATTCGGTTGTAAGACCTGTGTTCTCACTTTCGAAAAAAGGCGTTAATTATTCTGTTGCCCATATCTATCCCGATGATAATATGACCGTAAATTCGTTTAATAATGCTATCCGCCCTGATACAAGACTTATAGTCTGCACAGCGGCAAGTAATGTAACGGGACAGATTCCTCCGATTGAAAAGATAGCAGAACTCTGTAGAAGAAGGAATATCTGCTTTATCGTCGATGCCGCACAAGCGGCAGGTGTTATTCCTCTGAAAGTAGGAAACGGAATAAATTTCATTTGTGCCCCCGGTCATAAGGGACTTTACGGCCCATCAGGAACAGGGCTTTTAATATCCGATGGAAAATACAGACTAATCCCTCTTATTGAGGGTGGAACAGGCTCGCTTTCCATGGTGTTTGAACAGCCTTCATTTATGCCTGATTCATTGGAATCGGGAACAGTAAATGTAGTAGGAATACACGCACTCGGAAAGGGTATCGATTTTATTTCTTCAAAAGGAACAGAAAATATAAGAAAACACGAAGAAATGCTATGTGACCGTTTTATAAACGGAATTTCGCATACCGAGGGAATAAGGATATACCGCGAAAACGGAGGAAACTACGCTCCGATAGTTTCTTTTAACGCAGAAGGATTTACCCCTAACGAACTTGCATCATTACTCAGTAATGACGGTATATATTTAAGAGGAGGACTTCATTGTTCGGGGATGGCGCATACCGCTTTAGGAACAGCCCCGAACGGAACTATCCGTTTTGCACCCTCTGTTTTCAATAATCATAACCAGGTTGATGAACTGATTTATTCTTTGAAAAAAATATTGAAAAAGCCTTGAATTTATCGGCAAAAATTGTTACAATTAAAATAGTGTTTATCTTAATAAAACGGGTGAATAATTCGCCCGTTACATAAACCTCTGTTGAAAGGAAGTTTATATGGAAGCGATTTATAACTTTATCGAAGAAGTTTTATCCGTAATCCGTTCCATAAGGATTATGGATGTAATAGATATTCTTCTCCTTGCCGTCCTTATATTCGAGGCATGGAAACTTGTAAGAGAAACAAAGGCAAACCAGTTACTCAAAGCCGTTGGTATTCTTCTTGTTGTTTACTTTATCTCGTGGGCAATAGGACTTCGCGCTATCGAATTTATCTTAAAGAGTGTATTCAGCATAGGTATCCTTGCAATTATCATTCTTTTCCAGCCCGAAATCCGTCGTGCACTTGAAAAAATGGGTAGAACAGAATTCAAGCGCATAGGTTTTATAACAGGTAATGAACCCGATGGTATGAACGCAAGATGGGAAACAGCGATAGATGCTATCTCTGATTCATGTGATGAACTTTCAGCGACAACAACTGGTGCTCTCATAGTTATTGAAAGACAGATCCGTCTCGGCGAACATATCGACACAGGAACAAGGCTTAACGCCATTCCTTCAAAAGAACTTTTCGGAAACATCTTCTATCCCAAAACTCCTCTTCATGACGGTGCTGCTATTTTAAGAGATGGCGAAGTAATCGCTGCCGCTTGTTTTCTTCCCGCACCGCAGAAAGAAGAACTTATAAACAAAAAACTCGGCTCAAGACACAGAGCGGCAATCGGAATGAGCGAAGTTTCAGATGCTATCGTAATAGTTGTTTCCGAAGAAACAGGAACTATATCGGTTGCTGAAAACGGCGAACTTTCGAGAGGTTTTACAAGAGACAGTCTTCGAAAGCATCTCCGCTCAAAACTCATAACCGAAAAACCTGCGTATACTGAAAGAGAGAAAAAGCGTCTGGCAAGAGGTAATAAAGAATGAAAATAAAAGAATTTTTCAAAAAACTTGCTGTTAATATGCGAAAAGATTTCGGAATGAGAATCATTTCACTTTTAATAGCACTCGGCGCATGGTTTATAATATCTGTTTCAGCCTATCCGACAACAACTGTAACCTACCGTAATATTGCAGTAGAAGTTGATTTAGAAGGAACGGTTGCTGAAAGAAACCGCCTTAGTGTAATCGATATGTCTGAACAGACGGTAAAAGCAACTATCAAGGGACAGCGTGCATCGATAGGCGGCCTTTCATCATCTGATTTCGTAGCAAAACCCGAAATAACAGAAGTAAACGATGCAGGTGAATATGAACTGAAACTGAATATCGAATGTAAGGATAAAGATGCCGATTTTGAATATACAGTTGTTCCCGATAAAATAAAAGTAAGCTTTGATAAAATTATTTCAAAGAGTTTTGATTTAACAGCAGATATTCCCAACATTGTTGCGGCGGATGGTTATCTTAAAGGCAATGCCGAAGTAACAACTCCGTCAATAACAATAACAGGCCCCGAAGAAAGAGTGAATTACATTACAAAATGTAAAATTCAGAATCTTTCTGAAATGCAACTTACCGAATCTCAGGAAATTTCAGAAGGTAATAATCTTGTTCTCTATCATAACAATACAGTTATTTCTTCCGAAGGTTTATCGCTCAGTAAAAATTCATTCGCGATAAATGTTCCCGTAACAATGAGAAGAACATTGCCTCTCGTTGTAAGTTTCATAAACGTTCCCGAAAATATCTCACTTGAGGATATTGAATATACACAGAGCGTTGAAGAAATAGAAGTTGCTGCTCCTCCCGAGAAAATCGAGAATCTGGGCGAAATTTATCTTTGCACAATCGACCTTCGAAAAGTAACTCCCGGTTACACAGTAACAGTTCCTTTGGAATTTACTGAGGAATCTGAAATGGAAAATCTTTCTCAGGTAAGCGAAGTAACACTCGAATTCCCGCTTGAAAATCTTACAACAAGAATGATAACGGTAAGCCGAAATGATATTGTTATCATAAATAAACCTGCCGATTACGATATTATTCCTGCAACAACAGGATGGGATATAACATTTGTCGGCGAGGCTGATGTTCTCGAAAGACTTACAGTTGACGATATAGTTGTTCAGCTTGATTTGAGTTCTGTTTCAAGCAGTATCACAAGTAATGTCTATATCAGAGCACCTATCAAGGTCTATGTTCCCGGCGATGATGTTGTGTGGGCAACAGGAAGTCAGGTAGTAGCATTCCAGGCAAAAGAAAAATAAAATTTACTGAGGGGCTTATATAGTCCCTCAGATTTTTACTTATGAAAGGATATTCATATGCCTATAATAGTTTCGGAGATAAAAACTCCGCTCTCATCTAAAAAAGAAGAAATCATCTCTCAATCTATAAAAAAAGCAGGTTTAAAAACATCGGATGTGGTATCTTCCGCAATAAACAAAACCTCTCTTGATGCAAGACATAACGATGATATAAAACTCGTTTCAAGCGTGTGTTTAACGCTTTCTTCTGAAAAACTTGAACAGAAAATTTCAGAGAAAAACGGTGTTAAATATTACGAAGAGAAAGAGCCTGTTATCGTTAAGGGAAAACTTCGTCAGGACGGAAGAATAATAGTTGTAGGTTTCGGTCCTGCGGGTATGATGGCATCTCTTATACTCTCTGAAAACGGCTATCGTCCGATAGTTCTTGAAAGAGGCGCATCGGTCGACGAAAGAGTAGAGGCGGTAGAAAATTTCTTTAAAAACGCTGTTCTTGATACATCTTCCAATGTTCAGTTCGGCGAAGGCGGAGCCGGAACATTTTCAGACGGAAAGCTCACAACCCGTATAGGCGATGGACTCTGTTCCTATGCATTAAAAAGATTTGCAGAATTCGGTGCACCGAAGGAAATCCTTACAAAATCAAATCCTCATATCGGAACGGACAAACTCCGTACGGTAGTTAAAAATATCAGAAACCACATAACAGAACTTGGCGGAGAAATCCGTTTCAATACAAAGGCAGAAGATTTTATTATAGAAAACGACAGAATAAAATCTGTTGTAACAAAAGATGATGAAATAAAATGCTCCGCAGTAATTCTTGCGATAGGTCATAGTGCAAGGGATACTTTTGAAACACTACTTAAAAAAGGCGTTTTTATAGAACCCAAACCTTTTTCTGTGGGTGCAAGAATAGAGCATAAACGAGTAGAAGTCAACAAAAGTCTTTACGGAAAAAATTACGACAACCCATTACTTCCCGAAGGAGAATACAAACTTTCTTACCGCGAGGGCGAAAGGGGAGTTTATACATTCTGTATGTGTCCCGGAGGGTATGTTGTTCCGTCGTCAAGCGAAGAAGAAACCGTTGTAACAAACGGAATGAGTGAATTTTCAAGAAATGCCGAAAACTCAAATGCAGCGGTCGTTGTTTCTGTTTCACCCGATGATTTCGGAAAGAACGCTTTAGATGGTGTTGACTTTGCGAGAAATATCGAAAAAACAGCATTTATCCTCGGCGGAAAGAATTATCGTGCTCCTGCTGTTTCTGTCGGAAATTTCCTTGATAAAAAAGTTGGGATAGATAATCTTTCGGTAAATCCGAGTTACGCGATAGGAATTGAAAAAGCCGATTTCGATAAACTTTTTCCGTCGTTTATAACCGATATGATGCGAAAGGGACTTATGAAATTCGGGAATAAAATGCAGTGTTTCAAAGATAGAAACGCGCTTCTCACAGCGCCCGAAACAAGAACTTCATCACCTGTAAGAATACTACGTAACGAAGAAAGAAAATCAGTTTCTTTCTCTAATCTTTACCCTACAGGTGAGGGTGCAGGCTATGCGGGAGGTATTATGAGTGCCTCTGTTGACGGAATAAAAACCGCCATTGAAATAATGAAAATTTATAGTGAAGAATAATTAAAACCGCTTTGCATATATTACTTGAAAAAGTAAATTGCAGGGCGGTTTTTATGGTTGTATGTCTGTTTTCTTCTGATGATGATATTTCTTCATCTTTAAAAAGACTTTCCGACAAAAATATAGTTGTCTGTATTTCGGGAGATAATTCTGTAATAGAAAAAATCCCTGAAAATTCAGATGTCATCGTTTCTTCGGATGACAAGGAAGCGCTGAAAATACTTTCGTCAGAAAAGGTAAATGTAATAACCTGCGGTGGCGCAAAAGATACCATAGGGTATAGCAGTAACTCTGATGATGAAATAGTAGTTTCTGTCCAGAGAGAAATTTTTTCTTTAAACGGAAAGAAATATGAGCCGTTTGAAATTCCTCTCATAAAACTTTCGGGTGAAACAGAATATTCTGCCATGGCTTATGTCGGAATAATGACAAAAATAAGTCCCCCTTAAAAACGGGGGACTTTTCTTTACGGAATATCAAGTGCGAATTTTATGTTTTCCATAATTTCGTTCTTGTTATAAGGGTTGTTTATAAGCCCTGATGCACCGAGTGATATACATTTTTCAAGAATAGTTCTCTTGTTGCACATTCTTGAAAGAAGAATGATAGGCGAATTTATGCTTTTCGCTCTTATCTTGTAATAAGCGGAACAGGGATTTTCGTCATCAAGAAGAATAAGGTCGGGCGCTTGTTTTCCGAGGAAGTAAAGCGCAAACGAAATTGAACTTTCGATGCTTATCTTAAAATCTTCCTCAAGGTGATTTTTAAGAATTTTACATATTTCATTGTCGGGTTCTATTATGAGAATATGCTTTTTAGAAAGCTCTTTTCCAAGAACTTCTTCTATTTTTTCAATAATCATATTTTTCTGAACAGGTTTTATTACATATCCGTCAGAACCTATGCTTATACATTCGCATACAGTTTCAACATCAGCAACACCCGTCTGGAAAATTGTCGGAATTTCTCTGTATTCAGCGATAGCTTTCATCTTTTTGAAGAATGTTATTCCGTCCATTCCCGGCATACGAACATCAAGAAGAATAGCATCAGGCCTTCTTGAAGCCATTTTTTCAAACGCTTCCTGCCCCGATGATGCGGTTATTACAGTATAGTCATGTCCTAACTGGAAAAGAAGAGTACGAAGCGCAATTTCGTCATCGTCAACAACAAGAATACATTTCTTGTTTTCGTCTTCGGGTGCGTCTTCAGGAGTTTTTTCGGGAAGGTGATATTTCGAAAGTTCCATAAGCACATCTTCTTTGCTTGAATAAAGATTCATAAAAGAAACTTCAGGAATATTGAAACATTCATCTCTTGCAAGACCTAAATTCGCGGCAATTACTATTGTATGTATCTTTGAAACCGACTGAAGATTTTTTATTCTTCTTAAAATATAAATCCCCGATGAAGACTCCATATCGGCGTTTACAATAATAGCACCTATCTGTTCTCTTGTGAGAATATCCGCAGCGAAATTAGGGGAGTTTGCAAATTTGAGGTTGTATCTTTCGCCAAGACCGAATTTCAGAACAACCGAGTTTGCTGCAGAATCATCAATAACAAGAATCATTTTAAAAGACCTCCGTTAAATCAGCGATTGTCATATTCTTTTATTGCAACCGCTATGTTTTCAAGCAGTTCGGAATACATCGAAAGTAACTTATCTGTTTTTTCTTCTATAAGTTCGATGTTTTTATCCTTACCTGCAAATTCGAGTTCTTTAGCGAGCGCGGATATTTCAGCCGCACCTATATTTGCTGAAGAACTCTTGAGAGAATGAACCTCCGTTGTATAATCAAAGATATTCTTATCATCATAATGTTTCTTTATCTTTGACATCTTATCACTGCCGAATTCAAGGAAGATTTTGAGTATTTCAACATAATCGTCAGGATTTCCACCGCTGTTGTATATACCTTCATTTATGTCGACACCATTTATAGAAAGGCAAAGATTATTTGTTATTTCTGTCGGCTGTTCATCCATAGAATCGTTTATAACAACAAGTTCGGGTGGAATGAATATAGCAAGTGTATCTTCGAGTTTTTCGGCATCAATGGGTTTTGAGATATACCCCTGGAAACCTACTGACATGAATTTCTTTTCCGCACCGTTTACCGAATCCGCAGTAAGCGCAACAACGGGAACATTCGCGAAATAGTCGTTTTCGCTTTCCGATTTTGCTCTAATAAGCTGTAATGTGTCGATACCGTCAAGAACAGGCATCATATAGTCAAGGAAAATAATGTCATATTCCTTCTTTTCAACCATTTCAAGACATTCTTTTCCGCTGAGCGCTGTATCAGGCTCGATTTTATATGTTTTAAGGAATCCCGATGCAATCTTTAGGTTTGTCTGGTTGTCGTCGACAACAAGGATTTTGGCGTCGGGCGCAAAGAATGAGTTGACAAATGTTTTCTGAACATTTCTTCTCTTGTTAAGGTCAAATTCACAAGGCGTATTGTCGATTATAAGCTGGGGAATTGTAAAGAAGAAAGACGAGCCTTTCCCGTAAATACTCTCTACTTCGATAGTTCCGCTCATGAGTTCAAGGTATTTCTTTGTTATGGTAAGACCAAGCCCCGCACCTTCGATAGAACGGTTCTTTCTTGAATCAATTCTCTGAAAGCTCTGGAAAAGGTTTCCGATTTCGCTTTCTCTGATACCGACTCCCGTATCTCTTACTTCGCCCTTGAGAATTGCCATATTGCCTTTCTGCTCCCATTTGAGAATAAAGGCAACAGAACCTTCTTTGGTGTATTTTACAGCATTTCCGAGAAGGTTTATAAGAATCTGCTTTATCTTCTTTTCGTCACCCGAAAGAATATTCGGGATAGAAGGTTCGACATCAACCTCAAATGAGATTTTCTTTTCTGAAAGCCTTACTCCGATTATGTTTGTAACATCCATAATAAGCGAAGGGATATGATAATGGACATTTTCTATGCTGACTTTGTTTGCTTCGATTTTTGAAAAGTCGAGAATGTCGTTTATAAGCGTTAAAAGTGTATCTCCTGCAACCTTTATATCGCCGACCTTTTCTCTTACGCTGTCACTCATATCTTCCTTGAGTGCAAGTTCGGCCATACCGAGAATTGAGTTCATAGGAGTTCTTATTTCGTGCGAAACATTTGCAAGGAATTCACTTTTTGCTCTGTTTGCGTTGTCTGCCTTGTTTTTCATTTCAATAATATCTCTCATATTGAAATGACTCTGTGTGCAGTCGGTTATACAAGCGGCATAACCTGATATTTTATCAGAGTTTTTAGAGGTTACAGGGAATACATCTGCACGGTAAAATCTATCTCTTATCTTGAATTCGTGATTGCTTTGTGTAACGAATATGTCTTCGAGAACGGTAAGGTATGAGCCTATTCTCTTTCTTTCAAAATTGCCTTCTTCAAGTTCAGGGAAAACCTTTTTCGCTTCAGGGTTGCAGTCGATATACATATAGTTTTTGTCGACAACAATGATGCTCTGGTTTATGGATTCGGTTACAATCTGCATAGCACTTTCGCCTATGTCATAGATATTGAATCTTATGAAGATACACATAAGAACGAAAAGAAGCGAAGAAGGATCGTAATACTGAAGCGCACCTGTATTGTAGAGTACAACAACGATTACAGATAAAGAACCTACTCCGATTATCGCAGCTACGAATTTTGTATCCTGTATATTTGCTTTTGCTGCTGCAGAAAATCGTAAAACTCCCATAATAACAAGAACGACTATCATTATTAGTGCAGTGATTGTATGTATGTAATAATAAGGTCCTTTTACAAGAACAAGATGAGGATACAATCCTTCGGTTTCAAAAGAAAAAGATTTATAATAAAGCTGATGGTCTATAACATCCGTTGTGAAAACAAGCAGACAAGTAATTGTATTTACCAGAAGAAAAATGCCTTTTACAATTTCGGGAAGTTTTGTTCTGCAAGCCTTGAAAGAATACATCAGAAGCATAAACAATCCAAAACAAAGCCCTAAATACTGAAACTTTACAGAAACCATCGCAGAACTCAGATCTTTTGATGTTATTTCTATAAGATACCCTGTCGAATGAACTATCGCCCCGCAAAGAGCAATAAAGAGATATTTCCCTTCAAGCAACGGATTTGAAGATATGATTTCTACAAGGGTAACAACGGCTGCAATAACCAATATAAGCTGAAAACATACTAAAAAAGGATACAAAACAAATCCCTCCAATTCAATGTAGGCTTCATCTATCAGATAATTGTACCACGTTTTTACATATATATCAAGTTTTTTGTCAAAAAAAACGAAGATTACGACAGTTTTGACACAGTTATAATTCTATACTGTTTCTTAGTTTGATTATTGCGTTGATTTATGATATAATGTTTATGTATTTTGTATTGTCGGAAGGGGTTTCGGTTATGGTTAATATAGGCAACGACTGGGATGAAATTCTCAAAGGAGAATTCGAAAAGGAATATTACCTTAAACTTCGCGAATTTTTAAAGCAGGAATATTTTACGAGAAAAATTTTTCCTGATATGTATGACATCTTCAATGCGCTTAAATATACACCCTACAATAAGGTCAAAGCGGTTATCATAGGTCAGGACCCATATCACGGAGAAGGCCAGGCACACGGACTTTGTTTTTCTGTAAGAGAGGGAATAGAAAAACCCCCATCGCTGAAAAATATTTTCAAGGAACTTCACGATGATATAGGCTTTAAAGAACCCGAAAACGGAACTCTGACAAAATGGGCAGAGGATGGCGTTCTTCTTCTCAATGCTGTTCTTACAGTAAGAGAAGGACAAGCCAATTCTCATCAGGGTAAAGGCTGGGAAATTTTCACCGATACTGTGATTTCTCATCTCAATAACCGCGAAAAGCCTATGGTTTTTATTCTATGGGGAAGAAATGCAAGAAACAAGAAAACGCTCATAACAAATTCGAATCATAAGATATTAGAGGCAGCACATCCGAGTCCTCTTTCGGCATATAACGGCTTTTTCGGATGCCGTCATTTTTCAAAAGCAAACGAGTTTTTAAAATCAAACGGTATAGAAGAAATAAATTGGCAGATTTAACAGATTTGTTGACAGAAAATTATTGACTTTGACACCATTATGTGTTAAAATAACAGTTGATTGTTTTTATATCAAAATAAATAAGGCGGAGTGAGAAAAAATGGCAATGTTAGATAAAATTTTCGGTTCTTACAGCGCAAAGGAACTTAAGCGTATCGAACCGATTAAGCAGAAGGTTCTCGACCTCGAAGAAGAATATTCAAAGATGTCGGATGCCGAACTCAAAGATATGACAAACAAATTGAAGGACAGACTTTCTTTCGGTGAATCTACCGATGATATAATGCCCGAAGCACTTGCAACCTGCCGTGAAGCAGCTTGGCGTGTTCTCGGCAAAAAGCCCTATCCCGTTCAGGTAGTAGGTGCTATCGTTCTTCATCAGGGAAGAATTGCCGAAATGAAAACAGGTGAAGGAAAAACTCTTGTTGCTTGTCTCGCAGCATATCTTAACGCACTTGATGGCAAGGGTGCCCACGTTGTAACAGTAAATGACTACCTTGCTAAATATCAGTCTGAAGAAATGGGTAAGGTTTATAGATTCTTAGGCCTTACAATCGGTTGTATCACACACGAACTCAACGATGATGAACGTCGTGCGGCCTATGCTTGTGACATTACTTACGGAACAAATAACGAATTTGGTTTCGATTATCTCCGTGATAACATGGTTACTCATAAGGAAAAGAAAGTTCAGCGCGAACACAATTTCGTTATTGTCGACGAAGTTGACTCAATCCTTATCGACGAAGCGAGAACTCCTCTCATCATTTCAGGTGCAGGCGAAAAGTCAACACAACTCTATACAGTAGCCGACAAATTCGCAAAGATGCTCGAAGGAAAGAAAATCGTTGAAATGGATACAAAGGAAGACCAGGAATCTATCAACGATGACTGCGACTATATCATCGACGAAAAGGGTAAAACAGCAACAATTACCCGCCGCGGTGTGAAGAAAGCAGAAAAGATGTTCAATATCGAAAATCTTATGGATGCCTCAAATATGACACTTCTTCACCATATCAACCAGGCTCTCAAGGCGATAGGTATTATGCAGAAGGATATTGACTATGTTGTTCAGAACGGCGAAGTTATCATAGTTGATGAATTCACAGGTCGTCTTATGCACGGCAGAAGATACAACGATGGTCTTCATCAGGCTATCGAAGCCAAGGAAGGTGTTAAGGTTGCAAGAGAAAGTAAAACTCTCGCAACAGTAACATTCCAGAACTATTTCAGACTTTATAAGAAACTTTCAGGTATGACAGGTACAGCGATGACAGAAGAAGCTGAATTCAAGGAAATCTACCGTCTTGACGTTGTTGAAATTCCTACAAATAAGCCTGTTATCAGAAAAGACCATTCTGACATTGTTTATAAGACAGAAATGGCTAAATTCCGCGCAACAATAGAACAGATAAAGGAATGTCACGCTAAGGGACAGCCTGTTCTTGTCGGAACAATCTCAATCGAAAAATCAGAAATCCTCAGCAAGATGCTTTCAAAGGCAGGAATCAAGCATGAAGTCCTCAACGCAAAGCAACACGCAAAGGAAGCTGAAATCGTTGCTCAGGCTGGTAAGTATGGTGCAGTAACAATCGCTACTAATATGGCTGGTCGAGGAACAGACATTATGCTCGGCGGTAACGCTGAATACCTTGCAACAGCACAGATGCGTAAAAATGGTATCCCTGAATATATCATAACAGAAGCAATAGGCTATGCCGAAACAGATAATGCTGAAATTCTTGAAGCAAGAAAAATGTATCGCGATCTTTTCGCAAAGTATAAGGAAGAAGTTGATGAAAAGGCTATAAAGGTTAAAGAAGCGGGCGGTCTTTTCATTCTCGGTACAGAACGCCATGAATCACGCCGTATCGACAATCAGTTAAGAGGTCGTGCGGGCCGTCAGGGAGACCCCGGTGAAAGCTTATTCTTCCTTTCTCTTGAAGATGACCTTATGCGTCTCTTCGGTGGTGAAAGAGTAAATATGCTTATGGAAAGAATGAATATCGATGAGGATCTTCCCATAGAAAGCAGAATGCTCACAAAAATTATAGAATCATCACAGAAAAACCTTGAAGGCAGAAACTTTGCTATCAGAAAGAATGTTCTTCGTTATGACGATGTTCTTAACGCACAGCGTGAAATCATCTATAAGGAACGTGGAATGGTTCTCAACGGTGAAGATATCCACGAATACATCCTCAAGATGATGAAGGATTATATCGTAACATCAGTAGATCAGTATATCTTCGATAAAGTTCCGAGAGATGACTGGAACATCAACGGTCTTCGCGACAGATTCTTAAATGTTCTCACAGTTCCCGAAGATTTCTTCTTCACACCCGAAGAATTTGAAAAGACTGAAAAATCTTACTTTGTTGATGAACTCACAAAACGTGCCGAAAGAATCTATTCTGCCAAGGAAGCAGAATGGGGACACGACACAACAAGAGAAGTTGAAAGAGTTGTACTTCTTCGTGTTGTTGACTCAAAGTGGATGTCACATATCGACAATATGGAAGAACTCAAGCGCGGAATCGGTCTTCGTTCGTTCGCACAGAAAGACCCTGTTATCGAATATCGTTATGAAGGTTTCGATATGTTCGATGCTATGATCGATGACATTCGCGAAGATACAGTAAGAACTCTTATTACATTAAGAATTCAGAGAAACGCTGAAAGCGATGAAGTTGTTGCCCCCGAAAGAGAGCAGGTTGCAAAGCCTACAGCTTCAAACGATCCTTCAACAGCAGATGGCTCATCTTCATCATCTCCTATCAGAAAGAAAAAAGTAGGGGATAACGATCCTTGTCCTTGCGGTAGCGGAAAGAAATATAAGAAGTGCTGTGGAATGAATAAAAACTAAATGATTTATTGACATCGCCTGATATTTGTGATATAATAATCGGGCGATGTTGTTTGCTGATGTGGCACAGTCGGTAGCGCAACGCCTTGGTAAGGCGTAGGTCGTGGGTTCAAGTCCCATCATCAGCTCCAAAATAACGGAATGTCTTTTGACATTCCGTTATTTTAGTTTCAATAGGGACTTGAAGTGGCGAGGTAGTGAATGACAGTCCGGTGGACTGTCAGAGCCGAGCCTGACCGAGCCCGTAGGCGAGAACAAGTCCCATCATCAGCTCCAAAAAAGAGAAACACCTTCTGGTGTTTCTCTTTTTTAGTTTCAATAAGGACTTGAATGGCGAGTCAGGCGGAGTAAAACAAAACATCCACTCACATCTGTGAGTGGATGTTTTTTCTATTTATTTTTCTTCTCCTTCGTCAGCGACATATTCCAGAATATCCCCAGGCTGACATTCAAGCACCCTGCATATTGCGTTGAGTGTCGAAAATCTTATCGCGTTTACCTTTCCTGTTTTTATCTTTGAAAGATTAACATTCGCAACCCCGACTTTTTCCGAAAGCTCATTAAGGGACATCTTTCTGTCAGCCATAACTCTGTCGAGTCTTAAAATAATAGCCATTTTCTGCCTCCTTAAAGTGTTTCATCTGATTCTTTCTGAAGTTCAGCACCATAGCCGAAAATATAAGCAATCGCAATCATAGCAAGAACTATAACTATCACCGAAAGTGATATCTGCTGTGCACCGAGGCAGTATACTGCAGCTATGGGAATAAGTGAGAAAGCAAATTTTTTCATTGATTTTGTAACACTTTCTTCAAAAGGCGAACTGCATTTTTCGAGTGCAGAAGCAAGTTTTCCGCCGAAGATAACGACGATGAGCGTTAAACCAAGAAACAGAGCGCCGCATATCATAGCAATAGTGAATGATAAAATCATTGCCCTTGTGTTTTTGGCGTCAAAACTCATAGAGAATGTGTAATCTTCAATGCCATTATCTGTTACCAGATTTTCTTTTACCGAAAGGATAGTTCCTAAAAAATCGATAGTTTCTTCTGTATTTTCGGTATCTTCAAGACCTGATGATACATGTTCGGGAAGTCTGTTGTTGTCAACTATTGTTTCATACGAAATAGTTCCCTTTGAAGTTATAACATCATCTTTAGGAATTGTATTTATCCCGACAGCAGCGATAACAAAGCATACAATTCCCATAATGCAGGCAATTCTTAAAAATATGAGAAGTATTCTTCCTGCCTTGCCGAGTGTATTGATTTTTCCTATGTAATTATTATTTTTCATATGTCTTCCTCCTAAAATTTATATGAAAGCCGCTTATCATATCTGCATTATAACACCACAATTTATGTTTGTCAATACTTTTTTAACGAAAAACATTAAAAATTTTCTTTTTACATTAAATTTTTAATTTTATAAAATAAAAATCCGGACCACTATTGCGGTCCGGACTTTATTTTAAAAACGTAAGATAGAGTTACTTGCCCATCTTGTATGAGTCAATCATCTTCTTAACCATCTGTCCACCGACAGAACCAGCTTCACGAGATGTGAGGTCGCCGTTGTAACCTGCCTTGAGGTTAACGCCTACTTCGTTTGCAGCTTCCATCTTGAATCTTTCGAGAGCATCTCTGCCCTGCTGTGTAGTCTGACCTTTCATAATCAAATCTCCTTAATTTTTTTCGATTTTTTGTATTTCGGGGCTTGCTTTAGTATTATTTGTCGCAATACAAAAAATATTATTGGGAATTTTTTAAAAATCAACTTCATATTTTTATCTATTCTGCCTAAAAAATATTAAGTTGGAATTAACATTATTGACAATTACAAATAAAAATGATAAAATGATAAAAATGTATACTTTTAAATAAGTATAAATTTAAAGAAATGGAGATATATGCATTATGAAAACTGTAAAGAGTAAAATAGTTGTTGCTATGATATCCGTTGTAACTGCAGCGCTTGTTATACTTGGTGTTGTATGCTCGGTGCTTACATATGTCGGCGTTACAACAAGGCTTGAAGATGATATGACAACTATGGCTCATATCGCATCAGAACGAGTGAGATGGGAACTTGAAGCATTCAGAAATGTTGCTGTCGAAGCAGGATGTTTAAAAGAACTTTCAGGGGATGAACTTACAGCCTATGAAAAAACCGCTCTCATAACAGAACGCGCAAAGGCACACGGCATGGAAAGAGGCGTTGTTCTCGATGCAACTGGTAAGAATATAGATACAGGCGCAGATATGTCTGACAGACAGTATTTCAAGAACGCTATGGAAGGAAAAGCAACAGTTTCCGAACCTGTAGTTTCAAGAGTAACAGGAAAAGTCAGCATCATCATCGCTGCTCCTCTCTGGGAAAACGGAGAAGTTGGTTCAAAGGTTGTAGGATGCGTTTATGTAGTACCTACAGAAACATTCCTCAACGATATCGTTTCAGAAATCAAGATAAGCGATTCCTGTGAAGCATATATGATTGATGCTAACGGAAACACAATCGCTCATCCCGATGCACAGAGAATTCTTGACGGCGAAAACATTCAGGAAATCGCAAAGGAAGATAAGACATACGCAAACCTTGCGGCTGTTCACGATGAAGTAGAACACGGCGTTGCAGGCTATAAGAAAACAAACATTCACGGCGTTTCAAGCGTTATGGCTTATTCTCCTATCGAAGGAACAAATGGCTGGTCTATCATGATTAAATCAGATGCCAACGATTTCCTTCTTGAAGTTTATGAAACAATTATCATTACAGTAGTTATCGTTCTCGTTGGTATAGGAATTTCAATTGCCATAGCAACAGTCCTCGGAAAGAACATCGGCAATCCTATCAATGCCGTTTCAGAAAGACTCGGTGCTCTCGTTAACGGTGACCTCACAGGCTCTGTTCCTTCGGTAAAAACAAACGACGAAATCGAAGAACTCGCTGAATCAACAGAAGAACTTGTATCGAATATGAACACAATCATCAGCGATATCGACCGTATGCTCAGCGCTATGGCTGACGGTGATTTCAGTGTTGATATGTCAAGAAACGAATCATACTATAAGGGCGATTTCGCTGGACTTTACAGATCTGCTCTCGAAATCAACAACAGACTCAGCACAACTCTCTCACAGATCAATGTTGCGGCAGATCAGGTTTCAACAGGTTCAGAACAGGTTTCAGCAGGTGCTCAGTCACTTTCACACGGAACAATCCGTCAGGCAAGCTCGGTTGAAGAACTTGCAGCAACAATCGCTGATATCACAAAGCATATCAATATGACTTCCGAAAACTGTGAAATCGCAAGAAACAATACAAACGAAGCAAGCGAAGCAATGCAGGAAGCAAACGAACATATGGACAGACTTGTCGAAGCTATGGATAAGATAAGCCGTTCATCAGAAGAAATCAGCCATATCATCAAGGCTATCGAAGATATCGCGTTCCAGACCAACATCCTCGCTCTTAACGCAGCTGTTGAAGCAGCGAGAGCAGGTGAGGCAGGTAAGGGCTTTGCCGTTGTAGCAGACGAAGTAAGAAACCTCGCAAGTAAGTCGGCAGAAGCTGCAAACAACACAACAGCACTTATTGAAGAATCTGTTGCCGCTGTTCAAAACGGAAACAAGATCGTTAAGGAAACAGCTGAACTTATGGATAAGGTTTATGAATCATCAATGGGCGTAAATAAGCTTATGAACGAAATCGCTGAAGCAAGTAAGGAACAGGCTCTCTCAGCAGAACAGGTTTCTGTTGGTATCGACCAGATTTCAGGCGTTGTTCAGACAAACTCTGCAACAGCAGAAGAAAGTGCAGCTGCATCAGAAGAACTTTCAAGCCAGTCAGCTATGCTTAAAGACCTTATCAGTGCATTCAAACTCCGCAGAAGATAATTTAAGATTACATAATAAAAACGGTATCGGAGAAATCCGATACCGTTTTTCTGTTATATGTTAATTAAACATATCCTTGATTTTTTCAAAGAAGCCATTGCGTTTTGTATAGTTCTTATCGTCCTCAAGTGTTTCTTCAAATGCTTTGAGGGCGTCTTTTTGTTTCTTGCTGAGTTTTGAAGGAACTTCAACATAAACTTTTACATATTGGTCGCCTCTTGAAGAACTGTTGAGTTTTTTAACACCCTTTCCTCTGAGACGGAAAACAGTTCCTGTCTGAGTGCCTTCTGCGATGTTGTATTTAACCTTTCCGTCTATTGTCGGAACAGTTATTTCATCACCCAAAGCCGCCTGAGCAAATGTAATGGGAATATCAACATGAATATCATAATCCTCTCTTATGAAGATAGGATCAGGCCTTACACTTACAGTGAGAAGAACATCTCCTGAAGGTCCACCGTTTACTCCGTTATTTCCCTGACCTGAAAGTCTTATAGCCTGACCGTCATTGATACCCGCAGGAATACTTACATTGAGCTTTTTAGTAACTCTTGCCCTTCCGTATCCGCCACATTTTGAACAAGGATTATTTATAATTTTGCCCTTTCCGTTACATCTTGAGCAAGTTTTTGCTGTTGAAATAACACCGAAAGGAGTTCTCTGCTGAACTCTTACCTGACCTGAACCGTGACATTCAGGACAAGTTTCGGGGTGAGTACCCGAAGCACATCCACTGCCTTCACATTCAGAACATTTTTCAAGTTTTTCAATAGTAATATCAGTATTTACACCATTACAAGCTTCCATAAAACTGATAGTAATATTCTGTTGAATATCCTGACCTCTTCTTGCAGCGTTGGCGTTTGATGTTCTTCCTCCGCCGAACATTCCTCCGCCGAAGATACTGTCAAAAATATCTTCCATTCCGAATCCGCCCCCGAATCCTCCGCCCGAGAATCCACCGCCGAATCCGCCGCCCTGATATGAGGGATCAACGCCCGCGTGTCCGAACTGGTCGTAACGCTCTTTCTTCGAGGGATCTGAAAGAACTTCATAAGCCTCGTTTACTTCCTTGAACTTTTCTTCCGCCTCTTTGTTGTCAGGGTTAAGGTCGGGATGATATTTCTTGGCAAGTGAACGGTATGCCTTTTTTATTTCATCGTCAGAAGCACCTTTCTGAACACCCAGCACTTCATAGTAGTCTCTTTTTTCTGCCAAGGGGAAATCCTCCTTAATGCTTCATAATCAAACGACACGGTAACGGAAAATTCCGCTACCGTCGTCTGTTAGAAGTTATCTTAAATTATGCTTCTGTAAAGTTAGCGTCAACAACATCATCGTCAGCGCTTCCTGCGTTACCTGCATCAGCACCCATGTTCATATCGGGCTGACCCTGTGCAGCACCGCCTGCCTGCTGATAAATCTTTGTTGAAAGATCCTGAATAGCCTTTGAAAGTTCGTCTGTCTTAGCCTTGATGTCTGCTGTGTCGTCACCCTTACAAGCTTCCTTGAGAGCGTCAATCTTAGGCTGAATAGCATTCTTGTCTTCTGCTGAAACCTTATCGCCGAAATCAGCCATAGCCTTTTCGCACTGGAATACGAGGTTGTCAGCGTTGTTCTTAATGTCAACAGCTTCCTTACGCTTCTTGTCTTCTTCAGCAAACTGTTCTGCTTCCTTAACAGCCTTTTCGATGTCATCTTTAGACATGTTTGTTGATGCTGTGATAGAGATGTTCTGTTCCTTGCCTGTGCCGAGGTCTTTTGCAGAAACATGAACGATACCGTTAGCGTCAATGTCGAATGTTACTTCGATCTGAGGAACACCACGGGGAGCGGGAGCGATACCGTCAAGACGGAACATACCGAGCTGCTTGTTGTCCTTAGCAAATTCTCTTTCACCCTGAAGGATATTGATATCAACTGCTGACTGATTGTCTGCATAAGTTGAGAAAATCTGTGATTTCTTTGTGGGGATAGTTGTGTTTCTTTCGATCATTCTTGTGCATACTCCACCTGCTGTTTCGATACCGAGTGAAAGGGGAGTAACATCGAGAAGGAGAAGACCTGTAACATCTCCACCGAGAACACCACCCTGAATAGCAGCACCAAGTGCAACACATTCGTCAGGGTTGATGCCCTTGAAAGGTTCTTTACCAATAAAGTCCTTAACTGCTTCCTGAACAGCGGGGATTCTTGATGAACCACCAACCATAAGAACCTTGTCGAGTTCGCTTGCCTTAAGACCACTGTCAGCGAGAGCCTGCTTAACAGGACCCATTGTAGCCTGAACGAGATCAGATGTAAGTTCGTTGAACTTAGCCTGTGAGAGTGTAAGGTCAAGGTGCTTAGGACCTGTAGCATCTGCTGTGATGAAGGGGAGGTTGATAGGAGCAGAAGGTGTTGAAGAAAGCATAATCTTTGCCTTTTCAGCTTCGTCCTTAAGTCTCTGCATAGCAATCTTGTCGCCACGGAGATCAATGCCTTCAGCCTTCTTGAATTCTTCAACCATCCAGTTGATTATTCTTTCGTCGAAATCGTCACCACCGAGACGGTTGTTACCTGCTGTTGCGAGAACCTGCTGAACGCCATCGCCCATTTCGATGATTGAAACGTCGAATGTACCACCACCGAGGTCATAAACCATAACCTTCTGGTCGTTTTCCTTGTCAATGCCGTATGAAAGTGCTGCGGCTGTAGGTTCGTTGATAATTCTCTTTACTGTAAGACCAGCAATCTGTCCTGCATCTTTAGTAGCCTGACGCTGTGCGTCTGTGAAGTAAGCGGGAACTGTGATAACAGCTTCTGTAACTGTTTCGCCGAGATAACTTTCAGCGTCAGCCTTAAGTTTCTGAAGAATCATTGCTGAAATCTGCTGGGGAGTAAAGTCCTTGCCATCAATGTTTACCTTGTAGTCAGAACCCATGTGTCTTTTGATTGAAGCGATTGTCTTGTCGGGGTTAGCAACAGCCTGACGCTTAGCAACCTGACCTACAAGTCTTTCGCCTGTCTTTGAGAAACCAACTACTGAGGGAGTTGTTCTTGCACCTTCTGAGTTAGTGATAACAACGGCATTACCGCCTTCCATAACTGCAACGCAAGAGTTTGTTGTACCAAGGTCGATACCAATGATTTTTGACATAATAAATTCCTTCTTTCATTTTTTCTTTATTTATTTTAATTTATGGATTTGCAACAACAACCATCGAAGGTCTTATAACCTTGTCGCCTAACATATATCCCTTCTGGAATACAGTTGCGACAACATTTTCTCCGAGATTTTCATCTTCAATCTGCTGAACAGCATGGTGGAATTCGGGGTTGAATTCTTCTCCTTCTGCCTTGATTTCAGAAACACCGAGTTTCTTTAAAATTTCAAGATACTGATTGAATATCATCGAAACGCCCTTTTTAAAGTTTTCGTCGGATGTTTCAACCGCAAGTGCTCTTTCAAAGTTGTCGATAACAGAGAGGATTTCTGAAACCGCCTTTAAAGTAGCATCGCCGTAAATCTCAATCTTTTCTTTAGCGGTACGTTTTCTGAAATTGTCGTATTCAGCAACGGTCCTGAGATAAAGGTCCTTTGTGTCGGCGAGTTCCTTTCTCAGTTTTTCTTCCTCAGAAGGCTCTGTTTCTACTGCTGCTTCTTCTGTTTCAGCGGTTGAAACTTCTTCCTCGAGGTTTTCAATCTTATTTTCTTCACTCATTCTTCTTCTGGTCCTTTCCCCGGGGTGTCCGGTATATCTTCTTCCGAAATTATATCGGAGATTTTTTTGGTAAAGTATTCTATATAAGGAATAACTTTTTTATAGTCAAGTCGCATAGGTCCTATGATTCCGAGTGAACCTGCGGTCTTTCCGTCTTTTTTAACCTGAGATGAAATCATACTTGAATTTCCTATTACAAATGAATCCTTTTCCTTTCCGAAAAGAACCTGAATTCCATTGAAACTTTCATCTATAAGTTCTGTGAGTTCGTTTTTATGTTCTAAAAAAGTAACTATTTCGTTGTGGTCAAAATCCTTGCATTGTAAAAGGTTCTTTTCGCCACTTACTGTAAGTTCCTTCTGCATAAGTCCTTTCGACATCTCATAAATTGCGTTTATGAGAGGGGAGAGTGTCATCATATAAGCACCCATAGCAACTATTATCTGCTGGAACATCTCTTCTGAAAGGCTTTCAAGCGAAACACCGTTCAGATTTTCTTCCATATATTTTGAGAAGAAATCGAGCTGTTCGGGGGTAAGGTCAAATTCAAGGCGACAAACCTTGTTCTTTATACTTCCCGATGAAGTTATGAGAAGAAGAACATAGAGCCTTTTTCCTGTCGGAATAACCTCAACCTTTGTTATAACCGAATATTTCGGAGCAAGGTTTGATGCAACAACCGCACATTTAGTAACCTCCGCAAGAGCAGTAGAAGCTGACTGGATAAGTGCTTCTTCTGTCGGAGCATCAGTATCAAGCATACTGTCAAGCATTTTCTTGTCGTCTTCTGAAAGGGGGTTTTCTTTCATTATCTTTTCGATATAAAGACGATATCCGCTGAATGTGGGAATTCTTCCTGCCGAAGTATGTGGCTGTTCAAGATAACCGAGTTGCTCTAAAACCGCCATATCGTTTCTTATTGTTGCTGATGAAACATTGATGTCTGCGAGTTTTGAAATTGTCTTTGAACCGACAGGTTCGCCGGTAACTATATATTCATCGACGATAGCACCGAGAATTTTGAGTTTTCTCTCGTCAAGCATCTTTTTCACCCCTTCTGGCAGTTGACTCGTCAGTCTGTTAGCACTCTTTCTGTTTGAGTGCTAAACATAGAATACCATTAAAACAAACACTTGTCAAGGGTTTTTTCAAAAAAATTAGCAATCTTTTTGTGAGAGTGCTAACAACAAGCGTAACAGCGTATTCCGAATAACTAACCGCAAGTTGACAAAAAATAACCACAGTTATATAATGGTATAAATAAGTATATTTTATGTGGCGGAGGTTTTTTATTATGAACAACGGTTTTCTCAAAATAGCGTGTGGAATTCCCGATATCAAGGTCGCAGACTGTGAATATAATGCGAAAAATATCATTGACCTTATCATAAAATCCGAAAAAGAGGGAGTAAAGATAATCTCTTTCCCCGAACTTTCTATAACAGGCGCTACCTGTGGGGATTTGTTTTTCCAGAAAACACTTATAGACTCCGCAATGGAAAATCTCCTTAAAATCGCAAAAGAAACCGAAAACCTTGATATTATATCAATAATAGGACTTCCTTTTCTTTATGAGGACAAACTCTATAACTGTGCTGCGGTTACTTTCGGCGGAAATGTAACAGCAATAGTTCCTAAAACAAGTATTAACGGTTTTGAGGAAAAATATTTCACATCAGCTGATAATATAAAGGAAGAGAGAAGTGTCGTAGAAATAGACGGAGAACTTGTTTCATTCGGTGCTAAAAAGGTGTTCCGTCATTATAATAACGATGATTTCTCTTTCGGAATTGTAATGTCGGATAATATGATTTCGTCAGACTCTCTCACAACAAAACTTGCCGAAAACGGTGCAAAGATTATATTTGAACTTTCTGCAATTCCCGAACTTGTCGGAAGAAGAGAAAGAATAAGAACAATGAAAAAAGCAAAGTCAATGGGAAGTATATGTGCGATAGCTTCAGCAGGTGCAGGAACGGGCGAATCTTCGACAGATTTTGCTTTTTCGGGATATTCTCTCATTGTCGAAAACGGAATTATCCTTTCAGAAACAAAGCCTTTTTCAGATGAAAGACTTATTATTGCCGATATAGACACAGAAAGACTTATATCAGAAAGAAAACGCAATAAGGAATTTGTTTCTTCCGATGAATTTTTAGGAGAAGAAATTTATTTTGAAATCGGCGAAACAAAACTCTCACGCAGATTTTCAAAAACTCCTTTTATCCCCGAGGATAAGAAAAAACTTAAAGACAGATGCGAAGAAATCCTTTCTATTCAGACAGCAGGCCTTGTTAAAAGACTCCGCCATATAGGTTGTAAAAATGTCGTTTTAGGACTTTCGGGAGGGCTTGATTCAACCCTTGCTTTAATAGTATCAGTCCGTGCTTTTGACACATTAGGACTTGACAGAAAGGGCATAAAAACAATAACAATGCCTTGTTTCGGAACAACCGACAGAACATACAACAACGCTTGTGAACTCGCGAAGATTTATGGAACATCATTAGAAGAAATAAATATAAAGGAAAGCGTTTCACAGCATTTCAAGGATATTTCACATAACCCCGATGTTCACGATGTAACCTATGAAAATTCACAGGCAAGAGAGAGAACACAGGTTCTTATGGATAAAGCAAATCAGTATAACGCAATAGTTGTCGGAACGGGTGACCTTTCAGAACTTGCTCTTGGCTGGGCAACCTATAATGGTGACCATATGTCTATGTATGGCGTAAATGGTTCTGTTCCAAAAACACTTGTCCGTCATCTCGTATCCTATGAAGCAGAAAATTCAGAAGCAGGGGATATTTTAAGGGATGTTTTAGATACACCCGTAAGCCCCGAGCTTATTCCTGCTAAGAACGGAGTTATATCTCAGAAAACAGAAGACCTTGTAGGCCCTTATGAACTTCACGATTTCTTTATCTATTATTTTCTCCGTTTCGGATTTTCACCCAAGAAAATTCTCCGTATGGCAGAGATTGCCTTTGCGGGAGATTATGACAGCGAAATCATAAAGAAATGGCTTATAACATTCATAAAAAGATTTTTCTCACAGCAGTTCAAGCGTTCCTGCCTTCCCGACGGGTGTAAAGTAGGCTCTGTGGGAGTGTCGCCCAGAGGCGACCTTAATATGCCGTCAGATGCCGTTTCGGCTTTGTGGCTCAAAGAACTTCAATAATTTATTTGAGGTGTTTATATATGTCAGTAAAAAAATGTTTTGATAACAGAGAACTTTCCTGGCTTAAATTCAATAAAAGGGTTCTCGAAGAATCAGAGGACAAAAGTGTTCCTTTATGTGAAAGACTTACTTTTTCATCAATTTTCCAGAGCAATCTCGATGAATTCTTTATGGTAAGAGTAGGCTCGCTTTTCGATAAAATGCTTATAGATCCGACAGAAAGGGAAAATAAGACAAATAAGACTGCCGAAGAACAGATTGACGAGATTTTTCCGATAGCAGCATCACTTTCTGAACAGAATGTTATGAGCTATCATAATATAATAAACGAACTTTCTGAATACGGGGTAGAGCAGGTTAATTTCAAGGACCTTTCAGGTTCAGAAGAAAAATATCTCGCAGCGTATTTTGCATCAGAAATAAAGCCTCTTTTATCCCCACAGATTATAGATAAAAAGCATCCTTTTCCTTTTCTTAAAAATAAGGAGATTTATGCCGTTGTCTATATTGAAACAAAAAGCGGTTCGGCAAAACTAGGGATAGTTCCCTGCGCTAACGGAGTTTTTGAAAGAGCGATTTTTCTTCCTACACAGAGCAAGAAAAGATTTATGCTCGTTGAGGAACTTATTCTTCATTATGTTCCGACAGTTTTTGAAGGATGCAATATCCTTTCAAAATCACTTATAAGAATAACAAGAAATGCCGATATTGACCCTAACGAGTCTTTAGACCACGATGTTGACGATTTCCGTGAGGCTATGGAGGAACTTTTACGCAAAAGAAAGAAGCTTTCTCCCGTAAGAATGGAATATACCCGTAAACTCGGCGATGCCGCACTTAAATTTATATGCGAAAATCTCGAAATAGAAAAGTGGCAGACATATCAGGTTAAAGGACCTTTAGATCTTTCTTTCGTTTTTTCTTTAAGCAACAGACTTTCAGAACATAACGAACTTTTCTTCAACCGCCGTGTTCCACAGAAATCACCCGATTTTCCCGATAATATGCCTGTTATGGAAAGAGTGGAAAAAGGAGATGTTCTTCTTTCTTATCCTTATCAGACTATAAAGCCGTTTATCAATCTTCTTAAAGAAGCAGGTTCTGACAAAGATGTTGTTTCTATAAAAATAACACTTTACCGCGTTGCAAAAAACAGTAAGATTATAGAAGCACTCATAGATGCCGCTGAAAACGGAAAGGAAGTTTTGGTTCTCGTTGAACTAAGGGCTCGTTTTGACGAAGAAAACAATATCGGCTGGTCGAAACAGCTTGAAGATGCGGGATGTACCGTAATCTACGGACTTGACAGACTTAAAGTTCATTCAAAACTTCTTCTTATAACAAAGAAAAACGGTGATGGAGTAAAGTTTATAACTCAGGTCGGAACAGGAAACTATAACGAAAAAACATCCGCTTTGTATACCGACCTTTCGCTTATGACAGCGTCGACTGAAATCGGGCTTGAAGCAGTAAATATCTTCAATGCACTTTCTCTCGGAAACTGCGTTGAACAGACAAATCATCTCCTTGTAGCACCGAAATGCTTGCAGAACAAGATTATTGCTATGATAGATGAACAGATCGAACTCGCTACAATGGGAAATCCCTCATATATCGGTCTTAAACTCAATTCTCTCACAGATAAGGTTATAATCGAAAAACTTATCGAAGCGTCAAAAGCAGGAGTAAAGACTGACCTTGTGATAAGAGGAATATGCTGTCTTGTTTCAGGCGTCAAGGATTATACAGAAAACATAACTGTGACAAGCATTGTCGGAAGATACCTTGAACATTCGAGAATTTATATTTTCGGTGAGGGAGAGGGAAGAAAAGTCTATATTTCTTCAGCCGATTTTATGACAAGAAACACTCTCAGAAGAGTAGAGGTTGCCGTTCCTGTTTATGATAAAGGTATAGCCGACAGAATTTACGGCATCTTCACAACTCTCCTCTCTGACAATGTAAAGGCAAGAGTTCAGGGTGATGACGGAATTTACCGCTATAAAGAAGAAACATCTGAAGAAAAAATCAATGCGCAGGAACTTTTCTTTGAAAAAGCCTATGAAGAAGCTTCAAAGATAAAAGAAATCCCCGAAGAAAAGAAGAAACAGTCTTTCTTCGAGAAACTTAAATCTATATTTTCAAAATAAAACAAAAATGGTATCGTTTATCCGAACGATACCATTTTTAATATTATTCAATAATAAATACCTCATCAAAAACAGCCTGATATTTTGGAGGAATAGAGCGGTTTATATGGCATTTCCCGAAGAACCACTTGATATATTCACAAGAATCCTTGAGTTTGTCGAAATAAGCGCCCATTTCACTCTTCTGCTTTGTGTCGACCTGTAAAAATTCCTTAAGAGTAGCAGGAGGTTCGTGAGTTACTATGTAATCAACTTTGTTTCCTGCACAAAGAAGGTTGTCGATAGCATTTTCTATTTCTTCTTCGGTAGGAGTTTCGTTTTCCCACCAGTTGTTCTGTTCTTTCTTTATGTCCTTATCCTCGCTCTGACCACCGCCGAAAGCAAAGATTTTCTTTCCGTCAATGTCGAAAAGTTCACCTCTCATAAGCTGACGGAGATTTCCTGAAATAACTCTTGTCTTTCCGCCGTTCCATTCCTCAACGGGATAATTTTCTAAAAGGTCAAAGTTTTCGTGGCATCCGTCAACGAAAAGAACATTGAATTTTTTCTTTCCGAGTGCTTTAAGGGTTGCGTTTTCTTTTGAAGAACCATCCCATATACAGCCAAAATCCCCACATATTATAAGAGAATCGCCTTTTTTGAGTTTTTTGATGTTTTTGTGTCCCAGACGTGATAAATCGCCGTGGAGGTCACCTGTGATACAAATCATAAATTCACTCCTAATTACCTTTATAATCACAACAAAACAATTATATCACATTTTAATATAAAGGTAAAGTGTTTTTGTAATAATGTTGTAACCAAAAAAGGTCTTTTCTTTTGGATAAAAATTTGTTATAATAGTTTAAAATGAGTTTTAAATCATAAATTTTTAGAATATCAGGGAGAAAACAGAATGAAAAAATTATCTTTTATCTTGGTGTTTGCAGTAATAATGTCGATGTTTTCACAGATTTCTGTTAACGCACTTACATTTACTCCAAGCACAGAAGTTTACAGCGAGGCCGCTTACCTCATAAATCTCGATACAGATACAGTTATCTATGAAAAAAATTCCGATAAGGTTATGTATCCTGCATCGCTTACAAAAATTATGACGGCAATTATTGCCATAGAAAATATTGAGGATCTTGAAAATACCCAGATTGAAGCGCCATCATATATTTTCGATGAACTTTATCAGTCAGGCGCGTCAACTGCCGATTTCCGTCCGAGAGAAGTTGCAACTGCAGAGGACCTTTTATATGGTCTTATGCTTCAGTCAGCCTGTGAAGCAGGAAGTATTCTTGCAGATTATGTAGGAGGAAGCGTTGAAGGCTTTGTCGAAATGATGAATAACAAAGCCGTTGAAATCGGATGTGAAAATACTCATTTCGTCAATGCTCACGGTCTTCATCATCCTGATCAGTATACAACCGCAAGAGATATGGCGAAGATTATGGAATATGCCGTATCACTTCCTGAATTTAAAGAAATAGCAAGTACTTACAGTTATGAAATTCCCGCAAACAATAAGCATACAGAATCCCGTAACATTTATCATACAAATAAAATGATACTCAGAACGAGTGATTATTATTACGAACCAATAGGCCCTTCAAAGACAGGAACAACCGATGAAGCAGGCAGATGTCTTGCATCAACAGCAAGTTTCGGCGGATATAACTACCTTTTAGTAACCCTTGGCGGACCTATGAAGGACGAAGAGGGAAACAATTTCCAAAGTGCGTTTTTAGATGCAAAATCACTTTATGAATGGGCTTTTGCATATTTCAGAGAAACAACAATCCTTTCAGTAACTGAAGAGCTCGGTGAAGTTTCAGTTAAATATTCAGCAGGTGCAGATCATATCCTTGTTCACCCCGAACACGGTTTTGAAATGTTCTGGCCCACATCCATAGAAACAACAGTTATCGAAAAGAAGGTAAATCTTCCTAAAGAAATCGAAGCACCTGTAAAAGCAGGAGATAAGATAGGAACTTTAGAGCTCAGATGTTCAGGCGAAACACTCGCAGAAATAAATCTTCTCGCTTCTCAGGGCGTTGAAAAATCAGCACTTGCCTATAATCTTGACCTTGTCAAAAAATTCTTCAGTTCAATCTGGTTTAAAGTGACTTTAGGCGTTGTTCTTTTCTTTGTAGCAGGATATATCGCACTTGTGATTATCGCAAACAAGAGAAAGAAAAAGCGTCGCAGAATGAACAGAAATACAAGACCTGCCAACAGACAGAGACCACCTCGTAGATAAAAAAAATTCGCCACAGCCTCTTTTTTGAGGTTGTGGCGTTTCTTTTTTAAAAAACGAGAAAAAATAATATGGTATAAATCTATAAATTCTCTCTTTTGTTTTTGTATAAAAGAGAGAATTTATTTTTGCTCCTCACAAATGTGAAAAAAGTTTATAGTCAAAATAACGAATCAACAAGATATATTGTTCCGTTTTCAACCAAACCACAATATGTTGTGGTTTGGTATTGAAAAAACGCTTTTAAAAAATAGAATATATGTTCTGCAGAACGTATATTCTATTTTTTGCACAAAAGGGTGATTAGCCTATTTTTCGGGATTTTTTCAACTTTTTAAAAGTGAAGAATGTTCAAAAAATTCTGTTTCAGATTTTAATGCAATAAAATCCGACACAAAAAAATAGGATATTTTTCCGATTGCACTTTCATTTTATATATGATAAAATTGTTGCAAAAGTGGTGGAAAGTGGTGACAAGTGTCATCTGGTGGTGATTTTCAACACTTTCAACAGAGTTTTCAACAATCGGAATGAGAGGTGAGATAAGCGTGTCAACAAAAGCTTTAATGGGCATTTATAAACATACAGTCGATGCAAAGGGCAGAATGGCATTCCCGAATAAGCTCAGAGATGCGCTCGGCTCACAGTTCGTAGTAACAATCGGTCTAGAAGGGTGCCTTTATGTTTATTCTGAAGAAGAATGGGAAATCTTTACGGACAAGCTCAAATCCCTCGGCGGTTCGCTTGCTAAGGCTGCAAAGAGAAAATATGCTGCAAACGCTGTTTTTGCTGAAACAGACAGTCAGGGAAGAATTCTTCTTTCACAGAATCTTCGTGAACATGCAGATCTCGGACACGATGTTGTCGTAATAGGTAATATAAATCGTGCTGAAATATGGAATCCTGAAAGATGGGATAAGTTCAACGAAGAATATTCTGATGATCAACTTGCTGCCGCATTGGAGGAAATTGATATTTAATGGAATTTTCACATAAACCCGTAATGCTGTATGAGTGTCTTGAGGGGCTGAATATCGACCCTTGCGGAATTTATCTTGACGGAACCGCAGGCGGTGCGGGACATTCGAGCGAAATTGCAAAAAGACTCACAACAGGCAGACTCATTTCACTTGACAGAGATCCCGATGCCGTAGCGGTAGCGACAGAAAGACTCAAAGATTATAACGCAACGGTTGTAAATTGTAATTATTCTGAAATGGATACAGCACTTTCAGATCTTGGTATAGATAAAGTAAACGGAATACTTATGGATTTAGGTGTTTCGTCATACCAACTTGACAATGCCGCAAGAGGATTTTCCTATCATTATGATGCAGCGCTTGATATGAGAATGTCGAAAACAGGATTATCCGCAAAAGATGTTGTCAATGAATATTCCTATGCTGATCTTTCAAAAATAATATTTGAATACGGTGAGGAAAAGTTTGCGAGAAATATTGCAAACAACATTATAAAGGCAAGAGAAAAATATACAATAGAAACAACTCTTGAACTAGCTGAAATAATAAGGAATTCAATTCCCCAGAAATTCAGAAGAGACAAAAACCCCTGCAAAAAAACATTCCAGGCAATACGAATGGAAGTAAACGGAGAACTTACGCATCTTTCCGAAGGACTTGATAAGGCATTTGACGCTCTTGAAATCGGTGGAAGACTCTGCGTTATAACATTCCATTCTTTAGAGGACAGGCTTGTGAAACAGCGTTTTGCATCGTTCTGCACAGGTTGTACATGTCCTCCGGAATTCCCCGTATGTGTATGCAACAAAAAGCCTCAGGGAAAACTTATAAATAGAAAACCCATTGAGGCATCGGCTGAAGAGATTGAGGAAAACAACCGCAGCCGTAGCGCGAAGTTAAGAATTATAGAAAGGATAAGACGTGATGAGCAAACAGACTAATCTTGCTTACGACCTCTCAAGGTATGAATATCACAAAGTAGCGCCGGAACCAAAGCGTGAGCAGATGATCAAGCGTTCTGCAAAAGTAACGCCCAAGGGCTTTTCTGCTGTAAAGACAGTTGCAGCGGTTGCACTTGCAGGTGCGCTTATGTGTTTTGTTCTTTACGGAAAAGCAGAAGAAACCTGTCTTCAGGCGGAGATAACAACAATGACAAAAGCTGTTGATGTAGAATATAGCAACGGCGTAAGAATGAAAGCAGAACTTGACGGCAGAACCTCAATAGAGAGTGTTGAGGATTATGCCGAGAATGTTCTCGGGCTTAAAAAACTCGATAAATCACAGGTTGAATATGTCAGCCTTCAGAACAACGATGTTATCGAGATAGCCGAAAGTGAATCCAATGCGTTTGTAAATATAAAGAATAAGTTTTACGAACTCATGGAATATCTTGGTGGATAAAGCAATACTATGATACATAAGGGGCAGTAAAGGGTAGAACGCTCAGCGTTCACCCCACTGCCCTAAATGTGCTTTTATCAAGCAGGAAAAAATTTGTTGCAAGGAGGGTTAAATAAAAGATTATGCCGACAAAAAGTATGAAATTCCGACTTAATATCATAGTGTCGATAGCGTTTATAGCTGCGATAGTATGGGTAGTTATAAATCTTTTTGCAACCTCAGTAACAAACAGCACAGAATATCGTGCAAGAGCTAACAGCAGTCAGTTCAGAAGTGTAGAAATCCCCGCAAAGAGAGGTTCTATATATGCCGCTGACGGTGAGGTTCTCGCTCAGTCTGCAACAGTTTACAATATCATTCTCGACCCGACGGTTTATCGTAACGGAAATTACACACTCGAACAGACAACAGCACTTGCCAATAAACTCAATGAAATGTTCGGAGTTGATAAAGAAAAATTTATCAGAATGACTGAGGTTACAGGTGCAGGTGCAAACTATCAGAAAGTAGCGGTAAGAGTAGAAAAAAGTGCTGCCGATAAACTTACAGAATATCTTATCGAACAGGATATTTCAACCTATTCTCTCTATACAGAACAGTCAACAAGAAGATATTATCCTCAGAACGAACTTGCCGCAAGCGTTATAGGTTTTCTTAACGGTGATGGCGACGGGGTTTATGGATTAGAGGCTTATTATGACAACTATCTTGCGGGAGTTGACGGAAGAATAATATCTGCAAGAAACGCAAAAGGTCAGGAAATGCCCTATAAATATGAGCGTGTTTTCGATGCTCAGGACGGAAATTCAGTTTATCTCACAATCGATACAACTTTACAGTATTACGCAGAAAGAGAACTCCGCAATGCAGTTATGACGCATAACCCCGAAAACAGAGCCTGTGCGATAATAATGAACTGCAAGACAGGTGCTATTCTTGCTATGGCAACCTGCCCCGGATTTGACCTTAACAATCCCGCGGAAATTTACGATGAAAACACAGCTCTTCTTCTTGAAGAACTTAAAAATAATCCCGAAACAGCCGCTCTTTATGATGAAGAGTATGCAAAAGCGAGAGAATCACAATGGAAGAACAAGGCGATAACCGAGTATTACTATCCAGGTTCGGTATTCAAGGTAATAACAGGTGCCGCCGCTTATGAAGAAAGACTTATAAATTCAGAATCCACATTCTATTGTCAGACAATGGATGTAAGCGGAGTAAAGTTCCATTGCTGGCAGAACAAATACAGCCACGGCTCGCAGAATCTTGCCGTTGCTATGACAAATTCCTGCAACCCTGCGTTTATTCAGATAGGCGAACTACTCGGAAGAGAAAAGTTTTCTGCTTATTATGAATCTTTCGGTTTTACAGGAAGAACAGGGATAGACCTTCCAGGTGAAGCAAGGTCATCAATCTATTATCAGGTTGAAGATATGGGCCCCGTTGAACTTGCATCAAGTTCATTCGGACAGACAAATAAAGTAACTCCCATTCAGATGATTACAGCATACGCCGCAGCAGTAAACGGCGGTTATCTGGTAACTCCTTATGTTGTAGATAAAATCGTTGACGAAAACGGAACAGTTGTAAAATCTGTTGAACCCAATGTAAGAAGACAGGTTATCAGCGAAGAAACTTCCGCTTATATGAGAACAGTTCTCGAAAGCGTTGTAAATAATAACGGCGGAGGAAATTCATACATACAGGGCTATCGCATAGGCGGAAAATCAGGAACATCCGAAAAACAAGACGAAAATCTTGCAGAAGAACGCGATGACCTCTATGTTTCATCATATGTAGGTTTTGCACCTGCCGATGACCCTGAAATAATAATGCTTGTTATGGTTGACAGACCTACTGGTGCCGATTACTATGGTAGCGTTGTTGCATCTCCCGTTGTAACAAATACATTCAAGGATGCTCTCCCTTATCTCGGATTTCTCCCCTCATACAGAGAAGAGGAATACGCAAGAATGCCTATCTATGTTCAGGATGTTTCAGGACTTTCGGTTGATACTGCAAAGAGCAGAATCGAAAATGATGGTCTTAAAGTGAAGGTGGTAGGCGAAGGTGAGTATGTAGTAGGTCAGACACCTGCGAGAAATTCTACCATTTCAAGAGGCGGAACGGTAATCCTTTATACAGAACAGGATTATAAGGAAGAATATACAGTAGTTCCGAATGTTATCGGCAAATCCGTATCTGAAGCAAATCAGATACTTGTCGAAGCGGGACTGAATATAAAATTGTCGGGTGCGTCATCAAGAGCAGACGCAACAGCACTTATGCAGAACTGGGCAGAGGGATGCGAAGTTCCCAACGGAACAGTAGTTGAAGTAACCTTTGCTATCCACGACAGAACAGGTTAAAAAGAAAGGTGGCGAAAAAATGCGACTCCACGATTTGCTCGAAAATAAATTCAGAACATCGTTGCCCGATATAAACATAAGCGGGGTAACTGACAATACAAAAGAAATCGAAAAGGATATCCTGTTTTTCTGTGTTAAAGGAAAAACTTTCGACGGACATGATTTTGCTAAGGAAGCAATAGAAAAAGGTGCTGCCGCGGTTGTAACAGAAAAAGATCTCGGAATAGAGAATCAGATTATCGTTGACGATACAAGAAAAGCATACGGAGAGATATGTGCAAGTTGGTATAACCATCCCGAAAGAAAACTTAAACTCATAGGTGTAACGGGAACAAACGGAAAAACAACTATGACATCTCTCATAAAAGAAGTTCTTGCAAAAAGCGGACACCGTGTCGGTCTTATAGGAACAATCCGTAATGAAATAATGGGCGAAGTTTTTGAAACAGACAAAACTTCTCCTCTGACAAAAGATTATATGGAACTTCTTTCGCGTATGGTCAAAGCAGGTTGCGATTGTGCGGTTATGGAGGTTTCATCATTCGCCCTCGAACAGCAGAGGATAGGACCATCTCATTTCAGAATAGGCGTTTTTACAAATCTTACTCAGGATCATCTTGATTATCACGGCAATATGGAAGAATACTATAAAGCCAAAAAGCTTCTTTTTTCAAGATGCGATACAGCGATAATCAATACAGATGATGAATACGGAAAAAGACTTTATTCAGAAATCACTTGCGATAAGAGAAGTTGCTCACTCGAAGAAAAAGCAGATTATACCGCTGAAAATATAGAAATATCACAGGATAAACTGAGTTATGATCTTATAGGAAAAGAAAATAATATTTCTGTTTCACTCGGTATGACAGGAAAGTTCAATATAATGAATTCTTTACAGGCAGCTGCGGCTTGCCTTGAAATGCGTATTCCCGAAGAAAAGGTTTCATCGGCACTTTCTACCGTTTCGGGAGTGAAGGGAAGATGCGAGATCATTCCGACAGGAAAGGATTATACAGTAATCTGCGATTACGCTCATAGCCCTGATGGAATAAAGAACATTCTTTCATCACTTAAACCTTTTGCCGAAAACAGACTTGTCTGTCTTTTCGGTTGCGGCGGTGACAGAGATAAAACCAAAAGACCTTTAATGGCAAAAGCTGCTGCTGAATATGCGGATAAACTTATAATAACATCAGATAATCCAAGAAACGAAGAACCTTCTGCTATCATAGAAGATATTTTGGAAGGAATTAAAGATTCTTCTGTTTCTTATGATGTTGTCGAAAACCGCAGGGATGCTATAAAACACGCACTTGTAACAGGTGAAAAAGGCGATATAATTGTTCTTGCGGGTAAAGGACACGAAGATTATCAGATACTCAAAGGATATGAAAAAATCCATTTTGACGAACGCGAAATTGTTGCGGAAATTTTAAAGGAAATATAGGAGTTTTTTATGCTTGCGATGACTCTCTCGGAAATCGCTTCCATACTCGGAAAAGAAATTTCTGTTGAAAGGGAAGTAACCTCTGTATGTACAGATATTGAAAAAGTAACCGAAGGCTGCGTTTTTGTTGCTCTTAAAGAGCAGGATAACGACGGTCATGGGTTCGTGCGCCGTGCGGTAGAAAACGGAGCGGTTGCTGCAATAACAGAATTCCAGATAGGAAATATGCCTTGTATCACAGTTGATAATACTCATAAGGCACTTTTTGACATCGCAAGATATTACAGAAAAAAATTCGACACAAAAGTTGTCGGAGTAACGGGAAGTATCGGTAAAACAACAACCAAAGAAATGATATATCTCGTACTTTCTTCAGAATACAATACTCTTGTCGGAGAAAATATCAGAAATCAGAATGCCGTTTCTCTAGTTGATACAGTTTTTGATATTGATGATAAAATCGAGGCTGTTGTTTTTGAACTCGGAATGACAAGATTCGGGGAGATTAACAGACAGAGTTCGGTTGTAAAGCCTACAGTAGCAGTCATAACAAATATTGGTTTTTCACACATTGAAAATCTTGGTTCTCAAGAAGGAATTTTAAAGGCGAAACTTGAAATCCTCAACGGAATGGATACTGATTCTCCGATAATACTCAATGCCGATGATGAATTTCTTTCAAAAGAAGCGTTAGACCGTCCTGTTATAACTTATGGCGTAGAAAATGAAACTGCTGATGTTAATGTTATAAATATCGAAACAAATGTAAATTCGTCTTTTGATATAGTCTATAAGGGCGGAACTTACAGAGTAAAACTCAGTTGCTACGGCATACACAATATCTATAATGCGGCTGCGGCTTTCACAGTAGGAGTTACTCTCGGAATAGAACCTGAAAAAGTGGCTTTAAAACTTTCTGAATACGAAGTTTCCGGTATTCATCAGAAGGTAGATAACATAAACGGAATAATATTTGTTGTTGATTGCGATGAGGCTTCACCTTCAAGTATGAAATCCGCAATAAATGCACTCAAAACGATGCGACCTATAGGAAATGGAAAAAGAGTTGCTGTTTTAGCGGATATGAAGGGACTTGGTGAGGTTTCAAGAAAACTTCACGAAGAAATAGGGGAATATGTCGTTAAATCAGGAATAGATAAACTTATCTGTTATGGACACGATGCCAAATTCATAGCTGCAAAGGCGGATGAACTTGGACTTCATTCGGGTTGCACATCAGATAAAATTATGCTTATAGAATATCTTAAAAAGAAACTTGAAAAAGACGATATAGTTCTTTTCAAGGGAAGTCGTGAGATGAAACTTGAAGATATTATAGACGAACTTTGCAGAGAAGAAAAAGACAATACGGAGGAAGATTAAAATGCCGGTTTGGATAATACTCATTACTGCTGCAATCGCTTTTGGCGTTTCTGCTGTAACAGGAAAATTTTTTGTTCCTTTTATGAAAAAAATCAGTTTCGGGCAGACTATAAGAGAGTCAGGCCCTACCTGGCATCAGTCAAAGCAGGGAACTCCCATAATGGGCGGTGCTATGTTTATTTTAGGAACTCTTGTTGCCGTTATTTTCGGAGTTATCGCGTATTCCGTATTTCTCAATAATATAGGAGAGGGCGCAACAATAAATAACGGATTCCTTAAACTTCTGGCAGGGATAATCGCAACATTTCTTTTTTGTCTCGTAGGTTTTGTTGATGATTATATAAAGGCAATAAAGAAAAGAAATTTAGGTCTTAATTCAAAACAAAAACTTATTTTTCAGTTTCTTATTTCAGCAGGTTATCTTGCGGCACTTTATTTCCTCGGCGACAAAGCGACAACAATCAATTTCTATTTCTTTGAACTCAATCTCGGAATATTCTATTATCCGATTATGGTGCTTTTCATAACATTCATAGTAAACGCAGTAAACCTTACCGATGGTATTGATGGACTTTGTGGTTCTGTAACCGTTGTTTCAATGCTTTGCTTTGCTTTTATATCACTTGCACTCAATCAGTATTATACGGAAATTTATGCAATAGCAGTAGCAGGGGCTTGTATAGGCTTTTTGGTATGGAATTTACATCCTGCAAAGATTTTTATGGGTGATACAGGCTCGATGTTTTTAGGCGGTGCCGTTGTCGTTATGGGAATGAGTATGCGACTTCATATAGTTCTTGTTTTAGTAGCACTTGTTTATGTACTTGAAGCGTTTTCAGTTGTTCTTCAGGTTATAAGTTTCAAACTTACAAAGAAAAGAATATTTAAAATGTCTCCCATACATCATCATTTTGAAATGTGCGGATGGGGAGAATATAAAATAGTTATAATATTTTCGGTAGTAGGGCTTTTATCGGGGGTTTTGGGTTCGGTAATAGCCGTTATGAACGATATATCGCATATCGTAATCTGATTGTTATGAATTAAACGGGAGGAGGGGAAATAAAATGGCAAATCCGTCTGATGCAAGAAAAAGACCTTCAGATATAAAGAAAAAGTCGAAAAACGAAAAGCCTGTAATTGTAAAAGGCGGAACAGACCTTTCGTTTCTTTTCATAGTTCTCGTTCTTCTCGCTTTCGGAATAGTAACGATGTTTTCAGCGAGTTATGCATTGGCACTTGACGAAACAGGCGACGGTTTCTATTATTTCAAAAGACAGCTTGTTTTTGCAATCGCAGGGGTAGTCGTTATGATTTTTATATCATTTTTTGATTACCATCATTTTCAGAAAAGAATAATAGCATTCGGTGTGTTTGCGGTTTCTTTCGTTCTTGTGGCACTTGTTCCCTTTGTCGGAGAAACCTATGGTGGAACGGATATCAGACGAGGACTTAAAATAGGCCCTCTGCCTCAGTTCCAACCGACCGAAATAATGAAGTTTGCAATAATCATTCTTTTCTCGTATATGATTGCTGTGAACTATAAGAAAATGTCAAAATACACTTATGGTGTTCTTCCGTTTATAATAATTCTGTTGCCTGTATTATTTTTCATATATCTCGAACCTCATTATTCCTGTATGTTCCTTGTGGGACTTATAGGCATAGTTCTGATATTTGTCGGTGGGGCTAAAATCTGGCATCTTGTTGTAACGGGCCTTGTCGGTGCAACGGGACTTATGGGATTTCTTTATATAAGATCCTTAAACGGTGGAGGAGGTTCAACCTTCACAAACAGAATTCAGGCGTGGATTGACCCATTCAATTCGCCCATAGATACCTGGCAGACAAAACAGTCGCTTATAGCAATAGGTTCGGGTGGGATTTTTGGTTTAGGACTCGGAAATTCAAGACAGAAATATCTCTATCTTCCTGAATCACACAATGACTTTATCTTCCCGATTATATGTGAAGAACTCGGTTTTATCGGAGGAATGCTTGTAATCTTCCTTTTTATAGCGTTTATATTCAGAGGGTTTTATATTGCATCAAAAGCACCCGATAAATTCGGAATGCTTGTCTGCGTCGGAATAACATTCCAGATAGGACTTCAGGCAATACTCAATATTGCCGTTGCAACAAACGCAATGCCTAATACGGGTATTTCGCTTCCTTTCTTCAGCTATGGCGGAACAGCGCTTATGATGCAACTTGCTGAAGTAGGTATAATACTGAATATTTCAAGACAAAGCATATCAGAAGACAAAGGGTGATCATAAATGGTAAAAGTACTTTTAGCAGGTGGCGGAACAGCAGGTCATCTTAATCCAGCACTCGCTATCGCTGAAATTATAAAAAAACATAATCCTGATGCAGAATTTCTCTTTGCTGGAACTCCCGGAAGTATGGAAGAAAGATTACTTTCAAAAACCGAATATTCTTTCGCAAAGATAAAGGTAAAAGGTTTTCAGAGAAAACTCTCTGTAAAAAATATCGGAAGAAACATAAAAGCAGGGGCATATCTTATTTCATCAGGCCCCAGAGCGAAAAAAATAATTGATGATTTTAAACCTGACCTTGTTATCGGAACAGGTGGATATGTAAGCGGTCCTATCGTTATGAAAGCTGCACAGATGAAAATTCCGACAGTTATTCACGAACAGAACGCATATCCCGGTGTGACAACAAAGATACTTTCAAAAAAAGTAAACGAGGTTATGCTTACTGTTCCCGAAGCACTTGAATATCTCGATAAGGATATAACCTATACGGTTACAGGGCTTCCTGTGCGTTCTGCGATTTCTACAAAGACAAAAGCAGAGGCAAGAAAAGAACTTGGTTTCGATGATAGTTTCTGTATTCTTTCTTTCGGCGGAAGTCTTGGTGCAGGAAAGATAAATGAACTTGGCGCAGACCTTATCGAATGGCATAGCGGAAAAAGAAATATAAATCATATTCACGGCTATGGTGGAATGGGTAAGGATACATTTGTAAAATCACTTATAGAAAGAGAAGTTGATGTGAATGACAAACGACTTCGTGTAAGTGAATATATCGACAATATGGCAACCTGTATGGCTGCTGCCGATGTTATTATCTGTCGCAGTGGTGCAAGTACACTTTCTGAAATTCAGGCAATGGGCAGAGCGTCAATACTTATTCCTTCGCCCGTTGTTGCAGGTAATCATCAGTACCATAACGCTATGGTACTCGGTAATGCTGGTGCTGCTTTTGTCTATGAACAGAAAGATCTTGATAATTCTGATGAAGTAATCGAAAAGATAAAATATCTTTATGAAAATCCCGAAGAAATAGAAAAAATGGCAAATAACGCGGCAGCTCTCGCTGTAAAGGATACAGATGACAGAATTTACGAAGTCCTTTGCAGGAATTGTTCGGCACTTACAGCAATGTAGCAAAAAATCACCGCCTTACATAAGATATAAAAAAATATCTTGTGTGAGGTGATTTGATGCAGAGCCTTATTGTTGACGGTGGAAACAGACTTGTCGGAGAAACAAAGGTAGGGGGAGCGAAAAACAGCGCTCTGCCTATTTTAGCGTCAACTGTTCTTACAGACGGAGAGTCTGTTCTTCATAACTGTCCCGCTATAAGCGATGTTTATTCAGCAGAGAGAATACTGACTCATCTTGGATGCACTTCTTCTCTCGAAGGAAATACTGCGATAGTGAAAAGTTCTGTAAACCGATATGATATTCCCGAAAAACTGATGTGCGAAATGCGTTCGTCAATTATTTTTCTCGGGGCACTTTTAGGCAAAACAGGAAGATGTACACTTTCTCTGCCTGGCGGATGCGAACTCGGTGCAAGACCTATTGATATTCACATAAACTCCCTCAAAAAAATGGGAGCGGTAGTGACAGAAAAATTCGGAACACTTGATTTCTCTGCACCCAAAGGTCTTTTCGGCGCAAAACTTATATTGCCTTTTCCATCTGTTGGTGCAACAGAAAATATAATACTTGCAGCTTCTCTTGCAAATGGGGAAACACAGATTAAAAACGCCGCAAGAGAACCTGAAATAGCTGATCTTGCTTGTTATCTGAATAAGTGTGGTGCTAAAATTACAGGCGCTGGTGAGGGAACTGTTACAATAACGGGAGTTTCTTCTCTTGAAGGTACGGAACATACAATAATGCCCGACAGAATTGTTGCCGCTACATATATGTCTGCCGCTGCTTCGACAGGAGGAGAATTAAGACTTACAAATATATGCCGCAATGACCTTGACAGTGTAGTTCCGGTTTTTGAAGAAATGGGATGCTATGTTTATTCGTATGGCGACAGTATGTTTATAAAAGCCAATAAACTTCATTCTGTAAAGAAAATACTTACAATGCCTTATCCTGCTTTCCCGACAGATGCACAAGCGGTTGTTATGGCGGCACTTGCCTGCGCCGAAGGAACAAGCGTTTTTATTGAGAATATATTTGAAAACAGATATCAGCATGTTCCTGCACTTACAAAAATGGGTGCAGATATAAAGGTTGAGGGTAAAGTTGCTATTGTTGAGGGGGTAAAATCCCTTTCGGGCGCAAATGTCTATGCAACTGATTTAAGAGGCGGTGCAGCGCTTGTTGTTGCAGCACTTGGTGCAGAAGGCAGAACTGTGATAGGAAATATACATCATATTGACAGAGGATATGAAAATATAGAAAAATCATTTTCTCTTTTAGGAGGGAAAATATCAAGGAAGTGAAAAAAGATGCAGAATAATGCAAGGAATACCAATAATCAGAACAGCGGCAATGCGCGTAAAAAAAGACGCAGAAGAAAGCAGAATCTTTCACTGTATTATGCTGCAATATTTTTTCTTGTTGCTGTTGTAGGAATTATACTTTCGCTTACAGTTTTCTTCAATATAAACGAAGTGAATGTGACAGGTAACAGCATATATACAAATAACGATATAATCCTTGCAAGTGGAATAAAAACAGGAGATAATCTTGTAAGACTCAGTTCTTCAAAGGCAGAAAATAAAATAATTTCTTCTCTTCCTTATGTCGATACAGCAACGGTAACAAAGAAATTTCCCGATAAAGTTGAGATAGAGGTTACTCCTTCAAAAGAATTTGCAAACATAAAATACGAATCGGGTTATCTTCTGATAAGCGATAGCGGAAAAATTCTCGCTTATTCCGTTTCACCAAAACAGGGTTATCCTGTAATCATCGGGTGCGAAAACGAGAATTTCGATCCCGGAAAGCCCGTGACTATTGCCGATGAAGAAAACGAAAAGGCATTCTATTCTCTTATTGAAACAATGATAGCAGAGGATGTTACTGAAAAGATAACAGAAATAGATATTTCCGACCGCTATAATATAAGCATAGTTTATGATGACAGAATAAGGGTTGAACTCGGAAGCCTTAATGATCTTTCGTATAAGCTCAGGTTTTCATATATGCTTGTCAATGAAAAGATAAGCATAAATAAAAAAGGAACTCTCTATATGAAGGGCAATAATTCCAACGAAGCGTCTTTCGTTGAGGATATTCCCGAAACAACACCACCTGAAACACCTCCTCCCGATGAAACAGCAGAAAATGGAGAAGAAACAGATGTTCCCGAAGAAACAAGCGTTCCTGAGGAAACAACGGTACCCGAAGAAACTACATCGGAAACCACAACCGAGGCAACAGAGCCACTTCCTCCAGTTGGTATCGTACCGTCGGTATAAGAAAAAAGTCCTTTGAAAAGCAGTTTTCAAAGGACTTTTTGTTCTTTTGAACTTTTTTTGAAAAAAGTCCTTGCATTAAAATTCAAAGTGTGTTATTATAAAGTATAAATGTAGATATATTCTGCAAAAGTTTTAGCAGGAGGAAAGAATAATGGCGATTTTTTCTATTGATAATGAAACAGAGCCTGTCGTAAATATAAAGGTTGTCGGTGTCGGCGGTGGCGGCGGTAACGCCCTTAACTGCATGGTATCAACAGGAATTAAAGATATTGAATACATATCTGTGAATACAGATGCTATGGCGCTCAGAAGTTCCAAGGCTACAACAAAAATTCAGATAGGAACAAAACTCACAAAGGGTAGAGGTGCGGGAAACAAGCCTGAAGTAGGTGAACGTTCGGCACAGGAAAACCGTGAGGAAATTGCTGCTGCTCTTAAGGGCGCAAATATGGTATTCATCACAGCAGGTATGGGTGGCGGAACAGGAACAGGTGCTGCTCCCGTTGTTGCTGAAGTTGCAAAGGAAATGGAAATTCTTACAGTTGCTGTTGTAACAAAGCCTTTCCTTTTCGAAAGAGAACAGAAAATGAAGCAGGCTGAAGCCGGTATAGAAGAACTTAAAAAGCATGTTGACTCACTTATTGTTATTCCTAACGAAAAGCTTCTTCTCGGAAACGAAAAGCCTCTTACAATGAAAGAAAGTTTTGCTCTCGCTGATGATATTCTTAAAACAGGTGTAAAGAGTATTTCTGACCTTATAACAGAAAACGGATTCATCAACCTTGACTTTGCCGATGTTTCTTCAATTATGAAGGATGCAGGTTATGCTCATATGGCTATAGGCCATGGTGCTGGTAAGGATAAGGCTTCTGAAGCTGCAAATGCAGTTATTTCAAGCCCACTTCTTGAAACATCAATCAGTGGTGCTACAAGGGTTCTTGTCAATATCGTTATGTCTGAAGATGTTCTTTCATCAGATGTTGATACAGCAACAAAACTCATCACAGATGCAGCTGCAGACGGTGCTGAAGTTATCTTTGGTGCTTCATTCAAGGAAGAATTCCACGATGAAATGTTCATTACAGTAGTAGCAGCAGGATTTGATGTTCCCGATGTTATCAAGATTGATAACCCACTTCTCAATTCTGCAGGCGGTGTTTCAACTGCTGACCTTACACACACAGATGAAATGTTTGACATCTTCAAGATTCTTGATAATAAATAAGTATTTATTGCACAAGTTGCATAAAAACGAGCGTGGATTTTCTCTACGCTCGTTTGCACCTTTACTTGAAATATCAAAAATAATGTGATATAATCATTGTGTAACAGTATAGTCACAAGGCTATAATATTTTGTTTAAAAATGCCGATTCGCACTTTTAACTAACATTCTATATATTTTCAGGAGGTACATTATGGAAAATTCCGGTTTCTTAAAAACGGTAAACTTTGGTGGATTCGATAAGAAGGACGTACTTGCATACGTTGATAGTCTTAACACCAAAATCTATTCTCTTGAAGCAGAACTTCAGGAAGCAAAGGCAAATGGCGGTTCAGGAAGCAACAATGCTGAACTCGATGCTCTTCTCGCTAAGGAAAGAGCAGCAGCAAGCGAATACAAGGCTAAGGTTGACACACTCAACCTCACAATCCAGAGCAATGAAGAAGTAATCAAGGCTAAGGATGAAGAAATTGCAAAGCTCAAGGCTGAAATTGATGAACTCAACGATAAGCTCGCTAACGCTCCTAAGGATAACTTTGAAGCAAGCGCAGCAGATATTTCTAATGTATTTATCGAAGCTCAGAAATCTGCAAACGCAGTAGTTGCACAGGCAAGAGAAAACGCTAAGAAGATGGAAGCTGACTCAAAGGCTCTCGCAGAAGAAGTTATCAACGATGCTAACACTAAGGCTGCAAGAATCATCTATGATGCAGAACGTGAAAGCGAAGGCGTTAAGGCTATCGCTAATCAGACAAAGGCTCAGGTTAAGGGTGATATTGATCGCCTTCTCGAAAACTTCAACAACCTCAATGCAACAATTGCTAACTTTACAAAGGAAAGCACAACTGCTATCGAAGCAGCAAAGGCTACTATTGATGATGCTCAGAAGAACATCGCAGCAGGCACATTTACTTCAGCAGTAAAGTCATATTCATCAGTTCCCAAGGAAGCTCCCGCGAAGGAACCTCCAAAGAAGGCTTCAGTAAACCTTGGCGATCTCGGTGATCTTCTCAACGCAGTTGAAGCTGAGGCTAAAAAGGAAGGCTAATTGATGTCGACCTATAAAATTACAGTTTCACAACTCGGTAGTTATGCAGAAAAACTCAGAGTAGGCGATAAAGTTCTTCTCAGTGGTGAAATTTTTACTGCAAGAGATGCTGCGCATAAGCGTTTCTTCTCTCTTATTGAAGAAAATAAGCCTCTCCCTGTCAATATAGAAGGCTCTGTTGTCTATTACGCAGGTCCTACTCCCGCCCCTGAGGGAAGGGTAATAGGCTCTTGTGGTCCGACAACATCAGGACGAATGGATAAATTCGCTCCGAAGCTTCTTGATATGGGCCTTGTTGCTATGATAGGCAAGGGGGAACGTTCAGAGGAAGTCCGCAATGCCGTTATAAGAAATAAAGCAATTTATTTCTGTGCTATAGGTGGTGCCGGTGCTTTGGCGGCTGACTGTATAAAATCATGCGATGTTATCGCGTTTCAAGACCTTGGTTGCGAATCTGTAAAAAAGTTGACAATATGTGATTTTCCGCTTATTGTCGCTAATGATTGCCACGGGGGAGATATATTTTCCGAGGGCAGAAAAAAATATTGCGAATAATTTTTTGATACAGCCTTTGCAATATTGCATAGGCTGTATTTGTCTATTAGATTGTTTTTGGTGTAATTGGATATATTTGGTGTTCGTTTTTTGTCCAAAATAGAAATTATTTTTAATAATTCTTGACAAATTTATGTACAACTGATAAGATAAAGAATGTGAAGATATGTTTTCAATATCATTAAGGGGTGTATTATGCAGCATAATTCCGTAGAAGGAGATAAATTTTCGTCAATGACGGATGAACAGCTTGTCGCCCTTTGCCACGAGGGAGAGGATTTAATTCCTGTCATAGTTTCGAGATATGCTTATGTTGTGAAATCCAAGGCATATGCTATGCGTGTTGATTTTTCAGAGCGTGAAGATATGATGCAGGAAGGCTTTTTAGGGCTTTTAAGCGCAGTAAGAGCGTTCAATCCTCAGAAAAATGTTTCTTTTTCAACTTATGCAAATAAATGCATCTTTAATAAGATGATATCTGCTTTGCCTAAAAGAGAAATGGAAGTATACGAAGAACCCTCAGATTCCGAACCTGATAATAACACTCCCGAAAGTATATTTTTTTCAAAACTTCTTTCAGAAGAAGTTTCAAGGATAATGAAAGAAAATTTTTCGGATAAAGAAAGAAAAGTTTTCAAGCTTTTCCTTAAGGGTGAGTCGTATGAAAACATAGCCGGAACAATAGGGGCATCCCCGAAAACTGTTGATAACGCACTTCAGAGGGTAAGAAAAAAACTTCGTCTTGCGTTTCACAACGGAAATTTATAAGAAATAAACAGCTTCGGCTGTTTTATATGGCCAAATAGCTTAATTGCAGAGCGTTGTTGTTTTTTTACATCAAAGGTGTCGGTGCAAGTCCGTCTGAGGCAAAAAATATTTTAAGTGAGGGAAACACTATGTACGAAGACAAGACACTTGTATGCAAAGAATGCGGCAACGAATTTGTGTTCACAGCAGGCGAACAGGAATTCTATGCAGAAAAAGGCTTTGTAAACGAACCCCAGAGATGTAAGGCTTGCCGTGATGCAAGAAAGAACGCTGCTAAGGGCGAAAGAGAAATGTTCACAGCAACATGTGCTGCTTGCGGCGCAGAAGCTAAGGTTCCTTTCAAGCCCCGTGAAGACAGACCTGTATACTGCAGCGAATGTTTCGCTAAGCAGAAAGAACAGGGCTAATTTCTGAAATTTACAACATCCCGTATCTTATGATGCGGGATGTTTTTTTACTTGCATAAATATAGATATTGTGGTATAATATTTTTGTTGAAATTTTTTGATCGGAGGAATATTTAAAATGGCACAGATAACAAAAGATTCAATCATAGGCGATGTTCTCGATATGAATACAGACACAGCTCCTTTCTTTCTTGAAATGGGTATGCATTGTCTTGGCTGTCCTTCAGCAAGAGGAGAATCAATAGCACAGGCTTGTGAAGTTCATGGCGTAAATGCTGATGAACTCGTTGCTAAAATCAACGCTTTTTTAGCCGATAAGTAAAAAAGTCTTAAAGGGCGTCTCCTTTAGGGGAGTGCGCCCTTATTCTGTATTTCTGGGGGATTTTTATGCTTGATGAAAGATTATCACTTTGCGCGAAATTTGTGACAGAAGGCGGAAAAGTCTGCGATGTAGGAACAGACCATGCCTATCTTGTTGCACATCTTCTTATGAGTGGAAAATCTGTTTCCGCAATAGCTTGTGATATAGCGGATGGTCCGCTTTTATCAGCAAAAACAACTATTGAAAAAAATAATCTTTCTGATAAAGCAGAAGTTATAAAGTCTGACGGACTTGATAATATCTCTCCCGATGGCATAACCGATGTTGTTATAGCGGGAATGGGTGGAGAACTTATAACAGATATAGTTCTCAGAACAGAGTGGCTTAAAAATAATGTAAACCTTGTTTTGCAACCAATGACAAAGCCCGAGATTCTCCGGGAATCCCTTATGAAAAACGGATATGAAATTGTAAAAGAAGAATGTGCCTCTGATAAAAGCCACGCGTATACAGTTATTTGCTCTAAATACACAGGAATAAAAAAAGAAAATGTTTCTTTAAAAGAAAAATGGCTCGGAAAAATTTCTGATAACAAAAACCCTCATAATATAGCCTATGCCGAACTTTTTTTCTCAAAAGAAAATAAAATTATAAACGGAATGAAACAATCAGGCGATACAAAAGACATAGAAGAACACGAAAATATTGCAAAAATCTTTGACGATTTTCTGAAAGGAAGATAACTATGACAACAGTAGGTAAAATCTACGATATTTTAGATAAATCAGCGCCTTTTAAGAGGGCGGATAAATATGATAATTCAGGTATTCTTGTAGGAGATAGAGAAGATACCGTTTCAAAAGTTTTAATAGCACTCGATATAACAAATGATGTTATTGAAGAAGCTAAAGAAAAGGGTGCAGACCTTATAATTTCTCATCACCCTGTTTTTAATTTCAGATATGAAGAATTCGGGAATATTGATAAAAGAACCCCCATCTATAATCTTGCAAGATACGGCATTTCTGCAATCTGCACACATACCTGCCTTGATGTTGCAAAGGGCGGAATAAATGATATTATTTTCGATATGTTAAAAGAGCCTTTTTCCCTTGAAGAAAACCCAGAAATTCTCGAGGTTGTCGGCGAAGATTATGGTTATGGAAAAGTGTGTGTTTCAGAAAAAGAATTTACTCCAAAAGAGACAGCAGAAATGCTCAAAAAAATCTTTGGTTGCACAGTTGTAAAATACTGCCCTGGAAAAAATAAGATAAAGAAAATCGCATATTGTTCAGGCGGCGGTGGTTCACTTCTCACTCTTGCCTGTGAAAGAGGCGCAGATGCTTATATCTGCGGCGATGTAAAACACGATCGCTGGATAGCGGCAAAAAATTTTTCGATATCTCTTTTCGATTGCGGACATTATCATACCGAAGTTATAATGGTTGATTATCTCGTAAAACTTCTTTCTTCAGAAATCTCTGATGTAGAGTTTTTACCTGCCGAAAACGGAACAGATATAGTGGAATACGAATTTTAATCAGATGGAGGATTTATGGCACTCGACGGAGCATTTTTATATGCTGTAAAACAAGAACTCTCCTCTCTTATAGGAGGGAGAATAGATAAAGTATATCAGCCTTCAAGGGATGAAATAATCATTGCGATAAGGTCTGAAGGAAGTACGAAAAAATTACTTTTTTCATCGGGAGCTAACTGTGCAAGAGTACACATCACAGAAACATCTCCTGAAAACCCTAAAACACCGCCAATGTTCTGTATGCTTATGAGAAAGCATCTGGGTGGTGGAAAGCTTCTTTCTATCCGTCAGGATGGTCTTGAAAGAATACTTTATTTTGATTTTGAATGTATGAATGAAATCGGCGATATGGTTAAGGTAACCGTTGCCATAGAAATTATGGGAAGATGCTCGAATATCATCCTCATTTCAGGTGAGGGAAGAGTTATAGACGCTATAAGAAGGGTAGACGCTGAAATGTCAAGAGAGAGAATGGTTCTTCCCGGAATGACATATACTCTCCCTCCGAAACCAGAAAAGATTTCTTTCCTTTATTCAGAAAAAGAAGAAATCAGAGAAAAACTCTTTTCTCTGCATAACAACGATCTTTCAAAATGTCTTGTTTCTACTTTTGAAGGAATATCTCCCTTGTTCGCAAGAGAATGTGTTGATAGAACATCAGGAAAAGATATGGCTCTCGAAGATATTGACGAAAAAACTTTTGATAAACTCTGTGATTATATTTTTTCTGAAAGAGAAAAACTCTTGTCGGGTAATTGTAATTTTACAGTTCTTACCGATGAAAATAATAATCTTAAAGATTTCTGTTTCACAGATATTAAACAGTACGGAGATCTTATGACATCAAAAAGTTTCTCTACAGCAGGGGAAACACTTGATAAATTCTACTCTGAAAGGGATAATTCAAACCGTCTCAAACAGCGTTCTTCGGATATGATAAAGTTTCTTTCAAACACTTCAGAACGAATTTCCCGAAAACTTGCATTACAGCGAGAAGAACTCAGAGAATGTGATTTAAAGGATGATTTGAAGCTTAAGGGCGACCTTATTAACGCTAATATATGGCGTCTTGAAAAAGGACAGAAAAAAGCCGTTCTCGAAAACTATTATGATGATAATAAAGAAATCGAAATTACTCTTGATGAACGCCTTTCTCCAGCTCAGAACGCACAGAAATATTATTCCGAATACAGAAAATCTGTTAACGCAGAAATAAAACTTACAGAACTTATCGAAAAGGGCGAAAAAGAACTTATCTATATCGACAGCGTTCTTGATTCTCTTATGCGTTCAACAACAGAAAACGAAGTTCTTCTTCTCCGTCAGGAACTTGCTGAACAAGGATATTTAAGACTTAAAAGCGGAAAACAGAAACCACCCAAAGAACTTCCTCCTATGGAATTTGTATCGTCAGATGGTTTTAAGATTCTTGTCGGAAGAAACAATAAACAGAACGACAAACTTACTTTAAAAATTGCAGAAAAAACAGATATATGGCTTCACACAAAAGATATTCCGGGTTCACATGTCATCATCTGTGCAGAGGGCAACGATGTTTCGGATGAAACGATAATCGAAGCGGCTGTTCTTGCGGCATATCACAGTAAAGGAAAAAATTCAGCTCAAGTTCCCGTTGACTATGTTGAAGTAAAATTTGTAAAAAAACCTGCAGGTTCAAAACCAGGTATGGTTATATTTACAAATAACAGAACACTTTATGTCAAACCCGATGAAGAAATCGTCGGAAAACTTAAAAAGGGGTAATGAAAAATGAGAAAGATGCTTGTTAAACGATCACTTGCGATAATCATACTTTGTTCCGTAATTGCAGTAATTGTGTTTTTTGCTATATGTTTCGGACAATCTGATGTATCAAACTATCTTTTCTTTGCAAAGTCCTATGAAAAAATGGAAACTTATGAAAGAAATGAAAAGGTTCTTGAATTTGATGAATATTTCTATTCCAAAGACCTTGTAAAACTTTCTTTTTACAGTGTTCTCGAATGGTGTGCCGAAGATGATGAGGGAAGATATTATGTTGTTCCTTACGGCGATGAAAATTACGCTATTATATATGTTGATTCAAAGTATGTTCCCGAATTCGAAGATGCCGCTAACGCTATGTATGAATATCTTTCAGATGAAACCAGAACAACGCCTTATCCGTATTTCAACAAAGGCAAAAATGCAAGAGTAGCTATGTATCCGCTTGAAGATGACATTATAGGTTATTACAACGAAATGATGATAGCTTACGGACTGGGAGATTATACTGATTACATAGAGCCTTATCTTTTCTATTATCAGCCGCCTTCGGAATGGGATAATCCTCATATATCACTTATAATCGCATCTGTTATCGGTGGAATAATTCTTGTTATAGGTCTTGTAGTAGGTCTTTCTGTTCCCTCAAGATTTTTCAAGAAGATGAGAGAAAAGGGTATACCCGAAGAAGAACTTGAAGAAGATTTAGAAAATGCCGATAATATCCTTGGTAATCTTTTCGGAGATAAATACATAGTTCTTTCGGGACTTGATGCTTTCAGAGCAGAAGAATTTGTATGGGCATTTGTTTTCACACAGACAACAAGACATAAGATTTATGGAATTATCCCCGCAGGAACAACACATTCCTATTCTCTCAGAATGTTTGATAAAAACGGAAAATTCTATGAGTCAAGTGGCTCTGCAAGAGAAGCAGACGCAGAAAGAATGGCAGAACTGGTTTCAACAAAATATTCACCTAATATCTATGTCGGACATTCAGAGCAGATAGCGGCTCTTTATTCACAGAATCCCGCTATGTTTATTGAAAATATCAGAAATATGGGACTTAATTTTTAGTAAATTAACGGTGAAAATGTGTTGCAATAAATCGAAATATATGCTAAAATGTAATTTGGATTTATTTTTTAAGGAGTATAGCTATGAAAAAAGAACTTTCCAAACTTTATGAACCCTCACAGGTAGAGGACAAAATCTATAAATATTGGATGGATAACGAATGTTTTAAAGCAGAGGTTGACAGCAAGAAAGAACCTTACACAATCGTTATTCCTCCTCCTAATATAACAGGTCAGCTCCATATGGGACACGCACTTGACGAAACTTTACAGGATATTCTTATCCGTTGGAAGAGAATGTCAGGCTATTCTGCATTGTGGCTTCCGGGAACAGACCATGCCGCTATCGCAACAGAAGCTAAAATCGTTGCAGCGATGGCTGAAGAAGGTCTTACAAAAGAAGGTATAGGCCGTGAAGCATTTATGGAAAGAGCTTGGGCATGGAAAGAAAAGTTCGGTGGAAGAATTGTTGAACAGCTCAAAAAACTCGGCTCATCTTGTGACTGGTCAAGAGAACGCTTCACAATGGATGAAGGCTGTAATAAGGCGGTAAGAGAAGTTTTTGTAAACCTCTATAACAAGGGCCTTATTTACAGAGGCGAAAGAATAATCAACTGGTGTCCTCATTGTAAGACATCTATCTCTGACGCTGAAGTAAACTACGAAGACCAGGCAGGACATTTCTGGCATCTCCGTTATCCTCTTTCAGATGGAAGCGGATATATCGAACTCGCAACAACCCGTCCCGAAACACTTCTCGGAGATACAGCGGTTGCTGTTCATCCTGATGACGAAAGATATAAGGATATGATAGGTAAAACAGTAGTTCTTCCTATCGTTCACCGTGAAATCCCTATCGTTGCAGATACCTATGTTGAAATGGATTTCGGAACAGGTGTGGTTAAAATTACTCCCGCACACGACCCCAACGACTTTGAAGTTGGTCTTCGTCATAATCTTCCTGTTATCAATGTTCTTACAGATGATGCTAAAATTGTTGCTGATTATCCCAAGTATGCAGGTATGGACAGATATGAAGCAAGAGAATTAATCGTTAAGGACCTTGAAGCAGAAGGCGCACTCATAAAGGTTGAAGATTATAACCATAATGTAGGAACTTGTTATCGTTGCGGAACAACAGTTGAACCCAAGGTTTCAACACAGTGGTTCGTTAAGATGGAACCTCTCGCAGGTCCTGCTATTGATGCTGTAAGAAACGGCGAAACAAAGTTTGTTCCTGAAAGATTTGATAAGATTTATTTCCACTGGCTTGAAAATATCAAAGACTGGTGTATTTCCCGTCAGGTATGGTGGGGACATCAGATTCCTGCATTCTACTGCGATGAATGTGGCGAAATGGTAGTTACAAAGGAAGACGGTGCAGTATGTCCCAAGTGTGGAAAGCCCATGCGTCAGGATGAAGACACTCTCGATACATGGTTCTCATCAGCGCTCTGGCCTTTCTCAACACTCGGCTGGCCCGAAAACACTGAAGACCTTAACTATTTCTATCCTACATCAACTCTCGTAACAGGATATGATATTATCTTCTTCTGGGTAATAAGAATGATGTTCTCAGGAATAGAACATATGGGCAAACCTCCTTTCAATACTGTTCTTATCCATGGTCTTGTGCGTGACGCACAGGGAAGAAAGATGTCAAAATCATTAGGAAACGGTATTGACCCACTTGTTGTCATCGAAGAATATGGCGCAGACGCTCTCCGCTTTATGCTTGCAACAGGTAACGCACCCGGAAACGACATGCGTTTCATCGAAGACAAGGTTAAGGCAGCAAGAGGCTTTGCAAATAAAATCTGGAATGCATCCCGTTTCATTATGATGAACCTTCCCGATGATTTCAAGGCAGGAGAACTTCCTTCAAACCTCAATATCGAAGATAAATGGATTATAAGCCGTTTCAACCGTCTTGCCAAGGATGTTAACGAAAACCTCGAAGCATTTGAAATAGGCGTTGCAGAACAGAAGGTATATGACTTTATCTGGGATGTTTATTGTGACTGGTATATCGAACTTACAAAGCCAAGAATTCAGGCAGGCGGCGAAACAGCAGCCACAGCACAGGCGGTTCTTGTCTGGGTAATGAAAGGAATGCTCAAACTCCTTCATCCCTTTATGCCTTTCATAACAGAAGAAATCTGGCAGGTACTCTGCGAAGGTGAAGGCGCGATTATGCTTTCATCATTCCCTGTATATGATAAATCACTTGATTTTGCTGATGAAGAAAAGAAATTCGAAAAGATAGTAGACGCTATAAGAGCAATTCGTAACCGCAGAGGAGAAATGAATGTTCCTCCTTCGGTTAAGGCTCATATCTTCATCGAAACAAAGGAAAAAGAAGTTTTCTCAATGGGAACAATGTTCTTTGAAAAACTTGCATCAGCAAGCGAGATCACAATAGGCGATACATTCGATATGCCTAATGCAGTAACATGCGTAACCGATGCCGCAAGAATCTTCATTCCTCTTACAGACCTTGTAGATAAGGAAAAAGAACTTGCTCGTCTTAATAAAGAAAAGGCATCCGTTCAGAAGGATATTGACTTCTCAAGCGGAAAACTTAACAATCAGGGCTTCATTTCAAAAGCACCAGCACAGCAGGTTGAAGCTGAAAAGGCAAAACTTCTCAAAGCACAGGAAAAGATGGCAAAGATAGAGCAGTCTATTGCTGCTCTCAAGTAAATTTTCAGAGGTGACAGAGTTTGACATACGATATGGCGATGGATTTTATAAATAGTTTTACCAAATCGGGAAAACCCGTTGAGGATCTTTCTCGTTTTGCGTATCTTATGAATGAGCTTGGAAATCCACAGGCTCACTTAAAGTGTATCCATATTGCAGGAACAAACGGAAAAGGCTCTGTTACCCGCTATTGTGCAGAAGCTTGCAGACTTTCAGGTTATAAAACAGGTGAATTCACTTCGCCTTATGTTATTGAATATACCGACAGAATAAGAGTAAACGGGGTAAATATCCCTAAACATCGCCTTGCAGAAATCTGTGAAATGGTCGAAGAGGCTTGTGGCGATAATAAGGATTATTCACAGTTTGAAATCACAAATGCTATCGCTTTTGAATATTTCTATGAAGAAAAGTGTGACATCGTATGCCTCGAAACAGGCGTGGGAGGGCTTCTGGATTCAACCAACATTATAGATAATCCTCTCGTTTCTGTTATAACTTCAGTAGCACTTGACCATACAGCAATTCTCGGTGAAACTGTTGAAGAAATTGCAAAACATAAAGCAGGGATTATAAAGCCTGGCGTTCCTGTTGTGGCATCAATATCCTGCCCTAAATCAGCGCAGACTGTAATCATTCAGACAGCTGCAAGAAACGATAGTGAATTCATAGTTCCCGATATAAATACACTCAAAATCAAGAGTACAAATATCTGGGGAAATAAATTTATTTATAAGAGTAAAGAATACAGCACAAAAATGATAGGAAGACATCAGATGATAAACGCTATGACTGCCATTGAAGCGCTCGATCAGGTAAAGCGTCAGGGGTATAGCGAACTTCTTTCCGATAATGTGAAACAAGCACTCAAAACTGCATCTATTCCGGGAAGAATGGAAATCTTAAATCTCGATCCTCTTTTCCTTCTCGATGGATGTCACAATCCCGAGGCTATGCAGGCACTTGTCGATGTTATAAAGCGTATGCCTAAAAAACCTGTTATTGTTATAGGAATGCTTAAGGATAAGGATTTCTTCCGATGCGCCGAAATTCTCGCACCTTGCGCAAAGGCTTGTGTCGGGGTAGGAGATTTTCATCCCAATTGCGTTCCGGGTGTCGAACTCGAAGCACTTTTCAAGAAAAACGGATGCCCTACAACAACTCTCGATAAAGTTACTCCCGAAGATGTTGTTGTTTTCTGCGGTTCACTTTATTTCGCAGAAAAAATCCGAAAAGAATTTATTGAATAAAAATTTATCCCGTAAGGAAAATTTCCTTACGGGATTTTTTATTTTATAATACTGCTTATGATTACAACAAACCCTGCTGATACAAGCGAAAGTATAACGCTGATAACTGTTCCGATAAGACTTTGCTTTATGTGAAAAAGATAATTGTGATATTCTTCGGTTAAGTCTTCTGTACCTTCTATAATCTTACTTTTATCGTGACAGAATATCATACAATCCATAACTATAGCGTCATACCATGTTATCGAAAGCGAAATGGCAAGAACAGAAAGAAAACTGCCTAAGAACTCTCGTTGTCCGTTTACAAAGATCATTATAAAAGCAATGATTATCGAAAAGACGAAAACACCAACAACTTTTCTTATAATTTCTTTTTTGCTGAAACGAGTTTTCTGTTCTTTCGGAATAACACCCATTTCACGGAGTCGCTCTCTTACTTTTGGCGGATAACTTCCTACCATAAGAAGTTTATCTTTTTTGAGGATAAGGGCTATAAGAAGATGAAACACAAGACAACATGCAATACATTCAATTATAAGTATCATATCAATCAACCTTTCCGCATCTCATAGCGTTGAGTATTGCGATAACCGAAACACCGACATCTGCAAAAACAGCAAGCCACATATTAGCAATTCCGAAAATGCCGAGAATCATTATTATTCCTTTAACCAAGAGCGCAAAAATAATGTTCTGCATAACAATACTCATAGTCTTTTTAGAAAGTTTTACAGCGAGTGGAATTTTAACGGGATTATCATCCGTAATAACAACATCAGCAGCCTCGATAGCAGCATCAGAACCAAGCCCACCCATAGCAATTCCTACATCGGCCATAGTAAGAACGGGTGCGTCATTTATTCCGTCACCAACAAAAATGAGTGATTTTTCTTTCTGCTTTTCTTTTAATAATTTTTCGACAAAAGAAACCTTGCCATCGGGCAGGAGTTCGGAGTGAATTTCTTTTATTCCTAAATTTCTGCCTACATTTTCAGCGACTTCTTTTCTGTCGCCTGTAAGCATTATTTTTCTTTTTACAGAAAGCTTTTCAAGCTCATTAAGAGCTGCTTGTGCGTTTTTCTTTATTTCATCCGAAATAACGATATATCCAAAGAATTCCTTGTCTATCGCAACATAAACAATCGTTCCTACTGCATTACATTCCTTATACTCAATACCGATTTTCTTCATTAGTTTAATGTTTCCGACAGCAACTTCTTTTCCGTCAACAATGCTTATAACACCATGTCCCGAAATTTCTTCTGTTTCAGAAACAACATTTTTAGGGAGTTCTTCATTATACGCCTCTTTTAACGAAACAGAAACTGGGTGGTCTGAAAAACTTTCAGCGAGTGAAGCATAATATAACAGCTCTTTTTCAGAGTATTTTTCGGCATATATTTCAGTAACTTTAAAATTCCCCTTTGTAAGAGTACCTGTCTTGTCAAAAACAGCGATTTCCGCTTTTGATAAACTTTCTATGCAAGTGCTTCCCTTTATGAGTATTCCTTTTTTAGAAGCACCGCCTATTCCGCCGAAGAAACTAAGTGGAACAGAAATAACGAGTGCACAAGGGCAGGAGATAACAAGCATAATAAGCGCCTGTTCAATCCATTCAGCCCATATTCCGTTAAAGAATAAAGGAGGGATAACCGCTATAAGAATGGCAAGAAGAATAACAGCAGGTGTGTAGTATTTTGCGAACTTTGTTATAAAGTTTTCTGACTTTGCTTTTCTTAATGAAGAGTTTTCTACAAGGTCAAGAATTTTAGCAACAGTTGAATCATCATAAGTTTTTGTTGTTCTTGCTTTTAAAAGACCTCTTCCGTTTATGCAACCACTTATGAGATTGTCGCCTTCCGCTACATCACGAGGAATTGATTCGCCCGTTAAAGCAGATGTGTTTATCTCGGATTTTCCTTCAATAACAACAGCGTCAATCGGGATTTTTTCGCCTGGTTTTATAACAATGATTTCGCCTTCGCTGACTTCTTCAGGCATAACTTCTTCAATTTCGCCATTTCGTTCGACATTCGCATAATCAGGGCATATATCCATAAGGTCTGATATTGATTTTCTCGAACGATGAACTGCGATATTCTGGAAAAGTTCTCCTACCTGATAAAAAAGCATAACAGCAACAGCTTCGGGGTATTCCTTTAAAATAAAAGCACCGATAGTTGCTATAACCATAAGAAAATTCTCGTCAAAAATCTGCCCATGGAATATGTTTTTTACAGCCTTTATCAGAATATCATATCCGATTATAAGATAGGGGATAAGATAAACTATCAGCATTATGAGTTTGTTATCATATCCCGATATTTTTGAAAATACTGATATTCCGACAAAGAGAATTCCCGAAATAACTATTCTTATAAGAACTTTTTTCTGTTTGCTATTCATAAAAATCTCCTAAAAACAGATTTTGCAATCGGGTTCTATTTTCTTGCATATTTTCTGCGCTTTTTCAATTATTTCAGAAAGTATGGATTCATCCGCTTCAATTGTGAGTCGCTGGCGCATAAAACTTACATTTGCGTTTTCAACACCGTCAATCTTATTTATTGCATCTTCCATTTTGGCAGCACAATTTGCGCAATCGAGATTTTCGAGTTTATAAACCTTTTTCATAACTATATAGCCTCTTTCTTTTTATTGATAACGGCGTATCCTACGGGAACAACCCCGTCGATTACCTTTAAATGAATATCTCCGATTTCTGCATTTTCGAGCAAATCGAGATAACTGTCAACAGTAAAACTTGTTCTCTGATTATAACCTAAAAGCTTATAAAGTTTTATCATAGGCATTTTGTCGTTTACAAGGAATGTAGGAAGAATGAGTCTTCCGCCTTTTTTGGTAACCCTCGCAAGTTCCTTTATTGCATTTTCGGGATTTTCTATAAGATGAAGAACATTTCCCGCTATAACAACATCATAGCTTTCATCCGCATCGTCAAGAGAAAAAATATCTCTTGTGTCGAAAAATACGTTGTTTATTCCTTTTCTTCTGCATTTCTTTTCTGCCGTTTCAAGCATTTTTTCAGAAAGGTCTGTCGAAATAACACTTTCTGCATTCTTTGATGCCGCTATTGAAAGTTCTCCTGTTCCCGCAGCGCAGTCAAGAACCTTAGCACCCGTCGGCACAAGCCTTGCTGTATTACAAAGCATTTCTCTGTATGCTTTTTTGTTAAGAGATTCCGCTAAATCATATATACCCGAAACTTTATCCCAGAAACTCATTTTTGTCCACCTCATTCTTCAATATGTTCAAGCCCCTGCTGAAGTATCGTCTTTACATGACCATCCGAAAGGGCATAGAATACAGATTTTCCATCTCGTCTGCATTTAACGAGTTTACTCTGTTTGAGTGCTCTCAACTGATGCGAAATAGCAGACTGTGTCATTCCGAGGATTGTCGCAAGGTCGCATACACACATTTCTGATTCAGAAAGAACATAAAGTATTCTTATTCTTGTTGAATCGCCAAAAACTTTGAAAAGTTCTGCTAAATCATAAAGGATTTCTTCATCAGGCATAACAGATGAAACTTTTTCAACTATTTCATCGTGTGCATGGATATAATCACATTTTTCTATCATTTCATTTTTCTTTTCCATAGTATCACCTCGACATATGAGCATTTGTTCATATGTTTGTTATATCACTTTCGTAGTGCTTTGTCAATGAACAAATTGTTAACAATATCAGAAAAAGCATATATTTTTGCCTTTAAAAATACGCAGATTGTCAATTCACACAAATGAAAACACCAAATGCCTTTATTTTTGCATATTGTAACAAATTAAGAGCAAAATTTTGTATAAAACGCTTGACATCAAGATACCATTATAGTAAAATAATATAGCGTGAGTACGTATTGGGTGAATTATGCCCAAAAATGCGTGTTTTCACAATAATTTTGAAGAAAGGAGATTGATTTAATGCCAACCTTTAACCAGTTAGTAAGAAAGGGAAGAGATGTTATCGAAAAGAAGTCAACAGCTCCCGCACTTCTCAAAGGTTACAATGCCAAGAAGAAGGTAGCTATCGAACAGACTTCACCCCAGAAGCGTGGTGTATGCACAGCAGTTAGAACAGCAACACCTAAGAAGCCTAACTCAGCTATGAGAAAGATTGCCAGAGTAAGACTTACAAACGGTTCTGAAGTAACAGCTTACATCCCAGGTATCGGCCATAACCTCCAGGAACACTCAGTTGTTCTTATCAGAGGCGGTAGAGTTAAGGACCTCCCCGGTGTACGTTATCATATCATCCGTGGAACACTTGACGCTCAGGGCGTTGCAAAGAGAATGCAGGCTCGTTCAAAGTACGGTGCAAAGAAACCAAAGGCAGGGGCAGCAAAGTAATAACTTTGGCTTTTGCAAAAACATTTAATAGTAATCTCGATACCACGATTTATGTGGAGTATCTGTATATATATAGTATACGGGTGCCTCTGCATTGGTCGACGGGTTTTCCGTGCGATAAATCGTGCGGATGAAACGAGTACCTATGATATCATTATATGAAGGAGGGAAGCGGAATGCCAAGAAGAGGTAACGTTGCAAAGCGTGACGTTTTGCAGGACCCTGTATACAACTCAAAGCTCGTTACTCGTCTTATCAACAACGTAATGCTTGACGGTAAGAAGGGTGTAGCACAGAAGATTGTTTACGGTGCATTCGAAATCGTAGCAGAAAAGACCGGAAAAGATGCTCTCGAAGCATTTGAAGAGGCAATGGAAAATATCATGCCTGTTCTCGAAGTTAAGGCTCGCCGTGTAGGTGGTGCGACATATCAGGTTCCTATGGAGGTTCGTCCCGAAAGACGCCAGACATTAGGACTCAGATGGCTCACAACATACTCAAGAGCAAGAAATGAAAAGACAATGAAGGAAAGACTTGCCGGAGAAATTATGGACGCACTCAACGGTATGGGCGGCGCTTGCAAGAAGCGTGACGACACACATAAGATGGCTGAAGCTAACAAGGCTTTTGCACATTTCCGTTGGTAATTTGTTCAGTAGTATAAGGAGGATATTATGCCAAGAGAATGTTCACTGGATATGACCAGAAACGTTGGTATAATGGCCCACATTGACGCAGGTAAAACAACCACAACTGAGCGTATCCTGTTCTATACAGGCGTTAATTACAAAATTGGCGACACTCACGAAGGTACTGCAACAATGGACTGGATGGCACAGGAGCAGGAAAGAGGTATCACAATTACTTCAGCTGCTACAACATGCTACTGGGCAGGCCATAGAATCAACATCATCGACACTCCCGGCCACGTTGACTTTACCGTAGAAGTTGAGCGTTCACTTCGTGTACTCGACGGTTCGGTAACAGTTCTTTGTGCTAAGGGCGGTGTAGAACCTCAGTCGGAAACAGTTTGGCGTCAGGCTGATAAGTATCGTGTTCCCCGTATGGCTTATGTAAATAAGATGGACATTATGGGTGCGGACTTCTACCGCGTTGTTGACATGATGCACACAAGACTTCACGCAAACGCAGTTCCGATTCAGCTTCCGATCGGATCGGAAAATATGTTCAAGGGAATTATTGACCTTGTTGAAATGAAGGCATACGTTTATTACGATGACCTTGGAAAAGATATCAGAATGGAAGAAATTCCTGAAGATATGAAGGAAAAGGCTCAGGAATATCATGATGCTCTTATCGAACAGGTAGCAGAGCAGGATGATGAGCTTATGGAAAAATACTTCGCTGGTGAAGAACTCACAATCGAAGAAATCAAGGCTTGTATCAGAAAGGCAACAATCGCTAACAAGATGGTTCCTGTAACATGTGGTACATCTTACAAGAACAAGGGTGTTCAGAAACTCCTTGACGCTATTATCGATTACATGCCTGCTCCTACAGACGTAGAAGACATCAAGGGTGTTAACCCTGACACAGGAGAAGAAACAGTAAGACCTTCTTCTGATAACGAACCTTTCTCAGCTCTCGCATTCAAGATTGCAACTGACCCATTCGTAGGAAAGCTCGCTTTCTTCCGTGTATATTCAGGTACAATCAATGCAGGTGCCACTGTTCTTAACGCAAATAAGGACAGCAACGAAAGATTCGGTCGTATTCTTCAGATGCACGCTAACCACAGAACAGAAATCGAAACTTGCTACGCAGGTGATATCTATGCTGCAGTTGGTCTTAAGAATACAACAACAGGTGATACACTTTGTGATCCCAAGCACCCTGTAATTCTTGAATCTATGGAATTTGCTGATCCTGTTATTCAGCTCGCTATCGAGCCCAAGACAAAAGCAGGTCAGGAAAAGATGGGTATTGCTCTTTCTAAGCTCGCTGAAGAAGACCCCACATTCAAGACATGGACAGACGAAGAAACAGGCCAGACAATCATCGCCGGAATGGGCGAACTTCACCTCGAAATCATCGTTGACCGTATGCTCCGTGAATTCAAGGTAGAAGCTAATGTCGGTGCACCTCAGGTTGCTTATAAGGAAACAATCAAGAAACTTGCAGACGTTGACCACAAGTACGCTCGTCAGTCGGGTGGTAAGGGTCAGTACGGTCATGTTAAGATCAAGGTTGAACCCAACGAGTCAGGTAAGGGATATGAATTTATCAACTCAGTTGTCGGCGGTGCTATTCCTAAGGAATACATCCCTGCAGTTGATAAGGGTATCCAGGGCGCAATGAAGGCTGGTATCCTCGCTGGTTACCCCGTAGTTGACGTTAAGGTTACACTTTACGATGGATCATACCACGAAGTCGACTCATCAGAAATGGCGTTCTCAATCGCCGGTTCAATGGCTTTCAAGGAAGCTATGAAGAAGGCAGACGCTGTTATCCTCGAACCTATCATGAAGGTTTCTGCTATTATTCCCGATGAACATATGGGAACAATCATCGGTGACCTTACATCTCGTCGAGGACAGATTCTTGGTCAGGAAGCACAGAACGGTACAGCTCAGGTTGACGCTCTTGTTCCTCTTTCAGAAATGTTCGGTTACTCAAACGACCTCCGTTCAAAGACACAGGGCCGTGGACAGTACACAATGGAACCTCACAGCTATATCGAAGTTCCTAAGAACATCGCTGAAAAGATTATGACAACAAGAAGCAAAAATAACTAAAAATACAAAAAAGACTTGAAATCTATTAAGTTATTTGATAGAATAGTTTTATAACCCAGGTTAAAATTATAACACTTTATTTTTAAGGAGGAATTTTCCAATGGCAAAGGCACATTTCGAAAGAACTAAACCCCATGTAAACATTGGTACAATCGGTCACGTTGACCACGGTAAAACAACTCTTACAGCAGCTATCACAAAGACTCTCGCTATCCAGGGTCTCGCTGAAAAGAAGGACTATGCTAATATCGACTCTGCTCCCGAAGAAAGAGAAAGAGGTATTACAATCAACACAGCTCACGTAGAATACGAAACAAAGAATCGTCACTACGCACACGTTGACTGCCCTGGCCACGCTGACTATGTTAAGAACATGATCACAGGTGCTGCTCAGATGGACGGCGCTATCCTCGTAGTTGCTGCTTCTGATGGTCCTATGGCTCAGACAAAGGAACACGTTCTTCTTGCTCGTCAGGTAGGCGTTCCTGCAATCGTTGTATTCATGAACAAGGCTGACCAGGTTGACGACCCCGAACTTCTCGAACTCGTTGAAATGGACATCCGTGAAGTTCTCAGCAATCAGGAATTCCCTGGTGATGATATTCCTATCATCAAGGGTTCAGCTCTTCAGGCTCTCGAAGCTCCCGAAGATATCTCAGATGCAGCTTACGCTCCTATCCTTGAACTTATGGATGCAGTAGACAGCTACATTCCTACACCTGACAGAAAGTCAGATCTTCCTTTCCTTATGCCTGTTGAAGACGTATTCACAATCACAGGTCGTGGTACAGTTGCTACAGGTAGAGTAGAAAGAGGTCAGCTCAGAACTTCTGACGAAGTTGAAATCGTTGGTCTTAAGGATGAAAAGGCTAAGACAGTTGTTACAGGTATCGAAATGTTCAGAAAGATCCTCGACTACGCTGAAGCAGGTGATAACATCGGTGCTCTTCTCCGTGGTATCCAGAGAACAGATATCGAAAGAGGACAGGTTCTTTGTAAGCCCGGCACAATTCAGCCTCACACAAAGTTCCATGGTCAGGTTTACGTTCTTAAGAAAGAAGAAGGCGGCCGTCATACTCCTTTCTTCAACAACTACAGACCTCAGTTCTATTTCAGAACAACAGACGTTACAGGTATCGTAGCTCTTCCTGCTGATAAGGAAATGTGCATGCCTGGTGATAACGTTGAAATGGACGTTGAACTCATCACTCCTATCGCTATCGAAGAAGGTCTTCGTTTCGCTATCCGTGAAGGCGGTAGAACAGTAGGTTCAGGCGTTGTTACAAAGATCAACGGCTAATTTATAGCTTAGTTTAAAAAAGTGCAGGGATTTATCCTTGCACTTTTTATTTTTTTATAACTCAAATAAAAAAGCACCGTTTATATAAACGGTGCTTTTAAAGTTTTAATGGAACTTTCTTAAAACCTTATAGACTTTCTTCTTTCTTGAAATTCTCAACTTTGTCCTTCCGTTTACTATAACGCCACTTATAGCAGGGATTATAGCAGGTGGAGCATAAAGTATCATTTCAGCAGCCATAGCCGAAGGAGCAGATGCCGAAAGATCCATAATTTCATCCTCTCTGTCGAGTACAAAAGCGAATGTAGAGAATTTATCAGATGAGAAGTTTACAATAAGATGCTTTCCTGAAGATGACATATAAGGTTCAGGATAGATAACAAGTTTTCCGTTATGAACAGATATAACTCTTACTTTTTCAAGTTCTGATGTGAATTTATCACATACAGGAATTGAGAGAGAAACCATCGTGTTCGCGGGTAATTTAATCTTTCTGTCAGTTCCTCTTTCATAAAGTGAGATGTCAAATATGAAAATATCTTCATCAGGAATATCAGCGTGTATTTTAAGAAGTCTTCTGAGTTCATCTTCTGCTGTTTCAGAAGCATTTGAGATTCTTACATCAACAGATGTATTGAAATCATCCATATCAGCAGTTGCTTTAAAGAGCTCTGCAGGAGCAGTAATTCCATCAGGAACTTCTGTAATTCTTATTGTCTTGTCATATTTTACACCTGATGAACCAGAAGAACCGGGTCTTGAAGGAGTTTCAGGAATGGTGATTTCTTCCCATTCTGCTTTAAGAATAATATCTTCTGTGATAGGAGTATCAAATGTAAACGCTGTTCCGTCTGTTGTGAACCAACCCTTAAGGATAAATCCGCGTTTCTGATATGAAGGTTCTGTTGCTGTTTTGTTGTATTCAATATTCTGAACTTCAATTTCTGTTACACCATCATCATCGACAAATGTTACAGAATGTGTTTCAGCTTCCCATACAACGATGAAGATTATATCTTCAGCACCTACTGTGAACACATCACCTGAGTTGTAAACTACGGGAGTTTCAGCAGTATCACCTTCAAGTGTAAATCCAACAAACACCTTATGATTTACAGCATCATCAGGAACGCTGGGAAGAATCATCTGTTCGCCTTCAGCGAATGTTCCTATCAAGAGAGTATCTTCCGAATCAGCGCTTGTCTTGTAGGATGCATTATATAATATAGGTTCTTCTTCATAAGAAAGCCACTTTGCATAAACAGTTGTAGTTTCTTTTATAGGAGTTGTGAAATCAAATGTTTCAGTACACTCGCTGTCAGCGAACCATCCAAGGAAACGATAGTTTCCGTTAGCATCAGAATCCTTTGTGGGATTGTTCTGAGGTCTTGTAGCAGTGCTACCGTATTCGACAACCTGAGTTTCAATAGCAGAACCACCATCTGTATCGAATGAAACATCGAATTTCTGAATTTCCCATTTTGCATAAACTGTTATGCTTTCAGCAGGGATAGTTGTAAATTCATATTCGGTGTTAAAGTCGCTGTCAGAATACCAACCTCTGAAATCGTGTCCTTCTTTTGTAGGATCAGCAGGTGCTTCAACAGCCTGACCGTAGTCATCTGTAATAGAGGGGACTTCGCTTCCGCCATCGGTATCAAATGAAATTGTATACTGATTGATTGTAAAGTTTGCAGTGAGTGTTACATTACCGAAATTATTTTCGATTTTTGTTGTGTAATCGTCCGAAGGGAAGTTTCCGTTATCGGCATAACCGCTGTCAACAACCGCTGTCCATCCGTCGAATGTGTATCCCGTTTTAGAGGGAATAGGAAGCGTCATAACAGTTGTATTGTTGTATGTCGATGGAATATTTACTCCGTCGGGAAGTTCTCCACCATTAAGATTAACTGTGATAGTGTAGTTTATAGGTTCCCATACAGCAGTTGCAGTAGCATTTCCATAAGTTCCTGCAGGTAGAGAATAAACAGTTGTTCCGTTCTTGCTACAATCGCCTGAAATTTCCCATCCGCCGAACTTGTAATAATCTCTGTAAATGTTATCTCTTGTAGGAAGAGTAAGCGATTTTGTTATGTCATATGATGTGAAATCTGTAAGGTCAAATCCACCATGCCAGAAACCATTGTTTGTATCATAACTTACTGTATATGGAGTAGGTGTCCATTCACCTGTGATTGTGATACTTGCGGGTAACGGATTATCAGGAAGTGAAATGGTATTGTTCATAACAGTTCCACCATTATATTTCCAGTTTGTGAAAGTATAACCCGTACAAGTAACTTCTGTAAGGTTTATAGTTCTGTTTTCAATGGTGTAAGTTGTCTGATTGTTGTTTACAATCGTTGTATAACGCATTTCGTCGCCGTTTATTGTCGGATATGCACCATTAGCTGAGTTTTCATAGGTTATCGTATACTCAATAGGTTTCCATACAGCATAGAGTGTGACTTCACCGTTATTTATATCCGTAAGATTTAAAACCTGTGCTTTATCGTTATAAATCTTCTCACCATCAGAAGAGGTAGCCCAGCCTTCAAAAGTATAATAATCTCTCTTGAACTTGTTTTCTGAAAGTGCGGAAGAAACATCATATATATGTTCTGAATCTTCAGTTTCGACATTGTCATCTGCAATGTATGTTGTTGCGTTTATGTCGTATTTAACAGTATATGTGATTGCATCCCATTGTGCAGTAACAGTAATATTACTGAGTGCATTATTAGGAATAATTGTTACAATATCATCCCCAACAGGAACAATGTCAGTAAAATCACTTGCTGTTACTTTCCAACCTGTAAATGTATAACCTGTTTTTGTCGGGATAGGAAGTGTAATATCTTCATCTTCTATTGTATAGATGATAGGATTGTCTCCAGTCACTTCTCCGCCGTTTGTGTTAAGAGTGATTCCGTATTCTATCGGAATATATCTTTCCTCAAGCTCTATGACCATTTCTGTCTCATCGCCTGAATACTCACTCTTTGCGACTGTTGAGGTGGCAAAATCCCATTTTTCATCAGTGTCAACTCTGTACCATCCGTCAAATTCATAACCTGCGTCAGCTTCCGATTCCTCGGGAATATCTCCTTCGTTGAAGAAGTCTGTGAAAGCTTTTCCTGAGTTTATTTCATCTGTTACAAATTTTGTTACATCATCGTCGGGATTTGTATCAAGGTCTATTTCGTTTCCATTCTTATCAATGAATGTTATTTTATAAACAGGATTGAAATCCCATACGGCATAGATCTTAAGAACGCCGTCTTCAAAGTCGTTTTCGTCGACAGTATATGTAGCAAGGTCCATAGGAGTTTCGCTGTAAGGATCAAGAGACCATCCGAGGAATGTTTTTCTCGGAACAGTAGGGTCGTTATCGGGAGCATAAATTACATTTCCTTCAATAACGGCATAAGTATCAGCATTCGCTTTTCCTCCACCGAACGAAAGCTCATTACCTGTGAATTTCTGTGTTGTTGATTTATAGAACTCAACAGGAGTTGATGGCTTCATTGAGAAATATCCGTAGTTTGAATAGTCAGGTGCGGTATCCTTATACCATGTAAGACCGTTGCTTGCGTTATTAAGCGCAGTGAGTACTTCCGTTGTACAACCTGCGGGAGAAGTTATTCTTTTCACACCATTGGTGTTCGAAAGACCATTTCCGTGTGTCATTGTTCCACCTACATAACATGATGTAGTGGTAAAATTGCCTGCAACAAAATAACCTGTTCTGGCCGAAGTCTTTCCTGTTATGGTTGAGTTTATTATAAAGCAGTTTGAAATCGAAGCACCTGATGTAGTTCTTAAAGCAACTATTGCGGCGTGTGCCGATGACATTGTGTTGGTAGAGTTTACATTGATAAATCCTACGTTTTTCATTGTTCCGCCAAAATTTATAAACATAGCGGAAACTCGGTCTGCTTCAGGATCTCTCGGAGTAGTTCCGAGAGTAAGATTTCTGATAACGAATCCCTGTCCGTCGAATACTCCTGTATATGATGACATAACCGGAAGAGCGCCCATTCCGCTACAATCTATATCATCGGTAAGAAGAACGTTCTTGTCTTTGCTTGAAGTGTCGTTGAAAAAAGCGAAAAGGTCATCTGCATCTGATATGTAAACTGTTTCAACGGCTGGTTCTTCTGCCAAAAGTTCAGGCAAAATTTCTGTTTCTTCAGGAAGTTCTGTTTCCGATGGAGTAACAGAAGTATCTTCTGTTTCTGATGGTGTTCCTTCGGGGACATTTGTTTCGGTTGATGAATCTGAACTTACGGGAGTTGTATCTGTATTATCTGAGTTTGATGATGAAGATGATGATTCTGAATTTTCTGGATTTGACGAAGATACTGTTGTCTCTGTATTTTCTGAATCTGACGGATTTGTTTCTTCTGATTCTGAATTTGGAACAGAAGATGTAGTTGTTTCTGTTGGTACAGCGGTTTCTTCAGTTGTTTCGCTTTGTGCAGGGGTGTTTTCCATAGCGAAAATTACCGCTGGTTGATAAAAAGGCGCAAACATAAACCAGGCAACCGCAAGAGAGAGTGCCTTTGATAAAAATCTTTTCTTGAAAAGAAAACGATATACCTTTCTTGAAATTTCATAAATGCCTTCGGCAACAACAAGCGCCATAATAGCAATAAACATAGGAATTCTCAACAAGTTATGAGATTTTCCTGTTTTGATAAGTTTTTCCGTCAGAATGTCAAACTTATTCAAATCATCCACCATCCTCAAAATTTTTAAATTTATTTTCAGAAAATTATATACATATAATTATATATAGTATAGTATATCACAAATTGTATAAATTGCAACAGAAATTTCAACAAAAAAACGAAAAAACGGCATTTTCCAAAAAAACTTAACTATATATTGTGCTATTTGACGAAAACCTTACCAACTTATAGTATTTTGAGAGCAAAAAAAGTGCATAATACTCTCCGTATAGTAAAAAAGAATCAAAAAATGTTATGTGATGATTACAAAAATCAAGAGCTTTAGTGGGTGTTTTTATACAAATATGTGCAAAGTTGTTGACAAGTACTAAATATTGTAGTATAATTTTAAACGGATAGGTATTTCCTATTTTTAAAATGAATTACTAACGCTCACAAGGGCGACAAGAGGTGTATTTGCATGGCAGGTAAAAAATTGAAAACCACTATCAAAGCAAGAATAATGAGACTCGGCATAATTTCAGTTGCAGCATGTTCTTTAATTATGGGTGCTTTTGCCATAGTTCTCGGAACAACGGATTTGACTCATTCACCCCTTGTTATAATTCTCGTGACACTTGTTATGGCTGCTTTTATAACAACGCTTGAAATAATCATTTCAAAATTTGTTGCAAAACAGATTACAGATTCAATCAGACATTGTTCTGACAGACTTGAAGCACTCGCAGGAGGCGATTTCCATTCATCTGTTCCCTCGAGCAAGAGAGGCGATGAAACACAGATGCTCGAAGAATCACTTTCAGAAGCTATTTCTTCAATCAGTGCAGTAACAGATGATGCTTCAAGAATCCTTAAGAATGTTTCTGACGGAAACCTTGATGTCAAGACAGAAGCTGATTATCAGGGTGACTTTATTGAATTCAAGAATGCTATTGACAATATCCTTTCTGCACTTAACGATATTATGCAGGATATCAACTCAAGCAGTACACAGGTTTCAAGCGGTTCAGGTCAGGTAGCACAGGGTGCACAGGCACTTTCACAGGGTGCAACAACACAGGCTACTGCAGTAGAACAGCTTAGTTCAACAATCGAAGAAATTTCTCTCAAGGTTCGTAGCAACGCTGAAAATGCAAGAGTTGCAAGTGATAACTCTGCAACAGCACAGCAGCTTATCGAAAGCGGTAACGCTCAGATGAAGCAGATGATGGATGCTATGGAAGAAATCAATAACTCATCAGCTCAGATTGCAAATATCATCAAAACAATCGATGATATCGCATTCCAGACAAACATTCTCGCACTTAACGCAGCGGTTGAAGCAGCGAGAGCAGGTACAGCAGGTAAGGGCTTTGCCGTTGTAGCTGACGAAGTAAGAAACCTTGCCGCTAAATCAGCAGAGGCTGCAAAGGATACAGCAGTTCTTATTGAGGGCTCTATCCAGGCTGTTGAAAACGGAACTAAAATCGCTAACGATACAGCAGAAACATTACAGAAAATCGTTAAGAACTCTCTTGAAACAACTGAACTTATCGAAAAGATTGCAGATGCTTCGAACGAACAGGCAACATCAATCAACGAAGTTACACAGGATGTTGAAAGAATTTCAAGCGTTGTTCAGACAAACTCAGCAACATCAGAAGAAAGTGCGGCATCAGCCGAAGAACTTTCATCACAGGCTAAGATGCTCAATCACCTTGTAGGAAAGTTCAAGCTTCGTAGTTCATCAGTAAGAAAACCTGTTGCATCTTACGAACCTGCACCTACATATACAGCACCTGTATCAACACCTTCAGTTGAACCTGTACCAGATTTTGATTTCGGCTCATCAATGCCTGATTTCAGTTCAAGTGATAAATATTAATTCAGGATCATAAATAAAGCTGCCGATTTTTTCGGCAGTTTTTTTATTAAATAACAGACATTATTTTGGGGGAAAATAAAATGCCTAATCTTAATAAAATTGCGAATACAAAAATAAAGAAATCAAGTATTCTTCCTACATTCGTGTGGGGACTTATAACATTGGGTTTTATGGTAATAATCCTTATAAGCGGACTTGCTCTTTCTGTTATTGCAATGCTTGATATAGAGTCTAAACATTATAACGATTCAACGGGCATTATAGCAAGTGGTATTGAAGAAAATATAAAATCTCGTATAGAAGCAACTGAAGATTTTGCACAGAAATTCAGTAATGACGAAATTGATGCTTCACTTGCTGAAAAATTCGGAATAGCAAGTTCTTTTGAAACTTACGAAACATCTTTTGTTGTAACAACAAATGGCGTTGGATACGATAATAACGGAAAAGCGGTAAATTTAAAATCAAAGCCATTCTTCCGCAACTCTATACCCGCCAAAACAATCGTGTGCTATGATGGTGAAATGTTTAAAGACAAAATCATTATAATAACACCTAAAATTAAAAATTTCAGTTGCGAAGGTTATTTCATATCTGTTTCTTCGATTTCTTTTGATATTCCTCAGAAATTTGCAAACGATGTCTATGAAATGTATCTCCTTGATGACGAAAATAATATAATCGCTCATAACGAACTCGGCAGAGATGATTTTGATGTAAACTCTATTAAAAACGGAAATACCAATGATTCTGAAATGACAATGTGGTATAGGGATCTGATAAGCGAAGATTTTGAAACCCTTAAAGATGATGAAGAAGATACTGTTGAGATAGATTTAAAGAAAATGATATCATCAACTGTTCCTATGAATATCTGGTATAAGCATCCACTTGAAATGAACGATTGGCAGGTTGTTTCAAAAGTCAATATTTCAAGAGGGGTATCAAAAGAAGATAGTTTTGCTATTCTTCTTGTCTGGATGATAGTCGGACCCGCTATTATCATTTTCATAACACTTATAATCAACTTTGCATCAATGGCAGGTCAGATTTCATCAAACAGAAAGCTTATTTCTCTTATCTATCTTGATACAATAACAGGAAAAACAAACTGGCTTAAGTTCAAGAGCGATGCTGCTAAACTCCTTAAAAAGCGCAGGAAAAACGAGTATGCACTCGTTTCATTCGATATATGTAAATTCAGAATGTATAGCGATATGTATGGAAGTAATGAGGCGGACAAACTTATCGTAAGAGTTTCTGATATATGTCATAACTTTATTAAAAAGCGTCATGAACTTGCTACAAGACATGGCGGTGATACATTTGCTCTCCTTATCGAATATACGGATTTTGATATGCTTAAAAAGAGGGTAGAAGACCTTTCTTCAGCTCTTAGTAAAGTTCAGGCAAAAACAGCAACCAAATATCATTTCGGTGTTTATGAAATAAAAGACAGAACAATGGCTATCGACCGTATAAATAACCTTTCGGGAATAGCAAAGGATTCGGGTGCGAATTCATCGCAGATGAACGGAATAAGCTATTTCAATAATGAAATTCATCTTAAACTTGTCAATGAGCGTGAAATTGAAAATACAATGGAAGCTGCTCTTGAAAAGAAAGAATTTATCGTTTATCTTCAGCCTAAATATAATTCACAGACCGAAGAACTTTCAGGCGCAGAAGCACTTGTTCGTTGGTTAAGTGAAGAAAAGGGACTTATGTCTCCCGCGAAATTTATTCCTATATTTGAAAAGAACGGATTTATCACAAAGCTTGATGATTATATGCTCAATGAAATCTGTGCTCTTCAGAAAAAATGGTATGATGAAGGCAGAAAACTTTTTCCGATTTCAGTCAATATTTCAAGAGCACACTTTGAAAAACCTGACCTTGCAGAACATATCAGAGATATAGTAAAAAAATATGAAATTCCTTTCAGTTGCGTTGAAATCGAACTTACAGAAAGTGCATTCTTTGATGATAAGAATCTCCTTATCGAAACAGTAAAACGCCTCAGACAATATGGCTTTGTTGTTTCTATGGACGATTTTGGTTCGGGATTTTCATCACTCAACTCTCTTAAGGATATTCCTCTTGATGTTATTAAACTCGACGCAGGTTTCTTCAATATTGCAAACGATGAAGATAACCGAAGCTCGTTTATTATCGAAGATACAATCGCTATGGCAAAGCATCTCAGAATGCAGACTGTTGCCGAAGGCATAGAAACAAGACAGCAGGTTGATTTCCTTTGCTCACTCGGATGTGATCTTATTCAGGGATATTATTTCGCAAGACCTATGCCTGTTGATGAATTTGAACGCCATAACGGTTATGATATGGCAAATTCTGTTTCAGAAGAAACAAAGCAGGAAGAATCTGTTTCAGAAGAAGACATATCAGAAGAAACATCGGAAACTGCTATCGAAACAGCAGAACCTGAAGCGGAAGAAATAATAGAAGTTGTTGAAGCGGAAATAGTATCTGCTGAAGAAACAGTTGAAACAACAGAAGCGTCTGAAGAATCGGTTGAAACTTCTGACGAAGAAGAGTAAACCTTATTTGCGGAGGATAAAATGAACGATAACGAAAGTATTTTTTCGTGGGAGGATATTGTTCCCGATGATGAGAAGATTCTCTGGCGGGGAACTCCCTTTGTAAAAACAGGTATACTTGCTGATAAGAGTGTGAACCTTCTTTTTGGTTCGTTTCTTGCAATATTTTTTACGATAATCGGCGTCGCTTCACATATTTCAGGCGTTGGAAGAACAATGATAGGCTTGTCTGCGTTTGCTGTCATATTCGGACTTTATGTTGTTGCGAGATCTGTATATGATATAGCGGTAGGAAAGTCGAAAATATATGCCGCGACCGATAAGCGTGTTATCTGTTATGATCTTCGTAATGGTAATATAGCAGATGTTTCTTATGATAAATTCAATAAGATTTATACCAAAGTAAAAAAAGATAATTCAGGTTCTTTAAGACTTGTTTTTCAGAAAGACGCTATGGTAACCTCAAACTATACCGAATGTCTTAATATAGAAGGTATATGCGAACCTGAAAAAGCTGCAGAAATCATCAAAAAAGCGAAACTCGAATTTATTTCCGATAAAGATGATGATAATGAAATCGTTATAAACGAGTTTGAAACCGACAATGATTATGATGAACTTATAGGCGAAGCGAAGAAGTTTTTAGGCGACGATGTTCTCTGGTGTGGAATGGCTAATACGGGCAAACTTTCTGTTTACAGAATTATCGCAGGAGTTCTGTTATTTCTTATAACTTCTTTTGCAATACTTGTATTTATCAAGCATCTTGTAGCTGCATATATGAACACAGGTTCTATTTCGGTTTATCTTTCACTTGTTTTTATTATTCCCGTAGGAATTACAATGCTTATCATCGCACTTGATCCTATCATAGATATAGTGCGTCATAAAAAGCTTACGAAAACACTATATATAGTTACCGATAAAAAAGTAGTGAGTTATCACAGTGAAAAAACTGTCATCCACGAAATCTCACAGAAATCAAGAGTGAGAATAAGTGGAAATAATATTGAAGTAAGCGGCGGAAGCCGAAAAATCAAATTTGTAAATATCGGAAGTACAGAAAATGTCTATGAAATCATAAGAACTCAGATAATAAAGAGTTTTCCTGATTTCTGATGAAAAACCCAATTGTGAACAAATTGTTACAAATTTCGAAAACCTGTTGACATATACAAGATATTGTGCAATAATAATAACAATCGCACAAAATGTGTGAAACTTTTATTATCAATAAACTAAAAAGTATAATAGAAAGAGGTTATTATTATGGCAGTCGGAAGTTTTGAATTTGTTAGTTATGATGTTATTTCACAGACATTAAGAGTAAAGTTTGATGAAACAGTAAGAGATTATTACAATGTTCCTTCATACATTTATAGCGGTCTTATGCTTAACAATCATAAAAAAGATTTCTTCAATGAAACTATTGCTAACGCATTCGAAAGCAGAACAGTTGCTTAATAAAATCCTGTAAATATACAGTGAAAAGTCGTCGCAAAGGATTTTCGGCGGCTTTTCTTTACCACAATATCTTGTGGTTGGCGTAATTTTTCAGAAAACACAATATATGGTATAAAACAGTCCTTTGAAAAAAGGACTGTTTTTTTATTTTATGCCGACAACTTATGACAAATTACTTAAACGGCTTGATGTAGAATAGAGAAAAGAGGTGTTTAAAATGGCAATAGAAATAACGATGAACGAAGAAAATCTCCTTGCAAAAATATCAGGAGAACTTGATCATCATTCAGCAGTAACTATGCGTACAGAGCTTGATGAGAAAATCAGTGGATTAAATCCTCATAAACTTCTGCTTGATTTTTCGGATGTGAGTTTTATGGATAGTTCAGGAATAGGGTTTATTATGGGAAGGTATAAACTTATGAAAGAAAACGGTGGTGCGGTTGAAGTTATAAACACACCGCGTAATATAAATAAAGTCCTTAAAATATCAGGACTTGACAAAATCATAACTATCGGGAGATGTAAAAATGAAGATAATCAATGAGATGAAAATTTCTTTTCTTTCAAGGTCAGTGAATGAAAGTTTTTCGAGGTCGGCAGTAGCGTCTTTTGCGGTTCTTCTTGATCCAAGAATGGACGAGTTGTCTGATATAAGAACAGCGGTTTCTGAAGCGGTAACAAACTGTATAGTCCATGCATACGGAGATACAGTAGGAACAATAGAGATAACCGCAAGAATTTTAGAAGGAAATATTTTTTATATCAGAATAAAGGATAAAGGTTGCGGAATACCCGACATAGAAAAAGCACTCGAACCTATGTTCACAACAGCGCCTGAAGACGAAAGGGCAGGACTCGGTTTTGCTGTTATGGAAAGTTTTATGGATAAACTCACAGTCAAGAGCAAAGTCGGTGTCGGAACAGTTGTTACAATGCAGAAAAAAATATCAAGGCGGTAATACATATTTTTTAAAAAGGAGGCAGAATTTTGAATACTGCTAACGCCGCTTTCATAGAACAGAATTTAGGACTTGTTCATCTTTGTGCAAATCGTTTTCGTGGAAAGGGAATAGAATACGAAGATATGTATTCCGCGGGTTGTATAGGACTTTTAAAAGCAGCAAAGGCTTTTGATGAGTCAAGAGGAGTGAAATTCTCAACCTATGCCGTTCCTGTTATTTTAGGAGAAATAAAACGCCTTTTCAGAGATGGCGGAACGATAAAAGTCAGCCGTGGTTTAAAGGAACTTTCGCTGAAAACAGTAAGATTACGCGAAAAAATAATCAAAGAAACAGGAAAAGATCCGACAGTTTCCGAACTAGCCGAAAAACTTTCAACAACCCCCGAAATGATTTCGGAGGCGCTCTGCGTCAGCACGCCACCTGTTTCTTTGACAGCGTATTATGATGATAATCATTCCGAGGTTGATATTCCTGTTCCTTCACCCGATGAAGAAATAGGAGATTTTATTTCGCTTTCTCAGGTTATGAGCGAGCTTCCCTCAGAGGACAGAAAACTGATTTATATGCGTTATTTTGAAAATAAGACTCAGTCGGATACTGCAAAAACGCTTGGAATGACTCAGGTTCAGGTGTCAAGAAGAGAGAAGAAATTGCTCGGTCAAATGCGTGAAGTACTGCTCAGATAGCCTTTTTATAAAATTTAAGCTCTAAAATTTGTATGATATTACATCAAATAATCTATTGTAATTTTTATATAAATATGTTATACTTATCAAAAGATTATTGTTTAAGTTTAACATAAAGGGGGCTTTCGTTTTATGGAATCAAAAATTCTCCTCGAAAGTGGAACAAACGAACTCGAACTTCTTGAATTTATGGTGGGTTCAAATTCGTTCGGTATAAATATCGCAAAGGTAAACGAAGTAATGTTCTATCATGAACTTACTCCGATACCAGAATCTGCGCCCGAAGTTGAAGGTGTTTTCATTCCGAGAGATAAGCTTATCTCGGTTGTAGACCTTCACAAAGTAGTAAAAGCGCCTATGCCCGAAGACAGTCAGGGTATGTTCATAATATGCCAGTTCAACCGTATGGATATCGGTTTCCATGTTTCAAGCGTAAAGGGAATTCAGAGAATTTCCTGGAGTGATATTTCAAAACCACCCAGCGTTGTAACGGGTGATGGAATGTCATTGGCATCAGGTATGGCAACAGGTATCGCAAAGGTAAATGGCAGAATTATCGTTATTCTCGACTTTGAAAAGATAGTAGCAGACCTTCATCACGGCGCAGCACTCGATTCAGAAGGTATAGACCTTATCGAAGGCCCAAGCCTTGCAGACAGCACAAAGTGTATCGTTGTTGCAGATGACTCGCCACTTCTCAATCGTCTCATTGTTGATGCACTTAAAGATAAAGGATTTACCAATATCCATTCATTCGGCGATGGCGAAGAAGCGTGGGAATTTGTCAGTCAGTATAAAGATTGTGATGATATTCTTTCACATATCGCCTGTGTTGTAAGTGATATTGAAATGCCCAAGATGGACGGTCATCATCTCACAAAACTCATTAAGGATGACAGAACTCTCCGTCATATCCCTGTTATGCTCTTCTCATCACTCATCAATGACCAGATGCGACTCAAGGGCGAATCGGTAGGTGCTAACGCACAGTACTCAAAGCCTCAGATCAAGGAACTTATAAAGAATCTTATCGAACTTATCAAGGATTAAACAGAAAACCCTGAGAGGAAATCCTCTCAGGGTTTTGTTATCTTCTGTTTCCGTTTTCATCAAATGTCTTTTTAAGAGCGGTTTCAACGGGGATAAGGCTACATAAAAGCAGGATTATCTGTATTGTGTTTATAACTATGCAAAGTGTGCTTAAAACGTCTTCCGAACTTTTATAATAGGGGATCTGTATAAGTATTGTTATAGGAATCATTATAAGCCCCATTTTTATCCATAACTTTCCGCAGTATTCATTTGCGAATTTCCAAGTATCTTCGTTTTTCATCGCGCGTTTTGTTCTGTAACCTACTGCGCTGTTGATTTTTTTAGGATAATATTTTTTCAGAAACCATCCGCAAAGTATGAATATCAATGGCAGGATAATGTTACAGATGAAGAAAGTCCACCATACTCCCATAGAAAACACTCCTTAAATTTTAGTCTTTATTTTGTGAAACAGCTTTGACAATGAAGATGAAAACAGGGTAGAGAACGCCTGCAACAGGCCATACAATCCATGTATAATCCCATAAGTTTGTTATAAAACTGATAGCAAGATAAATTGCTGTTGCAATAAGCCAGTATGCAGTTGCTATTCCACCGAATTTTCTTCTGTTGCTTTTTCTTTCCTTGCTGTAATCTCCTTCTTCGAGAAGCGAATCATAGGCTGACATAACATGGTTTACCTGAATTATAAGGAAAACGCCTACTGCTATCATAAAGAGAAGAAGACCAATCATTGAACATACAACAATTGCATTTTCAGTAAGTATCGCAGAAACAACAAGGGGAATAACCGCAATAATGCAGAGCATAATGCCTATTGTGTTGAATATTGTGTATTTTGGAGTGAATTTTTCTTTAGCTTCTTTCATAATTCCCGAAACACCATAAGCGGTTTCGATTTTTTCTTTTTCAAGGAATTCGAATTTTTCTGATTTTCCGCTGTTTATTATAAAAATAGGAATAGCTGTAAATACAAGTGCCAAAAGAACGCCGATTCCGATAGCAGCAGCGGCAGTTTCTGTTATAACTGAATTTTCCATTTCAGAAACCGCAGCAAGAACAATGAGTGTTATAGGTGAGATTATGCAGAGAAATGTTGCTATTCCTATGGGAAGAGCTGTTTTCTTTCTGTAAGCGATAAGTTCGTTCGCTTCTTCAACAGAAACTTTTCTTACGGGTGCGTCATCATCGTTATATTCAACAACATCAGAATATGTCGGTTCTTCATCTTCTATCTCATCTTTTATAAGATAGTCTGTTGTAACACCGAAAATGTTGCTGAGTTTTAAGATTTTGTCCATATCAGGAATAGCCTGTGCGCTTTCATATTTAGATACAGACTGTCTGCTTACTCCTAATTGATTAGCGAGTTCTTCCTGTGACCAACCGTTCTTTTTTCTGAGGTTTATTATTTTGTCTGCAAGTATCATAAATACTTCTCCTTTCGTCGAAAGATTTTTCTCTTTCTATGAGTAAATCATACCATTTTTCATCGGTTGCAGTCTACCAATTCGTCTTGGAAATTTGTCAACCAACGGTTGCATTTCCCGATTTTTCGGTGCTTTCAGCTTTACTCACAGATGTAGTCTTCAACTTTATAAAAAATCTTTATATCAACGAGGGCGTCTATCAAAGTTCCGTTTTCAATGTATTCTTCAGAGAAGATTTTGCCGTCTTCACGGATGAGATTAAGGAGCGAACTCTTGTCATAGGGGATAAGAAGCTTAACTCTTCTTGCTGTTTCAGGAAGATTTTTTGCGATACAAGAGAGAAGACTGTCAAATCCTTCTCTGTTCTTCGCTGAAATTTTTACTGTTGTATCATTTTCCTTTATGCATTCAGGTTCAGAAAGACAATCGCATTTATTAAGAACATCAATAACTGGTATCCCGTCACATCCGAGTTCAGAAAGAAGTTCTTTCGTAACTTTTGCTTGTTCTGCCGCATCATCCGAACTTATATCAGATATGTGAAGGATAATATCAGCATTAGCCGCTTCTTCGAGAGTACTCTTGAAGGCCTCGACAAGATGATGAGGAAGTCTGCTTATAAGACCTACTGTATCAACTAAAAGAACAGACCTTCCGTCAGGCAGTTCGATAGAACGCGAAGTTATGTCAAGAGTTGCAAAAAGCTTGTTTTCAGCAATAACTCCCGCGTCTGTCAGAGCATTTAAAAGCGTTGATTTTCCGACGTTTGTATATCCAACGATAGCGGCGGTTAAAACGCCGTCTTTCTTTCTTCTTTTTCTGTGAAGTTCTCTTCTTTTTTCAAGTTCTTTGAGTTCTGCTTCAAGAAATTCTATTCTTCGTCTTATGTGACGCTTGTCTGTTTCGAGTTTTGTTTCACCGGGGCCTCTTGTACCTACTCCGCCGCCGAGCCTTGACATTTCGATTCCTCGCCCTGCAAGGCGGGGAAGTCGATATTTTTGTTGAGCGAGTTCAACCTGAATTCTTCCTTCTTTAGAAAGCGCTCTTTGTGCAAAAATATCGAGAATAAGCGTTGTTCTGTCTATAACTCTTATATCGAGGATGTTTTCTATATTCCTTGTCTGATTTGCGGTGAGTTCGTGGTCAAATATAGCGAGATTTATTCCCGTTTCTTCGATAAGAGGCAGAACTTCCGAGAGTTTTCCGTCACCTATACAAGTAGCGGTGTCAATAGCAGGACGCTTTTGAGTGAGAACTGCCTCAACTTCGACACCCGCAGTCTTTGCAAGTTCTTTGAGTTCTTCCAAAGAACGCTCATTGTCAAAATCATTTGTATCAACAGAAACAAGTAGTGCTTTTGCGATTTCTATGGTATTTTCAGTCATATCTATAAATCCTTTCGGCTTGTTTACATAAGGTAAATATACTTTATTTTATTGTTAAAGTCAATAGATTTAGGGGTTGTTTTTTATGTAATATGCAAGGATGACATTTTGCCTAAAATGGTTGAAAAAGCCTTGAAAATATAGTATAATAAAGGTTAGTAAATTTTCGGGAGGTTATTTATTATGGCATATATGGTTCGACAGTCTATTATGGATGCTAACCAGAAAGTTCTCGGATATGAAATGCGTTATTGTGATGATAATCTTAACGCAACAGATGATGAAAACGCAGCTGCCAATGCAGTTTCAAATATGCTCACACAGGTGGGCAACGATAGTCTTACAGGAAACAAACCTGTTTTTCTTAATTTTACATGGAACCTTCTAGAAAGAAAAGTTCCTGAAATGTTCTCGCCTGATAAACTGATTATGGTTGTTGAAGATTCTATTCTTATCGACCCTAAATCAAATGACACAATAATAGAATACCGCAAAAACGGATATAAAATCGCTATAACCGATTTCCAGTTCTTCCCCAGATATTTCGGTATTCTCGATAGCGTTGACTATATCAGACTTTGTTTCAGTTATGGTGATACATCAACATTCGGAAGTATCATCCAGATAGCAAAGGCTTTTAATAAAAAAATTATTGCTTACGGCATTGAAACAAAAGAAGCCTATGACGAAGCAACAGAACTCGGATGCGACTATTTCGAAGGCTCGTTCGTTGCAGAAAAACTTCCTACAACGATTAAAAAGACAGACTTTTTACAGGGCAATTTCTTCTTACTTATGGTTGCCGTTACAAAGCCTGAAATTGATTATGATGAAGTATCAGAAATCATCTCACGAGATGTAACTCTTACATTCGCACTTCTCAAACTTGTAAATTCAGCGTGGTTTGCTTTAAGAAACAAAGCATCAACAGTAAAACAGGCTCTTGTCGTTCTCGGTATAAGTCAGCTTAAACAGTGGATTTACCTTCTCAGTTTCAGACAGAGCGATGGATCTATGCCTGATGAACTCATAAAACTCTCATTCCTCAGAGCAAATTTTGCAGAACAACTTTCAAAACACGCAAAGGATCTTCCTATTGATAGCACAGAAGCCTACCTTCTCGGAATGTTCTCAACTCTCGGAAAACTCACACAGATTCCTCTTGAAGACGCTCTTCGTGAACTTCCTATTTCGGAACATATAAAGACGGCTCTCATTTCAAAAGAGGGAAGATGCGGTCTTCTTTATGATGTTATCCTCTGCTATGAAAAGGCAAGTTGGAACGCAATGGCAGAATCTGCCGAAAAACTCGAAATTCCTACCGATAAGATAGCACAGATTTACTTTGAATGTGTTGAAAAGGTAAACGACATCTGGACAGGAATTATGACAACATAACCCATAAAGCACCGAGCGGATTTTCCCTCGGTGCTATTGTTGTAATATCCATATTTTTTCGTTGTATTTCAGGTATAGTGTGTAAAATTCACAATTATTCAAAAATGAAATTAATAGGTCAAAAAACTCTTGAAATGGCTTTTTGTTTGTGATATACTTTATAAGGTATAAATTTACGGAGGTGAACAGAATGTCAAAACTTCTCGAATCAGGGGAAAATTATCTCGAAACAATCCTCGTTCTTCGTGAGAAAGGTATTTCTGTTCGTTCTATCGATATCGCCAATGAAATGGGATTTTCAAAGCCAAGCGTAAGCAGAGCTGTTAAGAATCTCAAGGATGGCGGTTTTATTTTCGTTGACGGAAATGGTTTCATTTCACTTACAGATATTGGTGAAGAAGTAGCCCGCAAAATTTATGAACGCCACGAATTTATTTCAGCGTGGCTTATTGATATTGGTGTTGATAAGAAAACTGCTCTTGAAGACGCTTGTCGTATTGAACACGATATAAGTGTTGTTACTTTCGAAAAATTAAAGCAGCATATATTAAGTCTTAAAAATCCGGAATAAGCGGCATTGTTGTCGCTTTTTTCGGATTTTTTTTAAAAATGTTTAAAAATACTATTTTCTTTTATGTCGAAATGTGATATAATAGAAAAGATAAGATGATTTTTTATAAAGTTAAAAAGGGGAAAACCCCATAAAGATATATTTTCTGTAAGGAGTGTTTTTAAATGGAGAACAAAAAGAAAAAGGTCCTTATAATCGGTTCAGGTCCTATCATTATCGGACAGGCATGTGAATTTGACTATTCAGGAACACAGGCTTGTAAGGCGCTCAGAAAACTCGGATACGAAATTGTCCTTGTCAATTCTAACCCTGCAACAATCATGACAGACCCTGAAACAGCCGATGTTACATATATCGAACCTCTCAACGCGTCCCGTCTTGAAGAAATTATCGCTAAAGAACGCCCCGACTGCCTCCTTCCTAACCTTGGTGGACAGTCAGGTCTTAACCTCTGTTCAGAACTCGCACAACTCGGGGTTCTTGAAAAGTATAATGTAGAAGTTATCGGTGTTCAGGTTGATGCTATCGAACGCGGTGAAGACAGAATAGAATTCAAGAAGACTATGGATAGTCTTGGAATAGAAATGGCAAGAAGTGAAGTTGCATATACAGTTGACGAAGCCCTTGCTATCGCTGATAAACTCGGTTATCCCGTAGTTCTCCGTCCTGCTTATACAATGGGTGGAACAGGCGGCGGTATTGTTTATAATATCGACGAACTCAAATCAGTATGTGCAAGAGGACTTCAGGCTTCTCTCGTAGGACAGGTTCTCGTTGAAGAATGTATTCTCGGTTGGGAAGAACTCGAACTCGAAGTAGTAAGAGACCGTGAAGGAAATATGATCACAGTCTGCTTCATTGAAAATATCGACCCTCTCGGTGTTCACACAGGCGACAGTTTCTGTTCAGCACCTATGATTACAATTGCAGAAGATGTTCAGAAAGAACTTCAGCGTCAGGCTTATAAGATTGTTGATGCTATCGAAGTAATCGGCGGAACAAATGTTCAGTTCGCAAGAAACCCCGAAGACGGAAGAATTGCAGTAATCGAAATCAACCCCAGAACATCTCGTTCATCAGCGCTCGCTTCAAAGGCAACAGGTTTCCCCATAGCTCTCGTTTCAGCTATGCTCGCAACAGGTCTTACTCTTAAGGATATTCCTTGCGGAAAATACGGAACACTTGATAAATACCGTCCCGATGGCGATTATATTGTTATCAAGTTTGCTCGCTGGGCATTTGAAAAGTTCAAGAAGGCAGAAGATAAACTCGGTACACAGATGAGAGCCGTAGGCGAAGTTATGAGTATCGGTAAAACATATAAGGAAGCATTCCAGAAGGCTATCAGAAGTCTCGAAAAGGGAAGATACGGTCTCGGTTTTGCTGAAAACTACAATAAGAAAACTAAAGAAGAACTCATCAAGATGCTCCATACTCCTACATCAGAACGCCAGTTCATTATGTATGAAGCACTCAGAAAAGGCGCAACTGTTGATGAACTCTTTGAACTCACAAAGATTAAAAAGTATTTCATCAATCAGATGAAGGAACTTGTTGACGAAGAAAATGCACTTATGCAGAATAAGGGTGCTGTTCCTTCTAAGGAAGTTCTCTTACAGGCTAAGAAAGATGGTTTCTCAGATAAATACCTCTCACAGATTCTCGAAATTCCTGAATCCGATATCCGTGAAAAGAGAATTGAATATGGTATAACAGAAGCGTGGGAAGGCGTTCATGTAAGCGGAACAGAAAATTCAGCATACTACTATTCTTCATACAATATCGAAGAAGATAAGAGCCCTGTATCCGAAGGCAGGCCTAAGGTTATGATTTTAGGTTCTGGTCCTAACAGAATAGGTCAGGGCATCGAATTTGACTACTGCTGTGTTCATGCTGCAAACGCTCTCCGCGAACTCGGCTTTGAAACAATTATGATTAACTGTAACCCCGAAACAGTTTCAACCGACTATGACACATCAGATAAGCTCTATTTCGAACCTCTCACACTCGAAGATGTTCTTGCTATTCACGATAAAGAAAAGCCCGTAGGCGTTATCGCACAGTTCGGAGGACAGACTCCTCTCAACCTCGCGGCTGACCTTAAAAAAGCAGGTGTCAATATTCTCGGAACAACTCCCGAAACTATCGACTTTGCCGAAGACAGAGACCTTTTCCGTGCTATGATGGAAAAACTCGAAATCCCTATGCCTGAATCAGGTATGGCAGTAACAGTTGAAGACGCTATCGAAATCGCAAACAGAATAGGCTATCCCGTAATGGTTCGTCCTTCTTATGTTCTCGGTGGACGCGGTATGGAAGTTGTCCACGACGAAGAAGGCCTCAGAATTTATATGAAGGCGGCAGTAGGTGTTACACCCGACAGACCTATCCTCGTTGACCGTTTCCTCAGCAACGCAACAGAATGTGAAGCAGATGCTATAAGCGACGGCGAAAATGTATTTGTTCCCGCGGTTATGGAACATATCGAACTCGCAGGTATCCACTCAGGCGACTCTGCTTGTATTCTTCCTTCACTTAATATCTCACCCAAGAATGTTGAAACAATCAAGGAATATACAAAGAAGATTGCGAAGGAAATGGATGTACGCGGTCTTATGAATATGCAGTATGCTATCGAAAGCGATAAGGTTTATGTTCTCGAAGCCAACCCCCGTGCATCAAGAACAGTTCCTCTCGTTTCCAAGGTATGTAACATAAAGATGGTTAAGATTGCAACAGAAATCATCACAGCACCACTTACAGGAAACGCATCACCCGTTCCTGCGCTCAAGGAAAGAAAGTTCAATCATTATGGCGTTAAGGAAGCCGTATTCCCATTCAATATGTTTACAGAAGTCGACCCGCTTTTAGGACCTGAAATGCGTTCAACAGGTGAAGTTCTCGGAATGTCTGATAACTTCGGCGAAGCATATTTCAAGGCACAGGAAGCAACACAGACAAAGATTGCCCTTTCGGGAACAGTTCTTATCAGTGTAAACAACAGCGATAAGCCCGAGGTTGTTGAAGTTGCGAAGGGCTTTGAAGAATGTGGATTTAAAATCATCGCAACAGGCGGAACACATAAGCTCATTACAGAAAATGGCATAAAGGCCGAAAAGATAGCAAAACTTCAGGAAGGCAGACCCAATATCCTTGATGCTATAACAAACGGTGAAATTGATATAATTATCAATACTCCCGATGACAAACAGGGTAATGAAGATGACAGTTACATCAGAAAGAACGCAGTACGCAAGCGTGTATTCTATGTAACAACAATGGCTGCCGCAAAGGCAACTGTTGAAGGTATCAAGGCTATAAAGAACGGCGGCGGAAAGGGAGTTAAATCTCTCCAGCAGTTCCATAGCGAAATCGAATAATAAAATAAACCGCTTATGACAAAAATCATAAGCGGTTTTTGTTTTTAAAATAAAAAACGCCCCGTATTTTTTACGGGGCATATTTTTGTTAAAGACCGATTTTATCGAGAAGTCCGCCGACTTTGTCCTTTACATCGTCAACAGAGATTTTTGCCTTAACGCCGTCGATGATTTTTTCAATCTGGTCGTTAGGAAGGTCAACACCGAGAACTTTTTCGACAGCAGTTACAGGGTCTTTCTGAAAATCAGATGCGAAATTCTTGTCATTCTTGATTTTTTCAACGATTTCTGCGATTTTTGCTTTGATATCCATAAAAATTACCTCTTTCATTTTTTATGCCTTAAAGGCTATGAAAATATTATATCATCACTTAAATAAAAATGCAATAAAATGATTTTATATTTAAAGATTTCTCAATATGTAATACGACAGAAGAACTACCGAAAAAATCACCCAGAAAACCGCATTTCTCGGGATAATTTTAACCTTTTTTCCGAAGAAAGAATATATGAAGAATTCTATGTATAAAAGTATTGTCAGCAAAAGAAGGATTGGTATTGCCGGATTGAATTTTATCGCGGAAATAATATCTCCTCTTAAAATCGAAAGAACACTTCTTGTGTTTCCACAGGCGAAACATTGTTTTCCGGTTATCATATAAAATCCACAGAACGAAGGCAAAAGCGAAAGAAAAAAGTTGGTATTTGTCTTTAAAACAATAAATCCGATGATAAAAATAAAGGGAAGAATTATAGTAATTATCTTTTCTTTTTTTCTTTCCAAAACTAATTCACCATCCTTTTCTCAATAAGTATTATTCTATCACAAAAATCATTCCGTTTCAATAAACTGTTGACAATGAACCGAAAATAATATAAAATATATACAGATGATTTTTCGCTCGGGGGTGTTTTTATGGCAGCTAAAGAAAAGGATATGGAACTCGATATGGAAACAGAAGTTGATGACGACATAATTGCTGCTGATGAAATAAAGGATACACTCGAAATTTCAGGTTCTCTGAATAAAAAAGGCTCGTATAGAGCGAGAAAAGAACCCGAAATGCCTGAAGAACTTAAAAAGCCCCGCAAACTTTTTGTCGAAGAGGTTTTAAAGACAATTGTAGGTGTAATTCTCGTTCTTCTGTTTATTGCCCTTTTCATAGGAATAGTATGGTATTTCCTTATTCAGCTTGATGCAACTTTATTTGATGAACTTATGGGTGAAGCGACAGAGGTTTCAACCGATGCGGGTTCTGTTATAAACTATTTTAAAAATCTGATATAAAAGGCTTTGCGCCTTTTTATGCCGGTGTGATGGAATTGGTAGACGTGCTGGACTCAAAATCCCGTGGTGGCGACACCGTGTCGGTTCGAGCCCGACCACCGGTACCACATAAAAAACAGACTCTGAAAATCGGGGTCTGTTGTTTTATAAGTATATCTTTATGTTTTAAGCATAAAATATTCAGATGAAATAAATTAAAGGAGGTTTTATAGATATGAAATTCTATAAATGCAATCATTGTAATCAAATTATTTTCAAAATCAAGGATGTTAATGTTCCTGTTTCATGCTGTGGCGAAAAGATGGAAGAAATTATCGCAGGTTCTGTTGACGCAGCGGTTGAAAAGCATATTCCTGTATACACAGTTGAAAACGGAGTGGTTAATGTGAAAATCGGCGAAGTTGACCATCCTATGCTTCCTGAACATTATATCGAATGGGTTGTTGTCAAGACAAATTCAGGCGTTCAGTTAAAGGAACTCAAACCTGGCGACACACCTGCCGTTTCTTTTGCAATTACTGATGGAGAAACAGTAGAAGAAGTCTATGCCTACTGCAATCTTCATGGCCTCTGGAAGAAATAAATTGTGATTAAATTGTGAAATTTTAATGTAATAATAAAAACGCTTGTTTGAAAGGAGAGAAAATCCCGAAAAACAGGCGTTTTTTTGTAGCAAAGATGCCGCTAAAAAAAGTTGGTTTTTGTTGACATTATGCTTAAAATATGTTAAAATTAACATTGTATAATTGGTAACAGCGTATAAATAAAAAATAAAATCGGACTTGCCCGATAAGACAAATCCGATTGTCTGGTGCCGCTAACCGGACTCGAACCGGTACGCTTTTAACGGCGAGGGATTTTAAGTCCCTTGTGTCTACCAATTCCACCACAGCGGCACAACATCATTTATTATACAACTGTATTTTTAAAATGTCAATAATAATTTTAAATTTTGTCGGGGGATTTATTTTGAATAAACTTATAAACGCTCTGAATTACTTTTATTACGGGCTTCAGTTTTCTGTCGGAATAATAACTCCGTTCATAGTCTGCCTTTTGCTTGCGGATTATCTCAAAGATAAATTTTCTTTGGGCGATTGGGTTACAATAGTAGCGATAGTTCTTGCGTTTCTACTTGCTGCTGCGGATACAATTTCTCTCGCAAAGGTATTTTTAAAGATGCTTGATAACAAAAAAGGGGATAAGAAATAATGAACAGAATGGTAAAAGATGAACTGAAGTTCATTATTCCCTGTGTTGCGATAGCCGATATTGCGGTATATCTTATTTCATTCATTTTCAAAGGCTTTAATTATGATGTCATTCTTGGACTTTTACTGGGAAGCGCTACACTCGTCTTCAATCTGGTTATCCTCGGGGGAGATGTAGAACTTGCTTTCAAACGATTTGCAGTTGATAAAAACGAAAAGCGTGTAAAAAGAAAGATGGCGTCAAGTTATGCAGTCCGCAGTATTATTGTTGCTGTGGCAATATTCATTTCACTTGTATCGGATTTGTTTGACACAATAGGGGTTTTAATTCCCTTCCTTTATGTCAAACCGATATATTTTATCAAATCAATCTATTCTGACAAAAAGGAGGGAAAATAATATGGGAATTGCTCAGTCGGGCGATTTCGGAGGAGTAAGCGGTCCTGGTGTGCTGTTCAGTTTTGAACTGCCTCTTATCGGAACAATAAACATAACCGAATCCGTTGTCATAGGATTTGTTCTGGTTGTTTTAATCAGCCTGTTTGTTATATGGCTTACTCACGGAATGGGAAAAATCCCGACAAAAAGACAGGTAGTTGCTGAATGGATAGTTGAAACTGTCAACAAACTTGTTAAGGATAATATGGGTCCGTCACACCTCGTATATGCTCCTTACATCGCGACAATTTTCGTCTTCTCCATAACAGGAAGCCTTGTCAGCCTTTTCGGTCTCCGCTCAATGACAGCAGACGCAAGTGTTACTATATCATGGGCGCTTATATGCCTTGTCATGATAACCTACACCAAGCTTAAATACAGCGGTATCGGCGGCTATCTTAAAGGATTTACCGAGCCTATTTTCGTATTGACGCCTATGAACATCTTCTCCGAAGTTATGACGCCTGTTTCTATGGGTCTCCGTCATTTCGGAAATGTCGCAGGCGGAATGGTTATCACATCGTTGATTTATTGGGCACTTGCCAATCTTTCGGCAAAGCTTCACCTTTACTTCAGCATGGGAGAACTGAAAATCGGTGTATTGCAGGTTGGTATCCCTGCTGTGCTCTCGGTTTATTTCGATTTGTTCAGCGGATTTATGCAGGCATTCATTTTCGTTATGCTTACAATGGCTAATGTCGGAAACTGCATCCCCGATGACAAAAAATAACTATGTTTATTATTAAAATTAAAATAATGGAGGTCAAATTTTATGAATTTTCAGAATGAAATGGAATTTTTCAAATCACTCGTTCTCATGGGTTCTGCAATAGGAGCAGGTCTTGCTATGATCGCAGGTATCGGCCCTGGTATCGGTGAAGGTTATGCAGTTGGTAAGGCTTGTGAAGCTATTGCCCGTCAGCCCGAAGCACAGGGAGATGTAACAAGAACAATGTTCATCGGTTGTGCCGTTGCTGAAACAACAGGTATCTACGGTTTCGTTGTTGCTCTCATCCTTCTCTTTGGTAACCCCTTCCTCAAACACTTCAACTAATATCAGGAGGATTATATGAGCTTTGAAATAATGTTACCGTGCATAGCGTCAGGTGCTCTCAATCTTGAGTTCCTGTCGATTGACCCCGGTACTATTGTCGGAACTCTCCTCAATACTCTGATTCTCTTTCTGGTAATAAAGCATTTTCTTTTCGGAAAAGTAAACCAGATACTCGAAGAAAGAAAAAAATATGTTGAAGATTCTTATTCCGAAGCGGATAAAGCAAGAGAAACCGCAAAGGCTCTCGAAGCTGAATATGATGAAAAAATCCGCAACGCAAAGGAAGAATCTGCAGATATTATCAGAAACGCCACATTAAAAGCCCAGCAGCGTTCGGATGAAATCGTGTTTGCCGCTAAAAATGAGGCAGCAGGTATCGTTGCTAAGGCTAACGAAGATATCGAGCGTGAAAAGAAACGCGCAGTAAATCAGATAAAGGACGAAATTTCCGAAATAGCAATAGCTGTCGCAGAAAAGGTTGTTGAAAAAGAAATCACAACAAAGGATAACGACAGACTTATCGAGGAATTTATTGAAAATGTGGGTGAACTGTAATGGCAGGAATTGTTGAAAAAACTTATGCCGAAGCGGTATTTGGTCTTGGTAAGGAACAGAATTGCCTTGAAACCTTATGCACCGAAATTTTTGAAACAGCAGAAATATTCGGTGAAAACCCTGATTTTATAAAGCTTTTGTCTTCTCCAACAATTTCTTTTGATGAGAAGAAAGAAAGTCTTACTAAAGTTTTCTCAGGAAAACTCTCAGAATATGCGATGAATTTTCTCTTTGTAATAACAGAAAAAAATCGTATGTCATCCTTTATGGGAATTTCTGAATGTCTTAAATCACTTTACAACGATTATAACGGAATAATCGAAGTCAAGGTTACAACAGCAGAGCCTCTTTCAGATGCTTTAAAGACAAAGCTCAAGGCAAAACTTGAAAGTGTCAGCGGAAAGAAGATAACTCTTGTTGAAAAAACGGATAAATCAATTCTCGGGGGAATTATCCTTGATTATGATAATGTCCGTATGGATTCAAGTATCAGAAACCGACTTGAAGGAATCAAAACATCAGTAAAATCAATAATAGCATAAATTTTAAAACCGAAAGGTGTGAACAAATTGAATTTGCGCCCAGATGAAATTACCGGTCTTATTAAAGAACAGATCAAGAATTACAGTAATAAGATTGAAAATACCGACATCGGAACAGTAGTTACAGTCGGCGACGGTATTGCAAATATCCATGGGCTTGAGAAGTGTATGTCAAACGAACTTCTCGAGTTCTCAAACGGCGTTTATGGTATGGCTTTAAACCTTGAACAGGAATTCGTCGGTGCGGTTATGCTCGGTGACGATACAGGCATCAAGGAAGGCGATACAGTAAAGCGTACAGGAAAAATCGTTTCTGTTCCCGTTGGAGATGAACTTCTCGGAAGAGTAGTAAACTCACTCGGACAGGCGATAGACGGTAAAGGCCCTATCCTTACAACAGAAACAAGACCTATAGAGCAGATCGCTCCCGGTATCATTACAAGAAAATCAGTTAATGTTCCTCTCCAGACAGGCATTAAGGCGATAGACTCTATGATTCCTATCGGAAGAGGTCAGCGTGAACTTATCATCGGTGACCGTCAGACAGGTAAAACTGCAATCGCCCTTGATACAATCATCAACCAGAAGGATAAAGATGTAATCTGTATCTATGTTGCAATAGGACAGAAGCGTTCAACAGTTGCAAATGTTGTTGAAACACTTGCCAAAAACGGCGCTATGGATTATACAATCGTCGTTTCAGCAACAGCATCAGAACTCGCACCCCTTCAGTATATCGCTCCTTACGCAGGTTGTGCTATGGGTGAATACTTCATGTCAAAGGGAAAAGATGTTCTCTGCGTTTATGATGACCTTTCAAAACACGCAGTTGCATATCGTGCACTCTCACTCCTTCTCAAGCGCCCACCCGGACGTGAAGCTTATCCCGGAGATGTATTCTATCTCCATTCAAGACTTCTTGAAAGAGCTTGTAACCTCAATGAAGATTACGGTGGAGGTTCTCTTACAGCGCTTCCTATTATCGAAACTCAGGCAGGAGACGTTTCTGCCTATATCCCTACAAATGTTATTTCTATCACAGACGGACAGATATTCCTCGAAACCGACCTTTTCAACTCAGGTGTAAGACCTGCCGTTAACCCCGGTATCTCTGTATCACGAGTTGGCGGTAACGCACAGATAAAGGCTATGAAGAAGGTTTCAGGTTCACTCAAACTTACTTACTCTCAGTATCGTGAACTTCAGGCGTTCTCACAGTTCGGTTCAGACCTTGATGCCGATACAAAGGCAAGCCTTGCAAGAGGTGAAAGAGTAGTTGAAGTTTTAAAGCAGGGAAGAAATTCACCTCTTACAGTTGAACATCAGGTTCTTATTATCTATGCCGTAACAAATAACTATCTCCATTCAATTCCGACATCATCTGTTGCTGAATTTGAAGAAGAACTTTTTGAATTTGTTGATACAACTCACCCCGATATCATATCAGGGCTTAAAGAAAAGAAAGATATAACACCCGAAATTGAAGAAGAAATAAAAACAGCGCTCAGCGAATTTGTTTCTAAATTCATTTCAACACATTCATAAAACTTTCTTTACTTTAACTTTGAAATTGAGGTGAAAATCTAAATGGCAGCGTCTAATATGAAAGACATCAAGCGGCGTATCAAGAGCATTGAATCAACAATGCAGATAACAAAGGCTATGCAGCTTGTAGCATCGTCAAAGCTCAGAAAAGCAAAGGAAAGAGCAGATAATGCAAGACTTTTCTTTGACACTCTCTATGAAACGATGTGTGAAATCAGTAAAAATGCTCCCGAATTTTCATCTGTATACACAAAAAAGCGTGAGATAAGAACAGTTCTTATGATTGTTATCGCGGGTGACAGAGGACTTGCGGGCGGTTTTAACTCAAATATCTTAAAACTTGCTTACCGCAGGGCGAAAGAAATTTCTGAAACAGGAAAAACCGTTGAAATAGTCGCAATAGGCAAAAAATCGGTTGAATATTTTGAAAAGCGTGAATTCACAGTAAGAGCGAAATATTCAGAAATCGCTGAGGGAATGGATATTTACGATGCATCCGATATTGTCGATACAATAATGGGTCATTATTCAAACGGTCTTTGCGACAGTATAGAACTTTTCTATACTTCTTTCCTCAATACACTCACACAGGAACCCAAATCTTATGTTCTTCTTCCGCTTGAAGTTGATAAGAACAGACATGACGGAAAGGCAACAAGCCTTACCGAATACGAACCTTCGGCAGAAGCGGTTTTCGATAGTATCGTTCCAAGATACATTTCGGGAATACTTTTCGGTGCCGTTGTTGACAGTTTTGCAGCAGAACAGGCGGCAAGACGAACAGCGATGGAATCTGCTTCGGATAACGCAGGTGAAATTATAGGAGAATTACAACTTGTTTATAACAGAGCGCGTCAGGCATCTATCACTCAGGAAATAACTGAAATAGTCGGCGGTGCTCAGGTTCAAAACTAACTCAGATTTAAGGAGTTGAAATCATTTGTCAAAAAATATAGGCACAATCGTGCAGGTTATCGGTGCGGTAGTCGATATCCGTTTTTCAAAGGATAATCTCCCTAATCTGCTTAACGCTATCGTTATTGATAATAACGGAACTCCTCTTACAGTCGAAGTTGCACAGCACATAGGCGACGATACAGTTCGTTGTATCGCTATGAGCACAACAGACGGACTTGTCAGAGGTATGGAAGCAGAGGATACAGAAGGACCTATCAAGGTACCCGTAGGAAGAGAAACTCTCGGAAGAATCTTTAATCTTTTAGGAGATCCCGTTGACAACCTTCCCGCACCCGAAACAAAAGAAAAATGGGCTATCCATCGTGAAGCGCCAAGCTATGAAGAACAGCAGGGTTCTTCAGAAGTTCTTGAAACAGGTATCAAGGTAATTGACCTTATCGCACCCTACCTTAAGGGCGGTAAAATCGGTCTTTTCGGCGGTGCCGGTGTAGGTAAGACAGTTCTTATTCAGGAACTTATTAACAACGTTGCAAATCAGCATGGTGGTATTTCGGTATTCACAGGTGTTGGCGAACGTACAAGAGAAGGTAACGACCTTTATAACGAAATGAAAGACTCAGGGGTTATCGATAAGACCGTTCTCGTTTACGGTCAGATGAACGAACCACCCGGAGCGAGAATGAGAGTAGGCCTTTCAGGACTTACAATGGCTGAATATTTCCGTGATGTTGAAGGACAGGACGTTCTCCTTTTCATCGACAACATCTTCAGATTTACTCAGGCGGGTTCAGAAGTTTCTGCCCTTCTCGGAAGAATGCCATCAGCCGTAGGTTATCAGCCTACACTCGCAACAGAAATGGGTGCATTACAGGAAAGAATCACATCAACAAACAAGGGCTCTATAACATCGGTTCAGGCTGTTTATGTTCCTGCCGATGACCTTACAGACCCCGCTCCTGCAACAACTTTCGCACACCTTGACGCTACAACGGTTCTTTCAAGAAGCATCTCATCACTCGGTATCTATCCCGCGGTTGATCCTCTTGAAAGTAACTCAAGAATACTCACACCCGAAATTGTCGGAAACGAACATTACGAAACAGCACGTGCTGTTCAGTCTGTTCTTCAGCGTTATAAGGAACTTCAGGATATCATCGCTATCATGGGTATGGATGAACTTTCCGACGAAGACAAGCTCACAGTTGCAAGAGCGAGAAAGATTCAGCGTTTCCTTTCACAGCCTTTCAGCGTTGCAGAACCTTTCACAGGTATGCAGGGTAAATATGTTCCCATAAAGGAAACAATCAGAGGATTCAGAGAAATCCTTGAAGGCAAACACGATGACATTCCCGAATCAGCATTCCTCTTCGCAGGAACAATTGATGATGTTATCGAAAAAGCCAAGCAGAATAATGTGTAAGGAGGAATAACTATGTCAGCAACTTTCAGGCTGAAAGTAATTACTCCTCAGAAACTGTTTTTTGATGATGAAACAGAAAATGTCATAGTCAGAACAACAGTCGGCGATGTCGGAATTCTTGCAAAGCATATTGACTATGTGGCCGTTCTTCCCGCAGGACCTTTGAAGGTTAAGATGAAAGACAATACCTTCCGTGTAGCAGCGGTTTCAAGCGGAACATTAAAGGTTTCAAAAGAAGGCGTTGTTATCCTTGCAACAGCGGTTGAATGGGCAGACGAAATAGATGTCGAACACGCTAAGCGTTCCGAAGAAGATGCCAGAGAAAAAATAAAGATTCATAAAAGTGGCGTAGAATTTGACAGGGCACAGCTTAAACTCAAGCGTGCACTTAACAGACTCAGCGTCAGCAAGAATCGGTAAATAATAATTAAGCTATGTGAATAGAAATATATTCACATAGCTTTTTTATAAAAAGGGGAATTACATATCATGAGAAAAGTTTTTACCATAAACGGATATAAACTCGAATTCAAAGATGTAATTGTAGAGATAGAGGGAAAAGAAGAACAAGGGATAAGAATAAAAAATCTTGAAACAAAAGAAGAAATGATAACTCTTGATACCGAGCCTTTTCCACAGACCAGCGAGGAAGCATCAAGATATACAGAGGATTGTTTCTACTGCGAAAATGTCCGTAAGGTCGGAAGAAAATATGTTTCTGATGACGAACTTACAATGCCTGATTTTTCGCAATTTCCCAATGTAACAATGATTGATATGTCTAATTATAAACAGACTCTTACAGAGTATCTTCGCCATAGCGGTCGCACTCAGAAAGAAATTGATGAGGTTTTTCAGGAAATCAACCGCAGCAAAGAAGGCTGGTAAAAATAAAAGGTCAGTAGAAAACTACTGACCTTTTTGTTATTCTATGCTATTATAAATTTCAAACCCAAGGATTTTTATAATTGTTCCGTCGTCATATCCGTCGGGCTTGTCGGGATTTAAACTGTGAACATCAGAAATGCTGTATAAAATTGCCTGATAAACAACCGTTCCGCCATCTTTTAGATGTAATGGAACAGGAACTAAAAGTATCGCCATAACAATAACTGCAACAATTATAATAATCGCTTTTTTCATCAGTTTATCCCTTCTTGTTTCAAAATTTATTCTTCGTCATCTTTTGATAAAACTTTTTTACACCACGAGGTCTTACCACAATGATGACACTTAAGGTGCCTTGTTGTAATCATATGAGGTCCAAATGTGTATTCAGAAACCGTCGGAACAAAATGCTTTCCGCATTTCCTGCATTTATAATAGCCTATTGTTCTTTCGCCTTCTGCTGCAACAAATATACCTAAACCAAATATCGCACAGGCGATGAGTATCAGTAATACCTTTACAGGTGTCGATATAACATCTGTGTATACACATACCACAAGAAACAATGTAATAAAAGCAACCGTTGAGATAACTCCTGTTATGACAGTGGGTATCATCTTTTTTCTGTTTTCTTCTTTTTCCTTAATCATATTCACCATATTTTCCTCCGCTTTCTTGATATAATCTTCTTCAGAAACTCTTTCTCCACAAAGAAGTTCATTTACAGTAATGTCAAGTTCACTGCAAAGAGGAATAAGCAAAGAAACTTCGGGGAATCCGTTTCCCGTTTCCCATTTTGAAACAGTCTTATCACTGATACCAAGTTTTTCAGCTAACTGTTTCTGAGTATATCCTTTTCTTTTTCTCTCAGACGAGATGAACTTTCCAATTAAAATCTGATTCATCTTTGTGCCTCCTTTCTGATTTGATTATCGCATGGATTTTACATGAATCACACCCACGGAGAGTAGAAAATGGTGAATAAAAGCGGATTCTACGATTCGTGGATATGCGTATTTACGCTATTTCGTAAGTTTTACAACACACTCACAATGATTTGTCCTCGGGAACATATCAACGGCCCTTGCTTTTTCTGCTTTATATCCGTTTTCAGAAAGTATTTTAAGGTCTCTCGCACAGGTTGCAGGGTTGCAGGATATATAAACTATTTTCTGTGGGTTCATTTTTATTATCGCATCTAAAGCAACATTGTCGCAACCCTTTCTCGCAGGGTCTAAAACAATAACATCAGGGCGGATTCCTTTTGCTATAAGTTCTGATGCAACCTTTCCCGCGTCACCACATATAAATTCAGCATTGTCAATTTTGTTTCTTATGGCATTTTCTTTTGCGTTTTCTATTGCTTCAGGGATTATTTCAACGCCTATCAGTTTTTTTACCTTTTTTGCCATTGAAAGACCAATTGTCCCCGCACCGCAATAAAGGTCTAAAAGTGTTTCATCACCCTTTAAATCGGCATACTCTGATGCTATTTCGTAAAGTCTTTCAGCCTGTTTTGTGTTTACCTGATAAAAGGCTTCAGGAGCGAGTTTTATCTTGTTGCCACACATTTCATCATAGATAAATCCATCGCCATATATAGCCTCTGTTTCTTTTCCCATAATTACATTTGTTTTATTGGGATTTATATTCATAACAACAGTTTTTATTTCAGGGTAAATCGGAATTATCTCATTAGCAAGTGATTTTATTTCTCTTATGCAATTCTTTCTTACAACAAGACAAAGCATTATTTCGCCCGAATGGTATCCGCGTCTTAAAAATATGTGTCTAAGTAACCCTGTGTTGCTTGTTTCGTCATAAGGAGAAATTCCTTTTTTAACAGCAATTTCAAGAACTTTTTTTGATATTTCCGCAAAGATTTCGGGCTGTAATCTGCAGTCAGCAAAGGGAATAACCCTGTGACTTCTCTGCGCATAAAATCCGAAAACCGCTTTGCCGTCTATTTTACTTACGGGATACTGCGCTTTGTTTCTGTAATAATCCGTTTCATCGCAACCGAGTATTTTTTCGAATGTAGGTTCAACGCCACCGATTCTTTTGAATGCATTTCTTACCATATTGTCTTTTACAGAAAGTTCCGATTTATAAGAAATATGCCTTAAAGAACATCCACCGCATTTCTTGAAAACAGGGCAGTTGGATTCAATTCTGTTTTCAGATGGAGTAATTATCCTGTCGATAATTCCGTAAGCATAACTTTTCTGTGTTTTTACAATCTTAACGGATAATTTGTCGCCTACTGCCGAAAACGGAACAAAAACGGCGATTCCGTCGGCTTTTCCAACGCCGTTTCCTTCGTCTGTTATGTCTGTTATGTTAAGTTCTGTAATATCATTTTTGTTGAACATAAAAAATTCCTCTTTAAATAAAATCAGTTACTTAATTATACAATAACTCAGGTGATTTTTCAATAGTCTTGATTTTTAATAGCTTTTGTGATATAATCTGTTATTATGATTTTACGGAGGAATCTTATGAAAAAGATTTTATCTTTGATAACAGTTTTAGCTATGTTGTCAGCGTTTACAGGTTGCAATAAAACAGAACCCGATATGTCAACCGAAACAACTACAACAGCAACTACCGAAACAACTCTTATTGAAACAGTTGCAACAGAAGAAACAACAGTAGCAACTACAACAACTGTTCCCGAAACTGTTGCAACTACTGAAGAAATCACAACTCCCGAAACAACTACAACAGTTCCGGAAACAACTACAACAGAGGAAACAACAACCCCTGAAACCACAACAACTGTTCCTGAAACTACCACCACAGTAGCAACAACTACAACTGTTGCAACTACCACAACTGTTGCAACAACTTTGCCCGAAAGAATGACGCCTTCAGAATATATTGCCTATTGCGATGAGGTAGCAAGACTCATAAATGAATACAGAGTCAAAAACGGACTTCAGGAATGTAAATACAGCGTTTATATAACAAACGCATCGCAGATTCGTGCAGATGAATTACCGACATTATTCGCCCATAAAAGACCTGACGGAACAGATTATGATACAGCACTTGCTCAGGTAGGAATAAGAACATCGCTTCGTTGGCACGGAGAAGTCCAGACAATGTGGAATCCCGGAAGAACAAAAGATAAATACAGCCCGAGTTATACAGTAAATACACAACTTCTTGGTTCGCCCAAACATAAAGCAATTATTGACGACCCGAGATATAACTATATGGGTGTTGCTATATGCGTAGGCCCTGATAACAGCCATTACACAAATGTTATTTTCGGAGAAACCAGTCGCGGCCTGACATATATTCCCTAAAAATAAAAGCACCTTTCGGGTGCTTTTATTTTTTACCCCTTGACAAACTTTTTAATTGTGGTATAATGTGATATTACCAAAAGAAAAACGGGAGGTGAATTACCCTTGGCAACACTCAAGACAATATCTGAAAATCGTCAGGCAAGACATGAATACTTTGTACTTGATAGTTTTGAAGCAGGGATAGAACTTGTCGGAACAGAAGTGAAATCCATCAGAAATGGCGGAGTAAATTTAAAAGACAGCTGGTGTTCTATAGACAACGGCGAACTTTTTGTCAAAGGAATGCATATATCTCCTTATGAAAAGGGTAATATATTCAATAAAGACCCCTTCCGTGTAAGAAGACTTTTAATGCATAGAAAAGAAATCAACTCTCTTTTTGGTAAGGTAAAGCAAGAGGGACTGACCCTTATTCCTCTTTCTCTTTATTTCAAGGACTCAAGAGTAAAAATCCAGATAGGTCTTTGCAAGGGTAAAAAACTTCACGATAAACGTGAAGATATCGCAAAACGAGATGCCAAGCGTGAAATTGAGCGTTCCGTTAAGGAGCGTCTCAGATAATTCACGGGGGCGTAAAGGTTTCGACGGGGATTTTGAAGTATGGTAAGCGAGCAGAGGAATCGGACCTCTATAAAACCGGTAATTGTGTTTAAATATAAACGCTAACAATAATTACGAACTCCAGGCTGCTTAACTTAAGCCTGCGTCTGCCCGATGAGTACCACGGCATCGGAACAGGCGTCGAATAGTGGTGAACATCTGTAAAGAGCGTCCTCGCTTTACAGAGGTATTGAGGACTACTGAGTCTTTCAGCCTGTCTTTTGGCGGTAAGATGAGGGAATTTTAAATAAAAGACTGCGCTCGGAGAAAACTGTATGAATAGGTTTTCGGACAGGAGTTCGATTCTCCTCGCCTCCACCATTAAAAATAAAAAGTCGCATTTTGCGACTTTTTATTTTGTTTTTCGACATAAAAGAGGTATAAAAATGGGAATCAAAGAAAAAATCAGTAAATTCAAAAACAACTATGTCATAAATCAGGTAAAGAATGTAAAAATTCCTGAATTTAGTGAAAATTCGGATATAATAAGAAAGAGAATGACTTTCAGCGGAAAAGTTCAGAATATAGGGTTCAGACTCGAATTTTCAGAACTTGCAAGAAGACTTGGTTTAACAGGATTTTGTGAAAATCTTGAAAACGGAAATGTTTTTGCTGAAGTTCAGGGAAACAGAGAAAAAATAGATTTTCTTGTTTCTTTTATGGAATCACTCAAAAGAATTAAAATAACAAATAAAATAACAGAAGATATTGATGTAAATTCAGAAGAAAAAGAATTTGCAGTCAATAGATAAATCGGAGTAAATATATGGCTAAAAAAGAAGAAAAAACAAATGTAATGCGTATACTTGATGCCGCAAAGATAGAGTATAAAAGTCATTGTTATCTTGATACAGGTGCCGTTTCGGGAACAGAAGTAGCCGATGCTTTGGGCGAGGATTATGACTGCGTTTTCAAAACACTTGTTACCGTCGGAAAATCAGGCGAACATTATGTTTTTGCAATTCCCGTTGATAAAGAACTTGACCTTAAAAAAGCAGCAGTAGCAGCGGGAGAAAAGTCAATTTCCATGGTCAAATCAAAGGAACTTTTGTCCCTTACAGGATACATTCACGGCGGATGTTCTCCCATAGGAATGAAAAAGTATTTCAAGACATTTTTTGACGAAACAGCTATACTTTTCGATACGATTTTTTTCAGCGCAGGGAAGATAGGCTATCAGATAGAAATATCCCCTTCTGATATAGATAAAATCATTCCCTTTGAATATAAGGATCTGACATAAAAGAAATCGCAGATTTATTTCTGCGGTTTTTCTTTTTTGTTCTGTGAAATCTGCGTGAAAAGTCTGAAATTTTATCCAATAAATATTAACTGTAAACAGTATTTAATTACGGATTTGACGAAAATTTTTGAAGATATTTACATTATAAAATATAAGGAGTATAATGGTATTTGTGATAATTTTTAAGGGAGGATTATAAAGATGATAAAAAAACTCTTTCCGTGTGTCGGAAAGTATCTTAAACAGTCGATACTCGCACCTATTATGGTCATCTGTGAAGTTATCCTCGAAACTACAATACCTCTCGTAATGGTAGAGATAGTAGACAGAGGAATAAAACTAGGAAATATCAAATATGTCGCACAGATGGGTGCTATAATGATTACTATGGCATTATTTTCGCTTATGTTCGGTGCACTTTCAGGAAAATTTGCCGCAGAGGCATCAATGGGATTTGCGAAAAATGTCCGCAAAAAACTTTTTGATAAAGTTCAGGATTTTTCTTTTGCAAATGTTGATAAATTCAGCACAGCGAGCCTTATAACAAGACTCACAACCGATGTTACAAATACACAGATGTCATATATGATGCTTATAAGAGTATTTGTAAGATCGCCTTTTATGCTTGCTATCGCAACCTTCGAGGCTTTCAGAATAAACTCTAAACTCGCTATGACATTTGTCGTTGCAGTACCCATTCTCGCAATAGCACTTATAATTATAGCAAAATTTGCATTTCCTCTTTTTGAGAAAATGCTCAAAAAATATGACGCACTCAATGCAAGTATTCAGGAAAACCTTATCGGAATAAGAGTTGTAAAGGCTTTTGTAAGAGAAGACCACGAAAGCCAGAAATTCCGTGATGCATCAGAAAAACTCAGGGATATGCAGTATAAGGCTGAAAGTGTTATTATCTATTCAATGCCTTTTATGCAGCTTGTTATCTATGGCTGCACACTCGCAATCTACTGGTTCGGCGGAAATCTTATGGTAGCGGGTGAAATGCAGGACGGCGAACTTTTAGGATTTATAACATACATCATGCAGATTCTGATGTCGCTTATGATGATGTCTATGATATTCATAACACTCGTTCTTTCAAGAGCATCTGTTGAAAGAATAATAGAAGTTTTCGATGAAGAAGTTGATGTTGCTGATAATGAAAACGGACTTACATCTGTTTCAGATGGCTCTATTGAGTTTAAAGATGTTAATTTCAGCTATTCAAAAGATAAAGAAAATCTCACTCTTGAAAATATAAACCTCAGTATTAAATCAGGCGAAACAATAGGAATAATCGGCGGAACAGGTTCTTCAAAAACAACACTTGTTCAGCTTATTCCAAGACTTTACGATGTTCTTTCGGGTGAAGTTTTAGTCGGCGGAAAGAATGTTAAGGAATATACTCTTGATGCACTCAGAAACTCTGTCGCTATGGTTTTACAGAAAAATGTTCTTTTCTCGGGAACAATAAAGGAAAATCTCAAGTGGGGAGATGAAAATGCTACCGATGAAGAGATTTACGAGGCTTGTAAAGCCGCTCAGGCGCACGATTTCATTATGTCGTTCCCCGATGGCTATGACACCGATTTGGGACAGGGAGGAGTCAATGTTTCAGGCGGACAGAAACAGCGCCTTTGTATAGCAAGAGCCCTTCTCAAAAAGCCTGCAATCGTTATTCTTGACGATAGCACAAGCGCTGTCGATACAGCAACAGACAGCAAAATACGTCAGGCTTTCAGAGAAAAACTCGCCGATACAACAACTATCATCATAGCTCAGAGAATCTCATCTGTTTGTGATGCAGACAGAATAATCGTTCTTGATGACGGAAAGATTGACGGAATAGGAACTCACGAGGAACTTCTTTCTTCAAATGCAATTTACAGAGAGGTATATGACTCTCAGCAGAAAGGAGCTGAATAATTGTGGCAAAGAATATGAAAGCTCCCGACGCACCAAAAGATATAAAGAAAATCTTTTCCCGTATTTTTTCTTACTATAAGGAGTATAAACTTCTTGTCGTAATTGCAGTCATAACTGCTATATTCAGTTCAGCCGCTTCTATTGTGGGAACACTTTTCTTAAAAGAACTTATAGATACCTATATAACACCCATTGTTGAGAAAGCTCCAGGTGCACCCACAATCGCAGATTTCGGAATGGCTGTTTTAGCGGTAGGCATTGTTTATGTCATAGGTGCAGTTTCGACTTTTACCCTTAATAAGATAATGCTTTATATCTCAACGAGAATACTCGATAAGGTAAGAACAGAACTTTTCGTAAAACTTCAGAAACTTCCTATAAAGTTCTTTGACACTCATACTCACGGTGAACTTATGAGCCGTTTCACAAACGATGTCGACGCTCTCCGTGAAATGACAAGTAACAGTATTTCCCATATCTTCACAACAACTCTCAGCATTGTTTCTGTTTTCGTAACAATGATAGTTCTCAGCTGGCAGCTTACAATACTTGTTGTCCTTATGCTTTTCCTTGTTATGTTCCTTATCGGAAAAATCGGCGGAAACAGCGGAAAATACTTCAAGAAACAGCAGGAAGAAATCGGGAAGGTAAACGGCTTTGTCGAAGAAATGATTGAAGGACAGAAAGTTGTAAAAGTCTTCTCTTATGAAGAAACAATCAAAGACGAATTTGATAAGATAAATTCTGACCTTTGCATTGCTGCAACAAAAGCGCATACATTTGCAAACATTCTTATGCCTATTATGGGTAACCTCGCTCACGCACACTATGCAATCACAGCAGTAGTCGGCGGAATTATGGCTATAAATGGCATTATTTCTCTCGGAACAGTTGCAACATTCGTTCAGCTTACAAAATCATTCTTTATGCCTATAACACAGATTTCACAGCAGTTCAACAGTATTCTTATAGCACTCGCAGGTGCTGAAAGAATATTCAATATCATTGATGAAGAACCTGAAGTCGATGAAGGCTATGTAACTCTTGTGAATGCTGAAATCACTCCCGAAGGAGAGATCAAGGAAACCGAAAAGAGAACAGGTATCTGGGCTTGGAAACATCCTCATAACGACGGAACACTTACCTATACAAGACTTACAGGTAATGTCGAATTTGATGATGTTTATTTCGGATATGAAGAAAATAAAACCGTTCTTAACGGAATAAGTTTATGGGCAAAGGACGGACAGAAGATAGCGTTTGTAGGTTCTACAGGCGCGGGTAAAACTACGATTACAAACCTTATAAACAGATTTTACGATGTTCCTGACGGAAAGATAAGATACGACGGAATAAATATCAATAAAATCAAGAAGGCAGACCTTCGCCGTTCTCTTTCAATGGTACTTCAGGATACACATCTTTTCACAGGAACGGTTATGGAAAATATCCGTTACGGCAAACTTGACGCTACCGATGAAGAATGTATTGCTGCTGCTAAACTCGCGAATGCACATTCATTCATAAAGCATCTTCCTATGGGATATGATACACTCCTCACAGCCGATGGTGCAAACCTTTCACAAGGTCAGCGTCAGCTTATAGCAATAGCGAGAGCCGCAGTAGCTGATCCACCCGTACTCATTCTCGATGAAGCGACAAGTTCTATTGACACAAGAACAGAAGCGCTTATTGAAAAAGGAATGGATAGCCTTATGGAAGGCAGAACAGTTTTCGTTATCGCACACCGTCTTTCAACAGTAAGAAATTCTCACGCAATAATGGTTCTCGAAAAGGGAAAAATCATTGAAAGAGGAAACCACGACGAGCTTATCGCTCAAAAAGGCAAGTATTATCAGCTTTATACAGGTATGTTTGAGTTATCTTAATAAAATCGACCTTTTCGGCATTATTTTGCCGAAAAGGTTATTTTTTCGTTGACAAGTTTTTTTCGGTGTGATAAAATAGTAAAGGTCGGGTAAAATATACCTGATATATTATTAAGAATTTTTCGGAGGTGAACGAAATGGACGCTGGTAACGGCGGAAAACCGGGACGAAGTAGCGGCGTATGCCGTAACTGTTATATTATCGGGCGTCTGTTTTGTGCCTGATTAAGTAATTTTTGCGACTGCGTCGTAGCTTCCTCTCTTTCAGAAAAGAGTTTTATGTGAAAACTCTTTTACTTTGTAAAGGAGGAATGAATTATGGGGGATAATTACAAGGGTTTTTCTGTAACAATAGAAAAACTTTTGGAAGAAAAGAAATATGCCTCTCTGCGCGACATTCTTACTACGATCAACCCTGCGGATATCGCTTTGATTTTCGCTGAAATTCAGGAGGAGAAACTGCCTCTTCTTTTCAGACTTCTGCCTAAAGAACTTGCAGCAGAAGCATTCGTTGAAATGGATGAGGATATGCAGGAACATCTCATCAGAGGGTTCAGTGATGCCGAACTCAAAGCCGTTGTTGACGAACTTTATGTCGATGATGCCGTTGATATCGTAGAAGAAATGCCTGCAAATGTTGTAAAAAGAGTGCTAAAACAAGCAGATCCTGAACTGCGTAAGATGATTAACGAAATCCTCAAATACCCCGAGGATAGTGCAGGAAGCATCATGACAACGGAATATCTCAGTTTAAGACCGCAGATGACCGTTGAAGAAGCAATCAAACGCATAAGAAGAACATGCGTTGATAAAGAAACAATCTATACCTGTTATGTAACAGACCAGAACAGAACCCTTATCGGTATGCTTTCTCTTAAGGACCTTTTGGTTGCCGATGACGATGACATTGTTGAAAACATTATGGAAACAAATGTCATCTGCGTTGAAACACATACCGACCAGGAAGAAGTTGCTCAATCACTCAGTAAGTATAACTTTATGGCTTTGCCTGTTGTCGATAAGGAAACACGCCTTGTCGGTATCGTAACATTCGACGATGCTATCGATGTCATTGAAGAAGAAACAACCGAAGATATCGAAATGATGGCGGCTATCACACCTACCGATAAGCCTTATCTCAAAACATCCGTTTTTGAAATTTGGAAAAAGCGTATTCCGTGGCTTTTATTACTTATGATTTCAGCAACTTTCACAACACTTATTATTTCATCATTTGAATCAGCCCTTGCGGCACAACTTGTTCTCACATCGTTTATTCCTATGATAATGGGTACAGGCGGTAACTCGGGAAGTCAGTCGTCAGTAACAATTATCCGTGGACTTTCACTTGACGAAATAGAATTCAGAGATATTTTAAAGGTTATCTGGAAAGAAACAAGAGTAGCTATTCTTTGCGGACTTACTCTTGCGGTTGCAAATTTCTTCAAACTCATACTTTTTGAGGGTGTTGAAGTTGCTATATCACTCACAATAAGCCTTACTCTTTTAATAACCGTTCTTGTAGCAAAGGTGATAGGCTCATCATTACCTATGCTTGCTAAAAAGATAGGATTTGACCCTGCTGTTATGGCGAGTCCTCTTATCACAACAATGGTTGACGCATTGTCGCTTCTTGTTTATTTCACAACAGCGACAGCGCTCTTAAATCTTTAAAACAAAACAGTATTGAAAAGGATATTCCTTTTTCAATACTGTTTTTTCTTGAATTTAATTTTAAGTGTGGTATAATATAATAGATGACTTTTTAAAAAGGAGATTTTTTATTATGAGAATTGCAGTAACATACGAAAACGGAGAGGTTTTCCAGCATTTCGGACATTCTTCACATTTCAAAATCTATACCGAAGATAACGGAAAAATCATTGCATCCGAAGTTATTGATACGAACGGAAGCGGACACAGTGCATTAGCAGGTCTCCTTTCAGCTTTAGGAGTAAATGCCCTTATCTGTGGTGGAATAGGCGGCGGGGCACAGATGGCTCTCGCGGGTGCGGGAATTTCCGTTTACGGCGGTGTAACAGGAAATGCTGATAAAGCGGCAGAAGATTTTGTAGCAGGAAAACTCATCTATAACCCCGATGCTAAATGTGACCATCACGATCACGGCGAAGGTCACAATTGCGGAGAACATAGTTGCGGAACCCATAGTTGTCATTAAAACAAAAAAGCAGTACAGAAATCTGTACTGCTTTTCATTTTTTTATACAAGTGCAACTTCTTTAAGCGCTTCAGAAGCATTTGCGATGACAGTTTTTGTCTTTTCAAAAACCTGAGACATTTTGGCGTTATCATTTTTGCCAATCATTTCTTTAGTCTGATTTATCGCATCCTTGCCCATATTAAGCTGTGTTTCATAAAGGTTGTCAAAGCGCTTGAGAGCCTTTTCTTCAAGAGTATTGTAAGCAACCGAAAGGTCTTTTACAGTGCTGTTTCTTATTTCGTCAAATTTTTCAAGCGTAACATCTATAATGTCTGAACGCTTTTTTGTTCTTAAAATAAGCTTGAATGAAGAAATAGTAGCTGAAGGGAATGCATCCGAACTTTTTCCTGTAACATTCTTTACAGATTTTGCAACCTGTTCGTTGACTTCTCTCATATAGTCGCTTACGCTACCCGCACCGCCTATGGCAGTTGTAGCAAGATGACCTATACCGAGCTTCTTAGCGAGATCTCTGCTCATTCTGTCGATAAGAGCGTCAGTTCTTGCCTGATGGGCTTCGATACATTTTCTGTATGCTTCGCCTACTTTATCCATAAGGTATGAATGGAAGTGAGATTCAACATCTTCAGCAGTAACTTCATTTCTGCAAGCAACTATATCTTCTCTGAGTTTTGAGAAGAATTCATACATCCAGCGTTCTGCTTCCTGCTTCATTTCGGCAATACCGAGTAAAAGTTTCGGACGGTTTGCCTCAATTGCAGCATTAAGGTTAGTACTTTCTTCGAGAAACCCAAGCATTAATGCATCAAGCTTCTGCTTGTCAAGTGATGACATTTCTGCAATCATATCAACTCTTGCAGCAGTATCTTCAAGCATAATTTCCTGCATAGTAAGAACACGCTGAACTCTCAGATAATCCTTCTGAGTGATAATATCTCTTCTGAGTGAACGTTCAAACTTGAAGAATTCTGTTTCATAGTATTCCTGGAATCCCTTAAGGTCAGAACGAGGAGCGTCAGTCTTTCTCTTGAATTCGTCAACACCGCTTATTCCGTAAACAACAGCGTTAGGAACGATCTGCTGACAACAGAGCGCTACTCTTGTAAGAATCTTGTCGATGTCCTCTCTTGTATTGAGAGCGTCGATCATATTTACAAGAACATAAATCTTTCCGAATTTCTGAGGAGCAACATGTGTAGCAAGGAACATCTGCTCTGATTCAGAGAAGGGAAGGAGTGCTGATGCAACATAGATAACAGCGTCAGCGTTGATGAGATAATCCTGAACCTGCTGGTCAAGGTCTGTAATATCAGAAAGACCGGGAGTGTCAACAATGCGGATTTCCTTTAAAATTTCTGCATCATCCCTTACATCGATATATTCGATAGGTGAGGGGAGATTCTGCATAATAGTTTCAAGTCTTTCACGCAAAAGGTCTTCCATACCGAGTTCCATTTTCTTTCCGTTCTTGAGAACAGCAGTAACAGATGGCTTTTCACCATACGAAATTGTATTGATTGTAAAAGTTTCGGGAGCAGCGTTAACGGGAGCAAGCTGTTTTCCTAAAATCGCATTGATTATAGTACTCTTACCACGCTTAAAATCTCCGAGTATAACGAGAGAGAAGGGTTCGTTGCGTCGCTTGGTGATAATTCTGTCCCATTCTTTCATTCTATCCGAGAATTCTTCGCCGAGCATTTCACAGAGTTCCTTATCGTTTATAAGGCTCTGATAACTGTTCTGAACAAACTCTATACTCTTTAAAGCACTTTCGAGATTGAGTTCGGACTGACTTGTCATTTTTTCGTTATCCATATTACTCAACCCCCTTTGCACCGATGATAATATCACAACGAAGGTCAACCATCGGTTTGTTTACAACGTGTCTGTTTTCAGAACTTATATCACTGCGACAATTGTAATAAATTTCACAGTTGAGAAATTCAAGTGCACAATAAATTCTTCTCACAGCCCTTGTGGTTTCATCAGGAATAGAAAGCTCTCTTGCAGCAGTAAGCTTAACCGATTTGTTATATTCCGCAATAACATCTTCGGGCTTGAAACTTTCGCTGTTATCATAGTTCATAGATAACGAGATTTTCTTTTCCATAAGAGATTTAAGAATGTGCGGGAATCTTTCGGGTTCATCAAGACAGACCATAACAGCACGGTCATTTGTTATATCCGAAAATTTTGCCCAGTCGTTCATTATGTAGTTGAGCTGTTTAGGAATGCTTTCGATACGGGTAAAGTTCTTCTGCTTTTCCGTACCCTCGGCAAATCCGATATATGGTGCAACAAAATTGTAGATACAATGATTATTATGTGTTTTTGAAATGCCTGTTGCGAGAATAAATACAAGTTCTTCTTCGCTGCACATTCCAACGAGAGTTTTTGTCATAACAATACAAGGTTCAATACCATCGGCAAAAACCGCAACAAGTTCGGGTTTTTCGATTTTGGTATTTATCATTATAGCAGGGAGACGTGCTTTTAACCTTTCAGCACAAGTCTTTGCTATATCGTATATTTTTGTATTATTCCAACCGTCAACGGTAACAGCACCATCAAAATATCTTTTCATAACAGATGGCATATCCGATGAGGTTATTGATTTCACAAGCTTGTTCCAGCCCGAAATATTATTGAGTGACTGTCTTGAAAGACATTCGGTCTGAAAAGCGTAGTTTACACTTTCTGATGTTATCTTCGGTGTCAGAGAATGAAGAATGAGATAGGACTGAAAGCTTGTGTCTATTTTAAGTAAGGGATTTCCAAATTCAATAGCTGAACTCATTGAGTCGGCCTCCTTAATTTTAATTTAATAGAACAAACTTAAACAGTCTGTGTTTCTTCTGTCTGTGCTGCGGCAACTTCTTCTGTAGGTGTAGCAGTAGCTTCTCCTGTCTGTTCAACTTCGCCGTCAGCGATAACTTCTTCTTCAACCTTTGTGATAGTCTGATAGAGATTATAAGCTTCAGCGAGAAGTGAGCCGACATATTCAGCAACGCTTCTGAGCCAATCTCTTTCAGAATCAGAAAGTTCCTTCTGTTCAGCCTTGAGCTGATTGAGGTTGTCGAGAGTCTTCTGTGTATCTTCGAGGATAACTTCTGTTTCTGTTTCGAGCTTTGATTTAAGACCTTCAAATGAGTTGAATACCTGCTGACGAACAGTTTCAGAGAAGTCAGAGTTGATCTTCATTTCCTTGAACTGCTTTCTTACAGTATTCTTGAAGTCTGCCTTATACTTGTCGATTCTTTCCTGAACGAGAAGTTTATCAACAGAGAACTTTCCTGAGAATGTTCCTGCAATACCGGCAATAGCGATTACACAGAGTGTAACAGGACCTGCTGTTGCAATTCCTAAAGCACCTGCAAGGTAGATAGCCGCAAAGAATGTAGCATAGAATCCTGCAAAACCTGTAACACCTCCGAGAAGAGCACCCTTAACGCCTGCTTCACGGAATCCTACGAATATACCAGCAGTACCGAAGTTGATGATAGAACCGATTGCAGAACCGATAACCCTGTTAGCAGATCTTTCGGGAACAGAGAACATTTCCTGAATTCTGTTTACTGATGCAAAGAATTCATCTTCAAATGACTGAAGTCTTTCGGCTTCGTCTGAAAGGGCGATGTTAATTTCGTTCTGAATCTGTTCACAGATAAGCTGTGCCTTGTTTTCAATGCTTTCACGGATCTTTTCTGTGAGTTTTGCATTGACAAGTTTCATTCTGTCACGCTTTAAGTCTTCTGATGTCATCGGGAATTCATCAATAACCTGCATAGCTGTGTCTTCTATCTGAACCCAGTAATCATCGAGGATAGGCTGTAAGTCGGTGAATGCTTTGTTTGCAGCATCATTGATTCTTACGAATTCTTCACGCTTCTTTGTTCTGATATCTTCGATTTCGTCGATAGCAGCCTGATATTTTTCAAGGAACTCGTCTGTTTCCATAAGAAGAGCGTTTTCACGGAGAACAGTTGAGTTTACTACTTCTGAACCTGAACTGATAATCTTGTTTGCAAGCATCTGAAGAGTAATCGAACCTCTGTCCTTTGTAAGAAGTGATTCGAGTGTGTGTTCGAATACAGGGAAATTACTTTCTTCGAGAAGGGCAGCATCATTTGTCTGCTTTGCAACAAGTGCTTTTTTAGCATAAACGCCGATAACCTTGGGAAGACCGATTTTGCGCTTATAAACTGCAAATTCCTTTGAATCTTCACCCATAACGGCTTTTGCCTTATCCATAACATACTGAGCGATACGCTTGCGTACGGTTTCAACGATTCTTTCTTCGTCTTCACGCGCAAAAGTACCAAAACAGTTAACCGCAAAGATGATTCTTCCAAGGTCACTTGTAAGCATCTTCTTTTCAAGGAATTCCTTTTCAAACTGTGAGAAAGGAGAGTTCGCACTGATTACGAATACAGCAGCATCGATTTCGGGAAGAATAGATAATGTAACATTTGTCATCTGTTCGTCGTCATTAAGACCCGGAGTGTCGATGATGTCAACATTGTTCTTACAGAAATCTGTGTCATAATAAACAGTTGCTTCCTTGATTGTTTCAGCTTTCTGTTCCGATTCATAAGAAAGTTTTGTAACATAATTTGCAAGTTCCGAGATGTCAACGCTTTCCTTGTCACCGTTTTTGTATTCGATTGTAACATAAGGTGATTCGCTGTATGTAACTCTGTTGAGAGTTGCAGTTGCGGGAAGAACATCGGCAGGGAGAACTTCCTGTCCGAGCATAGCATTGATGAGAGTTGATTTACCTCTCTTGAATTCGCCGACGATAGCAACTTCAAAATGCTCCTGTGCAACTTTTTCGATTGTCGCTGCAATTGATTTTGAGGTTCTTTCGAGACCTAAAGAATCACAATACTGCATAAGAAGAGTAAGGCGTTCTTTAAGGGTATCGACTGTTTCTTTAAATCCGGAATAACTTCCGTAATCAAAGGTCTGGTTCATAATAGCCTCCTAATTACTGAATGTAGATTTTTCGAGTTTTTTCGAAATAAGCATACATATATCAATATTATAACAAATTACTATAATAATGTCAATTAAAAATTTGCTCTATGGCATATTTTACAAATTTCTTTTGCTCATTATGTTTGAAAAGCCAAACTTTTGAGTCAAAATGTAAAATAATTATTAAATTGTTGACTTAATATTAAAATGAATGATAAAATCAATGTGATATTGGATATTTTGAACAAATATTCTGAAAGGAGTGATATTGTATGAGCAAGATTTCAGATTGTATCGATGAAATCGTCGGTAACGAAAATGACGAAAAGGATATTGAAGAAAGAAACAAAAAAGATATTATCTTCATAGTTTTCTGGTGTCTGATCTATCTTGCTATGCTTGCCATTCAGGCGATATTCGATATTCAGATTGTTCAGGCAGTTGTTGCACAACTTCAGATTGTTGTTTCGGTTGTTCTTACAGCAAGGTACTATAAAACAGGTTATCTTCTTTCAATAGCACTCAATACATTGAGTATTGTGTGTGTGATTCTTAATGGATTAGCCGTAGGAAATCTGCTTTTTGTCGGCATTATAATCCCACTCGGAACGATAATTTCAGTTTCTTTCCTTTTCGGCATAATAAGAAAACTTCATAAGGCCATGAAAGAGGCGAGCGCCCAGCGGGAAGAACTCGTAAAGCTTGCTGAAGAAACTGAAGAAGCTTACGAAGAAGTAAGAAAAATGAACGAGCAACTTCTCGAAACATCGAGAGTTATTAAAGAAAACGAAGAACGCCTTAATCACATGGCGCTTTTCGATGCTCTGACAGAACTTCCTAACCGTAGAATGATTATAAACCGACTTGATTTCCATATCAGTTATTCTGCGAAAAAAGGAAAGAAATTTGCCGTTGTTTTTATCGACCTTGATAATTTCAAACGCATAAATGATACCTTGGGACATGAACAGGGCGATATGGTGATAAAGAAAATCGCCCAGCGTATAACCGCTGCTCTCGATACTGATGATATTCTCGGAAGACTCGGTGGAGATGAGTTTGCAATACTTGTCCAGAGAGATATTGATAAAAACGAAGTTCTGAGTTATGTTGAAGAAATCAAAGCAGCAATTTCAGAACCTATCATAATAAATAACGAAGAAGTAACAGTAAACGCAAGTTTCGGTGCATCTGCTTATCCTAAAGACGGCAGTGATTCAACCGAACTTCTCAAATGCGCCGATATGGCACTTTATAAAGCCAAGGCAGACGGTAAGAATCGTCTCGAATTCTTCACACCTGAAATGAAAGCTGAAATTCAGCATAAGGTTGACTTTGAAGCAAGTCTTGTAGCAGGTCTTAATAAAGAAGAATTCCATCTTATGTTCCAGCCTCAGCATGAACCTGATGGTCAGAAACTCCGTGGCTTTGAAGCGCTTGTACGATGGCGTTCAGAAGAACTTGGTCTTGTAAGTCCTATGCAGTTCATCCCTATGGCAGAAGAAACAGGTCTTATCGTTGAACTCGGAACATGGATTTTTAGAGAGGCTTGTCGCAAACTCAGAATGGCGATGGACACTTATGGTCTTGACAACCTTGTTCTTTCGGTAAATATTTCTACAATTCAGCTTATGCAACCTGATTTCTATAATATCGTTAAGGGAATTATGGAAGAAACAGGTGTTTACGGAAGAAACCTTGAAATCGAGATAACTGAATCTGTTTTCATAAAGTCAGTTGATAATGCTGTTGAAGTTCTTAACAAAATCAAGAAACTCGGTATTTCGATAGCGCTCGATGATTTCGGAACAGGTTATTCATCACTTCATTATCTCCGTTCTCTTCCTATCGATACACTTAAAATTGATAAGTCTTTTGTTGACGGAATAAATCGTGCCGAATCCGAAAAAGAAATAGTGGGTTCTATCATCTCTCTCGCACATAATATGAATCTTTTTGTTGTTGCTGAAGGTGTTGAAGTTGAAGAACAACTCAGCTATCTCCGTGAAAGCGGATGTGACTGTGTTCAGGGTTACCTTTTAGGCAGACCCCTCGATGATGAACAGTTCAACGAAACTCTTAAAAAAGCAGCGGAACACCTTGCGGTGTCGGAATCTCCCGAATACAAATAACTTGTGAAAAATGCACAGTTTAATTCTGCAATCAAACCCCCTATTTATACCTCTCAATCGTTGACATATAATGAGTTTAGTGGTATAATTTTTAATTAGATTGCGACGCTTCAGTTTGATGGTATCACCGTCGGATTGAAGCGTTTTTATTTTTTCTGTGGGGGAATAATTATGCAGACAAATGAAAAGAAACCTTCTGTAACAGAATATTTCGGATGTAATGTTTTCAACGAAACAATAATGAGAGAACGCCTTCCGAAAAATATCTACAAAGCACTTAAAAATACAAGAGAACTCGGTGTTGCTCTCGATACCGATGTTGCTGAAGTTATAGCGAATGCGATGAAGGACTGGGCTGTCGAAAAGGGTGCGACTCATTATACACACTGGTTTCATCCTATGACAGGTATTACTGCCGAAAAACACGATTCTTTTATAGCACCTACAACAGACGGCAGAATTATTATGGAATTTTCGGGTAAAGAACTTATAAAGGGCGAACCCGATGCCTCATCATTTCCATCAGGTGGCCTTCGCGCTACTTTTGAAGCGAGAGGATATACCGCGTGGGATCCCACCTCAAATGTTTTTGTAAGAGATACAACTCTCTATATCCCTACAGCATTCTGTTCATATAGTGGCGAAGCACTCGACAAGAAAACCCCTCTTCTTCGTTCTATGGAAGTAATAAACGAACAGGCTATGAGAATTCTCCGCCTTTTCGGTGATACAACCGCAACAAGAGTCATAACAACAGTCGGCGCCGAACAGGAATATTTCCTTGTTGATAAAGCCGTTTATGATAAGCGTGAAGACCTTATCTTCGCAGGAAGAACTCTTTTCGGTGCAAAAGCTCCTAAGGGACAAGAAATGGATGACCATTATTTCGGTTCTCTCAAAGAAAGAGTTTCTGACTATATGAAAGAACTTGACTGTGAACTCTGGAAACTTGGTATTCTTTCAAAAACAAGACATAACGAAGCAGCTCCTGCTCAGCATGAACTTGCGCCTATCTATACAACTGCAAATATCGCCGCTGACCAAAATCAGCTTATTATGGATGTTATGAAAAAACTTGCCCGTAAGCACGGACTTGTCTGCCTTCTTCACGAAAAACCTTTTGCTGGCGTTAACGGAAGCGGTAAGCATAATAACTGGGCGCTTGTTACAAATGACGGACAGAATCTTCTTGAACCCGGCAAATCACCCAGCAGTAATTTCAGATTTTTGACATTCCTTTGTGCTATTATAAAGGGCGTTGATGAATACGCTGACCTTCTCCGCATTTCCGTTGCAAGTGCAGGAAATGACCATCGTCTTGGCGCTGCGGAAGCACCTCCTGCAATAGTGTCCATTTTTCTCGGTGATGAACTTCAGAAAATTGTAGAAGCACTCGAAAGCGGAAAACTCATCAAGTCCAATAAGAAAAAGGAATTTGTCATAGGTGTTGAAGCACTTCCTAATTTCCCAAAAGATACAACTGACCGTAACAGAACATCTCCATTTGCATTTACAGGTAATAAATTTGAATTCCGTTCACTCGGTTCAGCGGATTCTATTTCCTGCTCAAATGTAATGCTCAATACAATCGTTGCTTACGAACTCTGCCAGTTTGCTGACAGACTTGAAAAAGCTGATGATTTCACAAAGGAACTTAATAAACTTCTCGCCGAAACTCTTAAAAAGCATAAGAGAGTTATATTCAATGGAAATAACTATTCTGAAGAATGGGTTAAAGAGGCTGAAAAGAGAGGGCTTAAAAATTATCCGACAACAGTTGACTGCCTTCCTCATTATTCTGATGATAAGAATATCGAAATGTTTGAAAAATTCAAGATATTTACAAAATCGGAAGTTCAGTCAAGATATGAAATTCTTATCGAAAATTACAGCAAACTTATAAAAATAGAAGCTCTTACAATGATTGATATGGCGAAAAAAGAGATTCTTCCTGCGGGAATAGAATTCACAAAAGAACTTTGTGATACCATTTCTTCTAAAAAATCAATAGGGCTTAAGGGCGGGGCAGAAGAAAAACTTGCCAACAGACTTTCTTATCTTACCGATAAACTACTTCTTGAGATTGAAACTCTTGAAGAAAAAACAAATAAGGCAAATAACATTTCTGATTCGCTTAAACTTGCCGAATTCTGCAGAGATGATATCATCCCTGTAATGAACGAAATGCGTCTTTATGCCGATGAAATGGAAACTATCGTGCCTGAAAAGCTCTGGCCATTTCCAACATACGGCGAACTTCTTTTCGGAGTACAGTGATATTTCAGAGAGTGTCTTTTTAAAGACACTCTTTTCCTTTATTCTTTGTTTGACTTTTTATAAAGCCTATGTTAAAATAAATAGTGTATTTATTGCTTTTTAAGGAGGAATTGCTATGCGCAGAAGGAATTTGATAAAAACGCTCTGCTGTTTTTCTGCAACGGCTGTTCTTCTGATGTCATCTGTTCAGAAAATAAATGCCGATGAAACTATCGAAATCGATGTTTCCGTTGATACATCTCTTGATAGGAAAGCAATAAGCCGATATATTTACGGAATAAATGATACAGCATCATTATCTGGCGTCAGGGCTACCGCACTCAATCAGACAGGTAATGATTTTATGACATATAACTGGGAGAATAACTATTCCAACGCAGGAGAAAGTTATCTTGCCGCAAACAGAGATGTCATAGCTGACAGATATAATCGTCAGAGTTCAGATCCTGCCGTTGCCGCTGACGGACTTATAACAACAGCTAACCATAATCACATTGATTTTACAATAGCATCGCTTCCTACAATAGGATATGTTGCTGCTGATGCTTATGGTCCGCTTCTTAATTCAGAGGTTGCACCATCAGACAGATGGGTAAAAACTTATACAAATAAATCGGGCGAATATTTACTTTCACCTGATAAAAATGATGATGCAGTCTATATCGACGAATATCTCAATTATATTATAAATTATTATGGAAAATCCGCATTTGGTGGAATAAGCGCATATTCAGTAGGTGGAGATTCTTTTGCCTGGTCTAAAGAGTTTCCTCTTGCTTCTGATAATTTTACTGTAGAAGACTATATGCAAAGAACGCTTGATATGGCTGAAATGGTCAAAAAAGCGGATAGTAATGCTCTTGTTATCGGCGGTGGGTTCAATTCTATTGACAGTTGTGCTTCTTTTGCCGAAAATGCAGGATGGAGCAAGTATAAAAACGATTATAGCTGGTTTGTTGATTTCTATCTTGATGAAATGAACAAAGCAGCACAACAGAACGGAAAACGGCTTATTGACATCATAGATGTAAAATATTTTCCCGAAGAAAAAACCGAGTATGGAATAAGCATAATTTCAGAAACTTCTGATGAAGCCAATAAGATGAGAATACAGGCAGTAAGAGCACTGTGGGACGGTTCGTATTCCAAAGAAGGAGAGAATAAAGAATTCTTCCCGTTGCTCCCCACATTCCAGGCTTCTATAAACGAATACTATCCGGGAACTAAACTCGCACTTACAGAGTATAATTTCGGTGGAGGAAACAGTGTAGCAGGCGGTATCGCACAGGTCGAAGCACTTGGTTGTTTTGCAGAAGAAGGTGTCTTTCTTGCTTGTCTTTCACCTGATAAGGATGATGATACAACATATCAGTATTCTGCTATAAATCTTTTCACAAATTACGATGGCAATGGCGGAGAATTCGGGGATGTCAGCGTAAGGGCAGAAAATGATAATACAGAACTTTGTTCGTCGTTTGCTGCCATAGACAACGAGGGTGTGTTGAATGTTGTTCTTACCAATAAAAGCGATACTCTTACCGAAACTGTAAATATAGATATTTCTTCCGAATACAGATATTCATTTGCTGAAACTTACGGATTTTCATTCGGAAAACCTGAAATAACAAAGGGAATGTCACATTCTTTGTCGGGAAATTATCTTACAATAGAACTTAAACCTTATAGCGTTGTTCTTATTTCTTTCAAGCCGATGCTTACTTTTGAGCAAAAGCCGGAAGAAACTTCAGCGGTAACATCTGTTGTAACAGAAACTCCACCTGAAGAAACTTCATCTTCTGAAGAAATATCACTCGGTGAAACAACAACAGATGAAAATGCAGAAAAAGAGGGAAATACCAATATAATACCACTCCTCAAGATAGGTGCTGTGTTGTTCGGAGTTCTCACGGCAATAGGAATGATATATCTTTTTGTAAACGAACTGCGAAATAAAAAAGAAGAATAATCTGATTCAATCGTCTGCATTTTTGTGCAGACGATTTTTTGTTAATTTTTTATCTTTTTTTCCGAAAAACTCTTTACAAACTTAAAATTTTAGTATATAATATACAATGTGTAGTAGTATATGCTTATATTCTGTCTGAAGGGAGGCGATATTTTGAAAATAACAGCAAAGTTTTCACTTGCAATGGCTTTTATTGCGTTGATTGCGATAATTATATTTAATGTTGTTGCTTATAAAGAAATCTTTGATATAACCGATTCTTCAGCAGAAAATTCGATTTCTGCAACATCTTCGGCACAGGCTGAAATGGTAGGATCTTTTGTTAACGAACTTCAGAATAACGGAAAAAATATCGCCATCAATAAGTATATCACTTCATATTCGTCCATTATGTCGATGGCGGTTTATGACAGACCATATCATCCGCTTTATTCTGAATTTGAATTTATTGAGCTTTACGCACAGAATTCAATCAATTCGTATCAACAGAGTAACTCAAATGTAGAACTTGCTGCTATTCTTGATAAAGAAGGAAATGTAGTTTTAAGTTCAGAAGATTGCGATGAATATCTTTACATACTTGACGAAGATCCCGATCGTATAAATATCGCTGCAAATAATGGTGGTATATCCGATTTTCTAACTATAAAAGTTGGTGGAACGAATACAGTTGCCTTCCTCATCTGCAGAGATATAGTATATGAAGAAGAAAAGGTAGGAACATTTGTTCAGCTCTGCACAACAACACTTATGCAGAAAAAACTTTTCTCAACAAAAGTAACACCATCATCAACAGGCGCTGTTATTGACGCTTATGAAAACATACTTAACCTCTCAAACGGAAAAGCTACCGAATATAGAAAAGATAGTAATTTCATAGCATATTCCGATTTGTTTGTAAAGTCTATTTCTGAAAAAGAGGCGATTTTTGAAAATATTGAAGTTGACAGAGCTTCAAATTATGTCTGCATTTCTCCCGTTTACGGAACAGATTGGAAACTTGTGACAATTGTCGGAAGAAATGATATTTCAAATGAACTCGGCATAACAACCAAAGCGTTCAATATAGCAACAACAATCTGCGCAATAGTTGAAATAGTTGTTATAGTGTTCTTTGTAATTTATTTTTCAAGACCTATCCTCAATATTGTCGATGTTCTCACTAAAAAAAGCAGAGGCGACCAGAAATCAAGATTTGAAATCAATTCATACGATGAATATGGTCAGATAGGCAGAGCCTTCAATACAATGTTCGATGATGTATTTGAAAGTGAACAGCGTTATCGTACAATAGTTGAAATGACTAACAATATCGTCTTTGAAATCAATTTCGCGAAGCAGACTGTTTATGTTTCAAACAATTTCAATAAGAGATTCAGTTTCAGACCTAAATCAGATGACATTCAGGATTCGTTCTTCTATAAACTCAAAATTCATAAAGATGACCGTTCGAGATACTTTACCGATCTCGACCATATCCTCAATGCAGAAACAAACTTCCTTCAGGGAGAGTATCGTTTCCAGAATATCTATGGCGATTTCGCCTGGGTGCTTATCCGTGCAACAAAATTCTTTGACCGTGATGATGTTCCTACAAAACTCATCGGTGTCATCGTGGATATAGACCGTGAAAAGAAAGACGAAATGCGTCTTTTACAGAGGGCGAATTTTGACGCACTCACACAGGTTTATAACAGAGAAAGCTTCATAAAAACTCTCGCTAACGAATTTGAACTTTCATCTGTTCGCAAATATAACAGTTTTATTATGTTTATCGACCTTGACGATTTCAAACACTTCAACGATGATTACGGTCATGCATGCGGTGACGAAGTTCTTAAATTCACAGCCGATACCCTTAAAGAACTTGTATTTGAAAAGGGCTTTGCAGGGCGCTTCGGCGGAGACGAATTTGTTATATGCGTAAATGTTCCCGATGTTGACGCAGCTACTATGGCAAAGGAACTTATAAAGATTATGAGTGGCGGATTTACATCCGAATCGACAGGCGAACATCTTGCTGTAAACTGTTCTATCGGTATTGCTTATTTCAACGAAAATGGCAAGAACTGCGAAGAACTTTTCAGCGCAGCCGACGAAGCAATGTATGGCGTAAAGAAACACGGCAAATCAAACTTCGGATTTGCGTCATCAAGAGGGGCAACAAGCGGAACATCTCCCGTTGTGCCTAAACCTATCGACAGTGATAACAGATAAATGTTCTGTAAATAATAAAAATTGCGGTATCATCTTTTCGGATGATACCGCGTTTTTTATCTGTATAAAATTTGCTGCGCAAGTTGAGGATTATCATATATATTCCCGATAACTTCGATTATATGGTTATCAAGCGGAATAAAATCAGGTGAGAAAAACTGATAAAGGGGAACAACCGCAGCACCGAGTGAAACCTTTTTCGAATCCGAAAATTCAAAGAAATAATTACCATTATAGTTTTTTACAATTCCTGATTTTGAAAATGTTATTTCAGCATTTTCAGGAATAGTTTTATCTCTCTCAATTTCTGTCATAACAGTTTCACCGTCAAGACCTGTTTCTATTCTTACAGTTTCATCTCTTGTCCCGTTATATGCAGTCACCGAGATTATATCACCGTCAAAAATAGCAGATTCGTGATTTGTTTTAAAAGGGGAGAGGATACCTACTGTTTCCTGCCTTAAATTTTTCACTTCGTAAAATCTCTGTTGATCCTCTTTTTCAGGAGTACCCGCAAGAAGATATTTATTTCCGACAGCATCTGTATAAAGCTGACCTATTATCCAGTCTTCATTTACAACATATCCTAAATTTCTCTTCATTTTAGCACGATATGTTATAACGGGGTAAACAAGAGAAAGTCTTTTCATTATCATAATTGTCCTCCATAGGAAAAGGTAGTGTATTATTCGATTTCTGAAATCACTCTTGCGGGAACACCGCCAATGACAACATTATCTCCGAAATTCTTTGTAACAACAGCGCCAGACGCTACGATAACACCATTACCGATTGTTACACCTGGATTAATAACCGCTCTTGCACCAATCCAGCAATCATCACCGATGGTTATTGCTTTTCCGAGTTCAAGGCCTGAATTTCTTGTTTTTGCGTCTTTAGGATGTGTCGCTGTTGTGATAACAACATCAGGAGCAATAAAACAATTTCTTCCTATTCTGACTTCTGCAACATCAAGTATTACGCAACCGAAATTAGCGTAAAAATTATCTCCGACATATATGTTGCAACCATAGTCACAGTGAAAATCAGGCTCAATGTATATTTCGCCCTCAACTTTTCCGAAAAGTTCTTTGAGAATTTCTGTTCTTTTGTCGATTTCTGTAACAGAAGTAGTGTTGAACTTTTCGGTTAAAAGTCTCGCGTTTCTTCGCATAGTAACAAGTTCTTCATCCGCTGATAAATAAAGCTCTCCCTTAAGAGCTTTTTCTCTTTCGGTCATATTTCTTCCTCCAATAAACATACCGCATGTGACGCTATGCCTTCTTTATTTCCTGTAAATCCAAGTTTTTCTTCTGTTGTTGCCTTAACGCTTATCCTGTCTTTTTCAGAAGATAACGCGTTAGCAAGATTTTCTCTCATCTTGTCGGTAAAAGGCGAGAGTTTTGGTTCCTGACATATAACGGTAACATCAATATTCCCGATTTTATAGCCTTTTTCTTTCATCATACGACATACTTCTTTGAGAAGCATTATACTGTCAGCACCTTTATATTTTTCGTCATTATCAGGAAAATGCTTTCCTATATCTCCCATAGCGAGAGCACCTAAAATACTGTCAGCAACAGAATGGGCGAGAACATCCGCATCTGAATGTCCTAAAAGTCCTTTTTCATAAGGAATTTCCACTCCGCCTAAAATGAGTTTTCTGTCCTCTACAAGTTTATGAACATCGTATCCGTGTCCGATTCTCATAAATCAGTCATCTCCTTCAAAAATCGCTCTTGCAATTAAAAGGTCATCCGGAGTTGTAATCTTTATGTTGCTGTAATCACCTGTTGTAACTGCAATTTTTCCGCATACAGCTTCAACAAGTTGACAGTCGTCGGTGAAATCAAGTTCGTGTGCAACAGCAAAGTTGACACCGTCAATATAAAGAGTTTTCTTGAAAACCTGAGGTGTCTGTATGAGGTATAATTTAGAACGATCAGGGGTATCTGTAACAAGTCCTCCGTCAACAACTTTAACGGTATCTTTTACAGGAACACCAAGTGTAGCGCCACCAAAAACTCTTGCGTCTGCAATGGTTTTTTCGATAAGTTCGGTAGAAATCAAAGGCCTTGCACCATCGTGAACAGCAATCATTGAAGTTTCTGCTTCTGATGCTTTAAGCCCGTTTATAACAGATTGCTGTCTTGTTTCTCCGCCCGCAACTACTTTCGATACCTTCGTTGCACCGCAAGATGCAACAATCATTTCAAGTTGAGGAATTTTCTTTTCTTTTGTAACAATTATTATTTCAGCAACAGAAGGTGCTTTTTCAAAAGCGGTTATAGTTCTTGCAATAACTGACTTGCCACATAAGTCGGCAAGAAGTTTATCTTCGCCCTTCATTCTTGATGCGCTACCTGCCGCGGCGATTATTACAGTTGTGTCTTTCAAAGCCATAAAAACAACTCCTTTTATGTCATAAATCAATTATAACCTCTTTTTGCTTATATTGCAACATTTTTTCGTTGATAAAAGACTTTCATTGTGCAAAATTATTTATTGATAAACTTGATATTATCGCAATAATATGATATAATAAATTGGTTAATATGCAGATGAATTTCTGCTTATGTATAATTTTTACATTTATGGGAGGTGTAGCCTTGCGCATTCTCGGAATAGACCCAGGTTATGCCATTATAGGATATGGCGTTTTAGAGTATGACGGAAGAAGTTTCAAGACCATAGCATTCGGTGCTATAACAACAGAAGCGCACACACCTTTCACAGAAAGACTTTCAGATATTTACCGCGATATGTGCACAGTTCTTGATACATACCGCCCTGATACAATGGCAATAGAAAAACTTTATTTCAATACCAACCAGAAAACCGTTATCGATGTTGCACAGGCAAGGGGTGTGACAGTTCTCGCCGCAGCGCAAAGATGTATTCCGATAACCGAATACACACCTCTTCAGGTAAAAATGTCGGTAGTAGGATACGGCAGGGCAGAGAAGAAACAGGTTATGGAAATGACAAGAAAAATTTTAAAACTTGCATCCGTTCCAAAACCTGACGATACAGCCGATGCACTTGCGATAGCGATATGTCACGGACATACTTTAAACTCACAGCGTATATATCATCAGACAGGAGAATAAAATATTATGATTTATAGTGTAAAAGGCGAACTCACTCATACAGAACCTAACCTTGCCGTTGTTGAATGTGCGGGTGTGGGATATGCCTGTCGTACAACATTCACAACACTTTCACAGATAGGTCAGATAGGAGAAACAGTAAAGCTTCTTACTCACCTTCATGTAAGAGAAGATGCGGTTGAACTTTTCGGATTCTATACACAGAGTGAACTTACCTGCTTTAAAATGCTTCTTTCGGTTTCGGGTGCAGGACCTCGAACAGCACTTGCGATTCTTTCTGACACAACACCTGAAAAGTTTGCACTTTCCGTTGCAACAGGGGATACAAAAGCGTTTACAAAAACAAAGGGCGTAGGTCCTAAACTTGCACAAAGAATTATCCTCGAACTTAAAGATAAAATCGCCAAAGAACAGTTATCACAGGAAAGTGTTGCTGTTGCTGAATTCACTACTGTCAATAACAGCGGCGCAGTAGGAGAAGCGATTTCAGCACTCGTTGTTCTCGGTTACTCACAGACAGAAGCGGCATCCGTTGTGTCAAAACTTGATGCATCGCTTTCTGCTCCCGAACTTATAAGAAAATCACTTCAGCTTATAGGTAAAAATAAGTAAACTTTTAAGGATGTGAAAATATGCTCGAAGCAGGAGAAATCAATTTCGAAGAAAGAATGGTCGCTCCCGAGGCTACAAGAGAAGATACCGACATAGATTTTTCTTTGCGTCCCAAAATTCTTTCGGAGTATATAGGACAGGATAAAGTAAAAGAAAACCTAAAGATTTTTATAGAGGCGGCAAAACAGAGAGGAGAACCTCTCGACCATGTTCTTCTTTACGGCCCTCCGGGACTTGGAAAAACAACTCTTTCAGCGATTATCGCTCACGAAATGGGCGTTAACATAAGAATAACATCAGGTCCCGCAATAGAAAAGCCCGGCGATTTAGCGGCACTTCTTACAAACCTCTCTGAAAACGATGTTCTTTTTATCGATGAAATCCATCGTCTTTCAAGAGCGATAGAAGAAATCCTCTATCCTGCACTTGAAGACTGTGCACTCGACATCATCATAGGAAAAGGACCTTCAGCGCAGTCGATAAGAATTGATCTTCCTAAATTCACCCTTGTTGGTGCAACAACAAGAGCAGGTCAGCTTACATCACCTCTTCGTGACAGATTCGGTATGGTTATGCGCCTTGAAATGTATACCCACGAACAACTCTGCGAAATTGCTATGCGTAGTGCAGGCGTTTTGGGAATTTCCTGTGAACGCGAAGGCGCTATGGAAATAGCAAAGCGTTCAAGAGGAACACCTCGTATCGCTAACCGCCTTTTAAAAAGAGTGCGTGACTTTGCCGAAGTTATGGGAAACGGCGTTATAACAAAGGATATTGCTTCATTAGCACTTGACAGACTCGAAATTGATGCTTTAGGCCTTGATACTCTCGATAAGCGTATGCTTGAAATGATAATCAAGGGTTATAATGGTGGTCCTGTGGGTCTTGAAACTCTCGCTGCGGCAATAGGCGAAGAAGCAGTTACATTAGAAGATGTCTGCGAACCTTACCTTATGCAGTTAGGATTTATTTCAAGAACACCGAGAGGAAGATGTGTAACAGCACTCGCTTACGAACATTTAGGGCTTACACCCAATAAAAAAATAAATCCGTCAGATGACGGACAGCAGAGTCTTTTGTAAACTGAAAGGAGTCAGACATAATGGCAAGATTATTCGGAACAGATGGCGCAAGAGGAGTAGCGATAACGGAACTCACTTGTGAAACCGCTATGCAGATAGGCAGGGCGGCTGCTCTTGTTCTTACAAAACATACATCACATAAAGCAAAAATCCTTATCGGAAAAGATACAAGAATATCATCAGATGTTCTCGAAGCAGCACTTTCAGCTGGTATCTGTTCTGTCGGTGCGGATGCGGTTATTTTAGGAGTAGTTCCAACCCCTGCAGTTGCTATGCTTGTCAAAAAATATAATGCCGATGCAGGCGTTATGATTTCAGCGTCACATAACAGCGTTGAATTTAACGGTATAAAACTTTTTGCACACGACGGCTATAAACTTTCTGATGAAATCGAAGAAGAAATAGAAGCGCTCATTCTTGATACTCCCGAAGTTCTTACAGAAAATCTTAAAAACGGAACAGAAATCGGAAGAATAGAAAGAAAAGAAACAGCCGCAGATGAATACATAGATTATATAAAAGATGCTGTAAACGCAGACCTTTCGGGAATAAAAGTCGCAATCGACTGTGCAAACGGAAGTTCATCAGCAACAGCGGAAAAACTCTTTACAAAAATGGGTGCAGAAGTTCTTTGTATAAGTTCTTCTCCCGATGGAACAAATATCAACGATAAATGCGGTTCAACCTATATGGAAAATATCAGCGATTTTGTTAAAAAGAATAATTGTGACCTTGGCGTTGCATTTGACGGCGATGCTGACAGATGCCTTGCAGTTGACGAAAACGGCGAACTTGTTGATGGTGATAAACTCATAGCAATTTTTGCAAAGGCTATGAAAGAAGAGGGAACTCTCAAAAACGATACTGCCGTTGTAACGGTCATGACAAATATCGGCTTTATGAAATTCGCAAAAGAAAACGGAATTTCTGTTGAAACAACAAAAGTCGGTGACAGATATGTTCTTGAAAGAATGAAAGAAAAAGACTTCAACATAGGCGGAGAACAGTCGGGTCATATTATCTTCCTTGAAAACGCAACAACAGGCGACGGACAGCTTTCAGCGGCTAAACTTCTTTCGTTTTATAAAAAAGCAGGAAAGAAAATGTCAGAACTCGCTTCTGTTATGACATACTATCCTCAGATTCTTGTCAATGTAAAGATAAAACCTGAGTGGAAGAATAAACTTGATACAGTCAAGGAAATAACAGACTGCATATCAAGAAATACAGAAAAACTCGGCGATGACGGAAGAATTCTTGTCCGTGAAAGCGGAACAGAACCTCTCATAAGAGTTATGGTTGAAGGAAAAGAACAGCCTGAAATAAACAGGATAGCAGAAGAAATAGCAGGTATGGTAAAGAAAATAATGGTTTGATTTTTAGGAGTTTGAAATGAGAACAACATCTGATTGGAAAGATTACCGCCTTCTTGATACATCTTCGGGTGAAAAACTCGAAATGTGGGGCGATATAATTCTTGCAAGACCTGACCCACAGGTTATCTGGAAAACAGAAAAAGACCCGAATCTCTGGAGTAATGTCCATGCAAGATATAACCGTTCCTCAAAAGGAGGAGGCAGTTGGGATTATAAAAAGAAATTCTCTCCCGAATGGCAGATAAATTATAAAGACCTTACTTTTAACATAAAACCCACAGGCTTCAAACATACGGGGCTTTTTCCCGAACAGGCTGTAAACTGGGATTTTATGCGTGAGAAGATAATAAATGCAGGAAGAGAAATAAGCGTATTGAACCTTTTTGCATATACAGGCGGTGCGACTCTTGCCTGTGCTTCTGCAGGTGCTTCTGTATGTCATGTTGATGCTTCAAAGGGAATGGTTCAGTGGGCAAGAGAGAACGCAGCAGCTTCGTCTCTTTCAGAAAAACCTATCCGCTGGATAGTTGACGACTGCGAAAAGTTTGTAAATCGTGAAATAAAAAGAGGAAGAAAATACGACGCTATAATTATGGACCCTCCATCATACGGCAGAGGCCCGGGTGGAGAAGTATGGAAACTCGAAGATTGTATTTATGACCTTGTAAAACTCTGTTCAGAAGTGCTTTCCGATAAACCGCTTTTCTTCCTTCTGAATAGCTATACAACAGGCCTTTCGCCCTCTGTAATGTCATATATCCTTTCCGAAACAGTAGGAAAGAAATACATAGGAAAAGTATCCGCTGACGAAATAGGGCTTATCTGTGAAAAGAGCGGAGTTTGCCTCCCTTGCGGAAGCACAGCTATGTGGGAAGAAATGTGAAAGGGGAATTTTTATGAAACTTTATTTGAAACAGGAAGTTTTTACTCTTCTTGACAGCTATAATATCTATGATGAAAGTCAGTTGCCCGTATATAAAGTAAAAACAAGGATTTATAAATTTCCTCCGGGATTTGACATTGTTTCATATTCAGGGGATATTATATTTACCGTAAGCCGTCATTTTCAGTTTTTCGGCAGAAAGTACGATATTCTTCATAACGATGTAACAGTTGCAACTATCGAGCGCAGATTTGCTTTATTTGAAAGAGCGTTGGATATAACAACTGTAACAGGCGATGTTTTTTCTGTTGACGGCGACTATTTCGGATGGAATTTCACAATAACCAAAAACGGAATGCCGTATGCGACTATAAAAAAAGTGTTACTCTCCTGGGGAGATTCTTATGAAATTGATGTTTACGATGACAGGGAATGTGCATTCGCAACAGCACTTGTTATTGCCATAGATGATACATTCCACGATGGCAGAAGAAGATAGTTATAAAACGGAAGTGTAAAATGGAAAAAATAATTGAAGCAAAAGATGTCTGGTTTCATTATCAGAATGAAGATTTTGAAGAAGAGAACGCTCCGATAAAGCAGGTTTTAAAAGGCATTTCTCTTGATATAAAAAGAGGGGAATTTGTTGCCGTTTTAGGACATAACGGTTCGGGTAAATCAACAATAGCAAAGCATTTCAATGCTATTCTCACAGCAGATAAAGGAACAATCCTCGTTGATGGAATAGATGCCTCTGATGATGAAAAACTTTTCGATATAAGACAGAGAGTAGGAATGGTTTTTCAAAACCCCGATAATCAGATTGTAGCGACGATAGTTGAAGAAGATGTTGCGTTCGCTCTCGAAAATTTAGGGGTAGATCCCGTAGAAATGCGCGAAAGGGTAGATGACGCTCTTAAAGATGTCGGAATGTATAAGTTCAGGGAACATGCACCTCATCAGCTTTCAGGCGGACAGAAACAGCGTGTTGCCATAGCAGGAATAATTGCTATGTGCCCCGATTGTATCGTTCTCGATGAACCGACAGCCATGCTTGACCCTATCGGAAGAAAAGAAGTTATGAAAACGATAAAGAAACTCAATCGTGAACACGGAGTAACAATTATCCTCATAACTCATTATATGGATGAAGCCGCAAAGGCTGACAGAATAGTTGTTATGGATAGCGGAAAGACAATTCTTGACGGAACTCCCAAGGAAGTTTTCAAGAATGTCGAACTTTTAAAATCTGTAGGACTCGATGTTCCTCAGGTTACAGAACTCGCATTCGGGCTCAGAAATAACGGAATAGACATTCCCGATGATATTATCACCGAAGAAGAATGTATCGAAGAAATTATAAAAATTATTGAGAAAGCAGGAAAATAACATTGGCTATAATTAAAACGGAAGACTTGACCTATGTATATAGCGCAGGTACTCCTTTTGAAAAAAAGGCAATTGATAATCTTAATATAGAAATCGAAGAGGGCGAACTTGTAGGTATCATAGGCCATACAGGTTCAGGAAAGTCTACCTTTATCCAGCATCTTAACGGACTTTTAAAACCCACTTCGGGCAAGATTTATATAGACGGAACTGATATCTGGCAGGACAAGCAGACAACTCTTGAAACAAGATTTAAAGTTGGTCTTGTTTTTCAGTATCCCGAATATCAGATTTTCGAAGAAACAGTTTATAAGGATATCGCTTTCGGTCCTAAGAATATGGGTCTTTCGGATGAAGAAATCGACAAGCGTGTCCGTGAAACTGCAAAACTCGTTGAAATAACCGATGAACAGCTTGAAAAATCACCTTTCGAACTTTCGGGCGGACAGAAACGCCGTGTCGCAATAGCAGGTGTTATGGCTATGCGTCCTAAGGTTTTGATACTCGATGAACCATGCGCAGGTCTTGACCCTAAGGGCAGAGACCGAATCCTTGACAGAATAAGAGAATATCATAAGGAATATAATTCAACTGTTCTTCTTGTAAGTCACAGTATGGAAGATGTTGCAAAAATTGCAACAAAAATCCTTGTTATGAATAATGCGTCAATAGTTTGTTATGATGAACCGCCTAAGGTTTTCGGAATGGCAGATGAAATCGCAAAGATGGGGCTTGATATTCCTCAGATAACAAAGGTTTTCAACGCACTCAAAGAAAAGGGCTATCATATCGCAGATGATGTATATACAGTGCCTTATGCTTTGAAAAAACTCCTTTCATATCTTGATGAAAAGGGGGTAAAACTTGATGCTTAAAGATATAACAATAGGTCAGTTTTTCCCTGGAAATTCAATAGTTCACAGACTTGACCCACGCTTTAAAATTGTAATAACAGGTGTTTTCATAACATTCCTTTTTTGTGCCGAAAATTTTTATGGCATACTTTTCGGAATGCTTTTTGTAGCACTCACAGTGCTTCTTTCAAAAATTCCTATAAAGATGATTTTCAAAGGTATGAAAAGTATAATTCCTCTCATTATTTTTACATCCGTTCTGAATATCTTTTTTATTGAGGGAGAAATTCTTTTCAGCTGGCAATTTATCAAAATAACAAAAGAAGGTCTTGAAACATCGCTGTTTATGATACTCCGTATTATATGCCTTATTTCAGGAACTTCGCTTCTTACCTATACAACCTCACCGATAACACTCACAGATGCAATAGAACAGCTCTTATCTCCTCTTAAAAAAATAAAGATGCCTGTTCACGAATTTGCTATGATGATGACGATAGCGCTCCGCTTTATACCTACACTTATCGAAGAAACCGATAAGATAATGTCAGCACAGAAAGCAAGAGGTGCAGACCTTGAAACAGGCGGACTTATAAAGAGAGCAAAAGCACTCGTTCCCATTCTTATCCCTCTTTTTGTATCTGCATTCAGAAGGGCGGAGGAACTTGCTGTTGCTATGGAATGTCGTTGTTACAGAGGCGATGAAGGCAGAACACGCCTTAAACAACTCAAATCAGGCGGAAAAGATTATATCGCACTCGCACTTTCTCTTTTCTTCCTTGATGTTGTGATATTTTTTAACTGTATTTTTTAAGTAGGTGTCTTATGAGAAATATCAAGGTTACAATGTGCTATCGCGGAACTAATTATCACGGTTTTCAGAGACAGGATAATGCTATCGCCATTCAGCAGATTGTAGAGGAAAAACTTTCTAAAATCCTCGGCGGAGAAGATGTGACAATATACGGCTGTTCAAGAACAGATACAGGCGTTCACGCACTTGAATATTGTTTCAGTTTCAAAACAGAAAGAACAATCCCTCTTTTAGGACTTAAAAGGGGACTTAATTCAGAACTTCCCAAAGATATTTCCATTCTCTCCTGCGAAGAGGCAGAAGAAGATTTCCATGCAAGGTATTCCTGCAAAGGAAAAGAATATATATATAAAGTTCATTGCAGTGAAAGTCATAACCCTTTCGCAGAAGACCTCTCTTATCATTACAGAAGAAAAGTGGATTTTCCTCTTTTATGTGAAGAGGTAAAGGCTTTTATCGGAACACACGATTTCAAATCATTCTGTTCAACAGGTTCAGATAAAGAAATAACAGTAAGAACGATTTATGATTTTACCGTTGAACAAAACGGAGAAGAACTTATTTTCAGAGTTTCGGGAGATGGTTTTCTTTATAATATGGTAAGAATAATGATAGGAACTCTTCTCTGGATAAACGAAGGAAAAATCGAAAGAGGTTCAATTCCTTCAATACTCGAAGCGAAAGACAGACTCAAAGCAGGTAAGACAGCCCCTGCCTGCGGACTTTATCTCAACAAAGTTTTTTATTGATGAAAGGATTAGTCTATGGCAATAGAATATAATCTTAACGATATGCAGAAACGCAGAAGAAAGAAAAAACTTGTCCGTTTTGCAAAAAAAGCGGCAGTTGTTCTTGTTATAGCGTTAATAGGCGTTCTTCTTTATGTTTTCCGCTCAAAGTGGATGCCGCTTTTTGAAGGAATCGGAACGAAATACGAAAATTCTGTCCGCAACAGCGGAGAACTGGCAAAAGAAAATTTCCCTATAAAGATAAGGGGAACTTCTGACCACGAAATAGATGTTGTAGAAAACTATCTTACATATCTTGATGATACTCATTTCTATATGTATTCCGTTGATGGTGAACTTGTTGCTGAAAGACAACATAGTTATTCTTCACCCATTCTCAAATCAGGACATAAAAGGTCTGTTATCTATGATTGTGGCGGAAAGAAATTCAAAGTTGAAAGCAAACAAAAAACCATATACGAAAAAGAACTTTCAGGTAATATCATTCTCGCCGAACTCAGTGGTAACGACTCTGCTGCCGTTGTTTCTGAAAGCGACGGATTTGCTTGTGTTATGAATATCTATAATCCCGATGGGAGCGAAAGATATACAATCAAAAATGTCGAGGGAAGAATAATAGATGTTGATTTCTATGTAGGAAGTTCAGGATGTATTGCTGTAAATGTCGGCGTTGATGGTGGAAAACTCGTATCCTCATTATCAAAATATGATTTTTCTAAAACAGAACCCGATTGGAAATCTTCTCCCGTTGATACATTTGCTATATCTGCTGAAATAATGCAGAACGGAGATGTAGCGGTATTCGGAGATACAAAGTTTGCATATTATTCAAAAGAAGGCGAACTTATAGGAACATACGAATATCCATATCAACTTTATGATTTTTCAGCAGGCATTTCTAATTCTGCAATACTTCTTCAGAGAGAAGAGTTCAGAAAATCAACACTTGTTATAATAAACGATGTCAATAATCCCATAACGATAGAACTTGACAAAACAGCCACAGGGGTTTATACTTCGGAAAAAGAGGTTTATGTTCTTACATCTGATGAACTTATTGCCTATTCTTTTGATGGTGTAAAGATTGATTCGATGAATGTTTCGGATAATTACACAGGTTTTGTAAAAATAAACGATTATGTATTCCTTAACGGATATAATGAGATAAACAGGACGGAATTTGCGGATTAACTGCTTTTCCGAAAGGAGAATTATTTTGGAAACCGGATTTGCATATTTTTTTGATATTCTGACAATAGTTGTAATAGTTTCGGCTATTTATATGTGCGGAAAACAAGGGTTTGTAAAGTCAATTATAACTCTTGTCGGATATAGCCTTGCGGTTATAATATCTGTTTTTGCAGGTAACACATTAGCACCCAAGATTTATGATTCCGCAGTAAGACCTGAAATTGTTTCTGTAGTAAACGAACAACTCGGTTCTGCTGATGTTCCTTATGAAATAACACATGCACTCAATAATAAATATGGAAAATATGGTGTTAAGTTTGAAAAATCCGATGTTATAAATATTCTTGGTAACAATAAGGATGAAGCAGCACAGAATATCATAGACCATGTTTATGAAAAAGCAGGTTTTACAATAACCGTTGAAGATGCTGACGGAATAATCGGTTCTATTTTTGAAGAAAAAGTAACAGATAGCGCAAGAGAGTATCTTCCTGCCGGTATTACAGTAAATAAAATCAGTTTTGATAACGAAGAAGCGTGGAACGACGCGGTTTCTGCAATAACAGGTGGAACGATAAAACTTTCTGAATTTATCGAAAAATATTTTGTTCGCGATTTTGCAATTTCAATAGTAAGACTTTTGATTTCTATTTTTTCATTCACACTTCTTACTATCCTTATGAATGTTGCTTTAAGATTTGTTACCATAATAGATAAACTTCCTATTATAAATGCTATAAATGCTTTTTTAGGAGGGGTTATGGGGGCTATTCAGGGCTCTATTATAATGTATATTATCATTCTCGCAACAAAACTTATCGTTACAATCGGCGGAGATAATATGCTTGTCTTCAATACAGAAACTATCGAAATGACATATATATTCAAGATTTTGTATAATCTTGCTTAAGGGAGGAAAATGGAAATGCTTTGTACCCGATGCAAAAAGCGCATGGCAGTCGTTTTTATAACTGCTATGCAGGGAGAAGAAAAACGCAACGAGGGACTTTGCCTTGTTTGTGCGAGAGAACTCGGTATTCCACAGGTCAAAGAATATATGGACCAGATGGGAATAACAGATGAAAATGTTGAAGATTTCTGCCAGCAGGTTGAAGACCTTGAAGAACAGTTTGAAATGGGCGGTTCTGAAACTATGCCCGGCTTTTTCCAGAACTTTATGATGGGCGGATTTCCCAAAAGCGAAAATGATGCTATTGATGAAATCGGAGATGTAGATGAAGAATTTTCTTCGGATTCAGATTCTGATGACCCTTCGGGAATGTTTGATTTGTTCAAGAAGATGAGCAGAGATAGCGAAAAAGAAAACAAAGAGAAAAAAGCAAAGAAGAAGAAAGAGAAGAAACTCAAATATCTTCCAAATTACTGTACACATCTTACACAAAAAGCCCGCGATGGTGAAATCGACCGTATCATAGGAAGAGATAAAGAAATTGCAAGAGTAATACAGATTCTTTCGAGAAGAACAAAGAACAATCCTTGCCTTATCGGTGAACCCGGTGTCGGTAAAACAGCTATTGCCGAAGGAATTGCCCAGAAAATCGCTTCAGGGGATGTGCCTTTTAATATAGCGAATAAAGAACTTTATCTTTTAGACCTTACTGCGCTCGTTGCAGGAACACAGTTCAGAGGTCAGTTTGAGAGCCGCGTTAAAGGCCTTGTTGATGAAGTAAAATCAGAGGGTAATGTTATTCTCTTTATTGATGAAGTTCATAATCTTGTCGGAACAGGCGACAGCGAAGGTTCTATGAATGCAGCTAATATACTTAAACCCGCACTTTCAAGAGGTGAGGTTCAGGTTATCGGTGCAACAACTTTCAAAGAGTATAGAAAATATATCGAAAAAGATAGCGCTCTTGAAAGAAGATTTCAGCCTGTAACCGTAAATGAACCTACAATTGAAGATACAGTAAGCGTTCTTTGCGGAATAAAGGAATACTATGAAAAATACCATAAAGTAAAAGTAAGTGATGAGATCGTCCGCTCGTGTACAGTTCTTTCTGAACGTTACATCAACGACAGATTTCTTCCCGATAAGGCTATTGACCTTCTCGACGAAGCCTGCACAAGAGCAAGTATAAATCATCCTGAAATTGCTGAATATATCAAGAAAACAGAAGAACTTGAAACGAAAAAGAAAGAAATAACCGAAATTGAAGATAGTAGTTCTCCTGATTATGAAAAACTTTCTGTTGCCAAAGCAGAACTTATGCAGCTTGAAAATGAAATAAAACCTCTCGCCGAAACAGCAGAGAATATAGCTGTTACAAATGAGGACTTATCAAGAGTAATTGAACTCTGGACAGGAATTCCTGCAAATAAGATTATGGAAAGCGAATTCAAGAAGATAACAGGTCTCGAAGAAGCACTTAAATCTAAAATAATCGGTCAGGATGAGGCGGTTAGTCTTGTTGCGAAGGCTATCAAGCGAACAAGAGCACAGCTTTCAAAACGCCGTCGCCCTGCAAGTTTTATATTTGTAGGCCCTACAGGCGTCGGAAAAACCGAGCTTGTAAAGGTTCTTGCATCTGAAATGTTCGATGGGGTAGACCCTTTGATAAGACTTGATATGACAGAATATATGGAAAAACATTCTGTATCAAAGATAGTCGGTTCACCTCCTGGATATGTAGGATATGATGAAGCAGGTCAGCTTACAGAAAAGGTGAGAAGAAAGCCTTATTCCGTAATTCTCTTTGATGAAATTGAAAAAGCACATCCTGATGTTATGAATATTCTCCTTCAGATTCTCGATGAAGGAAGAATAACAGATTCACAGGGAAGAAATGTAAATTTTGAAAATACAGTCATTGTTATGACCTCAAACGCAGGTTCTTCAGATAAAACTTCAGGCCTTGGTTTTAACAAATCAGAAAACGAAATCAGTAAAGAAAAGGCTATGAAGGCTCTTAATGAATTTTTAAGACCTGAATTTATCGGTAGAGTTGATGAGATTGTTGTTTTTGGCGTGCTTACATTGGAAAACTTCCGTTCAATCGCTGCTCTTATGCTTGATGAGATGAAAGAACCTCTTATGGAAAAGAATATTATTCTTTCTTATGATGAAAAAGCGCTTGAAGAAATTGCTTCAAAGAGTTATGGTGGAAAGTTTGGCGCTCGTGATATAAGAAACTTTATCAGAAAGAATGTTGAAGATAAGGTTGCGGATGTTATCGTAAATGATAGTGCATCCGTCAGCAAAATTCTTATTTCTGCTAACGAAAAGGGAATAAAAGTAACATCAAGAAAATAATTTTCTAAAAAATGAAAAAAGTGCTTGACAATCATTTTTGTTCGTGATATAATAAATATCGTCCTCAGATGAGGGCGATATTATGCGGGTGTAGTTCAATGGTAGAATTCCAGCCTTCCAAGCTGGTTACGTGGGTTCGATTCCCATCACCCGCTCCAAACTCGGTTTTCCGAGTTTTTTTAAAATTTTGCGCCTTTAACTCAGCTGGATAGAGTAACTGCCTTCTAAGCAGTAAGCCACTGGTTCGAGTCCAGTAAGGCGCGCCATAGTGCCGCTTTTTGAGCGGCACTTTGTATGGTGGGTATAGCGTAGCTGGTTAACGCGTCAGTTTGTGGCACTGAAGACCATGGGTTCGAATCCCATTATCCACCCCACTAAAAACCGCTGATTTTTGTCAGCGGTTTTTTACTTTCAGTATACATACCCTCGATTTTTACATTAAATGTAATTTTTTGTCGTCTTTTGACGAAAGATACAAAAATGTTGAAATGTTTAATGTTTTCCTTATTAAACATTTTTCAAAAAATATGCTTGACAAAGGGCAGATGGGGTAGTATAATATAAAGGCACCCTCGGAGAACGGGGGCTAAAAAGCACCTTGAAAATTGAACAATCGACAAGACAAACCCTAAAATTCCT
>JAFTTI010000012.1 GCA_017466865.1 Oscillospiraceae bacterium | reverse complement strand
CTCCGAAACACTTATTCCGCTGCGATAATTGTGGAAAAATGATAGAGGAATACCCGTGTTGCGAATGCGGTTTTAAGTTCAACTAATACATAAATGGGAGTTGTTTTTACGCAACTCCCTATTTCTTATGTTAAATTGGTGAACATTCAAAAGAGTATTGCATAGTACCAACATAGTCTCCGGCTCTGCTCCACCTATCCATTATCTCCAATCCAAAATACTTTGTTAGTGTAGCATCCGTAAATTCACTTTGCGTAAAAGTAGCAAGCGGTGTTTCACCGGTATAGTTGCAGTTGTTGTTGATGTCAATTAAGGTGCAAGTAATTGATATGTTTGAATCCTCTGTGTGATACAGTCTAATGCCATTTTCTGAAATGTTCGTGCAATAAACCTTGACAGAATAGCCGCTCTCAATATTGGCATCTGATACTGTGACCGCTCCCATCTCACCATTTCTTAAATCAATGGTTGCCGGAATAGTTACGGTGTAACTACTATACAGATGTGCATATACTTCTGATTCTCCGCTCCCGGCTGATTCGTCCCAATACTCTGCTGCAAAAGCAGTAGTGGAGAAGGAAGCCAACAAAGTTAATGATAAGAATAAAGCAATAAGTTTTTTCATTTCAAAAATCCTTTCTATTGTGCGTTTATTTCTAATTTGATTTCGCCGCTGTTCAATTCGCTTTTGTCTGTGAGAGAATAGCATTGATATACAAGGCGGCAATTCTTGTATATTCCTCTCTGTAATGCTTGATGTAGTGTTATTTCGGTTATACGCTCAGAAGGCTTTAAATAATCTGATTGGTAGATTAGCGTATCATCAGATAGATACAGTGATATTTTGAAGTAGCATCGGTTAGAATCTGGGTTATAAAAATCTACCGTTTGATTTAGTTGATTTGACTTCATATTTAATCCAGTGATACCCGGAATCGTGATATTATCAGAATCCCGCTCATCCGCTGGAATAAATTCAAGTGTCTTTTCCGGCTCGCTTGTATTATCTGAAGGTGACTGCTCACAACTTCTACACAAACAGAATATTAAGAAGATAAGGAAAACCAAAATAACCACTATGGTTATATATTTCTTCTTATCTAACTTGAATTGCACATATATCCCGCCTCCCGCTAAATACTTGGTTCTACCTGATTTTAGCATAGGAGATTTATTAACCAGAGGAAAAGTGGGTGTGTTATTTCTCTTTTCTCCATTTGCGGATGGTAGAATTATCTCCGGCAAAAGTTAAGGAATCGCCCTCTCGAACTTTCCTGATGGTTAAGGTCTCATATTGTTTGTATGGTTGTACTATGTCAGGGATTTCGGTATGTATCTTTTGGCAAGATGAGCAATAATAACGCTTAAAGTTGAAAGGAATTTTCCTGCTTAATTCGTCTTTTACATATCTCCGCTTACTGTCCTTAACGCTTAATTCTTGACCGCACAGAGGGCATAAGACCGGAAATGTGAGATTTCTAATCTTTATATATTTGATTTTAGAAAAATCCGCCACAGCGTTTTCTAAAAGGTCATACAAACACTGTCCTTTATACTCAATGGTGGTTTCCTCGTTAGTTTTTTTTAATGACGATTTTGAAGTTTGTGATGATTAGCATATTGACTCCTTTATTTTTGGAGAGAGTGAAAAGTATCACATTACCGCTTTTTCCGCTCTCCCGGCTTTCGTTTAAATGTAAACATACCCCCTATATAAAGAAAAGCAGCGGTGTTATTGTTCCGCTGCAATTCATTTTAATATGGGTTATTGGCTTTGATATTCGTTTATTAGTTTGTCAAGTGTTGGTCGGCTGATTTTTAATTCTTTTGCAAGTTCGGATTTGTTTATTTCTCGTTTCAAGTATCTTTTATAGTGTTCTTCAAAGTCGGGAATTGTTACGGCTTTTCTACCTTTGTATTTCTTTTCCCTTTTGGCTATTGCGATACCCTCTCTTTGTCTTTCCAAAAGATTGGTGCGTTCAAATTCGTTAATTGCTCCTATCATAGTTAGCATAAGTTTTCCAGTCGGTGTGCTGGTGTCGATGTTTTCTTTGTTTGATACCAATATAACGCCCTTACTGGTCAAAAGTTCCACAATGTCAAGCAAGTCTTTTGTTGACCTTGCAAGCCTTGAAAAGTCGTGAATGTGTATTGTGTCTCCCTCTCTGGCAAAGTCAAGCAGTTCTTGCAATTTGGGGCGGTTGGTGTCTTTGGCTGATACCTTTTCAATAAACCACTTTTCAATATTATACTTTTGCATTGCTTCAACTTGCCTTTGTTCGTTCTGGTCTATGGTCGATACTCTGATGTAGGCTAATCGCATTTAAAACGCTCCTTTGTAAATTTGAAATTAGATATTGTTTACATCTTGTAAAACAATAAGAAAACCTATTCTAATTTTACAAGAATGTTTCAGAAATGAAAAGTAAAAAATGACTACACTCTATTTTTACAAATTAAAATAAGTATATAGGCGGTGTATTTCAACCGCCTATAAATTAGAATACAAGTGCAAAGTCATCAAATTCTTGTTTTAGTCCTCTGTGTCGGATTTCGTTACACAGTGTTTTCATTTGGCTGTGGTAGTAGTTAGCAAAATCATTTAACCCCATTTCAACCGCCCTTGTGTAGTTGTCCATTGCCTTAACTGCCTTTTCAAATAATTCTTGTTTCTTCATTGTGATATTCTCCTTTATATTGATTTGAATAATAGTTCCGGTTTCTTCGTTGTAGATGCTGAATCTATGTATTGTCTTGTCGTGTCTTTGAAAGTCTCTTATAAACCTTTTACATTCAATGATTGTTGGGCAAGATGCAGCGTTGTTGTCCTCATCAATTCTAACCGTGTATATAAATCTCATATTTACTTTACCCCATTTATAACAATGATTCTGATGAGTTTCAAAAGCCAAGCAGGAGCATAGAAAACATTTGCGGCAACTCTGCCGATGATACATTGACCATCTATAAAATGTTTCTTCATTTCCTTTGCATCCATCATCTTTGCAGCAACAATATTGATAGCGAGATATAAACAAATAATAGCAAGCATTAAAATTTTCATTGTTTTTTCCTTTCTGCCCGTCTTGCCGATAGCACAGCACATTTTTAAACTATTGCAAGTTTCAACTGCGGTTCGGTCTTGATTGTTTCACTTCCGTAAAGGTCACGGATTTCGTCAAGTGTGTATGTTCTCTTTGTGGATTTTCTGTATTCTTCACGGTGGTAATACCAAGCAACTTTTGACTTGCTCCATCTGAATTTCATCTTTTTAAGTTCTTCCCGGTATTCAATAGTGCAACCTGTTACCCATACCCACGAGCCGCATATTTCAATATGTATTCCGTTAAATCGGATAAGTTTTTCAATGATTTCTCTAAAATCGTTTGCGGTCTCGGTGGTCTCGGTCTGGGTGGTGTATGTTTGACCTTCTGCATTTTTATGGGTATTTTTCAAAAGTTCAAAAAGTCGGTCATACTCTGCATTGATTTCTTGCATATCGGCTGTATTGCCGCCCTTGTCTGGGTGGTGTTTAACTGCAAGTTGTTTGTACTGCTTTTTCAATTCTTCGAGGGTTTGAGGATGATTAAACCACTTCATTATTTTTTCGCTCCTTGTCTTGATTTTTGGAGCAGATACATATATAATATATAATGTAACTGCTCCGTATAGGCTGGACTATGTTACATTTGCCTTTATATAAGTTGCCGCTTATATAAGGGCATTTTTTATTAACATACGGAAAACCTTCTTGACTCGGTTACTCTGGTGAACTTCTCCGCAAGTTCGGGCATTGCCTTTTTAAATGCCGTTGTATCAAATCTGTTGCTTGATACTTTTGTCCATCTTACTTTGTAAACATCAACCGTCATTTCGTCGGTGTCTCTTGCGGTCATCTCGGCTTTGATTACATCTTCAATACTTGTAATCTCCGCTGCGATTTCCTCCGCCATTGCTTTGAGTTCTTTCAACTCTCTAATTTTTGTGGTTAATTCGATTGTTGACATTTTGTTAGTCTCCTTTAAATGTATTCAGCAGGTGTGTTGTTCCCTTGCTGTGATTACATTATACACCCATTATGGGTGATTGTCAACACTTTTTAAAGAAAAATATGCACAAGGTTTGGGTGTATATTTTGGTGATTATTTGTGCAAATAGACACTTGAAATGGGTGTATCATTGTGCTATAATAATATAAAGGTACTTGTATCTAATTCTGATAAGGAGTTTAAACAATGGCTTTAAGATATAAAATTGATATAATGGAAGCACTGAAAAACAGTGGTTATACATCTTATAAAATGCGAAAAGATAAAATCATCGGAGAAAGACAACTGCAACAAATCCGAAATGGTGAGATTGTATCAAATGCAATGCTTAACAAATTATGTGAATTGCTCAACTGTCAACCCGGAGATATAATCGAGTATGTAGACGATTAAAAAATAAGATGGAATAAATTCAATATGGAGGTATGCAAATGAATTTTGCTGATAAATACAAACTAACACCGGAGCAAAGTCTATTTCTTGCTAAAAAGAAATGGGATGAAAATGTATATTGCGGAATGAAGATGGAGAATAGAGCCGTAACATTCCCACAAACAAAAACTATATTAAACGGTGTCAATGTTCCAAATGTGCAACTCGATGACATTCAAGCAATCCTCAATATGCGAGATGCTTGGAAGCACCTATTAACCACTATAAATGAGCCAGTGACCTTTGAATACTGGTGCAAACTGAATGAGTTTATAGCACGGAATGAAGCGTTAGAATGGGGTAAACTCCGCACCGGAACGGTTGGTATCTCTGGCACTGACTATATACCCCCTATACCGCAGCAGGAAGTAGTACAGCAGGAGTTAGCCGACATCCTTAATGCTGATGTATCTGCAACAGAAAAGGCTCTAAATGCCTTTGTATGGGGTGCAAGAGGTCAATTCTTCTGGGATGGTAACAAGCGTACAAGTCTAACATTGGCTAATAAGATTTTGGTTGAGGCAGGAGCAGGAATATTGACCATTACCGACAAGCATATGGAGCAGTTCAATGTTCTGCTGCTTGACTACTACAATACTGGCATAAGCGACACGCTGAATGTATTCCTTTATGAGAATGCTATTCAAGGTATCAACATATAATTGAAATGAGGTACAAAGATGTATAATGCACATAACTACGCTATTTCTATCGAAAGGTTATTGAAACTTCCGACACAAACAGCAAACGAGATTGAGAAGAACCCGCTCGCATATCTGAAAAGTTTCCTCGATGCTATCTATGAGAAGGACGAAGCCAAGGCAAGACTGATTGATGCTTTTGATGATAAGTACGAGCAGTACAAAGATAAGCATTTACTAAACTGGGAAGAAGCAGATGCAGCACAGATGGTCAAAGATTTAAGAGAAATTTTTTCTTAACCAAACGGGAAATATGAAATTAGTGATTGACAAAACGGAAAATCTGTGATATAATATTATGAAAATTAAATAGTTCAATCTAACCGCAATGAGCGGAGCGATTTCCTTGCCCTCATCAGTGAGGGTTATAATCATAAGATTTAAGGCTATGCTGGATTGAATGCAGATTTATTGGTCAAACGGAAAATTTGACTAATAAAAAAAATCATTTTTTCAAGTTCGTTTTTACTCAAAAAACAGACTTGCAAGATGATTTACTCTGTATTCGTTAGCATAGCCTTTTTATTTTCTAAAAACAAATTCTTACTTTAAAGGAGAAATAACAAATGAACAAAAACCAAAAAGCAGAAATGATTACACAGTCAACCATCAAGCATACAAACAAGGCAAGGAAATCCCGCTCGATAGCATCAGGTGCGAGTCAATGGAAACTATCAAAGGTGAGATTAAAGCAGAATGAGCAATATCAACGTAATAGACGAACCTTGTGGAAAAGGTAAAACCTCTTTTGCAATTCAAATGATGAATGATTCTCCTGATGAATCATATATTTACTGCACTCCGTTTTTAGATGAAATCGAAAGGGTGAAAAAAGCAACAAGCATAGATATAACCGCCCCTGATTACAAAGGCGGCAGAAAGATAGATGATTTCAATTCTCTGCTTATGAGCGGAAGAAACATTGCATTGACCCACAGCACCTTTTCTAATTCAAATTCAGAGACAATAGAGTATCTTACCGAAGGCAACTACACACTTATACTTGATGAAGTGCTGGATATTCTCATTAGATTTAATGACGTTTGCAATGACAATCTCACAAAGGCAGATATTAAACTTTTATTTAATGAAAAGTTTATTGAGACGGATGAATATGGAAAAGTCTATTGGATTAAAGACTCATATCCGACAAGCAAGTATTCAAATGTTGAGAGATTAGCCAAAAACGGGAATCTCTTTTATCTTGATAAAACTATGTTGGTATGGCAGTTTCCGGCTCATATCTTCCACCTATTCAAAAAGGTATATGTATTGACATATTTGTTTGAGGGTAGTTTTCTAAAACCGTTCTTTGAATACCATAATATTGATTATGAGATTGTTGGATTAACGAAAGATGAGAATGGAATATATAGGACTTGTCAGCATAATAGAGACATCGAAGCACAAGCCAGATATAAGGAACTTATAACGATATATGAAAATCCAAAACTCAATAACTATAAAGCAAGTTCTTTATCAAAGACTTGGTATGATAGGCAAAAGCCCTCTGAAATCAAGCAACTACAATTAAATATCTTTAACTTTCTTCATAATGTAATGAAAGCAAAATCCGAAAAAATACTCTGGACTTGTCCCAATGATTATAAACAGTTCTTAAAGGGCAAAGGCTATAACGTGGTTAGAAAACTAACAGAAAAAGAAAGAACCTTATCCAAAGGCGAGAAGGAAAAACTTGAAAAGAAATTAAGTTGCTTCATTCCCTTAAATGCAAGAGCAACCAATGAATATAGCGACAGAAACATATTGGTGTACGCATTCAACTTCTATTCTAATCCTTATGTTCGTAGATACTTCACGAATAAGAATGAAAAGGACGGTACAAATATAACCGTCAATCAGGATTACTTGGCTCTGTCTTGTTTAATCCAATGGATTTGGAGAAGCAGCATTCGCAATAATGAACCGATAACAATATACATACCTTCGGAACGAATGAGACTTCTATTCAAGAAGTGGCTAAATGGAGAAATGTGACGTTAAACGCAACGCTATATTTAACACAAGGGTCGTGTTAAAATTCTTAAAAAATGGCTTAAAATAAGGCTTTTTCGGACTTCGTTGTTAAGAGAAAAGAATATAAAATTGAATGTGTAACTATCCCATAAACCTATTTTCTCAAATGGATAATAAAGCAAGAAGATTAAACCACAGAGGAAATAGGATTATGGACGATTACTTATTTAATCTAATAATAGAGATAGCATATAAGAACCGTACTAAATAAGGAATCGTATATTATTTAATACTATACTTGATTGTGGGATATAAATTCAAAACACTTATATATCAAGTATAGTATTCCGTACCCATATTCCGCTTATGGCTACATATTGGTTTACGGTATCAATTATTATTTTTGCAAAAAAATCACTTGAAAGTTTGAAGAAAAGATAACTTAAAAATTATACTGGTGGTTTTCGGAGGATTATGTAAACCGCCAATAATAGGGAGTTTACATAACACTAAACAAATGACGATATTAAGAATAAACCCTTGAAACATTGAGACTTTACACCCTGAAATTGATATTTTTTCGGTGTTAAAGAAATTTTTGGTTGAGAGTGAAAGAAAAGACTAAAAAACGAAAGGAAAAACAATGAACTGTAAAAACTGCAAAAGCAATAAATACTACGCAAAACCAAGTGGCAGGAAAATAGGACTCTATTGTGCTAACTGCAACACTTGGATTTCTTGGATAACATATTCAGATATATGCAAACTTTACGAAAATAAGGACAATGAACCGCTGGACGATAATGTAGCATTCAAAAGAATTTCAAAATCAAAGAAAAGAGTAACTACGATGCAATGCTCTAAATGTGGTTGCCCTCTTTATGATTCAAGTAAACCCAAAGTCCAATATAGATTTAATTTGGTTAATGCCAAGTTCTGCCCGAAATGTGGTAGACAATTCATTCTTTAACCAGAGGAAAGGAAAATGCAAATGAAGATAGAACCCGGACAATACATAAAAAAGATTAGTGAACCTGATGAGGAAATGAAATCGCTATCTCTTGCGGAGCAGCAAATTAGAATAAAGGATAAGGTCAAGCATTACCTCATTCTATCTGTGGATAATGAGCAGATTGATGTGTTATTCTCGAATGGTACACCTCCGCTTGACAGTCAAGTGCTTACATATGATGAAGTTGCAGCACAATATGATATAAACGAAATCCTGCTCAAAAATGTAAAGTTAACAACTATACATAGGTACTGTAAAATCAACAGCGTAGAAGGTATGTATGCGGTAGGACTTAAACACGAATGGAACGGGAAAGAGTTCACAAGACCTATCAAACACTCCTACTGGAACGGCTCTGAATGGGCTGATAGTTCGGAATTCTGGGAGTCGATGGAGAAGATAAATTATGACTGCCAATAATATGTCTCAACTTAATGCAATGTTAATGAAAGAATTGAGAAAGGCAATGAATGTTGCTTCGGATAAAATGTTGGCAGATATGTATGGTGAAACTGGAAAGTTTTACACGAAAGGAAAACCGAAATCATATGAGAGAACCGGTGCTTTGGGCGATACACCAAGAACAACCGCACTTACGTCAGTTGGTAATTCGGTCTCTTTTGAAGCATACTTGGACTTGAACCACCAGTACACTACTGGCTCATATCCGAGTATGGAACAGGTTTTGAACCTTGCTAATAGCGGAATACCTTTTACATCTAAAAATGGTTATCCGGCAAGACCTACCCTTGGTAAAAAGGGTTTCTGGGAAGCATCAGAAAAGAAAATGGAGAGGACATTAAATCAAACAATGAGGAAATTCTTCAAGAAGATTTGAAAAGGGGTGTTTAGATGATAAATGTAGCCAAGATTAAATACAATGAGCCTATATATTATGCTCCATCTTATGGAAATTCTATGAAGGTCTCAATTATTAAGTTAATCGCTGATGATGTGGCACTGGTTCAACCATCATTGAGAAAGAAGAAAGATTTAAAGCCATTCCCTATACCGATTATACATATCTATAATAAGCCGGAAGATGCCAACAGAGGGCGCAGAGAATCTACCGGTGAATCCATATCAATAGATGATTTTAATTCTGACGAACTAAAAGATTATACATCTGCATTAGAATACCACAATGGTGTTTTACAACTCAATGCAGAAAAGGTCAGAGAGATTGTAGAAGCAAAGTCGGATGAGCAAATAGAAATCAACAATACAAATAAAGTAATGGCACAATCCAAATACTTGGAAAATGCCGCACAAATTGAGAAATATAGAAAAGAGTTAAAAGATTCGACAAGTTTAACGGATGAGCAGAAAGAAAGCATTCAGGGCAAAATTGATGTTTTACTTGAAGAAAACGCTGCAATCAAATTAACTTGCGATTCTTACGATATTATGACTTCTTCTCTCGAAGAAGCAACAAATGCCTATAACAACTGGTTAAATGCTCAAAATGCTTCTCAAAGCGGAGATATGTTTGATGATACTCTTGATGCTATCACACGCATTAACGAGACATTAAATGATACCGATTCAGAATATTTTGGTAGAGTTGGACGAACAGATTATCAGGCGGCACTTGAACTTATTATTCCAGACACGATTGATGCGGAAGATACTGAAAAAGTAAATTCCTATTTGAAAAGTGTATATGATTTATTCACATATGACGATGACGGAAATTATGCTGGTTTAAATATTGCAAACTTCTGTCAAAAGGCAGTAGATGCTGGTCTTATGGTTCTTGATGAGTCTGGTGAAAATTATCAAATCGCTGGTTCAAAGACTATGGAAGATTTTGCCGAAGGACTTAATCTTTCACTTCCTCTTGTTCAGGCTATGTTTGGTGAGATGGAAGAATTTGGTGGAGAGTTCTCTTGGGCTGATGAGGCTAATAAGACAATCGGTGACTTGGCTGTTTCTGCTAATGTTGCCGCAGAGAATTTAAGAGGACTTCATTCTGATATGACAATCACTCTTGATGTGAGTGATTTGACAACTGCGAAAGAAAAGTCTGATGCCCTTGATTCTACTATCAAGCAAATGCAAGACCTTAAAGCGACTGTTGGTGTGGATGCAGAAGAAGTAGAGTATGCAAACTCCATTATCTCCTATTGCATTACACAAAAACAGCAGTTGTCCGAACCAGCAATTCTTGATGTCGATGTATCAAAGGTTAGTGAAACTACTGGCGAAGCAGTATTGCTTATTCAGGACTTCCAAAAGGCTTGTAATGACCTTGAACTGAAAAAGGCACTCGGATTAGACACAACTGATGCACAGGCAAAAGTTGATGAATTGTATTCACAGATTACTTCAAGCGATAATGATGCTCTACTGGCATTGAAGTTAGATACCACATCTGTTGAAACCGTCAAATCCTCAATCGCTGGTTTAACCATTGATGACATTAAGGCAAAATTGCAGATTGATGATACGGCTCTTTTGAGTTATCAGCCAGAAGATAAAAAAGCAACGGTTAAGTATGATGTTGATACATCAAAGGTTGATAATTATAATCCTAAAAATCTTTCTCGTACAGTTACTTACTATGTTCGTACTGTCGGTAGTGTTAAAGCAAACGGCACTGCAAATCTTACTGGTACTGCAAAAGCAGGTGGAGATTGGGGTACTGCACAAGGCGGTCAAACATTAACAGGTGAACTCGGTAGAGAAATCGTTGTTGACCCTCATACCGGAAGATGGTACACCGTTGGAGATACTGGTGCTGAATTTGTAAATATTCCAAAAGGTGCAATCGTATTCAATCATAAACAGACAGAATCTCTGCTTAAAAATGGATATGTTGCAGGTCGTGCTTCTGCACTTGTCGGCGGCACTGCTATGGTTACTGGTGGAATAGGTGTTGGAAATGCAAATAACAGTTCTAACTCTGGTGGAAACTCAACAGAAAATTATGGAAAGACTTCATCAAGCAAAAAATCCTCCAGTAGTTCAAACAAGTCAACCAATAATGCAGAAAATGAATTAAAGGTTTTTGACTGGATTGAGATTGCTATTGAGCGTATTGAGCAAGTAATTGATAGATTGAAAGCAACAGCAACAAGCACATATAAAGCACTTAAAACAAAACTTGGTGCTACTGCTGATGAAATATCTGTTGTCAATCAAGAACTTGCTTTACAGCAGCAAGCCTATACTCGTTATATGCAAGAGGCAAATTCTGTTGGCTTATCTTCTGATTTAGCGGAAAAAGTTCGTGATGGAAGCATTCAAATTTCAGAATACGACGAAGATACTCAAAAACTCATTAAATCATATTCTGATTGGTATGAAAAAGCCATTGAATGCTCCAATGCCATAGATGAGTTGCATCAAAATTTAGCGGAACTTTATGAGGACAATTTTGATAATATTCAAGATGATTTTGACAACCGATTAGGTCTTGTAGAGCATTCAGCAAATCAATATGATACCGGAATTGAACTTTTAGAAACCAATGGATATTTGGAAAGTTTGGATTATTACATCGCATTGCAAGATGTAGAAAAGCAAAGAGTTGCAATGCTTAACAAAGAATTGGCTGGTTTAACACAGGCTTTTTCTAATGCTATGAACTCCGGCGAAATTGAAAAATATTCTGAATCGTGGTTTGAGATGCAAGACAGCATAAATGGTGTTAAGGAAGAAATTGCCGAAGCCAATGTTGAGTTAGCAGAGTATGCCAAAACGATGCGTGAGATTGAGTGGGGTTATTTTGACTACACACAAGAGCGCATTTCTCAACTTACACAAGAGGCTGATTTCTTAATTGACCTTATGAGTAATAGTGATTTGCATACAGATAAGGGTCAACTTACAGATGAAGGTATGGCTACTATGGGCTTGCACGGACAAAACTACAATGTCTATATGTCACAAGCCTCTATGTATGCGGAGGAACTGGCAGAAATCAACGCTCAACTTGCCAATGACCCATATAACACAGAGTTAATTGAACGTAGAGAAGAACTTCTTGCATTGCAACAAGAATCTATTATTGCCGCAGAAGATGAAAAACAAGCCATTGTGTCTTTGGTTGAAGAAGGCATTGCGCTTGAACTTGAATCTTTGCAGGAATTGATTGATGCTTATAATGATAGTCTTGATTCCGCAAAAAATCTCTACGAATACGAAAAGAAGATTTCCCAGCAAACACAGAATATAGGAAATTTAAAGAAACAATTATCAGCATACGAAAATGACCTTTCCCAAGAGACGAGGGCAAAAGTTCAGAAGTTGACGGTTGAACTTGCAGAAGCAAATGAAGAATTGGAGCAAACAGAATATGATAAGATGGTCAGCGATACAAGAGAAATTCTTGACTCACTCTATCTCGAATATGAAGCAGTTTTGAATAGTCGCCTTGATTCTGTTGAATCACTTATTGGCGATATGATTACCGCCGTGAATGACAATTCCGGCTCTATCAACGAGACATTGACAACAACCGCTGACAACGTTGGTTACACAATGACCACAAATATGCAGAATATCTGGAATGGTGCTACGAATGCTCTTGATGGAACTATCTCTAAATACGGAGATGATTTCAGCACGAAGTTTACTGCCGTACAGTCTGTGTTGAGTTCTATTCAGGCTAATACCGCAGCAATGGTAGCGGCAAGCGATGAAGAAGCACAGGAAACAGTAGATAATACTAACCCCGAAACTACTCCATCTGCTCCTACAACACCGACTACCACACCTGCGACACAACCTACTACTCCATCCACTCCCGAAAAGACTATTACTGTCGGTGGCAAGATTAACGCCAAGGGAGCAAAGATTTATAGTTACTCCGGTGATAAATCGGGAAGCAATCAGTATTTTAGTTCTGACCCAATTTATACAGTTTTAGATGAAAAGAATGGCTACTTAAAGGTTCGTCACCACAAGTTGTCAAGCGGTGTAACTGGTTGGTTCAAGAAGTCTGATGTTAAAGCATACAAAACTGGTGGGCTTGTAGATTACACTGGTTTGGCAAAAGTTGACGGTACTCCCGGCAAACCTGAACTTATGCTTAATGCCGAAGATACGAAAAACTTTTTGGAGTTGAGAGATGTCTTGCGTGAAATGGCTTTGCAAGAATTGTCAATCGGTAGTAAGTCAGTAAATGCCGATTATGGTATTGATGCATCTCCACGATTAACCGGTATAACCGATATATCCAGAAAGTTAGCAGAACTTAAAAACAATACGGTTTCTCAATCTCACAGTGTTACTTTTGGCGACACTAACATTAACATTGACCACGTTGATGACTACAACGATTTTGTTACTAAACTTCAACACGATGGAAAGTTTGAGGATATGATATTGGCAATGACCGCTGATAGAATGCTGGGCGGTAGTTCTCTTGGCAAATATAAAAACAAGTGGAAATAATGAAATAGTATATAAGGCGGTGAGGGTGATTATTCTCCCGCCTATACTATTGAACGGAGGAATAAATGAATATTGAAAGAAAAACGACCATCTATCAGAAAAGGATAGATGAACTCGAAAGCGAAGTTAAACGATTGAAGCGTGAAAATCTTTATTTGAAACAACTCGCACCTGATGCTGAAAAGGTCAAGGAAGTGCAGGAAGTTATAGTAAAACATCAGGCAGCACTTGATGAGTTGTCGGAGTTGAAGAAGAAATATAAAGGTATTTTGCGTGAAATGCAGGATTTAAAGAAATCCTATAAATCCGAAATGGATAAATTGTTAAAGAGAATCAGAAACAGAAAATAATACTACATAAGGACTACTCACACGATGGGTAGTCCTTTTTACATATATGGAGACTAATTTAATGAAAAAGATAGACGAACAGGAATATAATAAAATTTTCGCCGCTTTGAAATTGATTGAAAACCTATTCAAACAAGGCAGAATTAAAGAACATATTTTTAGGAATATATTGAACGATTACAAGGAGTACGTTGACATTGCAGCGTTTAAATGTTATACTTAAACATACTATTAACAAAAGCAGGAAAAGAAGGAGGGGTATAGATGTATCAATACGGAAATCAAGAGCGTAAAAAGAGAAAAGTTGCAATATATGCACGTGTGTCAACTGAACACGAAGCACAATTATCAGCACTTGAAAACCAAAAAGATTGGTATAAGCCTTTTCTTGAACAACACCCTGAATGGGAAGTTGTAAAAATGTATGTGGATGAGGGTATCACCGGCACTTCTGCACAAAAAAGACCGCAATTTATGAGAATGATTGACGATGCGGAATTTGGTGAGTTTGATTTAATACTAACAAGGGAAGTTTCCAGATTTGCAAGAAATACCGTTGACACTTTGCAATATACCCGCAATCTGAAGGCAAAGGGTGTAGAAGTATTCTTCATAAACGATAATATAAAGACTTTTGACGGTGACGGAGAATTACGCCTCACCATTATGGCTACACTTGCACAAGATGAGAGCCGAAAGACCTCAATCCGTGTAAAGAGCGGTCAGCAAACATCTATGGATAATGGTGTATTCTATGGTAATGGTAATATCCTTGGATATGATAGAGTAGGAAAGAATATGGTTATAAATCCAGACCAAGCAAAAACAGTTAGAATGATATATGACTGGTATCTTGATGGCGTTGGAATTAGAGCCATTAAGTTTAGGCTGGAACAAGCCGGAAGAATAACCGCTATGGGTAAATCAAACTGGCACGAAAGCAACATATCAAAAATATTACAAAACTCTTTTTACTGCGGTATCATTACTTATCACAAGGAATATACACCTGATTTCCTCGAACAAAAGAAAATCCGTAATTTCGGTGAAATCGAATTGACAAAAGTACAGGGTTCACACGAGCCGATTATAACCGAAGAAGAATTTGAGAGGGTACAAAAGATGATTGAAAGCCGCAGGAGAACATTACCGAATGTCACCTCCGGCAAAAGAAAACCATTAGGTCAAAAGCAACCGGGCGATGTTTGGACTGAACTTCTTATATGTGAATGTGGGCACAAATTTAATAGAAAGATATGGCATACTACCGATAGTGGAAAACAATATGGTTATCAATGTTACAGTTCAATCCGCACCGGCTCATTAAAGACCAGACAGAATAAGGGACTATCAATAGAAGGTATTTGTGAAGTGCCTATGATTGCCGGTTGGAAGTTGCAAATGATGGCTAAACATATTTTCCGTGAATATTTAAGAGATACAGCGGAAGTGTTAGCACTTGCGGAATCAATGTTAGAAAAACATATTGATGACGAAGAACCAATAAGCGACAATTCAAAAATAATTAACCAAAAGCAAGATGAAGAAAAGAAATTAAGTAACAGATTACATAATCTAATTGAAATGCGAGCCGATGGCGAAATAAGTAGAGATGTTTTTAAAGCCAAAAAAGAGGAAATCGAAAAGAGGCTTGAAAATATTCAAAAAGAGATTGCGGAATTGCAACCTGATACCATTGAAGTTGAAGATGCAACACACGAAGAAAAAATTACAATTCTCAAATATTATTTGGAGCAGTCGGTCAATCCCTCTGATACAGACGATATACCAGAGGATGTGATTAGAGCCTTTATAACAAAGATTGTAGCACACAAAGATGACTTTGATTGGTATTTACGCTTTTCACCAGATAAGCCACCGAAAACACTTGGTATAGAGGGCAAAAGAAAGAACTCCGCAAAAGTTTCCTCTCTTTGTTCACAGCAGCACAGGCTGCAATTAAGGACAACAAGTAATTGTTGACTTTATAAAGTAAAACTATCCGCCCGAGGAAACTCGGGCGGATTTTTGTATCTATTGTAAAAACTGCTATAATATGCTATAATATAAATACAAATTCAAACAGGAGAAAAATCATGAACGGCGAAATACAGCAAGCAAGTAATATTGTAATAAGTGCAAGAAAAGCCCTTTTTGAAAATAAAAAAATTGTTTTCACTCCGAGCAAATATGTGCTGTCTATTCAGTTCTTGTTTGTACCAAAATTTTTATGTAGCAAGTCAGTTAAAGCAAATTCGGTTTGCGAATGGTTCAATGTTTGTTTGCAGCGAGGTTTAAAAGATATAAAATTTGTTATTCCTACCAATAGAGAAAACAAACACTTGCTTGGCTTTGCAAACACGTCACAATGTGTAATCGTATGTTTTTGGAAAAATGGCAATATTTCTTCTTTTTGTCCTACTTGGGAGTTTGACCGAGAAAAAGAAGGTTGGAAAATCAATTATAACGAACAACGCATGAAGAAGAATCCAATTATTCAAAACCTTCATTTTTCGGACCAAACAGACGAATTTAAGGAAATACTTTTGGATATAGGAAAGTTTGCCGCCGTAATAGAACAGCCCTATTTTGCAGATATTTTTCACAACGCATACGAGTCTTTGTGCGGTTCTGAAACAATCGAAGACAATAATATTCCCAAACAACTTCCCAACGATTTTATATCTATATATTATGCGGTAGATAAAGCCGATGTGTTTGGTGGTATGGGGTCTTGGAACGATTCACCGCCTTATTATGCGCACCAAAAAGGATTGGATAAGGAATATAATGAACTGTCAAACGAACTACTCGTTCAATTGCGCTATCATTTAATGTATGTTGCAAATGAATGTTGGAAACATGATTGAGAAAACTTATTTTCCTCTTTTGCTGATAGCCGCACAGGCTGCTATCAAAGAATCTAAGTAATTAGGTTTATAAAGCGAAATTATCCCTCTGCTGAGTAATCGGCAGAGGGATTTTTGTTCTATTGCAATTCGTAAAAATTTATGTTAGAATAAAATTACAAAAGGAGGAATAGTAAATTATGAAAAAAATCGTATCTATTTTTCTTTGTGTAATAATATTATTATGTTTTGTAGCTTGCGGCGAGAAATCCAACACCGATAAACAATCAACCGAAGGCACAAATCAAAGCGAAAGCAATAGCACTGAGAACTCTATCACAAATACGCAATCAACTGAAAGTACAAACCAAAACGAAACTGATAGCATCGAAAACACAGACCATAATACTGAATCAACCGAAAGTACAAACGAAAACGGTACCAACAACCAAGAAATCGCCATTTTCAACACGAAAAACATTAAACGCATTACCTTTTACGCCTACTATGGTAGCGGTAAAGGTAGCGATGTTCCAGCCGAACACTTAGGTGAAATTACAACTTGGCTCAATTCGTTTAAGATTGATACCGATAGGGAGTTTCCCGATTTGGTTCCTCCTGGTACAAACACTATCCATGTAGAAATTGAGTATCTTGATGGAACTGTTGTTAAAGAAGGTTTAGATACGGCAACTGTTGATGGAATTACATACTACATAAAAGGTGATACCGCTCCAAAGAGCTATGAAGAAATTATATCAAAAACAAGTTTGAATTAACGAATTGTATTTTCCCTCTTTTGCGGATAGCAGCACAGGCTGCAATTAAGGACAACAAGTAATTGTTGACTTTATAAAGCAAAACTATCCGCCCGAGAAATCGGGCGGATTTTTCTATCTATTGCAAAAAATCTGCATTTTTGTTAGAATGTTAAAAAGAGGTGCGATAAGAAATGAAAATCAAACTATGTAGAATTTTTAATGTTTTTAATAAGGCAACAATAATTTACTCGTCAATACTTTTGTTTGCTACCTTGATTTTTGGATTTATGTATAATAATTTTTGGTATGTGATTTTGGTTCCTATTTTCAGTGTTTTTTATTGCTTGAATTATTCTAAATTTTTAAAAGTTGAAAATCAAACCATTACATATAAAGATTTTCAAATACATTCGAATCTTGGTAGAGGTAAAGAATTTAAATATATCAACAATGAAGTTACGATAAAAGTTGATGAAATAAAGTTTTATCAAAATATTTTTGAAAAAGTTTTCAATGTGGGTCATATAGAGTTTTTAGAAGTTGGTGCGGATAAACATACCGTTTACGGAATCACACATTTTAATGTAAGAAAACAAGAAATTGCAAACAACTTAAAATAATCTTAATTTCCCGCTTTTGCGGATAGCAACACAAGCTGCTATTAAAGAAAGTAAGTAATTGCTGACTTTATAAAACAAAACGATCCCCTCGGAGCAATCCGAGGGGATTTTTCTTTGTAAAGTCCTTTTTATCGTACACAAAGTGTGATATTATGTGTTCAAGAGGTGAGGGAAATGTTTTGTGGTGAAAAGATTTTAAAAGTTTATATGGGTGTAGTAGAAGATGATGCCGTATATAGTCATAATGCTTTTTTAGATTGCTATCACGATATTGCTTATCATTGTACCGAGGGGTATAGAATTATATTGGAAACAGAAAATTACGCAATCTCTCTATCATCAAAAGGTGTTACAAAAGAAAGAAAAGAAGAACTTTGCGAAAATACGGGCGAGTGGTTGCAAAACGGTATTGAACTATTTGAGGAAGATGAACCACCTTGGGTGCATTTTGAAACAACATTATTTGTTGGCGAAAGAGTTTTATCTGTAATACAGCAAGATAGTATTTATCTTGTTCAGTTTGATGATTTTACATTAAAACTTATTCCTCACTCAAATGGCGAAAGTATAAATGGATTACACAATCAAGACCACTGGTCATATAATTATGTTTTAGGGTGTAACCGACATTTGAAAAGGAAGTGTCCTCATTGTGGTGCTGACGGAGAAATTTTATTGGATTTTGTAAGTGATTATATTGTCAGATGCAAAAAATGCAAAAAATCAACTTGGGCTGCTATGAATTTAATTGATGCAATTAAGGATTGGAATAACGGAGAACTCAACTGCATCGTCGACGACGTCGAAATTGAATAATTTCCCTCTTTTGCTGATAGCAGGACAGGCTGCTACAAATGAATCAACCAATCATCCGCATAAAAACCCTCAACCGGCCGCAGATGCCGAAGGAAAGAAAAAAGCCGATATGGATTTACTTCCGTATCGGTTCTTTTATATTTCGGTGGTGAGGAAGTACGCATTTGCAGGCGTGCCATAGAAGTCTTCCACCCCGGGAGGGATTTTTTTTCTTGTGTTTCTTCCGTTCTGTGATATAATGAAATCAAAGATCCTATGTGTTTCAGGTGATGATTATGAAGAAAACCTATATCACGTCGATGCCCGATCATATCGGTGCCTTTCTGAAGGCAAGCGAGTGTTTTTCCTCTCTGGGGATCAATATTACCCGGGTCAGCTATAATAAAGCCGTTGATTCCCACACGCTGTTTATTGATGCGGAGGGAACAGAGGAGCAGCTGCAGAAGGCTGATGCGGAGCTGCAAAAGATCGGTTATCTGGGCAATGACGGCGATAATAAAAGAAGTGTTGTGTTGCTGGAATTCTGTTTGAAGGATGAACCGGGTAGTGTTACGGATATTCTGAAGGTGATCAGCGAATTTAACTTCAACATTTCCTATATCAGCTCGCAGGAGAACGGAAGCGATTTCCAGTATTTCAAAATGGGCTTATATGTGGAGGATTCCGATCAGATTTCCCACTTTTTAACCCGGGTGGAAACGATATGCAAGGTCCGGGTGATTGACTATAACCGCTCGAAAAATGTATATGACAACAGTATTTTTTATAATACCTACGTTTTGGGCCTGTCCCAGATGATGGGCCTGTCTGTCGATGCAAATCAGGAGCTTTTGATTCATGTCAATCTTGCCATGCAAACATTGGATGAGAAAGGGCTCTCGCCTTACAGAACCTTTGACAGTATCAGTAAATTTGCGGAGCTGTTGAGTGTTTCCAAGGGGGAGAATTTTGCCCCCCGGATCACCACCCATCCGATCACAGAAAACACCGAGCTGATCCTGATTGAGCCACCCTGCGGAAGCAATACGATGATTATAAAACATAACGGGGAATATTTGTTTGTGGATAGCGGATACGCATGCTATCGGAAGGAAATGCTGGAGATCTTCAAAAGCCTGATCCCCGAATTTGACACAATCAAAAAGAGAGTCCTGCTTACCCACGCCGATGTGGATCATTGTGGCCTTTTGCCACTCTTTGATGAGGTGATTACCAGCGAAAAAACGGCAAAATGCCTGGAAAAGGAGCACAACGGATTAAACGGCTACCGCGAGGAAAATCCCCTGCATAAGCCTTACATCAACATCTGCAAGATCCTTACCGAGTATCAACCGGTTGGAGTGGAGAAGGTCGTTACACCCTGGAAAAGTCCGGAGGTCTATGACCGATCCTTAACCCAGGTCGGGATCTTCTCCTTTGGGGATCTTTCCTTTGAGGTATACGAAGGAAGGGGCGGGCATCTGCCCGGAGAGATCGTTTTGATTGACTATTCCAATCACATTGCCTTAACAGGGGATGTTTATATCAATATGCACGGCCTGACCTCCGATCAGGCCAAATACAATCGGTATGCGCCGATTCTGATGACATCTGTGGATACAGATCCGAAGCTGTGCCTGGAGGAACGAAATGCAATTTTGCAGCGTTTGGGCGTGGGCAAGTGGCAGATTTTCGGTGCGCACGGCTTCAAAAAGGACTACTCGGTAAGCGTATGACTTTTGTCTAACCCTTGATAAAGAAAAAACCAAAAGGAGCGCGCGGTATGAAGCTGTTTTTCGGGGCGGTCGCGAAATTTTTGCTGGGAGTTATTTTGGTAGGGGGACTGATCTTCCTCCCCGCCGGTACCTTTGCCTATTGGAATGGCTGGCTGCTGATGGGGATTTTATTTATTCCGATGTTTGTTGCAGGAATTGTGATGCTGGTGAAAAATCCCGACCTGCTGAAAAGCCGGTTGGAGGGAAAGGAAGAACAAAAAGAGCAGAGTGTGGTTGTGAAGCTGAGCGGCCTGATGTTTTTGGCAGGATTCGTGGTTGCGGGCTTGGGCGTCCGGTTTGGATGGTATATGTTGCCGCCCTGGGCGGTGGTTGTGGCGGCGGTGATATTCTGCATTGCTTATCTGCTTTATGGGGAGGTCCTCCGGGAAAATACCTATCTGAGCCGTACCATCCGGGTCCAGGAAAACCAGAAGGTAATCGATACTGGGCTGTACGGCATTGTCCGCCACCCGATGTATAGTGCGACGTTGCTGCTGTTTCTGTCTATGCCCCTTGTGCTGGGGTCGGTGTATTCCTTTGTGATTTTCCTGGCCTACCCTTTCATCATTGCGAAACGGATTAAGCACGAGGAGGCTCTCCTGGAAAAAGAGCTGGAGGGCTACCGGGAGTATCGGCAAAAGGTTCAATACCGGTTGATTCCCTTTATTTGGTGAGCCGGAGAGTGTAAACTGGAAAGGGAGTTACGGTATGGATATCATCCAAACCTTTTATGATAGCCTTGCTTCTCAATATGATAAGCTGTTCGCCGATTGGCAGGCTACCACCCGGGAGCAGGCGGAGGTTTTAGAACGCATCTTTGCAAGATATGGCCTTGATCGCTCCGCAAGGATTCTTGATTGCGCCTGCGGAATCGGTACGCAGGCCATTGGCCTGGCGGCCCTGGGGTATGATGTTACGGCTTCGGATCTCAGCGAAGGGGAACTGGCGGAGGCAAAAAAGAGAGCTGCCCGCGCGAATGCTCCGATCCGCTTGATGCGTGCAGACTTTCGGGAACTTTCCGGGGTGTTTTCCGAGACCTTTGACGTTGTTATCGCTATGGATAATGCGCTACCCCATATGCTTTCCGGAGAGGATTTGGATCAGGCGGTAGAGAGCATTGCCGGCAGAATGGGCAGGAAGGGGATTTTCGTGGGCAGCATCCGGGATTACGATGCCTTGCTGGAGGAAAAGCCTCCCTATGCCCCTCCCTATATCCATGAAACGGCTGACGGCCGGCGGGTTTGCTTCCAAACGTGGAACTGGAGCGGAGACCGGTATCGTCTGGTGCAGTATATTATTGAGGACGGCAAAAGCCTCTCGGTAAGCAAATTTTCCTGCGAATACCGGGCGACCCGGCGGGAGGAGCTGACCGGGCGGTTTTTGGCCAAGGGCTGCAGCCGCGTGGACTGGCTCTTTCCGGTAGAAACAGGGTTTTATCAGCCGATTTTTGTGGCAACAAAGGAAGAGACCGGCGAATCTGTTTGAACGCAGAACGTTGCCTGCGCGGATGAAACAAGGGAGCATAAAATGATATGAACATCCATTTTTTTGAATGAAATATTCATTATACTTGCAAGGAACGGCCACATATGATATAATAGTGGTAACACTATGCGTGCCACTAAGGAGGCGTTCAACATGACGGAACATATTTTTCCTGTTCATATTATAGGGGAAGAACTTGCAGAGAATTCGCAGAATCTTCTAAAAAAACAAACGTTGCAGATTGGCCTTGCAGAAACTTGCATCTCCACCTTTGAAAAGGGCGGATACGTGATATTGGATTACGGGAAGGAAATGTGCGGGAGTGTGCGGATCCTTACCTTTCAATCGGAGAGTGCGCAGGTTCGGATCCGTTTTGGCGAGAGCTTAACGGAGTGCTGCAGTGAGCTTGGCGGGGCACAGAATGCTACCAACGATCATAGCCTCCGGGATTTCACGGTGGAGTTGCCCTTTTATTCGGATATGACCTTTGGAAATACCGGCTTCCGCTTTGTGCGGCTGGACTTTCTTGGGCGGGTGACACTCAAAAGCGTAGTGGCGGTCAACCATATTCTGAATCAAACGCCCCGCTTTCGGTATGAGGGTCCGGATGAGCAGATCCGGACGATCTATGATGTTGCAAAGCGGACGGTTGATCTTTGCGCATCCAGCGGGTTTGTATGGGACGGAATCAAGCGGGATCGGCTGGTTTGGATCGGAGATGTGCATCCCGAAATGATGGCCCTGACCACTCTTTACGGAAGGGTTCCCGCGATTGAGCGGTCCTTGGATTTTGCCAAGAAGCAAGCGCCTCTTCCCGGTTGGATGAATGGGTTCCCGATGTATTCTATGTGGTGGATTATCATTGTTGCGGAGTATTATGAAAAGACCGGTGCGACGGCCTTTACCCGCAAGCAGATTGCCTATCTGGAAGGCCTTGTCCATCAGATGAATGGGTTTGTGAACGAGAAGGGGGAGATGAGCTATCCCTTTTATTTTCTGGATTGGCCCACCCACGAAAAGCCGGATGAGCTTCACGGGGTGCGGGCGCTGAATATTATGGCGGTCAAAAAAGCGGCTTTGCTGCTCCGGGAGTTTGGTAAAGATCCGTCGGTGGCAGAGGGAATGTTGGCCCGGCTTCTGAAGATTGAAATTGAGCCGGAGCAGAGCAAGCAGGTGCTTGGGCTGAAGTTCTTTGCAACGAAGCTCTCCGATGAGGAGAAGGCCCGCCTGGTGGATGGCGGCGCCAAGGGGATGTCCAGCTTTATGAGCTATTATATCCTCAAGGCGGTGGCTTCCTTTGACCGGGATGCCGCCATCCGGATGATGAAGGAATTTTACGGCGCAATGCTGGATAAGGGTGCCACAACCTTTTGGGAAAACTTCGATATGGACTGGGTGGAAAACACCAATCGGATCGACGAGTTTCCCAAGGAAGGTCAAAAGGATATTCACGGCGATTTCGGTATATACTGCTATACCGGGTTGCGCCACAGTCTGTGTCACGGTTGGTCTGCCGGGGTCCTTCAGTTTATTCAGGAGGAATGCAACTGATCCGGGAAGGAATGTCCATATAAGGAGAAATAAAAACGGTCCCTTGGAAAAAGGGGCCGTTTTTGCTTTGGCAGGAGCAAAAGGGGAAAATGGATTTGACTTTTTGGGGATCCTGATGTATGATGGTAGCCGGCAAATGCAACGTGGCGAAAAGAGATGACAGAATTTGAAACGAAAGGAATATATTGCCGGGCTAAAGGCCGGGATCCCCGTTTGTGTGGGATATTTTTCGGTGAGCTTTGGTTTCGGGGCAATGGCGGTTTCTCAGGAGTTGAGCGTTTGGTATGCGATCCTGATTTCTGCCACCAACCTGACCAGCGCAGGGCAGTTTGCGGGGCTTACGGTGATTGCCGCCGGCGCCACCCTGCTGGAGATGGCGCTGACGCAGATCGTAATCAACAGCCGCTATGCTTTAATGAGTCTGGCGCTGGGCCAGCGGTTTGGGCCCTCTGTGGGGACGGGGAAACGTTTGGCCGCCGCCTTCTTTAATACCGATGAGGTCTTTGCTTTGGGGATGGCCCGGCAGGGAGAGCTGACTGCCGCATTTTTTCTCGGCGCAGGAACGGTGGCGGCAATCGGCTGGATCGGCGGAACGGCAATGGGGGCGTTGGCCGGCTCAGTTTTGCCGTCGGAGGTCCGTGCGGCGTTGGGTGTGATGCTTTACGGAATGTTTATTGCCATTGTGGTGCCTCAGGCGCGGCAGGAAAAGCCGATGCTTGTCTGTATGCTGTTGGCGCTGGTATTCAGTTGCTTGTTTGCCTGGGTGCCGGGGCTGAACGCGGTGTCGGCGGGACTTGCTGTTGTGCTTTGTACCGTTGCCGCGGCGGCGATTTGTGCGGTCCTCTTTCCGGTGGAGCGGGAGGTGGCGGAATGAATATCTACCTCTATATTTTGGTGATGGCCGTGACCACCTATCTTGTTCGGGCAGTGCCCCTTGTTTTGATGAAAAAGCCCATCAAGAGCCGGTTTATCCGCTCCTTCTTGCACTACGTTCCGGTCGCCTGCCTGACGGCAATGACCTTCCCTGCGATTCTTTATTCCACCGACCATATGGTCAGCGGAGCGGCAGGATTGCTGGTGGGGGTGCTGTTGGCCTTCAAAAAGCAGAGCCTGATGATTGTGGCGGTGGCAAGTTGCGGCACGGTGTTTGTGGTGGAGCAGCTGGTTGGCTGGCTTCTGAGCAGTAATATGCTATAAAGAAAAACGATCCCTCGGAGGAATGGGTGATGTTCTTAGCGGAGAATTTATGCTTTGAGCAAAGTGCAAGCATCGCATTTGACGAGTCAAACGCAAATATGGGCTAAGCCCAAACCCTTATAACGACAGAAAGAGATAACAAATCGGTTCGTAGCCGAAATG
>JAFTTI010000042.1 GCA_017466865.1 Oscillospiraceae bacterium | reverse complement strand
AGAAATTCAGGAGGATGCCTTTAAGTGCAACCCGTCTTTATCAGAAATAATCAAGGGAGAACTTTCACCGAAAGAAAAACTCATCGAAGTCCACTTTCAGTCTATGAAAATGATGCTTATGCACCATAAGTTTGCAAAAGCTCTGTCGAAATATGTGCTCCTCAACCGTGAAATATCGGGAAAAAGAGGAAGCCTTCGTTTTATAGAAGAATATTTCGGCGACACAAAAACCGAGGGCGAATGTCGTTTTATTGCCTTTGAGATTTCAAGCCTTCACGAACTTGCAATCCTTCGCTATGAAGAGATAAAAAAAGAGTGTGGAATTGACCTTTCTGACGATGAGCAATTAAGAAGATACATTACAGAACATATAAATATGTTCCTTAAATAAAGGGGAGAATGTAAATGTATATTAAAAAACTTTCTGACCTTGGCGAAATGAGTTTCGGCGGTAAGGCAGACGCACTGAATGTCCTTATAAAATCAGGATTTCCCGTTCCGTCGGGATATGCGATATCATCGGGTGCTTTCGAAAACGGAGCACTCAAAAAAGAAGCAGAAAAAGAACTTGATATTCTTATAAAGAAACTCTCTTCAAACTATACCTATGCTGTGCGTTCTTCTGCCGAAGGGGAAGACGGCAAAGCCGACTCCTTTGCGGGTGCATACGAAACCGTGCTTGATGTTACGGTTGATAAAATTTCAGAAGCAGTAAAAACAGTTGCGTCATCTGTAAAGAATGAACGAGTAGGCGTTTATGCCGATGAAAGAAATACAGAAAGCGGAAAGATAGGGGTAATAATACAGCGTTATGTTCCTGCAAAGTACGCAGGAGTGCTTTTTACTGCCGATGCCGTTACTGCCGGAACAGAATTCATAACGGGCAACTTTGTAAAAGGCAGAGGTGAAGAACTTGTATCGGGCGAAGGCTTTGACGGAAGTTTCAAGATAAACGCAGTGAGATATAATTTTGAAGGCGCAGAAGAAATAAAGCCCTATGCCGAAAAGATGTTTAAATACGCGAAAAAGGCTGTTAAAATCTTCGGCTGTCAGGTTGATATGGAATGGGCAGTAGCAAAGGGAAAACTCTATATCTTACAGGCGCGTCCCATAACAACGCTTTATAAAAACAACTATGACGAATTCAGAATAAACGACTCTTTATGCGGTGAACTTCTGCTTTCGAAAACAAATGTCGGCGAGATTTTTCTCCGTCCCGTTTCACCCGTAACATACGGAATTTTAAAACTGCTTATCGACACTTTGGGGATACCCCTCATTTCAAATGTCTGTGGTCAGCTTTATCTTAATATAAGCGGACTTTGTTCTATGGTGATGTCATTCGGTGCTTCAAAGGAAAAGGCTTTTAAGGCCATTTCAGAACTTGCAGGCGGAATACCCTCTGATTTTGAAATACCCGTATATCCTTTTGATAAAAAGACATTCCTTAAAAAGATAAGGGGACTTATTACGGGTGCACCCGCCAGGAATATCAAAAAAGTGAATTTCGGAAAAGATTTCAAAAACCGCATTATCGAAATCGGAAACGGACTTATAGACGAAATAAGAAACTCATCATCAGCAGAAGAACTTAGTGGAATATGGAGCGAAAAATGCGAGCCCTATATGATGAAGACATTATCTGCAATAGCAACGGCACTTTCTCTCAAATCGCTCTTTTCGACAAGAGAACAACTCGAGAAATTATGTGGCGCAGAACTTGCCGACAGACTTCTTTCCGATAGTTCCGAAAACGGAAATATCGAAAGTATAGGAACACTTCTTGCTATTGATGATGGT
>JAFTTI010000041.1 GCA_017466865.1 Oscillospiraceae bacterium | reverse complement strand
CATTTATATTACAACTAAGTACTAATGTATAACCCCAACAATCTTATTGTTTAAGGTTACTTGATTCATATTACACATTGTACAAAGCGATAGTATATGAGCAAACCGAATAAAATTTTTGGCAATTCATCATTTATTTGAATCCTTTTTGTATCTTTGCATTTGAAAAATCATCAAAATTTCAAAGGTAATATGACTAATGAATATTCGATAGATGGTATTACTCTTAGGCAACGCATAGAAGCGATGCCAGAGGATTGCATACTGTTTCGGTCTGATTTTCCTGAGTACCACACAGAATTTGTGGGAAGCATTTTGTCTGAGTTAACGACAGAAGGTATGCTTGTGAAAATTGCACATGGGATATATGCCAAACCGAGAAGAAGCAAATTTGGTGTTGTACTGCCCTCAGTTGATAAAGTGGTACAGGCAATTGCTGCTAGAGATAATGCAGAGGTATTGCCATCAGGTATGACAGCTCTGAATGCATTAGGGTTATCAACTCAAGTGCCAATGAATTACACATACTTAACTACAGGAAGCGAAAGAACTGTAAACTTATCCAATAGGAAAGTAGTATTAAAACGAGGTGTACCCAAAAACTTCTGTTATGGTACTCGTCTCATCTCTTTACTTGTTCAGGCTCTGAAGGCTCTGAAAAAAGAGAATGTAGGAGAAGAAGAGCTAAATATAATCCAACAATTGGTATTAAAAGAAACCGACAAGGAGACTTTAGCTAAAGATGTAGATATGATGCCTGCATGGATGAAACGAATTATAAAACCAATGCTAACCGCTTAAAATAGAAATAGATTATGGGAAAATTGTGGTTAAACAATGAGATAGTGGACCGTTTAGCTATGTTGCAGCACACAGAGGCTGGGCATCCAGGTATTAATCAGGTAGCAATAGAAAAGGATTGGTGGGTAACAGTTACGCTGAAGGCATTATTCCAAACAGATTGCCGTGATTCTTTAATCTTCAAAGGCGGAACTTCGTTGTCAAAAGGTTTTGGCATCATAGAGCGATTTTCTGAAGACATTGATTTGGCAATCAGCCATTCATTCTTTGGTATTGAGAAGACCGGTAAAAGTCAGCGTGAAAAATTACGTAAAATGGCACGAGTATATATCCATGAGACTCTCTCTGCTCAATTAGATGCCTGCTTGAAAGAAATGGGAGTTTCTGGTTACACTATAGAGAATGTATCTCAGGTACAAGATAAAGATGGAGAATGGCGACCGATTGATTCAGATAAAGACCCTACGGTAATTCTATTACACTATCCGTCAATTCTTGAGGATACGATAAATTATATTCCTCCACGTGTAAAGATCGAAATTAGTTGTCTTTCAATGGATGAACCTACGGAGTTGCGACCAATTCGTTCCCTTATAGGTGAAAGTTTTGATGGAGAAGATACTGATGCAGAAAGTCTTGTCAGGACAGTAGTTCCTACTCGCACGTTCCTTGAGAAACTATTTCTTTTGGCAGAAGAATTTCAAAAAGAAAAACCAAGAAGCGTACGAATGTCACGACATCTGTATGATTTAGAAAAACTAATGGATACGGTGTATGGAAAAGAAGCCTTGTCAAATCGTAAACTTTATGATGCCATTGTTGAGCACCGTAAGGCTTATTATGCATTGAAGTATGTCAACTATGATTTACATGCACCATCAACCATCAACTTTACGATACCAGAAGCGGTTATGGAAGCATGGCAAGATGACTATGCCGATATGAGGCGGTTCTTCATTTATGGTGAATCTTTAGGGTTTGATGCACTTATGGAGAAAATGAGAGAGTTGCAAGAAAGAGTGAGGGTTATGTAAAAAGTCAAAACGCCGAACAAACCTATACCAATTTGCCGAAAATATAAAAATCGAACTTATAATTTATATAATATAGGAGATCACAGCATTCCTTACAATAAGAATAATAATGACTTATACAATAAAATTAAAGAAGCATGATAGACCTTAAGAAAGTGCGACCTTGTGCTAATCATTATGTAGATGGAGTCACTAGTGTCCACTAAAAAAGTGGACGATTAAAAATTAAACAAACTTGGTTCACTAGAACCGAATCGTTCATTGACATTGTTGATATTTGATTTGTCGAAGAGGTCTCTCAAATGAGTTTTATCTGTAAGTGAGATTCCGATTATTTGCAGGATTTCATAGACAGAGCGTTCGAGTTTCATGTCTTGCTTTACAATTACCACCAAGCAGTAAGTAATTATGGCACAATAGATTTGTATTCTTACGGCATTCTCGCTTATACCCCAAAACTTCTTAATTTTAAGGTGCTGCTTGAGCCATTTAAAGAACAATTCTACGCTCCATCGGTTGCGATAAAGTTCAGCTACAACAAGCGCAGAAAGTTCAAAATCGTTTGTTAGAAACACGAACTCACGATCTTGTTCTTCATCGTGATAAACGACTCTTCTCAGCGGGATAGGATAATCTTTAGAACTTTTATAAACGGTAAACTCAATGATAGAGTCCGATAAAACGTTCTTCGGAAGTCTCCGTTTCCAAGAGATTTGTTTGCACTTAAGGTTCTTTTTTGCACGCACCACAAAGGTCGCTTCTATCTGTTCAATGTTGAACAAATTGGCGAAGTCATTATAACCTCTGTCAAAGATATAGTAAGCACCTTTCTCGTATGGAATTTCAGGCATTGCCTTCATATCGTTGGTTGACGCTGTGGTAATATGGAAGAACGCAGGAACCTGTGCTTCAATATCATAGAGCGTATGAACCTTGATTCCGCCTTTGTGCTTTCTGAACTTTGCCCACTCGAACACTTCAAGACAAAGGTCTATCGTGGTTGAGTCAAAAGCATACACATGACCATCAAAACCGAATAT
>JAFTTI010000040.1 GCA_017466865.1 Oscillospiraceae bacterium | reverse complement strand
TTTGGAAGAAATCAGGGAACATATAAACGCAAACTATTATCCTATGGATTTCACTCTCGACGAGATAAGAGATACATATGAATTCAACGAAACCTGTCAGAATACTGTTCCTCAGGCTTTAAAGGCATTTTTCGAGTCGACGGATTTTGAGGACGCAATCAGAAACGCAATCTCGATAGGTGGCGACAGCGACACATTAGCAGCAATCACGGGCGGAATCGCCGAAGCTTATTACGGCATCCCCGAGGAGATAAAAGCTAATGTACCGCAGTATTTCAAAGACTCCCCCGAACTAATGGATGTAGTGAATGCGTTTTATGCGAAGTATATGAGGATATAGGAGGAATATTATTACAATGAAGATACACTATTTTCAAAGATATCATGGAAAAGAAGATATGGCTACAGCCAACACAATGTTGCTTTTATCCCGATTATATTCTTATTCACCGGATAAATTTTTTAAATTTTTGAAATCAGAATATTTTGATAATTTATTTGAACCTGAATTGGTTTTTACTTTACAGGAAAAAAGTTCAGATAGCAGACCTGATGCAACCATTACACAAGAAGGCTTTAAAATTGTTGTTGAAACTAAATTGACAGATTGGTTTTATTCGGAGCAACTCATGAGGCATTTAAACTCATTTGGTAATGAGAAAAACAAGGTTATGATTACGCTTTCTTCAGAACTGATGTCTGAAGAAAAACGATTGGATTTTGAAAAGCAACTCAAAGAATACAATTCAACTCAGAAATATCCGGTAATTCATATCAATACAACATTTGAAAAGATAATTAATGCTATCCGCAGATTTATTGATGACAGAGATTATGAAATGCGTGATATACTGGATGATTATCAGGATTACTGTTATAAAGATAAATTGATTTCAGGTGCTGATTCATGGAAACAGTTGCGTATGCAACTCACAGGAACAACATTTGACTTCAATATCGGCAATAATGTTTATTATGACAATGCTGATCGTGGATTCAGACCCCATGATTATCTCGGACTTTATAAGCAGAAGAGTGTACGTGCTATCGGGAAAATCTCTGCAAGAATTACAGCTGTTGAAACAGAAACGGGCATAAAGTATGCATCCGAATTCGGAGAATTGACAGAAGAACGTAAGCAGATGATTGAAAAGGCAATAAAGGATGCTGAATCTTATGGATATGATCTGAGAACGGTAGAGCATAGATATTTCTTTGTAGAGCAGTTCTATGAAACTGATTTTAAAAAGATAACACCTGGCGGTTCAATGGGCACCAAATTTTTTGATTTATCTGAAATTTTAAATATTCCGGAAATCAATAAAATGCCTGATACTGAGAAAATTGCAGAATTGCTTAAAGATAAGACCTGGAATTAAGTTCAGGAGAATAGATAAAAACCCCTCTCCAAATAGGAGATGGTGCGATACAGAAACAAACAAGGGTACCGAGCGATAAACTCGATACCCTTTGATTTACGAAGGGAAGGTCATTTTCAATTCCCATATTATTTCATAAACTTCCGTTTTTTCTTCCCTTGACAATTTATTAACATTGTTATACAATACAACCTATTTAATATCAAATTACAAAATTGAGGGGAGGCAGAATATTATTGACATACACAATCCGATAGTTTATAATTATTATAATATAAATCATCAGGAGGGTTTATAATGGGCGTCAATATAATAGGGATTATAATTGTTTTTATAGTCATATTTTTGATTCTGCAAGTTATATGCGGAGTGATAACCCATATTATTATGAAGAAAAAAGGATATAGCAGCAGTTGGTTTTTCTTTGGTCTTTTATTGGGGATAATCGCAATTGTCATAGTTGCATTGAAGCCCGATAATTCCGAAAAAGAAGAGTCTGATGAAAAGAAAGAACATAATAAAAACAAAAAAATCAAGACAAATGGCTGGAAATGCACATTCTGTAATTGTAATAACTCCGATGAAGCGGAATACTGCTCAAAGTGTGGGGCTTCTTATGGTCAGTCTGTTCAGAATGGCGAAGAAAAGAAGGTGTGAGTTATCAAAAAACTGATTTTTATTTTTCTTTCCGTTTTTGTTACTTTTATTTTTGTCGGATGTCAGAAAAACAACGAAACCGAAATTCAGCAACAAGAAGACAACGGAAGATATTCTTACAGCGAACTTGATTCTATGGATGAAGTTACAATCGTCGGAAATCAGATAGTTTTCAGATTTTATGAAAACAACGCCATCCCTTACATATGGAAAGCTTATAAATCAAACAGCAATCTGTCTTTGGCTGAAGAATATACTGTCGAGAGCAAAGAGCTTTTGCTCAACGCAGGCGACTCTCCGCATTATCATGTTTTTATTTACGATTATCATAACGACGGAGTAACAAATATCGATTTTGTTTTAGCATATATCTATTCAGAGGGCAGGGAAGAAATTTACAATGATGCTTCTGAACTGATAGAATATAAAGTAATTATTAAAGATAATAAAATAACCATAGAATAAAAATGAACTGCCCTGAATTTTACGGACAGCACAAAAAAGAGTACCGATGGCACAAATAAAAAATTAAGCAATATACTGACATCACTTTTCAAGTGGTGTCAGTTTTGTTTTAAGTCGGATATGTTGATGATTGTAGAAAAATGGATGTATTGAGTCATTTCACTTAATTGCTGTACAGATGACGGTAATTCTGCTCTGTTTTCTCTTGGCATAACAAAAACCTCCTATGGTATTTATATTAACCATAGGAGGTCCCTTTTTTTATTGTCCGTTTTTACGGATTTGTGCAATAAAGTCGGTGCTTTTTTGTTTTTTTATTTGCTGATATTTACAAATATTGCGGGACATACACCATGTTCGGCAGTTACTTCATCGCCTATTTCATCTAAATACCCTGAGCCATAGACATACATCGCATAACTTTGATTATTTTCCCCTGGCGTACGCAACCAACATGAGTCCTGTTTTTTATATATTGTATCACGGCGACCCAGTAAAAATACTCGGTCTGATGTGTCGTTTCCACCTATTGTGATACTGTCGGCATAACGATTATCATTGTATATAGTTGTATTATAGATATATTCTTTTTCGTCTTCATCGAAGGTATTATAAAAATCTTCATTCAGCCATTTTCTTAATGAGCAGTTTTCCCATGTGATAGGTATGTATTCCTCATGATATTGCATATTTGCAACGCTGTCTTTGGTTTGTAATAAAACCTGCTGGGAATTCTTTTTAATTACAACCCATTTATACTTGCCGAATTCAACAATA
>JAFTTI010000039.1 GCA_017466865.1 Oscillospiraceae bacterium | reverse complement strand
TCAAGAGCTGTTCCTGTAAAACCTTCTGCAGATACTGTAATTACACATTTCCAAGTTCTGCTTTCGTCTTCCCAATCTGTTGCTTTTAAGGTTGCTGTTCCTACAGAAATTGCAGAAATTGTATTCCCATCAACAGAGATAACATCGTCTCCAGATTGGACTTCATACCAAACATCACATTCATCAATCATTGAAGCAAGGTTTACAGTTTCACCTATAAGCATTGAATAAGTTTTTGTTAATCCTAGATCCAACACAATTTCTTCTTCTGTTTCTTCCTCACCCTCTACTACTGGAGGGATTTCTTCTTTTTCATTTTCACCTTTATCTGTAGTTTCGTCTTTTGGTTGTTCTGTTGGATTTTGATTTGCAAAATCATCACTAGAATTTGTTGGTTGCTGACAAGAAATAAATCCCAAAATCAACATAATTGAAAGTAAAATTCCTAATGCTTTTCTCATAACTGTTTTCTCCTTTTGTTGTAAATTATTTAAGTGACATTGCACTGTACATTATTTTTTTTACGTCCTTATTCCTTGTGCTGAATACTTTTTCAAAATAATCGGTCCAAGTATAAGACTTCCACCTTCCAAAATCGTCTATGTATCCTTCATCTTTTGAAAGGCTTATGAAGGATACGCCTGAAATCTGACAAGCTTCATATTTACTGCTATAACCTTTTTGTGCAAACAATTCACTTGCAAAAATAAAACTAACTATTGTTTCCGGATTATTTACGGGTGATGCAAACCCGTGAAATCCGATTATATCTTCTGAACCATCAATAATCTTCTGTCCTTTCATACTTGTTAAAACTAATGAATAAGTCATCAATTCATGAAACTTATACGCATAAACAACTCCATCCACAGAAAAGTATTTATCATCATAGATAATCCATTCATGACGATTTCCCATTTTGTCTTTGGAACAGAATTTCTTTAAGTATTCTCCAGAGGTTTCATAATTGGAAATTGTCTTTTCTATTACTTCCAATGAATCCATTGCAGGAACATATTCTGCAGGCGCAAACATTGTTGAAAGACAACTTGTAAACATTAAACTAATAAGAACCAATAAAACTGCTTTTCTCATAAAATCCCCCTTTAATGAAGTATTCCTATAAATGATGGAGAAGCCATTAAATCTCTTACCATTGCATCCATAATTTCATATTCCATTGAAGGTAAATATTCCCTATCTTTATTCCAAGTTTTGTAGTCAACAGTTACTTCTTGTACGTGCAAATCGTTTTTTGGAATTTCCTTACCTTGCAAGAAAGCATCAAAATAACTATCTTTTTCAATTCGTTTTGCTTGTACAATTCTAAAAATTTTTTCTTCACCATTATTTTTATCTTCTAAAACTGTTTCAAATCCTAATACCCCAGTTTTTGTAGAATAAAGATATTTTGTAAAATGATACGAATATTCTATTTTATCCACAGTACAGTCTGTATCGTTCAAGAATGTAACTGTGAACTTTTGATTCGAAAATAAATCTTTTACAGAATATTCGTAATAACCTTGTCCTTTTGATTTATCTAGTTTTTTGGAGTCTCCAAATTTTGAGAAGCCTCTAAAAATCAAAATAAAAACAATAATGCAAAGGATAATTCCAAAAAAAGACTTTACAAGTTTTCCTACAGCATAAAATAACCACGAAAACAATCCCATATACCTCTCCTAGTTCTTACCGTTATATTCTGGAGTGGAACTTTCTGCAGCCATCAAATCATCAAAGGAATTAAAATCAAAAGCAAATGCTTTTTTCTCTTCTGTTTTGTACGGAAGATTTAATTCCTTTACTATAAATTGACTTACAGTAAGATGAGCATATTTTGCTTTTTCTTGCAAAACTTCTGCTTGCTCTTCTGTAAGTGTTATTGTTAAACATTTTGTTTTTCTGCCTGTTGCTTTTCTTCCAGAACCAGGTCTAGCTCCGCCTCTTCCTTTTTGCTTATTACTAAAATCAAATTTTTCAAATCGCTTATCGTTATCCATAAAAAACCTCCAATAAAGGCGTTTTGTTCTTCATCTAATATAAATATATGTCTGCTTTTTGGTTTTGTCAATGACTTTTTCATTTATTGCAATATTTATTGTATTATGTATGTCTAACAATATTGACATTTTTTTTATATTTCATTATTGTTTAATTAAACAAAACAATGTCTGCCCAAAGGACTTTGATTTGTTAAGAGAAAAAGAAGAATTTTCAAGAGTTGATCCAGATAACTCTAATAAAATCTATTGGCTAGCTATATTAAATTGGCTGGTTCCAATCTGCCTTGTTTTTGTAGGCTTAATAATTACTACTCAAAAATTTGCACCTCTGATGAATTATGACCCTAATGTCATTGGAGAACCTATTTTTGTTACATCAAAAGGATATCGTTTCTATAATCCTCTAATTTTCCTTATTGGAATGATTAAGTTTGCCTTTAATGAAACATATTCTTTCTATTTCTTTCAGGCTATTCCTCCAACTTTTATTTCTTTAGTGTTGGCAATTTTATTGTTTATCATTACTTCTATTCTGGTAAATAGTCATCAGAAAAACCAACATATTCACGGAACTGCAAGATATGCAACAAAGAAAGATTTAAAGAAATATGGACTTTTACAAAAGCATGGAGTTATTTGTGGCGAACTAGAAAATGCAAAAGTTAATTACAAAATTGATGCTGAAAAAGCATCTTTAACTTTGCACTGCAAAAAAACTGCTCCACTAATTTGTCATTCGGGAAGAACAAATACTCTTTTAATTGCTCCAACAAGGGCGGGAAAAGGTGTTTCTAGTATTATTTCAACACTACTTAGCTATGGTGTTCCTGTTTACACATGGATTAAACGAAAAATCCTATTTTTCAAAATAAAAGAAAAGAAAGTTGTTTCTGGTCGTGGTTCTATTGTTTGTTTTGACCCAAAAGGAGAAAACTGGGCTGCAACAGCTGGTTTCCGTTCAAAGTTTAGTAGAGTAATTCCTTTTAGACCATTAGACCCAGATAACAATACTGCTCATTATAATCCAATTTGGGAAATCCCTGATTCTCCTAGTGAAGCTTTCAGTTGGGCAGATACAATCGGTGAAATCTTCTTTGGTGGAGATAACGCAAAATCTGCAAATGATGGAGCTACTCAATACTTTAATAATACTGCAAGAGATATTTTTACTGCTGTTGTAATGCATGTTAGATTTGCAAAAGATATTCCATGGGAATCAAAGAATCTTGCAAATGTATTACATATCTTTTCCAGTACAGTAAAAGAAGAAAATCAAAACTCACAGCAACCACAACAAGATGACGCTATTGGGCCTGGTGCAGAAATGTTAAAAAAACTTTGTGAAACTGACCATGGAAATAAAAAAATCCATCAGTTAATTGTAGAAGCTGCTAACAGAAGTAAAATTCAAACGCCAAAAGAAAGAGCTTCTACCTACTCTACTGTGTTCAGTAAGATTTCACTTTTTCAGGATCCTTTATTGGCACAAGCAACTGCTTATTCTGATTTTAGTGTTGATGATTTTATTACTTCCAAAAACGGAATCAGTCTATATTTAATTGTTCCATACAATCATATAAAACGAATCAGTCCAGTTTTTAGAATGATAATCACTTTTATGATTAAAAAGTTTTCTGCAGGTGAAACTAATGCAAATGAAGTAAAACTAAAAATTCCTTGTTTGTTCCTTTTGGACGAATTCCCTGTTTTAGGATTTTTTCCGGACATCGCACAAAACGCTGGAATTTTATGTGGTTATGGAGTTTCGTTCTTTATTGTTTGTCAGGCATTGAACCAGCTTATTGATGTTTATGGAGAAAATCATCCGTTCCTAGACCATTGTAAAACCATAATTCTTTTTGCACCTGGTTCATTAAAAGATGCCCGAATGTTCAGTGAATCAATCGGAAATAGGTCTGTGCTTTTAGATAATATCAGTGCAAGTGGAAATAAATATCAGGTCGGCTTTAATAACATTTCAAGAAGTAGCCAAGAAACAAGTACTTCTTTAATAAACCCAGACGAATTAATGAAATTAGAGTTTAATCGTTTAATTGTCATTAATCAGGGAATGCCTCCTTACAAAGGAAAAAAAGTCGTGTATTACGAAGACCCAAGATTCAAAACAAAAGCGTTTTTAAAAGTTCCTAGTATGAAATGGATAAAAAAGCAAATGAATCAACTTCCTAGTAATACCAAGAAGAAAAGAAGTTCCATTGAAGATGATATTCAAAATATTCTAAACAGAAAAATTGATTTCACAGAAGAAAAGAAAGTAGAACCACAAATTACAGAAGACGATTCCGTTTCTGTAACAAAAGTAATAGATAGCAGATTTGCAGTCTTTCCAGACATCGCATAACACAACAAGAGGAGTACAGAAAAAATGCAAAGAGATGAATTTGGAAAAATGGGAGAAGTTATTAGAATCAGACTTCCCCTTCACTTAGAAACAGAAGTAAGAATTAAGGCAAACGAATTATCAGGAAGAGATAGAGGTAATATGTCTCAAGTAATTCGCGATGCAATTTATTCATATTTTAATTCTAGTATTGATGACAGAGATTTACTTTATGCAAGTATAAATGATTTGAAAGAACAAGTTAGGTTTCTTGAAAACAAAATTGAATTACAAGCAGTCATCATATTAGAACTAACAAAACATTTACTCAAAGTCTTACCAAATAGACCTAGTGTAAATCAAGAAGTAGCTGATTTAGAGTATCTAAAGTTTTTAGATGATGTTGAATTGGCTTTAAAACAAAATCATGGTGGAAAGTTAGAAGCTTTGGTTTTGGATATTTATTCAGACCAATTAAGCAAAGGCGGTAACAAATAATGGCATCAATTGAAGGATTTCAACAACAAGCAAAACAAGACAAATGGCTTCGCAATCTTGAAGACGATATGAAGTTGATTATTCCTTTTATTGAGGACAAAAAAGTTACTGATATTGCTATTGGAATTGGCGGAGAGTTAATAGTTGAAGGTATTGGATTTGCTAAAAAGTTCACTGGCATCTTCTTTGATAATGCCACAATAACAAGAATTATTTATGCAAGTGCTACCGTTCTAGGAGTTACTATTGACCCAGATAATCCCATTGTAGAAGGTGTTCTGCCTAAATGGAAAATTAGAATAGAGGGAATTTTGCCTCCAAGAGCATCTGAAAATCCTATGTTGTTTATCCGTAGGCCTCCCAGTCAAATATTTTCTATGGAAAGTTATGTTGAACAAGGACGAATGACACAGGAACAATATGAGCTTCTTATAAAACACATCCAAATGAGAAGTAACATCATTCTTGGTGGGGAAACTGGTTCTGGTAAAACAACTTTACTCAACGCCATTATTGATAAAATGCGTGAATTTACCCCAGAAGACCGTTTTTACATAGTTGAAGACGCTGGAGAAATTCAATGCAATGCAAGGGACAAAGTTCCCATCTGGGCTTCAGGAAAAGACACTTTACGAGCTGTAGGAATCGCACTTCGTTGCAATGTCTCCAGAATTATTTTCGGAGAACTTCGTTACGGTGATGTAACAAATGAAGTTCTAAAAGCGTGGAATACAGGACATACGGGAAACGCAAGTACAATCCATGCAGATAGTTGTAAAACGATGATTAATCGAATTAAAGACTTACTTCGTGAAGTGATTCCTGGAGAACTTCCAGATATTTCTCAAAGTGTTCAATTACTTGTTCACTTAAGACCCTCTAAAAAGGGACCTATTGTAGATGAAATTTTAGAAACAAAAACAATGTAATGAATGAAAAAAGAGGACTTCAAATTTTTAGACATTAAATAGGAGTACAAAATGAAGTCTAAACTTTTTACTAATCTTAAAAAGACATTTTCGAATAAGCGATTTTTGGTGTTCGCTTTAATCATGTGTGCATTTGCCCTTCCAACTTTTGCTGCTGGTGGCGGTGATTCTATTGTGGAACTTGATAACTGGGCAGATAAAATCTTGGAACTTTTCCAATCTAGTTGGGTAAAAGCTGTTCTTCTTGTTGCTTTGATTGTTGAAGCAATTGGTATGGTTGTTGCAGGTCAGCAAGGAGGCGGTGGTCAGATGCTTAAAAAGTTTGCCCCATGGATTATTGGTACAATCGTTCTTCTTTCTGCATCAAGTATTTGTTCTTACTTCCTCAAAGATTTGAGTTTTGAAGTAGCAATGCTTCCTCAGATTCAGCAAACAATCACAAATACTATCACCAGTTGCGTGTAATAAAAGGGGTGGAATATGGAAGATTACTCACTTTATGACTATTCCACTCCAGTACACAAAGTATTACTAGAACCAAATCAGTTACTTGGTATTGGTATAACACCTGCCATTCTGATTTTGGTTCTGACAATCGTTCTTATGAACTTAGTAAGTATTTGGTGCTGTGTAATCGGAATTTTCCTTTATGTAGCTGCAAAGATGATTTGTAAAAATGACCCATACGCTCTGACAATTTTATTTGAGCGATTAATGTTACCTAATATTTGGAGAGCATCATGAAAATACCTTTTTTAGATTTATTAAAATTCAAAGAAGCTGAAAATCAGCTAAAATATGTTACACCCTACTCTTTTATTATGACACCTGGGGTTTGTTTCTTAAAAAACGGTGCCTTAATGACAACTTATCAAGTTGAATATCCTGACTTGGAATCTTCTTCTGCTCCAGAAGTTGCAAGTATGGCATCTTTATTTAATAGAAGTTGTATGACATTAGCTCAAAATGAAGGATGGGCATTATTCTTTGATGTTAAACGCTACAAAACAAAAGATTATCCTGCAGGAGAATTCTCAAACCTAACAGGCTGGTTAATTGACCAGAGAAGAGCTGAAAACTTCCATAAGTTTGGAGAACATTTTACAACTGAATACTATATTACTTTTGTTTATCAACTTCCAAGTGATATTAATTCAAAAGCTTCTGGCATTTTCTATAAAAACAAAAAAAAGAAGAAGAAAGAATCTCTTTTTGGAAATCAAAAAAACCTGCCACTACTTCAAAAAGAAATTGAGGATTTTTTAGATGAGTGTGAAAAAGTTATGGGTTCTATGGCATCAAAACTCTGGATTCATCATCTAAATGATAGTGAACTTTTTTCTTATATTAAATCTAGCGTGTCTTTACATAAACAAGATTTAGTATATCCAGAAGACACTTTCTTTTTTCTTGATAACTACATTTGTGATATGGATGTTAGAAACTCTCAACCATTAAAAATTGGAGAATACTATGTTCCAATTATGGGCATTATGGATTTTCCAAACAGAACTTATCCTGCGATTTTTGATCAATTGAATCGTACAATGACAGAGTTCAGATGGACAACAAGATTCCTACCTCTTTCAAAGGAACTATCTTCAAAAGAAGCAGAAAAATATCAAAACAGATTTTACTCTGCGAGAAAATCAGGAAAAACGATCTTTGCAGAATTGGCAATGAATGTTGAAATCGACAAGGAAAAGAAAAGTGCTGTAGAAATGGAAGCTCAAGCTGCAGATATTGAAGGAGACATTGCTCTAGGTGAATATGTTTTAGGTTACTACACAAGTAATCTTATGGTTTGGGATAAAAAACTAGAACTTGCAAAAGAGAAGGCACGAAAACTTCAACAAGTTGTTCGCTCTTGTGGTTTTACTGTAAAAGAAGAAACATTTAATAACTGTCAGGCATGGCTTGGAATGATGCCAGGAAATGTTTATGCAAATATAAGACGTCCACTTATTTCAACAAAGAATTTTGCAAACATAATCCCTTTGAGTTCTGCTTGGCAAGGTATGCTTTATAACGACTTTACTGCAGAAACTTGTGGTTCATCGGTCCCATTATGTACTTGTTCAACTTCATACGGAACTCCATTTTTCTTAAACTTAAATGTTCGCGATGTTGGACATACCTTTGTGTTTGGACCTACAGGTGCTGGTAAATCAACTCTTTTAGCATTACTTATGGCAAGTGCTACAAAATACAAAGACGCAAATATTGTTTGTATTGATAAACAACTTTCAAGTAGAGCATTTATGGTTGGTGCTGGTGGAATATACATAGAACCAGGAAAAGATGAGGTATCTTTTCAACCATTGTCGGAACTAAAAACTCCAAATGAAGTTTCAGAAAGTGAATATTCAGAAAGTCTTATGTGGTGTCAACAATT
>JAFTTI010000011.1 GCA_017466865.1 Oscillospiraceae bacterium | reverse complement strand
TATATTTGCTTTCGCCCGTAACTTCATTTATTACCTTAACGGGTATTCTTGTTCCCTTCTTGACACCCATATCAATCGTTTTGGGATTTTCGACATCCTTGCCGTTGATAGTCCAGATAAAGCCGTTATCCATATTAAGAACAATTGCAATATCCTTGCCCTTGATTTCGCTGAGGATATTTCGGGGGATTTCAGTTGCATCGTTCATATCGATAACAACCTTTTCGCCTTCCTTTGTATCTTCGATTACATCTGAAATAGCGCTCCATCCCTTTTTGCCGTTTTTACCTTCAATGTTGGGAGATTCATCTGATGATGAAGACGATGAAGACGATGAAGAACTACCGCCAGAGCCGCCAGAACTACTGCTGTTCTTAGTATAGTTTGCAGTTACTACTGAACTGTCATCCATACCATCCTTGACAGCTATTGCCTTTATGGTAGTTGTGGAAGTAATTGTAATTGCACCTGTATACTTTGTACTTGCCGTTGTAGGTGTGCTTCCATCGGTTGTGTAATAGATTGTTGCACCATCGGTTGCACAAGCTATTGTAACGTTCTGTGTTGATGTGAATGTTGTTCCGCTTGCGGGAGTGAATGTAGGAGCGTCAACAACACCTACCAGCCACTTTGAATTTGCTGTGTTGTATATGTACTTTGTTGTTTCGTTGCCGATTGTAACCTCGTTGGGAGTCTGTGCTGTCTTTGCGGGGAGATATACATAAAGCTTGTTTTCGTCAATGTGCTTTGTGGGGTAAGCTTTGCCGTTTATTGTAACAGCACTTGTGCCGTCAACATCGAGTTCAAGCGGATATACGGGAGTTGCGTTGGCTGTTCCGTCTGTGGGAGTACAGCCAATGGTGTCTGCCTTTACAGTACCGCCGCTGATTTTGATATTGTCGGTGCTGCCGCCGCCACCGCCGCCGATGCCTGTGCCGTTGCTGCTGCCTGTTGCGGTAACCACGCCGCCGCTGATTTTGATATCGCTACCGCTACATCCCCAGCCACCGCCGATACCTGCGCCGCCTGAGCCGCCTGTTGCGGTAACTGTACCGCCGCTGATTTCGATATTGCTACTGCTGCCGCCGCCACCGCCGCCGATACCTGCAGCTCTATAGCCGCCTTGTGCTTTTACTGTACCGCCGCTGATTTCGATATTGCTGCCGCTGCCGTTCTTGCCGCCGCCGATACCTGCGCCGCCAAAGTCGCCGCCGGTACCTGCACCGTAGCCGCCGCCTGTTGCGGTAACCTTACCGCCGCTGATTTCGATATTGCTACTGCTGCTGCCGCCACCGCCGCCGATACCTGCGCCTTTATCGCCGCCTGTTGCGGTAAGCGTACCTGTACCTGTGATGGTGAGCTTACCGAGGGTTTCGGAATATTCGCCGTTCTTCTGCAAGCCTGCACAGTTAACTACACTTTTCAGAGTATTTGTCGTGCCGTCAGCAAGGGTGATTGTTACATTGCCTGTGCTGTTGTCGGCTATCACAAACGCCGCACCAAGTGCATTTGAGGTGTCAATATTCACGCCGTTAAGGGTGATATTTGCGGAAACGCCGGTTTCAACCACAATTCTGTCGGTTGTAGTAGTACCACTGATAGTCATTGCCGCACTGCTTTTGATAGTAAGAACACCGGGTGCGTAGGGGGAATTATCCACGTAGGTGTAATCCGTATCAAGCACAGGGTCGCCGCCGCCCTCTGTCAGAGTGATAGTTAAATCACCCACCGTTGCCGCACTCGCCGTAATTCCAAGCGCAAAAAGCGCTGTTATGCTTATCGTCATCACGACAAGCAGTTTTAAAAGTTTTGTTTTCATAAAGTCCTCCTTAAATATATGAATAAAATCCCACTATATAATTATACAGCGGGATTTGTATTAAAAAATATTAACCAAAGGTTAGATATCGTCCGAAAGCATCATAAGAAGCCGCTGACGCTTTGTGCGTGTAGCCCCGTAGATATGCAGTTTTGAATATATCTGATTGAGATACTGCTTAACACTGCCTTCCGATAAAAACAGTTTTTCTGCGATTTCACGGTTGCTCAGGCGCTTTTTAAGTAAACAGACTATTTCATATTCACGCTCGGTAAGTTTCGATAAGACTTCGGGGCGGGCGTGCTTGTTGAGCTCTTCCGTTCTTGCTTCATATCTTTCCCCCAGTTCTGTTATATTTCCGATAAATGAAGGATTTACAGAAGCTATTCCTTTAAGTAGTTTTTTCAGATAGAAATAGTTTTCGGCAAAGGGAATGACGAAATTGTCAGGCTCTGCGTCACGGATGGCTTTTATAAGAAGCTCCTTTGCTTTTTCATGCTTGTTCATCATTTCATAAGCCGCCGCCGTCTGTATGGAAAGGTGAATATCAACCAGTTTGTAATGCATACTTTCGCATACCGACGCAAGAATTTCGCATCTTCCCGGGATTTTTGCATACGCCCCCTGAGCCAGATAAACCTGATTTTCAATCATTTCGATTATGGGCTTTCCGGGGGCAAGCAGATTTATCTCCGAAAGCTTATGAAGTCGGAAGATTTCAGGGATTTTATCTCCCTTACGCCTTAATGCGTAATAATAGGCGCATGAGGTATTGAAAATGTTTATCCATGATGAATTATGATGCAAAAGCAATTCCTGATAACGCTCTTCAATGGTGTATCGTTCTTCCGTATCGACGAACAGAGAAAGTCTCATTGAAAGAAAATCACAGCAGAGTGCCATATTTTCCTGACCGTTGTCTTTGATGCGTGCGTATGCACTTTCAAGGTGAATTTGTGCGTCATCGAAATTTCCCTTCTGATATTCCGCTTCTGCGTGCATGATTTTTTCCGCACCCTGACCGTGCCCGTCCGTGATTTTATAGTAATGCGGCATACATTCGTACATTTCGGCAAGCTCGCTGCAAAGCGCACCCGGCTCACGATAATACTGCATAAGTATGGAGGGAGAACCGAAGCTCCATCCGCCGCTTTTATGTATGCTGACGGCAGGACGGGTCATCTGTGAACTTGCACTGCGGTGAAGCCTGCTCATTGCGCTTATATCATTGAACATAAGAAAGCTTGTGATAAGGTCGCATTCGCCAAGAAGGTTTCCCCGTTCTTCGTCAGACATTTCAGGCTGTTCAGCGATAGACACCATAAGCTGCTCTTTCATTTCCATCATTTTGGGGATAAGCCGCCAGTTGAACATACTGCGCATAAGAACGAGTATGGCAAGGGGGTGTTTTCTTAATGTCTCAACAGGGCATTTTTCCAGCATCCGTATTACATCTGCGGAATTGATATGCGAAAGAAGTATGCCTGCGTCTGTTTTGATTACACGAAGCAATGCGTCATAATTCCCGTTTATTCCATAGGATTTCATAGCGTAAAGATACTGTCCGTTGTTTTCATACCACAGCCCGAAACGGTTTCGGTAGAAACACTGTTTTTCCTGCGGAAGTGTAAAAAACGCACGCTCCGCGCACTCCTTCATCATGTGGTGAAAACGGAAGGTTACGCCGTTCGACAGCAGCTTTACAAATGCGTTTTGCTCTGTAAGGGATGTCAGCACATATTTTGTGTCGGGTATTCCCGTGATAAAATATGCCATATCGGCGGTGAATTCATCGGCAAGCCCCATAACCGCAAGAAATTCTCTTTGCTTTTCGGGTAAAGGGTCAATCATTGCCGATGTAAACATTGTATAAATATCGGAATTGCGATTCGGCAGGGTGCCTTGCTCGGAAAAGGCACGGAAATTCAGATAAATCGCCGAAAACCATCCCTCGCTTGAAAAAAGAAGATCCTCTGTCTGTTCGTCCGAAAGCTCTATTCCGCATCGGTGGGCATAGACGGAAAGCTCCTGATAATTAAGCCTTAACTGCTCTGTGCCTATCTGACATACCTTTGAGCCGAGCCGTACAATTTGTGCGGCAGGCAGACAACGGTCACGGCTGACAATGATAAGGTGAAGATTTTCGGGAAGTCTGTTTGCAAAATTGCAGAGGAAAAGCGAAACATTTTCATCCGGCAGAAGATGAAAGTCGTCGATGAAGATATAGCAGGGCTTGTCCGATGACAACTCGTGACACAAATCGTCCATAAGCATTCCGCTTCCCGCCGCGTCGGAAGGGCAGGGGTAATCAATCAGGAATTCAAAGCCTGCATAAAAAAAGGCATCCTGTACACTTTTCCAGAAAACCATAAGATTGTCGCTGTACACGCTTATTCTTATAACGGTTATTTCTGCGGCGGAAGCACATTCTTCGAGATACCAGTTGATTGCCGTTGTCTTGCCGTAACCCATAGGTGCTATGACGGTGGTGAGAGGACAACTTGAAACGGGATTGAGCGATTTTCGGAGCCTCTCCGATATGTATATGGCGTTAAGATTGCACTTTCGCTTCAGCATTATTTCACCCCTATCAAAGTCAATGGTATATCTGCGTATATAGTTTTATAATATATTCCAATTATGCCATATAAATGTATAATTATCAATATTTAATTATCGATTTAATAACAAATTATTACATACAAAGCTGTGGTCTGATAAAAATATGCCTGAGCATTGCGTAAATATATACATAAATTATTATACATCAGGGGTTTCGGAAAAAACATTAACCAAAGGTTAGGTGCTGTCGCATAAATCCTTTGTCGGAGGAAAATCACAGTATAACAGCAGGTTTACTGTATCCAAAGCAAAACTCCCGTGATTTATCATTAAGCTTTTAGTATACCAAATTTCATATTGACCTATAAAATTTGCAAGTTGAGGACAACTTTTTGTTTGTTCATCAAAATTCAAATACGCACCTAACTCTGCTCCTTTATCAATCAATTCTTTTATTTCTTCTTTGAGTTTTTCTTGTTTTTTCATATTATCCCCCATATTTAAAGTTTCTTGTAAGTTGTACGACTTTCGACTATATTACAACACACTTGTTTTTAAAAAGGCAATATTTGTAAACAGTGTTCCTTGGTAATCTTGAAAGAACAAAAATTTTCATTGCAAGTGAAAAAGATACGTACGTATGTACCAAGAAAAACAAAAACTGATGCTTTCGGGTACGCATGTACGTAGCGTTTTAAACTCAGATGAAAATTTTTTCTTTCGGAAAAGTTGCAAAGTCTGAATTTATTATTGCGTTGACAGCAAGCATAGCATTTGTCTATACACTCTCCTCTTTTCTCCGAAAATCGTCAGCGCAGACAAATACAAAAAACTTGTTGGGAGAACCCAAACCCCTTGACAGAAAATCTCGCTTTCGCTCGATTGAAAGACAGATGAAAAAATATTTTTTCAGAAAAAATGTCGTTGTCCCGAAAACGAAACAACGACTATGATACAATTATTATTACAGAACGTTTTTAATATTTTTTTCAATTAAGATTTTATCGTATGCTCCAAAGAATGCTATCGATTTTCTTTACGCTTGATATATGTTTGTAATCAGGCATCACACGTTCAAATGCTTCGATGCACTCTTTCGCCTTATCGGTTTGCAAGAAATCTGAATACCATTTTTCCATATCGGCATAAAGTGCGATAGCATTTGATAATCGTTCTTCTTTGGTTGCACCGACCAATTCCATATTCAGATTCTGAACCACATATCTGTCCCAAATTGGTTTGTCGGGAAATATGGTTGCAAGCATCTTGCTTGAAAATGATGGTTCAATGTTTCCTGTGTGTTCATACAAATATGTCAGAATACTTGCAAATGTTGGTGTGCTACCCTTGACGCTCTCGAAATGATCGTAGTAAACCTTTCGCCACGCTTCGTTTCTTCTGACTATGTAAAATCCATTAAATGTTCTTTGAAAATCGGTATCCGTAGACACATCAGTCTTTTTCACTTGTTCCATAATGAATTGATATTTATCAAGGCCCATACTTGATGCTAAGCGTTCTTGAAAAATCTTGTTGACATCAAAGTTTATATCCATTGTCTACACCTCCGAATTCTCATTTTTGTTTGTCTAATTATATCACATCTCCCCAAAAAGTTCAATCATACCCAGTAGGTTTATATCAAAAAATTGCCTATTTTCACAAAAGAAAAAAATGAGACTTTTCTGAGACTTTTTTGAGAAAAAATTGGGACAAAAATGGAACACTTTTGGTACTGACTTTTACTTTTTCGTCTGTTATAATGACTATATAAAAACGTTTTGAATACAAAAATCCTAAAGGAGGTGGATAACGAATCGATGCCATAGGAATAGTAAAGCCGTACCCGTGGGTACGGGTACGGCAGTACATATTTAACTGTTCAACAAATTGGAATTTGAAAGAATTATTTTTTATTTTTCAGTTCGCGGTTGTCCTTTTCGGATTCAAATATTTCAGCAACTGCATCGGTAAGCTCATCCGTCCAGACCTTTCCGCTTTTTACGACGTTTGCCCAGGGGCAGAGTTTTTTATAGTCATCATCGAAAACAAT
>JAFTTI010000010.1 GCA_017466865.1 Oscillospiraceae bacterium | reverse complement strand
GAGTCGGACATGGTGGGATTTGGGTAGCCAACTGCAAAAGCAAGGCATAGGTATGACCTTCAAGATTAACCGAAGAACGGGTAAAAATGAGGGATTGAGTTTTACCAAAGACGGTTACACTTTCAAGGCTTCCGATGTGAGCAGACAGTTCAGCTATTCAAAACTTGATAAGCAATTAAGTTGGGATATGCCGAAAAAGCAGACCGAAATTGAGCCTAAACAGCAACCAATAAGGCAAGAAGCAGAGCAAAATTATAGCGTTACCGACAGCCTTATTGAGAGCAATGGATTGGGCTTGCTGAATGTTCCAGATGCTCCACCTGAGGATGAGCAACCACCTTCTTGGCAGAAACAAAAGAAAGACAAGAAGAAAAAGAATCGAGGAATAAGATTCTAAACAAACAATTTTTTCAAACTTAAAACAACATTGATATGAACAACAAAAATTATAACAACGACCACGAGTCGTTCATGGAAGGCATCTATGGATGCTTGGAAAGAATTGAAACCGCAGTAATTGAACTTCAAAAGGTTCAACCGAGTGAAGGCAATTCCACAGTTCCTAATGTGGACAACACTGCATTAGTTCAAGAAATTAAGGCTCTTGTAGAGAATGCCACAGGTGCTAATTGTAAGTACACAGAACGTAAGATTCAGGAACTTACAAAGACATTGAGTGAGAACCTCGGTGTTGTCAATGATAATGTAAAGGGTGTTTCAGGTAAGAATAAGCCCGATTTTGTAGCCATTCAGAACGAGTTTGAGAACCTTAAAAAGTTGACGGCATCCCTTATACCGATGATTGAGGAGTCAAAAGTTCTCCATAGAGAGAATGACTATAACTTCAATCTGAACTTCAATTCCAAACTTGATTGGTTTGTGATTACACTCAACACCATTTTCATCGCTTTCTTGGCATCTGCATATTACTTTGAGTCGCAACGAAATAAGGATGAAGAGGATGATTCTCTCAAATACCGCTACATCAAGATGAAAGGCGATGCTTCTGCAGAGCAGATAGCCACATTGGAGGACATCTTTGAACTCAACCGCAACAACGAAGCAATCGAACAGATGCGTGAAGATGTGGATACTTACGAAGAGGCTGTTCGCAAACAAGCCGCCCTTGCCGAGCAAGCAAGACTCAAAGAACAAGCAGCGAAGGAACAGGAGAGCAAAGCAAATAGTATTAAGAGTAAGTAAAAAAACTCCTCCCGATGGTGAAACTTTCGGGAGGAGTTACTATATGGTGTTAGGACAATCTCCTAAACCAAACATAATGAAAATAACTATATTTACTCATATTGGTTAACTAAAAAGCATTAATATGTTCTCTCTTAATCGTATATGGCAAATTTTTGTTAACTTTGTGAGGTTTTATATATTGCCGTATGCAGTTCGTATATTTGTTGATAGGTGTAGCAATTTTAATTGCATGGATCGGACCGACAATACTTATTACATTAGTTGTGATTGGGATTGTTGGACTGATAGTGTATGCATTAAAAAACAATAACGAAACAAAACAAGAGTCACTCGCAAATAGGAGCGACAACAAAGACTCTAAACCAATAGCAACAACCACACCTGTTGTGACTAAAGAGAGTTCTAACAGAAATATAGTAATACCTATCGCTAATGATTCTTTTATAGAATGTAATCAAAATATGGTAGGAAATGAAGATATAGAGGATGGCACAGAACCCAAAGATGTGTTATGTGTTTCAGAACGATGTAATAATACAGATATGAGCGTTATGCTTGCAAAGGAAGAAAAGCATATTAATGATATTTCAAATAACAACAATCCAACTATGCCTACTGAAGAAGATACATCACATCAAGAAATATATAAAAACGATAAGCAGGAGAAGATAGATGTCCCAATGTGGGTAGATACTTACATTTGGTCTATTGATGATTTACGCTCTGGTACTGCTTCGCAACAGCGATTTTATCGCTATTTCAAAGAGCAATTCTTTTCGGGTAATTATATAGACATAGAAGGGAATACGAATTATGCCTTTTTGTTAATGTATGATTTAAGTAATGCATATCGCAACAAAATATCATTACTTAAAGAGTATTACCAACACCTTATTGGCATATGTCCGAAGGTTGAATTATATACCCGAAGGATTTTAAAAGATATTATTGTTGATACTAAAAAACAGGAACTCAAAAGACAATTAGCTAAATATGCAGGAAATCAGCAAGAGCCTTGCAGATGGATTAGTGCGGGTGAGGACATAGAGGTTGGTGGAATTAAGCTTTGTCGAGGTGGATTCTATATTGGCGACTGTTTTAAGTTACCCAAGAAAGTAATAGATGACAATCAGTATCACTATGATTGTGGATACATATATGGACCGGTCATTAACCCTAACCATCCAATTAAGAAAGGGGAGATTGGGAATGAGTATTTTTGCTCATATCAAGATATGACACCACAACAAAGGTATGCATATCTACAATGGCTTTCAGGAAATAACCCAATAGAAGATACATGCGTAGACCTAATACAATATTATGTTTACGGTTTGGAGATACGCCTTTTTATTGACAAGTCGACAACTAAAGAACGCAAACAAATTTTATTTCAACTATCTAGATTGTATAAAGAATTGAGGAGTTTAGATAGAAATGTGTGTGGAGATTACTATCAGTTGGCATACTCTATTAGACAAATAATAAGTGCAGGCATTGTAAAATACTATCCATCATCGCCTTATGAGTTTCTCTCTGAGGATGAATTGATGTCGTGTGATGATTACATAGATTACATTATAAACCAAGAACTTAAAGGAAAAACAGAATTATCATCGGAAGATGCATATAGTGTTGCAAAGAAGACTTATCTACTTAAAAATTTGCCTATAGCATTATATGAGAACAACATTAAAGAAAAGTTTGTATCATTATTTCAAAAGAGATATAAGAAGCATTCCATTGTTCAGCGCAGTGAATATTATATAAGAAACCCCCACTATATAAGAATGCGCAATGGAGGTGATTGGTACTGTCCCGAGAATGTGAATTTAGAATTTCAGTTGCCGAAACATCCGATTGATGTTTGGACAGTAAAATACCCGATAAATGAGATTGTAAGTAAACTACAAGAGGATTTTTGGATTTATAACAATTGTATTGAGTGGGCAAACGATTCTACTCCATTGGCATTATTGCAGTTGCCTAAATATATTGAATTAGGAAATGGTAATAAAATTGAAATTCTACAAGAATGTTTATATTCAATGTTGGATAAGCTTGAGTATTGTCTTATTGATGTAGATTCTTTATTGGATAAAATAGGATACATCAGAAAAGATGAGAAGTCATTGTATTTACAACCTATTCAGGCAATCACCAATGGCTTAAAGAGGCTCAAAATAAGGACCGTACCTTTAATTGATGTGGATAATAAACGCCTAAACTTTGGAGATAAATGTGTTATATACAAGATAAAAGGCGTTTCGCTAGTTGAACGAACTGATACCTATTCAAGATTAGAATTATTTGTAAAACTAGTTGTGCTGCTAATCCAAGCAGATGTATGTAATGATAATGATATAATATTTGTCGATAAATATATTGACTCACAAAGTGATACATCGGGTAATACCCGCCACTTAAAAGCTTATTTTTATTGGTTGCAACATAAGAAGTTATCGTTTGATAAAAGAACCAAAGATTCTATCGGCAAGTTGCTGAGTAAAGAACAATGTAAGCAATTTGCACATTTATTGGTGAAATTATCTTGTAATCAAGGTGATATCAATAATAAACGAATAGATGTTCTAACTAAGATATTCCCTTTATTAGGAGAAGATGTTAACAATATTCATTCACAGATACATAGAATGCTGATAGATGATGAAAACTTTGCAACTGTTGAGGTTACAACAGATGCAAAAGAATATGTTATAACACAATCTGAAAGCCAATCTAAACACAGGCAAAAAATCGTAAAGATTGATACAGCGAAACTATCCAAATTGGAAGCACAAACTGCATCAGCACAAAATATGCTTTCAGAGATATTTAATGAAGAAGAAAATGTCACATCAACCATTACTTCTAATCAGAGTCCTTTGACTACAATCTTAACGAGGTTGTTGACAAAGTCCGAATGGTCAAAAGCAGAAGTTGATAGTATCTGTAAAGAGTTCAATGTAATCACAGGTTCTATTCTAGAGCAGATAAATGATTATGCGTATGACAAAGTTGATGATGCTGTAATTGAAGATGATGACGATATAATATACGTAAATATCGATTATAAAGACCAACTTGTATGATAAAGCCTATTAAACCCAAAGAGAGAGAAGCCATAATAAGATCGCTACAAAGTGGCGTTGTTCCTAGAATTGGTTTACAGCATTTTCATGTCGGAAGAAATGAAGAGCTGAAATCTTTTGTGCGAGATATTGACAATGTCGCAAGTGGTGGCACATCATTTAGATTTGTTATTGGCGAATATGGCTCAGGCAAGACCTTCTTTCTTTCATTGGTTAGAACTATTGCAATAGAGAAAGGTTTAGTAACAATAAATGCTGATCTATCGCCCCAAAAAAGACTTTACGGGGCTGGATTAGTTCGCTCTTTGTTATCAGAGTTGATTGCAAGTTTTTCAACCAGAACAAAACAAGATGGTAATGCTCTACCCAATATTCTAGAGAAATTTATTTCAATTGCACGTGATGAAGCTCAAAGAACAGGCAAGATGACGTGTAGCGTTATTGATAGAATGTTAGAAGAGCTGAATGAATATCCTACTGGATATACCTTTGCTAAGGTTATTGGAAAGTACTGGGAGGGTTATGAAAATGGTAATGACACTCTTCGCAATAACTCATTAAAATGGCTTAAGGCTGAATATTCTACAAAGACAGATGCTATTAGAGACTTAGGAGTTAGGGATATATTGAATGATTCTTCATTTTTCAATGCTTTAAAACTATACTCAGTACTTGTTCGTAAGGCTGGATATAAAGGACTTCTTGTTTGTCTTGACGAGATGGTAAATTTGTACAAAATACCCAATTCAATATCTCGTAAGGCAAACTATGAGGAGATTCTAAGCATGCTTAATAGCACATTACAGGGTGCTTTGTCAAATATTGGCTTTATAATGTGTGGTACGCCAGAGTTTATGACAGATGCCAATCGAGGGCTGTATAGTTATGAGGCCTTACGTTCTCGCTTAGCGGAAAATAGTTTTACAAAAGGACTTGGAATTGTTGATTATAATTCTACCGTATTGAGATTGTCAAACCTAACACAAGAAGAATTATACCTACTGTTAATTAAATTAAGGCATATATTTTCATACGGAGATAGTGATAAATATTTGGTGCCAGATGATGCTATTATAGCATACCTGTCACATTGTATGAATAAAATCGGAGAAAGCTATTTTAGAACTCCCCGAAACACCATAAAAGGGTTTCTGGATTTATTGTCAGTCTTAGAACAATATCCAGACAAGAAGTGGACTGACATTATTGAGGAAATAGATATTAAAGAAGATAAAGAGATATCTGATTTAGGGGCAATATTAGAACAGAATTCATCAGATGCAGACGATGAATTTGCATCATTCAAATTATAACAGCTTATGGGACAAACATCATCATCTTTTAGCCTTTTAGACGAAAAGGTTCAGAAATGGGTTTGGCGACAGGGCTGGAGTTCTCTTAAAGACATTCAGGAGAATTCTATTCCGATTGTATTGTCTCAAGATAATGATGTTATTATTAGTGCTGCCACAGCAGGAGGAAAAACAGAAGCAGCATTTTTACCTATATTGACATCAATACTTAGGGATAGAGTTTCCTTTGGATATCAGGTGCTGTATATTAGTCCTCTAAAAGCCTTGATTAATGATCAATATCGCAGATTGTCAGATATGACCGCTGATATGGGAATTGATGTTATTCCTTGGCATGGCGATATCGATGTGTCAAGAAAGAATAGGTCTCTTAAAGATCCCAATGGAATAGTTATTATTACACCTGAATCATTGGAGTCGTTTCTTATTAATCGAACTAAATATACCACATCGGCATTCTCTGCACTTAAATATATTGTTATAGATGAGTTACACTCTTTTATAGGCAAAGAACGAGGGAAACAGTTACAGTCTTTGTTGTCGCGTATAGAGCATATTGCCAATAGACATATTCCAAGAATCGCAATGAGTGCAACCTTTTCTGATTATGAAACCGTTAAATCGTTTCTTAGAGATGATGAGGCACTACCGTGTTCTATACCTCCACAAGGAGAAAGTAATCATGAAATTAAACTGCTTGTTAAGACATATATTCCAACCAAAGAAAAAAGTGTTGTTGAAGATATCTCTAAAGAGCTATTCGCTCGTTTAAGAGGAAGTAATAATCTTGTATTTGCAAATAGCAGGCACGAAACAGAGGAATATGCCGTTAAATTATCAGATATGTCTGATGAAAATGGTGTGCCTAATGAGTTTCGTGTGCATCATGGAAGTTTGTCTAAAATTGAAAGAGAAACTGTAGAACATGAATTGCAACAAGGCATACATCCATTGACTGCAATCTGCACGTCCACGATGGAGTTGGGAGTTGATATTGGGAAGGTAAAATCTATCGCACAAATAGGTTCAGCAACTTCTGTTTCTGGGCTTAGACAACGATTAGGTCGTTCTGGTAGAAGAAATGAACCATCAATATTACGAGTATTCTCAACAGAGACCGGGGAGGGAATTTTATTTGATTTAAAAGCAAATTTAGTTCAGAATATTGCTGTAATTGAGTTGTTAAAGGAACATAAATACGAAACTCCCAATATAAATAGTTATCATTTATCTACATTAATACAACAACTACTATCTGTAATCGCTCAATTTGGAGGTTTCTATCCTAAAGAGGGGTGGCAATTCTTGTGCACGAAAGGAGCCTTTAAGAATGTTACACCAACAATATTTTTGAGTCTTCTAAAAGCACTTGGAGACAAAGATGTTGTTTCGCAACTTGATAATGGACAAATTATAATAGGGAAAGAGGGAGAAAAACTACTTAAAAAGCCAGATTTTTATGTTGCATTTCAATCTCCTAAAGATTATTCAGTCATAAATAAATATAACTCAAAGCGATTGGGCACAATACAATATTTACCGCCAAAAGATGCACAAATCGTTCTTGCAGGAAGGCGATGGATTGTAGAGGGTATAAATGAACATGGACAGACAATATATGTAAGCCAAGTAAAATCTGGTGGAAAGGCCTTTTTTGGTGGCGAAGGAGCAGAGATAGATAAGATTATTGTTGAAAAGATGCGAGATATTTATTTATCTAACGACTCTTATCCATATCTTGATATTCGTACCGAAGCAAAGAAGTATTTAGAGCAGGCTCGTTTGTGTTTCAATAATAATGAATTATCAAGTCACTCTTTTTTGCAATATGGTAATCGAGATCTTTTTTTTACTTGGGGAGGATGGAAAATTAATAGAACAATCTCTTTAATGGCTCAATTGTACCTTGACAAGAAATGTGGTTTTAGCGCATTGTATATTGACAATATCACTTCAGATGATATTAAAAGAATTATAGATAAGGGTAAACCGTCGGAAGATGATTTGGCTAAATTGGAATCAAGAACCAGAAAAGAGTGTCAAAAATATGATTACCTTCTGCCCGATGACCTGTTAGATAAAGAATATGCTAGAACATATTTGGATATTGACTCAAGTTGGGATGTGTTGAAGCAGATATAAAAACAAATTTATTAAGAACATATCTATCTGTGCATGATGATATGTAGAAGGTAAAAACAGTATAGCATATACATATTGGGTATTATAACTATTGATATGGCAAGAAATAAAATCAAAAAGGATATTAAAACAATTGACGTTAATGATATTTTCGGCGTAGCTGACAACGAAAGAACAGATTATACAATTTCATGGTATTTAATTGCGCAAGAAAACTTAACAACAGCTAAGATTTTGCTAAATAATGAACGAATATATCACTGTGTGTTTTTCTTACAACAATCAATAGAATGTATTATTAAAGGTATATTGTTAGAAAATAAGTTTATTGAGAATGTTAAAGATTTTAACCACAAACCAGAAGATGCTATTGAACAATTTTACATTCAATTAGATTCTGAATCAATCCATGCTTGTAATTACATTAAAAATGAAATGTGCTCTATTGTTGATTTTGAGTCACGTCTCATACGTATGGCCAAAATTGCAAATTCATATACAATTCAGTATGCTAATTTGATACAACATTGTCCTTCTGAATTTATGGTTGAGCCTAATGTTCTACCAGCGATAGGTCTTGATGCTCCCTGTAAAAAGGAAATAATATATAAGCGTTTACAAAAGATTCATTACACCAATACCCTGATTTATTGTTTCGCAATATTATTTAATAATGTTCAACAAAACACCCGATATCCTATTAAAGAGTGTGAAAAAATTATGCCAGATGAAAAATATCGCAATACACCAAACATTATCAATGGCTTAAACTCAATTGTAAGATGTTTTGACTTTATTATTCGCACAATATTGTATGAATAGAACTTTATGAAAACTTTTATTAGAAAATATCATTCTTGGTTGTATGACTCTGATTATTTCTATAATAGATTTAACCTATTAGCTAATGCTTTAGAAGAATTTATTCTTAATGAAATAGACAACGAAATATCTGCAAAGCAAGTTTCTGCGCAATTTGAATCTGTTTTAAAAAGATGTGATGATATTGATTATGAAGATTATTACACGACAATAGCTTATGCTATATTACATTTTCTTCCTAGATATCATTTATTTCAATTAGCATTTTCTAAACTTTTAGATAAGCATATTTTGCCATATAAAAAGTTTGGGGCTAATATTCTTGATATAGGAACTGGTCCTGGTCCGGCATTATACGCATTGTCAGACATCTACGAGTCCCTTATTCAATTTGGTGTGGTAAAAAAGGATTTCCAATATATTCCAGACTATGTAGAACAAAGTACTGGTTTTAGACAATTTTTACATCATTTTACTGAGTTTGTAAATTATAAAAATTTTCAAAACGAAAATTGGGTTGTACCATATCACCATGGCTCTTTTGACAAGTTCGAAGACATAGAGTTCAACCGATCAATAACTGATTTTTGGGGAAGAGGAAGACGTATTAAGCACAGGTATAATATTATCACCAGTGCTAATTTCTTTACTAGACTGTGTCAAGTTGAAAAACAAAAACATAAAATTCAAGATTGCAGCAGGTATTTAAGAAATAAAGGTATATTTGTAGTGCTAGGTGCGCAAAGTATAAATAGAGATATTCAAGATAAAAACTACCCTACTATATATAGACGTTTAAAAGAAATCATTGAAAACTGTAACTATTCAACTAATAAGATTACAGCCAAAGCAAAACAATGTAAGATAAAAAGAGATATTATATCATTTGATTACTCTTGCAAATTTGGTGATAGGATAAAAGGGTTTCATAAAAAGATCATAAGTAAATTAGAACAATATAACGCCATAAATGCTGTTGTTTCCAATGAAATTAAAAAGAAATTGTTAGCCCTTGTTGAGGATAACTACAAATACACCTATAAAACAGAGGTTCACGTTTTTATAAAAAGTTCGTATCCAAACTTTCTTGCGAAAAGAAATAATAAGTATTCAAGAAGTATGAAATAATGCTATATTATACTATCTTTGCACTATAGTTATGCGTTCTTTTCAATAATGCAGAATAAGACAGATAAGGGAACTTCGCTTGTTTCTAAATCGTTACCTGTTGTAAATTAAAATTCTGTAAATCGCTTGTTTTCAACGAGAAAGAAAAGTGTTATGTCTCGCTACATGGAAAGTTAGCGGTTTCCTTATTCCTGCGATAGATTTTACCACTCGCAAATATTCGTTACCCTTTTGGTTACTTATTTTCGGTAACTGAAAATTATACCTCTTTAATACTTCCATTGCGGGTGGTAAAATGGGCGTATAAAATTTTGTTCCTGTCTTTAGTCGAGAGCCGTCAATATAGAACATATCTCCTCTTTGTTCAGCCATTGTAAAGAAATCAAATGCCTGTGCATCACAAAAAGCAAGCCCTGTATATGCAGAGAAGATGAAAAGGTCGCGCACTCTTGCCTCTCTTGAAGGCAGTTCTACTGTACGCAGTTTCATCAATTCAGCCTCAGATAGAGGATTACGCTCCTTGCATTTGCCACGAGGAAAATGTACCATTGAATAATAGTCCTTTTCTATAATACCTTTTTCATACGCCTGCCTTACATACATTTTAGTACGCTTGTGGTAGTTATTAACAGCCACATCGCTACGTGTTCCATCTTCTCGTAGCCACGCATCGTATTCTCTCAATTTCTTTGTGGAGATGTCTGCGAATGTAACTATTCCACCCCATCTGCGAAGAGCATCAAGAGCAACGAATTTCTGCCGTTTGGTTGTCGCTGCTGATTTCTCTTTTACGATAGCATCGTGCATAAAATCGAGGAAGCTCTCATTTATACGCTCGTCTTTGGTCTCTGAAACACTCTCCTTTGATTTCTTCTTCGAGGTATTTCTTACCGGTGTATCTACCCCGATATGCTTATTGAAATTATCCACAGTCATATCTTCGCCAAGCAGCTCCATTGCATTTACTATCTTCTCATAGTTCGCAACTTCCTTTTTCAAATAGGGCGCATCTTTGTAAACTTCCCATTCTTCGGGAGTCATTGAGTCCACGATGATTTTCTTTACCGCAAGTCGTGATAGTTGGATTATGATTTCAACATTACCCTTACCTGTTGCTTCGACTCTCTTTCTGCGGTCAAAGACCACTCTTACATGTTTAGACATAGTTGTAAAAATTTTAAGCACTCCCAAAAGTTAAAAAAAGATAAATCTTCAGAAAAAACACCTTCAAGGGCAAATTATAGCCGTTATTTGCAACTTGGTTTGCATTTGGTTTGCACTTGGTTTGCACTTGGTTTGCAATTTTTGTCTTTTTCTGTCTTTTTCTGTACTTTTTAGGAAATAACTGTTGTTAAACTTTTTTACGAACTATCTAACTAATAAACTATTGATTTTCCTTAATTTATGCCCTACAAATACGCAAAAAGGGGAAAGTTTTGAAACTTTCCCCTTTTTATTTCGTGATTCGCCTGGGGCTCGAACCCAGGACCCCATCCTTAAAAGGGATGTGCTCTACCTGCTGAGCTAGCGAATCTACCTAATTGCCGTTAAGCGAGTGCAAAGGTATGCATTTTTTTTGTATCTACAAACATTCCGGCCGTTTTTTTTACTCATCGACCGTTTTTTCCTTATCTGGCACAGGGGTTGCTGCGAATTCAGCACCATCCACCGCCCTCTCCAATGGATTTTCGCTGTCGTCTGCTGCATCGCTGCGGAGCGCGTGGTAGCTTTTAAGATAGCCAAGCAACAGGGTTGTAAGTGGCAAAGCCACTATCATTCCTAACAAGCCAAGCAATTTGCCCCACACCGACAGCGAAAGGAGTATGAGTGCAGGGTGAAGATTCATACGCCGCCCCATTATGAAGGGTACAAGAAGGAGGTCCTGTATGGTCTGCACTATACACAACACAACGAGAGCCCCTGCAAGCACAAGCCAGAAGTTGTCGCCCGTGTTGGCCGCCTTTAGCATCGCAAGGAGCGCCATAGGAAAGAGGGATACAATCTGCAAATATGGCACAAGATTGAGCACGCCTATGAAAAGGCCGAAGCCTATGGCTATGGGGAAATCGATTATTACAAAACCTATGGCAAAGAGGATGCCCACGCACAATGCCACAAGCGCCTGCCCACGGAAATACTGGTTCATACCGTGGATAAGGTCGCTCGACAATTTGTTGGCGGTGGCACGCCAACGTACGGGCAGATAGAGAGGCCATTCATCGGCAAGGTGCTCGTAGTCGAGCAGTATGAAGAACATATACAGCAGGGTGATGAAGGCGCCAAACAGCTGTGCCACCACATTTACCGTACCAACAAGCAACATTTGCGCACGATGCGCAAGTTCCTGTATAAAATCCTGTACTCCGGCACTGCTTAAAATATTAAGCAAACCCTCGTCGCGGGCAAGGTTGCGCATATACTCGGCAGCAACAGGTGGTATTGTGGGGTTCTTTATATTGTCGTTCAGGAATGCCACTGCAATATTCTTGAACTGCGCAAACTCGTCAAGCATAGATGGGATGACCAGCATAAACGCCGCAACTATAAGCAGCAGCACAAAGAACAGCACCGCCACAATAGAGGGCAGGCGGTACTTAAAACGCATTTTATACTGCACAAAGCGCACCATAGGATAGAGCAGATAGGCAAGCAGCCAAGCCACGGCAAACGGCAGCAATACGCTGCTCAAGCTGTTCAGCACAAAATAGGATATTGCCACAACCAGCATTACCAATATTATACGCAGGAAACGGCCGAGTGTAACCTCTTGATATTTCATAATTCTTATTTTTTATCTACGCGAATATAGGCATATCAAACGATAAAATTCAAACAACCGCGAAATAAATGCAAAAAGTGATTATATTTTGTGACACTTTTCATTTATTTGCGTCTTATTAACAGAGGGACATATAAAACCAGGCAAGCACTATAAGATGGACAGCAAACTATTCAAGGAAGAATATTTACCACTGCACCGCGGGCTCTACTCCCAGGCTATGAAAATGCTGGGCAACCGCGAGGAGGCAGAGGATGCTGTACAATCCCTCTATCTGAAGCTATGGGAACAGCACAATAAGCTACACAGCATAAAGGACAAAAAGGCATATTGCCACACCATACTCAGCAATATATGCAACGACCGATGGAGGAATTTATCCAAGCAATACCCCGAGGAACTGAACGAAGATATCCCCGACGAGCAAAACAACATATACGAGGCAACCGATTTTGAGAATACCGCAAGGCTGTACATAAGCAAGCTGCCCGAGATACAGCGCAGAGTGATGCTTATGCGCCTGGAGGGAGCCACCACCGACGAAATATGCCACGCCACGGGATTGAGCGAAACCAACATACGCACCATACTTTGGAGAGTGAGAAAACAATTAAAAAAACTATACCGATAAACAGTTGCACTATGGATATAAAGATACTGAAAGAGAGATTCTTTAATGGAGAAACAACCATAGAGGAGGAGTATGAGCTGCGGCAGAGGCTGCAAGAGAAGGATTCCGCGAACGGGCACGATGCCGAAAGGGAACTGCTGCTGGCATTGCTGCCACAGGAGAGCGAGGCCCCTGCAGGGTTGGAAGAGAGGCTGTCGCAACTGATAGACCGTGCAGCCAAGAGCGAGAAGCACACAATGGAGCCGGGCAGAAAGAGGAGCAGTGGAACAAAAAGGAAGATTTTTACCATACCCAAGATTACAGCATACACAGCGGCGGCTGCGGCAGCAATAACGCTTTTATACCTTATAGACATAGGCGAAACAAAGCCGCGGGAGACCTTCAGCGATCCCAAGGTGGCTGCCGTTCACATAGATGAGACACTCGCACTGTTTGCCGAGGCGCTTAACTGCGGAATAGAAAAGGAGAAAGAGGTCACGGCACAGATTGGCAGCCTGCAGGCAGCCATCGGGAACAGGATGAGCGAGGACATTTTCAAATAACAATACAAAACATACAATGATATGAGAACCAAATTTTTCATTGCAATAATAATGCTTGCATTTACAATGAGCGCAAGCGCCGATGAGGATAAATACGATATCGGTAACTATCTGGAGCACGCATCGCAGGTGGTGTCGCCTAATGTGGATTACTTTTTCATCTCCAAGATGATGATATCAATGACAAACGGCGACAAAAGCGTGCCGGGATTGACATTGGGGGAGATGCGCAAAAGCATAGATTTTATAAGAAGCGTAAATATAACATCGAACGAAACACAACAGGAGATGGATTTGATTCGCGGTGCCGAGGAGCTTGCCACACGGGTTTACAAGCAATATGGCTACAAATCGATAGTGGTGAGTGGCAAGGCCGGCAAGCGTTTCTATCTTTTTGGGAAATACAAAGATGGTGAGGAACAGCACGGAATGAGTTCCCTGCTGTTAGTCATCACTAACAGAGAGATTGATGCCGCAACACAGAAGCCTGCGCTCACAGGCGCAAATGTGTGCCTTATGGGCGGCGAATTCACATACGAAAATCTTCAATTCTTGTTAAATCAAATACAATAGCATAATGAAAAGGATTATAGGAATGGCAGCTACTTTGCTGCTTGCAGCCACATTGGCAGGGCAAACGCCCGAAAAGGATACAACCGTGGTTATGCAGCAAAACAATAGCTTTGCAATAAGTTTTTTGAAAACCGCGAACAACACAGCCGAAGAGGAGAATTTCTGCATATCGCCTGCAAGCGCAATGTGGGCACTCGCAATGAGCGCAAACGGTGCCGATGGCAAAACAGCCAAGGAGATATACACCACACTTGGATACCCTGCCGCAGACAAAAGCAGAGAGGCGTTCAACGAAATGTTGCACAGCGGCATTGAAAAGATAAAAAAAGACAACGACAAATATCAGCAAGCGAACATTGCCAACTCAATATGGATTGACAACAAGATAGATGTAAAGGAGCTATTCAAGAGCACAAGTGAGAGATATTATAATGCGGCCGTGAGGAGCGTGCCGTTAAACACCGCAGCCGAGGAGATAAACGATTGGTGCAGCAAGGAGACAAATGGAAGGATAAACAACATCATAGAGCACTTGCCAAGCACATCGCAGATGGCGGTTGTCAATGCCATTTGGTTCAAGGGGCAATGGGTATTCCCATTTATGGAAAAAGCCACAAGCAAACAGAAGTTCAAGAAGGCAGACGGCAAAACTATAGATGTTGATATGATGAGAGGAGCCTGCTTTGCCCCCTATTACGAGGACGATTTCATACAGGCAACCGCAAGAGTATTTGAAAATTCCGAATATTCAATGCTCTTTATATTGCCCCGCGAAGGCGTATCCACCGAGGCTGCAATAGAACGGCTTGCACAGGTATGCAACAGCGACTTTGTAAACGGGAAAAAATATTATTTTGAGCTTGAGGTTCCAAAGTTCAAAATAGAGTTTGGAGCAAATATAACTCCAATTCTCAAAGAGATGGGCATAAAGAGAGCTTTCGGCAAAAAGGCCGATTTCAGTGGCATATCCGACACAGAACTCTCTATCGACAATGTTATACAGAAGAACTACATATCTATCGACGAAGTGGGTGTTGAAGCAGCCGGTGCAACCTCTATTATGCGATGCGGTTTTCTGCCGCCACCACCCGAAAAGGAGAAGCATATAAGGCTGGACCGCCCGTTTATATTTGCAATAAGAGAAAATTCAAGCGGCGCCATTCTATTTGCGGGGCGCGTGGGAAACCCAAACCAATAATTACGGCAAAAGGGGAGATGCCTAAGCTGAAGTGAACCCCAAAAGTTAGACAAAAAACTTTTGGGGTTTATTTTATGCGTAAGAAACACGATTATTCGGCATTGCTAAAATATATGCATATGCTTGAAGAAGGTTATTCCATTAATTACATTCGTTGCAAGTATGGT
>JAFTTI010000009.1 GCA_017466865.1 Oscillospiraceae bacterium | reverse complement strand
GTCAAGTCTTTCCATTGGTTTTGTCGGAGATAGGCGTTGTGCGCTTTTCTCCAGTTTTTCGCCATTTCGTATGTGATTTTGAAGTCCCAAACGAGTGCGAATTCAGGTTTGACTACCTTAGCGTAATGCAGCCTGTGCAGCAGCGAGTCTTGCTATAGGCACACGGAAAGGTGAGCAAGAAACGTATGTGAGGCCGAGTTCGTGGCAGAATTCTACAGATGTAGGATCTCCACCGTGTTCGCCACAGATACCGATGTGGAGGTTGGGATTTACAGGCTTACCAAGCTTGATAGCCATTTCCATGAGCTTACCAACACCAGTCTGGTCGAGCTTAGCGAAAGGATCGTTTTCGAAGATCTTAGCATCGTAGTAAGCGTTGAGGAACTTACCAGCGTCGTCACGTGAGAAGCCGTATGTCATCTGTGTAAGGTCGTTTGTACCGAAGCAGAAGAAGTCAGCTTCCTTAGCGATTTCATCAGCTGTAAGAGCAGCACGAGGAATTTCGATCATTGTACCAACTTCGTACTTAAGGTCAGCACCAGTTTCAGCGATGATAGCGTCAGCTGTTTCAACTACAACCTTCTTAACGTACTTGAGTTCCTTGATTTCGCCAACGAGAGGAATCATGATTTCAGGAACGATTGTCCAATCAGGATGAGCCTTCTTAACGTTGATAGCAGCCTTGATTACAGCAGCTGTCTGCATCTTAGCGATTTCAGGATATGTTACAGCAAGACGGCATCCACGGTGACCCATCATGGGGTTGAATTCGTGGAGTGAAGCGATGATATTCTTAATATCTTCAACAGACTTGCCCTGAGCCTTAGCAAGAGCAGCAATGTCAGCTTCTTCTGTAGGAACGAATTCATGAAGAGGAGGATCGAGGAATCTGATTGTAACAGGGTTACCTTCGAGAGCTTCATAGAGAGCTTCAAAGTCAGCCTGCTGGATAGGTTCGATCTTAGCAAGAGCTGCTTCTCTTTCTTCAACTGTATCTGAACAAATCATTTCACGGAATGCAGCGATTCTGTCAGCTTCAAAGAACATGTGTTCTGTACGGCAGAGACCGATACCTTCAGCACCAAGTTCACGAGCCTTCTTAGCGTCTGTAGGTGTATCAGCGTTTGTTCTAACCTTAAGAACTCTGTACTTGTCAGCCCAAGCCATGATTCTTCCGAATTCACCGGCGATTGTAGCATCAACTGTAGGAATTACGCCGTCGTAGATGTTACCTGTTGAACCGTCGATTGAAATGTAATCGCCTTCAGTAAATGTCTTACCAGCGAGTGTGAACTTCTTGTTTTCTTCATCCATCTTGATGTCGCCACAGCCTGATACACAACATGTACCCATACCACGAGCAACAACGGCAGCGTGAGATGTCATACCACCACGAACTGTGAGGATACCCTGTGAAGCCTTCATACCTGTGATATCTTCAGGTGATGTTTCAAGACGAACGAGAACAACCTTTTCGCCCTTAGCGTTCCAAGTTTCAGCGTCTTCAGCTGTGAATACGATCTTACCACAAGCAGCTCCGGGTGAAGCACCGAGGCCCTTGCCCATAGGTGTAGCTGACTTGAGAGCCTTAGCGTCGAACTGAGGATGGAGAAGTGTGTCAAGGTTACGAGGATCGATCATAAGAACAGCTTCCTGTTCAGTTCTCATACCTTCGTCAACGAGGTCACAAGCGATCTTGAGAGCAGCCTGAGCAGTTCTCTTACCGTTTCTTGTCTGGAGCATATAGAGCTTACCGTGTTCAACAGTAAATTCCATATCCTGCATGTCACGGTAGTGGTTTTCAAGTGTAGCACAAACTTCTGTGAACTGCTTGAAAGCTTCAGGGAACTTTTCTTCCATCTGAGCGATAGGCATAGGAGTACGAACGCCGGCAACAACGTCTTCACCCTGTGCGTTTGTGAGGAATTCACCCATGAGCTTCTTTTCACCTGTAGCAGGGTCACGAGTAAATGCAACACCTGTACCACAGTCATCACCCATGTTACCGAATGCCATCATCTGTACGTTTACAGCAGTACCCCATGAATAAGGGATATCGTTGTCACGACGATAAACGTTAGCTCTGGGGTTGTCCCATGAACGGAATACAGCCTTAACTGCGCCCATGAGCTGTTCCTTAGGATCTGTAGGGAAGTCTTCGCCGATCTTAGACTTGTATTCAGCCTTGAACTGAGCAGCGAGTTCCTTGAGGTCTTCAGCTGTGAGGTCAACGTCCTGAGTAACGCCCTTCTTTTCCTTCATTTCGTCGATAAGTTCTTCAAAATACTTCTTACCAACTTCCATAACTACGTCAGAGTACATCTGGATGAATCTTCTGTAGCAGTCCCAAGCCCAACGAGGATTGTTTGAAGCTTCTGCCATGTAGTTTACAACGTCTTCATTAAGACCAAGGTTGAGGATTGTGTCCATCATACCGGGCATTGAAGCACGGGCACCTGAACGAACTGAAACGAGAAGAGGATTAGTCTTGTCGCCAAACTTCTTGCCTGTAACTTCTTCCATCTTAACGATATATTCGTTAATCTGAGCCTGAATTTCGTCATTGATTTTACGTCCGTCATCATAATAAGCTGTACAAGCTTCTGTGGAAATTGTGAAACCCTGAGGAACAGGAAGACCCATATTAGTCATTTCTGCAAGGTTTGCACCCTTACCGCCGAGGATTTCACGCATATTTGCATTACCCTCAGAGAATAAATAACAGTACTGTTTTGCCATTGGTATCTACCTCCAAAAAATATTCTTCTTTGCAATCGGGATAAAGCCGTAATATCGGTGTTTTCAGGACATAAAATCCCTTTACCCCTTGCAAAAGCATATATATTATAGCAGAAAAAAAACAATTTTGCTACTGTTTTAACAAATATTTTAAAAAAATTATCAAAAAACTTTTTTAAACTTTTTAGTGCAATTTTGCCAATGAATGTTACAAATATTTTAAAATAGTGTAAAAAAGGGTTGAAGTAAACGCTTTGTTATGTTAATATTATCTTGGAATTTGTTATTTTTAGGATATGGAGATGAATGTTAATTCAAAACCTTTCATATCGTTATTTTTACCACAAAAAGGAGTCTTATTGAAATGGAGAAGAATTGTGCCGTTATTCTCGCAGGAGGAGAAGGAAAGAGAATGAAATCATCTCTTCCGAAGCCTATGCTTAAAGTTTTAGGCGTTCCTATGCTCGATTGGGTGATAGAAGCCTGTAAGAATGCCGATGTTTCGGATATATGTGTTGTAAAGGGTTCGGGTGCCGATATTATTGAAGAATATTTGGGTGAACGTTATTATACTGTTCTTCAGGCTGAAAGAAAGGGAACAGGCCATGCGGTTATGCAGGCTGAAAACTATCTTGCCGAACATATCGGTGGAAATACTCTCGTTCTCTGCGGAGATGCTCCGTTTATCGACAGCGAAACAATCCGCAACGCCCTTGAAATTCACGAAAACAACGGTAATGCCGTAACAGTTATAACAGCGATGCTTGATAATCCGACAGGTTATGGCAGAATTATCAGAAAAGGAAGCGAAATTTCGGGTATTGTCGAACAGAAAGATGCTGACGACGAACAACTTGAAATAAAAGAAATCAATTCGGGTGCTTATTGGTTTGATACACAGGCTCTTATAGCCGCTTTAAAGGAACTCAAACCAGAAAATGCTCAGGGTGAGTATTATCTTACAGATACAATCGGAATTCTTATTTCTAAAAAACTCAGAGCAGGTGCTTATATCAGTACAAACCCCAATGTAGCGCTTGGTGCCAACGACCGCATGGGACTTTTAAAACTCAACGATATAGCGAGAATGTCTGTTATAACAAAGCTTATGGCAGATGGTGTCGAATTTACCTGCCTTGACGGCGTTTCTATCGGAAAAGATGTAAAAATCGGCTCAGGAACAACAATCCGTCAGGGAACAATTATTGAAGGCAAAACAATCATAGGACACGATTGCGTGATAGGTCCTAACTCCCTTATCAGCGAATGTATGGTAGGAAACGGGACTGTTTTAAATTCCGTTCAGGCTTATGACTCATTCATAGGCGATGACACAAAGATAGGACCATTCGTTCATATCCGTCCTAACAGCACAATAAAGAACGGCGTAAAGATAGGCGATTTTGTCGAAGTCAAGAATTCTATAATCGACGACAGAACATCAATCGCTCATCTTACATATATAGGCGACAGCGATGTCGGAAAACATGTCAACTTCGGTTGTGGCGTAGTAACAGTAAACTACGACGGAGTCAAAAAAGCAAGAACAACCATAGGCGATAACGCATTCATCGGCTGTAACACAAACCTCATAGCACCCGTAAGTGTGGGCGACGGAGCGTACACTGCCGCAGGAAGCACAATAACAAAGGATGTTCCCAACGGCGCACTCGGTATCGAAAGAGGAAATATGAGAATAATCGAAGGCTTTGCCGACAGAAAACTCGAAAATTATAAGAAGAAATAATAAAGTACAACCTTGCAATTTAAAAACATCTGTGTTATAATGACACAGATGTTTTATTTTATAAAAACAAAGACCCCCATTCCGTCAAGGTATGGGGTTAAAGTGCTTTATTCATAAAGGAGAATTAAAATGAGTGATATTTTTGATCTTTTCAAAAAAATAGAAAATAATAATCCCACACCTACGGGAAATGTCGAGTATCTTATAGTCGGTCTCGGCAATGTCGGAACGCAGTATGAAGGAACGCGTCATAATGCAGGCTTTATGGCTGTTGACAGACTTGCATCAAAGCATAAATTTGATATCAAGAAGATAAAATTCAAATCTCTTTGCGGAGAGGTTATGCTTTCAGGAAAGAGATGCCTTGTCATAAAGCCGACAACATTTATGAATTTAAGCGGTCAGGCGGTTGTTGAGGCTATGGAATTCTATAAAATCCCTTCAGAAAAAGTGATAGTTCTTTATGATGATATTTCACTCCCGATTTCTAAACTCCGTGTAAGAAGAAAGGGAAGCGATGGCGGTCATAACGGAATAAAGAATATCATATATCTTACAGGTAAGGATGATTTTCCAAGAGTTAAAATCGGAGTGGGTGAAAAGCCAAATCCTGCTATGGATCTTGCCGACTGGGTTCTTTCGCGTTTCAAGAAGGAGGAATATGAAGACCTTTCTCCCGCTCTTGATAACGCAGTTTCGTGTGTCGAACTCATTGTTTCCGAAAAGATTGATGAAGCGATGAATAAATATAATTAGAGGTAAAATATGAATCTATTTAAAAGTGCAATAGAAAGTCTCCCGCAGTTTCGGGAACTTAAAACAGCCTGTGATGAAAACACCCTGCCTGTTCTCGTTACGGGCGTTTCGGCTGTTCATAAAGCACAGATTGCTTTTTCTCTTGCCGAAGAACAGATGATTATAATAACTGAAGACGAGGCAACAGCGTCCCGTTTTGCAGATGACATAAATCAGATGGCAGGGGATAATATATGCCTTGTCTATCCTGCAAAGGATTATGTCTTTACAGATATAGAAGGTGCATCCTATGAATATGAACATAGAAGACTCGATGTTCTTTCAAGACTTTTATCAGGTAATTGCAGAATTGTTGCTGCAAGTATAGAGGCTGCTCTTCAGAAAACAATTTCAAAAGAACGTCTTAACGAAAGCATCATAACTTTAAAACAGGGCGATGATATTGAAATCAAGGAACTTCTTTCAAAACTCGTTTCAATAGGATATTCCCGTGCCGATGAAAAGGTTGAGGGTGCAGCGCAGTTTTCGGCAAGAGGTTCTATTGTTGATATCTTTCCTGTTCAGTCATCTATGCCTGTAAGAATTGAATTCTGGGGAGATACAATAGACAGCATTTCATATTTCGATATTGAATCACAAAGACGAAACGAAAAGATTCCCGAAATTTCTGTTTCTCCTGCTATTGAAGTTGTGTGTGATACAGAAACACTTATTTCAAAGATTGAAGAATTTTCAAATAGTTTGAAAGGAAAACACGCAGAAGATATAAAGGCTAAATTTTCAGAAGATATTGATAAACTCCGAAATGGTGTGACTTTAAATTCAAGGGATAAATACCTTGTTATATCCGATACTCCCGCAACAATATTCGATTATATAAACGGAATTGTGTGTATAAGCGAAATAAAGAATATTACCGAAAGAGCAAAGGGAATTGTATCACAGTATAATGAGGATATAAAAATCCTTCTCGAAAGATACGAACTTTGTAAAGGACTTGAAGGATATATGCTCAGCGTATCTGAATTTACTCATTGTCTGGATAATAAAAAGTCGGTATTTTTGGATACTTTTGCTCGTTCATCTATTGATGTTCATTATAGGAAAATTATAAATGTAACCGCTTTTCAGAATTCAGGATGGGGAGGAGAACTCCGTCAACTTACAGAAGACCTTTCTTCATACTGTAAGAGAGGATATTCTGTGATACTTCTTGCAGGTAATGAAAAGACGATAAAGATACTTCAGAACGACCTTCTTGATGAAAATATCCCTTGTGATATAGCAACGGAAAAGTCTGTGCTTATACCAGGAAGAGTAATGCTTATGCCTGGCAGCACATCAGGCGGATATGAATATCCTGATATAAAACAAGCACTCATAACGCAGACACAACTTTCTCCATCACGCAGAAAACTTAAAAAGCGTAAGAAGGGTGAAGAAATAAAATCTCTTTCAGATGTTTCAAAGGGTGATCTCGTTGTTCATAATATGTATGGAATAGGCTCTTTTGATGGAATTGTAAAACTTGATGTCAGCGGGGTTGAAAAGGATTATATCAAAATCAAGTATGCAGGAACAGATGTTCTTTATGTTCCTGTAACACAGATGGACCTTATTTCAAGATATATAGGTCCACGAGATGATACAAGCGTTAAACTCAACAAACTTTCATCACCCGAATGGCAGAAAACAAGGTCAAGAGTAAAATCTGCTGTCAAGGATATGGCTGATGAACTTATTGCTCTATATGCAAAACGCGCTGCAACAAAGGGGTATGCTTTCCCTGAAGATGATGATATGCAGAGAGATTTCGATGAACGTTTTGAATACGACGAAACAGATGATCAACTTCAATCTATCGATGAAATTAAAAAGGATATGCAAAAAGATGTCCCTATGGACAGACTTCTTTGTGGAGATGTAGGGTTCGGGAAGACAGAAGTTGCATTCCGCGGAGTGTTCAAATGTGTTGAAGACGGAAAACAATGTGCAATCCTTGTTCCTACAACGGTTCTTGCCTGGCAGCACTATCAGACAGCACTTAAACGCTTTGAGCATTTTCCGATAAATATAGAACTTCTTTCGAGATTCAGAACTCCGAAACAACAGAAAGAAATTCTAAAAAAACTCGAAAAGGGAGAGATAGACCTTATTATAGGAACGCATCGTCTCGTTCAGAAGGATGTAAAGTTCAAGGATCTTGGACTTGTTGTCATAGACGAAGAACAACGATTCGGTGTAGCACATAAGGAAAAGTTCAAAGAAATGTTTGCAGGGGTAGATGTTCTTACTCTTTCGGCAACACCTATTCCCAGAACACTCAATATGGCTATGAGTGGTATAAGAGATATGTCTGTCATAGAAGAAGCCCCTCAGGACAGGTATCCCGTTCAGACTTATGTCGTAGAACAGGATATGGGAATTATTATTCAGGCTATTTCAAAGGAACTCCGCAGAGGCGGTCAGGTTTACTATATTCACAATAGAATAGATACCATAGAACTTTGCGCTGCTAAGATAAAAGAATTTCTACCTGATGTGAGAATAGGCATAGCACATGGCAAGATAGGTGAAGAAGAACTTTCTGATGTATGGCGTAGTCTTGTAGAACACGAAATAGATATTCTGGTATGCACAACTCTTATTGAAACAGGTGTTGATGTTCCTAACTGTAATACTCTTATCATAGAAGATGCCGACAGAATGGGACTTTCACAGCTTTATCAGCTTCGAGGACGAGTAGGGCGTTCAAACAGAAGAGCGTTTGCTTATTTTATGTTTACAAGAGGTAAGGTTCTTACAGAAATTGCTGCTAAACGACTTAACGCTATAAGAGAGTTTACACAATTTGGAAGCGGGTTCAGAATAGCACTCCGTGACCTTGAAATCAGAGGAGCGGGTTCTATTTTGGGCGGAAAGCAACATGGCCATATGGAAGCGGTCGGATATGATATGTATCTTAAACTTCTTTCAGAGGCTATTGCCGAACAAAAAGGAGAATCCCCTCCGAAAGATACAAAGGAATGCCGTGTTGATATCCAGATTGAAGCGCATATTCCCGAAAGGTATATAGAAAACACATCTGCGCGTCTTGATGCTTATCGTAAGATCGCTGCGGTTTCGAATGAAACAGACGCAAATGAACTTGTAGAAGAATTTACCGACCGCTACGGAAAACCACCTAAGGCTATAATGGGGCTTATTCGTATTGCATTACTGAGAAATAAAGCTATTTCGCTTACCATTACAGAAATTGTCCAGAGAGGAGATAATATTCTCTTTTATCTCACTTATGCCGAAGAAGCACAACTTAAAGCACTTCTTTCAAGGTATAAGAAAAGAGTACTTTTCAACGGCAGGGAAAAGAATTCTTATATAAGCGTAAAAATCATAAATGATATAAAACCTATCGACCTTATGGAAGAAGTTATTACTATTATGAAAAACGCAGAATGTGAACAGGATTTAAAATAAATGTAGATTTTTTATTAAATCGCTTGATTTTTATTCGTGTGATGTTATACTGGTTTTAGCACTCTATCTTGTAGAGTGCTAAAAGAAAGAAAAGGAAGATTATTATGGGAAAAAGACAGTTTAAAGCGGAGTCTAAAAGACTTCTTGAAATGATGATTAACTCTATCTATACTCACAAGGAAATTTTCCTTCGTGAACTTATTTCAAACGCGAGCGATGCGATTGACAAAATGTATTTCAATTCGCTTTCTTCAGGAAACGCACTTAACAGAGATGATTTTGCTATAAATATCAAACTTGATAAAGCGGCAAGAACTATTACATTATCCGATAACGGAATAGGTATGACCAAAGAAGAACTTGAAAATAACCTCGGAACTATCGCAAAGAGTGGTTCTCTTGCATTCAAGAAAGAAAACGAAACGGGCGATGATGTTAATATCATCGGACAGTTTGGTGTAGGTTTCTATTCGGCATTTATGGTTGCTAATAAAGTTACTGTAACATCGAAGGCTTATGGCTCTGATGAGGCTTATATGTGGTCTTCAAAGGGTGCTGACGGATACGAAGTTGTTCCTGCCGAAAAAGAAACAAATGGTTCTGATATAGTTCTTTATCTCAAAGAAGATTTAGAGGATGAAAAATACAGCGATTATCTTCAGCAGTCAAAAATCCAGAGTCTTGTAAAGAAGTATTCTGATTATATCCGTTATCCTATCAAGATGGATGTTGCACATCAGCATCTTAAAGACGGAACTGATGACGAATACGAAACACATATTGAAAATCAGACTCTTAACAGTATGGTTCCTCTTTGGCGCAAGAATAAGAATGAACTTACTGAAGATGATTATACAAATTTCTATCTCGACAAGTATTATGACTATCAGGCACCTATAAAATCAATGCATATCAAGAATGAAGGTGCTGCTTCTTATGATGCACTTCTCTTCATTCCTTCTATGGCACCCTATGATTACTATACAAAGGAATTTGAAAAGGGGCTTCAACTTTATTCAAACGGCGTTCTTATTATGGAAAGATGTGCTGATCTCATTCCGGATCATTTCAGTTTTGTAAAGGGTCTTGTTGATTCCGAAGATTTAAGTCTCAATATTTCCAGAGAAATGCTTCAGCACGACAGACAACTTAAACTCATAGAAAAGAGTCTTGAAATAACAATAAAGAACGAACTTACTAAAATGCTCAAGAATGAACGTGAAAAGTATGAAAAATTCTTCAGCAATTTCGGACTTCAACTTAAATTCGGCGTTTACAGCGAGTTTGGTGTTCATAAAGAAGAACTCAAAGACCTTATTATGTTCCGTTCGTCATTCTCAGGCGATGGCATGACAACACTTTCTGAATATGTTTCAAGAATGAAGGAAGAACAGAAACATATCTATTTTGCAACAGGCGACAGCATTGAAAGAATAAAACTTCTTCCTCAGGCAGAACTTCTTGCTGATAAGGGATATGAAATTCTTTATTTCCTTGATAGTGTTGATGAATTTGCAATCCAGATTCTCGCAACTTATGAAGGCAAAGATTTTGTTTCGGTAGCATCAGGAAATCTTGATCTCGAAACAGAAGGCGAAAAGGAAGAACTTCAGAAGAAATCAGAAGAATATAAGGAACTCTTCACATTCATGCAGGAACAGATTTCTGACAGCATAAAGGAAGTGCGCCTTTCACAGCGTCTTAAAACACATCCTGTATGTATAACATCAGCGGGTTCTCTTACTGTTGAAATGGAAAAGATTATGAACAGAATGCCAAGCCCTACAGGAAATAAGGTTAAGGCAGAAAAAGTTCTTGAAATCAATCCCGAACACGATATACTTCCTGTTCTTCAGAAATTGTATGAAACAGACAAGGATAAACTTGTGGAATATACAAAACTTCTTCATACACAAGCACTTCTTATTGAAGGAATTTCGGTTGAAAATCCTGTCGAACTTTCAAAACAGATTTGTCAACTTATGGTTGAAAGTAATAAATAAATAACATAGAATAGGGGAATTTGCAGAATTTTTGCAAATTCCTCTGTGTATTTTATTTGCAAGAATATTGACATTAACTTTCATTTGTGATATAATTTTATAGTAATATAATTTTTGTTAAAGGAGAATGAAGATATATGATCAGACTCGGAATAATGGGATACGGAAACCTCGGAAGAGCAGTTGAATGTGCGGTAATGAACAATCCTGATATGGAAGTTGTCGCTGTTTTCACAAGAAGAAATCCCGAAACAGTAAGCATTCTTTCAAAAACTGCAAAGGTTTACAATGTTGACGATGCTAAAAATATGACAAACGATATAGATGTTATGATTATGTGTGGAGGAAGCGCTACCGACCTTCCTCAGCAGACACCCCAGTTTGCGGAACTTTTCAATGTCGTTGATAGTTTTGATACTCACGCAAAAATTCCCGAACACTTTGAAAATGTTGATGCGGCTGCTAAAAAGGGCGGAAAGACAGCGTTTATCTCAATAGGTTGGGATCCAGGTATGTTCTCACTCAATCGTCTTTTAGGAAATGTTATTCTTCCTGACGGAAAAGATTATACTTTCTGGGGAAAAGGTGTTTCTCAGGGGCATTCTGATGCTATCAGAAGAATCAAGGGAGTCAAGAATGCAAAGCAGTATACAGTTCCTGTTACAGAAGCACTTGAAAAAGTAAGAAACTGTGAAAATCCCGAACTTACAACCCGTGAAAAGCATACAAGACTCTGCTATGTTGTTGCAGAAGAAGGTGCCGATAAGGCTGCTATCGAAAACGAAATCAAGACAATGCCTAATTATTTCGCTGATTATGATACAACAGTAAACTTCATTTCAGAAGAAGAACTTTTAAGAGATCATAGCGGAATGCCACATGGAGGATTCGTTATCAGAACAGGTAAGACAGGTGTTGAAAAAGAACATTCTCATCTTATTGAATATAGATTACAGCTTGATTCAAACCCTGAATTTACCGCAAGTGTTATAGTCTGCTACGCAAGAGCTGTAGCAAGAATGAATGCTGAAGGAGATACAGGCTGCAAGACTATATTTGATGTTCCTCCTGCTTATCTTTCTTCAAAGAGTGCAGAAGAGCTCAGGAAGAATCTTTTATAAAAAATATGCCGTGAAGATTATTCTTCACGGCATTTGTGTTTTAAACGGTAACATGAGAAGATTCTGCCTTTGATTTTTCAAGTGCATTGTTGTAACACTGGAGATTTGTTTCGTTGAGGTCATAAACCATTCTGTTTCCGCGTAAGGTTTTGTCTTCGTTTCTTTTTATCCTTACCCTTACAAAATATTTCTTTCCGCAGGAACATTCAACAATGCATAGTTTCTGACTTCTTGATTTTGAAATAAATTTACCGCAACTCAGTTGCTTTTTGCAGTTTTCACAGATGAAATTACGGATTTCTTTTGCTTTAAGAAGAAAATAAGCGCTTTTATAACTTTTCTTTGTGAATTCATTTTTAGCTTTCTGTTTTTCTTCTTTTTTGGCTATGAGTTCAGAATATGTTGAAATTCCATTTTTCATATCAAGATGGTGACAGACAAAAGCGGTACTTATAGCATCATTCAATGCATCGTGAGCGTCAAATTCAGGTTCTCCTAAAAGCTTTATAACACTTGATAAAGAATGCTGTCTGTTTTCTTTGGTAATCTGGTTATCAAAAATAAGTTGAAGGTCATAACATTCAGGTATGAAGTCTTTGTCAAATCCGTGGATAACTATATTTTCTTCAAGAACGAGTATATCATCATTTCCCCAGGTTATAAAAGAAAAATCTTCTCCACACCATTTTTTGAAATCCAGAAAAACCTGTCTGAATGTTTTTGGATACGAATTTAGTTCGGAGGTTTTGATTTTCGTCAGTTTCGCAACGGCATAGTGCATTTTCTTGTAATATGTCGGTTTTATATTAGCCTTGAATTTGTCTTCGATTTTGAAATCCTCATCAAGTTTGACAGCACCTATTTCAAAAATTTCTCCTCTCAGCATAGATGGCTCTTTAACCATATTTTGAGCAGAAAAAGGCATATTCCATTCAAGGTCAAAAACAATGTATTTCATTTTTTATTCCTCATTACATTTTAGTATAATGAGATTATAACATATTTTTTTGTCGAAATAAAGTGTGTAAATATTAACACACCAGAAACTTGCAAATAATATCATGCTGTGTTATAATTGGTATTGTAATAACAAACCAACAATAAAGGAGAACAAATAATATGTCTTTAAAAGAAGAGTTTATCTCTATTTACAAAGAAAAAATAAATCGCGAGGGTGCGGATAAAATGCTTGAGTATCTATTATCTTCCGATAGCGATTTCTTTACAGCACCCGCAAGTACAAGATTTCACGGTTCATACGAAGGCGGACTTGTAGAACATAGCATAAATGTTTATAAATGCCTTGATGATTATCTTAAAAGACCTCGCACAAAAGAAGTATACAATATGAATTATTCAGATTCAACTATTGCGACAGTTGCTTTGCTTCACGATGTCTGCAAGATAAATTTCTATAAAACAGATTATCGTAATGCAAAGAATGAAGCAGGCGTATGGGAAAAAGTCCCTTATTATGCTATTGATGACCAGATGCCTTATGGCCACGGAGAAAAATCTGTTTACATAATCAACGGATTTATGCGTCTTACCCGTGAGGAAGCTTTTGCTATAAGATATCATATGGGATTTTCAGGAATCGAAGATAAAAACAGTATAGGCAAAGCTTTTGAAATGTATCCTCTCGCTTTTGCACTTAGCGTTGCGGATATGGAGGCTTCTTATTACCTTGAAGGAAGTATAAAATAACCGAATATACAAAAATGGTTGCAGACGGGATAATTATTATATCTCCGATTATTGAATACAGACTTCTTTTCTTTATAGCTGTTACATTTGCTTTCAGTGTTCTTTCTTCGAAAGGTTCTGCGTAGTCTGTGATTTCTCCTGTCGGCGATATTACTGATGTGATCCCTGTACTGCTTACTCTTAAAACATATCTGTTATTTTCAACGGCCCGTAGGATTGCGTGATTGTGGTGCTGATACATAGCATTGCTTTCTCCGAACCACGAGTCGTTGCTTATTATAGATATTATTTCAGCGTTGTTTCTTACCTCACTTCTTGCTATTCTCGGATAAATCGATTCATAACAGATAACAACTCCGATTTTTCCGATTTCTGTTTCTATGGGCAACGGGCTTGTTCCTTCCGTAAATGTAGACATTTCACCGAATACATCAGGCATGATTTTTAAAAGTGTATCATAAAACAATATCTTTTCTCCGAATGGAACAAGGATTCTTTTCGAATAAGGATCAGAGAAATTTCCGTCAGGATAAAATGCTACTGCTGAATTAAAGAGTTTTTCGTCTTTATAAGTGCATATTCCCGTAATTATTGTTACATTGTTTTTTGTTGCAAATTTTGAAACAGTTTTTGTTCCATCGTTGTGTTCATTGAAAGAAAACGGCATGGCGGTTTCGGGGAAAATAACAAGTTTTACATCAGGCGAAAGATTATTATACGAAAGCCTCAGATATTTCCCGGTGATTTCATTTTTATCCGATGTTCTTTTTTCTTCACCTGAAAAATTTCCCTGAACGAGTAAAACTGCGCTGTTTTTTTCGTGTTTTATGGTATTTATTCTTATAATGCCAAAAACTGTGTTGAAACAGATTATCAACGAAAGACACATTAGCGGAGGACAAATTTGTTTTTTTGAAAATATATTTTCAAGAGTAATACAAATAAATCCATTTATTGCAACTATAATAAATGATACAAACAATCCTCCTAAAAGGGAAGCGCTTTGAATGAAAAGTTCTTTTTGTGCGACAATGGCAGAAAGTCTTACCCAGGGGAAAGATATATACGGGATATATTCCTGAATGAATTCTCCCAGTATATATAGTGCTGAAAACGAAAATACGTCGGTAATATCATTTTTTCTGATATTTTCCCAGAATAAGAAAGGAAAAGAAATTATCAGCCCCTGAACAACTGCTATAACAATAAGGAATAATAAAAGAAAGATAAAATTAATTTCTTTTTCGAATGGAAGAAATTCGGTTGCGTTTACAATCCATGATGCAGATGACAAATGTAAGACACTCGCATATATAAACATATTAAGAAATTTTCTTTTAGTTCTCCTTACTGAATAAAACAATGGTATAAGCGATAAAAATACTATGAAAACATTTTTATCCGAAGTAAACGAAAAAGCTGTAAGTAAGCCAGAAATTACAGGAAAAAGCAAATTTAGAAAATTCATACAGACACCTCTTTAAAATTATTTGAAAATACAAATGCAATATACACAAAATTTCTTGTGAGTGTTGACAAAAAAATGTTATGATATATAATATAATTAAGTTGATTATGTTCTGGAGATGATAAAATGCCAAAAATAATTGCAATGGGTGAAGTTCTTATAGACTTTACTCCTATAGAAGTCGAAGGGGAAAAGAATGTTGTTCAGCAGAATGCAGGTGGTTCTCCTGCCAATGTTGCTGTTCAGGCAAGTAAACTCGGTGGCGACTGTGGTTTTATCGGGAAAGTCGGTAAGGATAAGTTTGGAATGTTTCTTAAAGAAATGTTTGCCGAAAACAATGTCAACGCCAAGGGACTTATAATAGACGAAAAAGCAGCAACAACACTTGCTTTTATCGGGGCTGACGAAGAGGGAAAGAGAACTTACAATTTTTATAGAAATCCCGGGGCAGATACTCTCATAAACTATTCTGAGGTTGATTTTAACCTTATTGATAATTGTGAAATTTTCCATTTTGGTTCACTTTCTCTTACGGATGAACCATCAAGATCTGCAGTTACAAGAGCAGTTGAATACGCAAAATCAAAAGGGAAGATTATATCTTATGACCCCAATTATCGTGAAAGTTTATGGACATCAGAAGAAAGCGCTATCGATGCTATGAAGAGTGTTCTTCAATATGTTGACATTCTTAAACTTTCAGAAGATGAAATGCGTATGCTCACTGATAGCGAAAAACTTATACAGGGAATAGCAGTTCTCATAAAAATGGGTGTCAAAGTCGTTATAGTTACACAAGGCCCCAGAGGATGTATAGTTGCAGGAAAAGGCGGAATAGAAGTTTTACCTACATACGATGTTAATGTAATTGATACGCTTGGTGCAGGAGATAGTTTCTTTGGCGCATTCCTCTATAAACTGTCTGAAAGCGAAAAGGATTTTGCTGATATGACAATACGCGATTATATCGAATTTGCTGATTTTGCAAACGCTTGTGGCGCTCTTACATCGGCAAAATACGGCGGAATAAAGTCAATGCCTGATTATGATGAGGTAGTTGATTGTATGGACAATGTGAAGAAACTGAAATAAATATTGTAAATTTTCTGTTTACATTCTTACAATCTATTGCAATCACTTGAAAAATATGTTAAAATATTGACATGTTATTTAAAGGGATGACCCTTATGATTTATTTTATGGAGGTATAAAATTATGTTAGTATCAGCAAAGGAAATGCTTACAAAAGCAAGAGAAGGCAAATATGCCGTAGGTCAGTTCAATATCAATAACCTTGAATGGACAAAGGCTATCCTTCTTACAGCTGAAGAACTTAAATCTCCCGTTATTCTCGGTGTATCTGAGGGCGCAGGAAAGTATATGTGTGGATACAAGACAGTAGTTGGTATGGTTAACGGTATGCTCGAAGAACTCGGAATTACAGTTCCTGTTGCTCTTCACCTTGACCACGGTTCATACGAAGGTGCAAAGGCTTGTATCGAAGCAGGATTTTCATCAGTAATGTTTGACGGTTCACATTACCCTATCGATGAAAATGTTGCAAAGACAAAGGAACTTGTTGGCATCTGCAATGATAAGGGACTTTCAATCGAAGCGGAAGTTGGTTCAATCGGTGGTGAAGAAGACGGCGTTGTTGGTGCAGGTGAATGTGCTGATCCTGATGAATGCAAGATGATTGCAGACCTCGGCGTAACAATGCTCGCTGCTGGTATCGGTAACATCCATGGTAAATATCCTGAAAACTGGGCTGGTCTTTCATTTGAAACACTTGCAGCAGTTAAGGAAAAGGTTGGCGATATGCCTCTCGTTCTTCATGGTGGTACAGGTATCCCTGAAGATATGATCAAGAAGGCAATTTCACTCGGTGTTGCGAAGATCAATGTTAATACAGAATGTCAGCTTGCATTCCAGGCTGCAACAAGAAAGTATGTTGAAGACGGTAAGGACCTTCAGGGCAAGGGATTTGACCCCAGAAAACTCCTCGCTCCCGGATTTGAAGCTATCAAGGCTACAGTTAAGGAAAAGATGGAACTTTTCGGTTCAGTTAACAAGGCTTAATTTAAAATTAAACAAATATATGACGGTATGGTTACAATCATACCGTCTTTTGTTTTCAAATTGTAACCAGTCTGTAATTGATTTTTATATTTTAGTGTGATATACTGTTATTAGTAAATCTTGGGCGGAGGAAATTGACTATGGAAATACTCAAAAACAGATGGCTTCAGAGGGCGGTTGCGCTTTTTGAATATCTTTATCTTGTTCTTGTTGCATGGATTGGGTATAAGTCGTTCTTTTACGATACTTCAATAGGCAGCAATATGAAATACTTGATATTATATGTAGGCGGAAGCGTGTTATTCCTTGTCCTTATTTTCTGGACAAGAGAGAGAGTTCTTACAGCTATTCTTTCCATTCTGCTTATGTTTTGCATGGTGTTTGTTCTTTATCTTAATATAGGTAATTGGTGGGTTGTAATTCCTCCTATGTTTGTATCTCTTACAGCGTTTTTCTGTAGTGGTGCTTCAGAAGGGGTAAAGACGGTTTTCGGAACAATTCTCCTTATAGGATACATTCTTGGTGCACTTGCTTTCTTTGCTGTAACAAATATATTCATTACAAAAACAGTTGATGAAATCACACTTACAGGAACTTCCCAATCAGGAATTTACAGATATGTTGTTATGAATATTCAGAATCAGCAGAATGGTAGTACAAGAGTTTATATTGAACCCAATGATATGGATTTTGAAGTGTTTGGAATAATGTTTAAACCTACAGGATATAAATCTGTAAAATATAATCATTTCCCGATGGATGTAAACTCAAAAGATTTTGTTGTTACCTTTAAGGATACAACAGGCGATGGTATTGAAGATGAAATGTATATCAATGGCGAAAGATATGATATAGACGAACTCAAATGGTCGTTTGATCCCAAAGAAATATTACTTTAAAATAATAAAAGATGTTTGATTTGTTCAAACATCTTTTATTTGATTATAGAAAGGAAGATTATTATATGGCACTGGGATTGCCCTTGTTTCTGTTTATGGTTTTTATAATAGTTACTATAATCATAATTCTTATAGTTTGTTTTTTGATAGGTCTTGGTACTTTAGGAACAGGTATCACTTTATCTGTTGTCGGTAAAAATACAAAAACCAAAGTTGTAAAGCCGTTGGGAATAGTTTTTCTTGTTTTAGGAATAATCGGTATTTTAGCAGTTCTTTCTGTTGTTGCTTTTACAGGATTTTCAATAGTTAATAAAATAAGTTTCAATAATAATTCTCTTATATCCTATGCAACTTCAGAAGATGAAGAAGGGTATAATAAACTTTTGAATGAACTAAAAAATGGCGCAGAAGTTGATAGTAATTACATTATGACGCGTGGTAATTATAAAGCTGAAGAAGGCGAAGATACTCCTCTTTCGGCTATGTGTTGTCTTAATAAACATAGAACGCCATACTATGATTCGGCAAAAATTCTTATCGAGTATGGTGCTGATGTAAATCATATCGGAAACAATGGGAAACCACCAATACTTAACGCTGCTGAAAATCGTCATCATAATATTGTTTCGTTGCTTATAGAAAATGGTGCCGATGTGACTGTTGTTGACGAAAACGGAACAACAGTTCTTATGTATGAGGTTGTTGATTTTATTCCCTTTGGTAACGATTTTGATAAGATGATAAGTAATGTAAACTATCTTATAGATAATGGCGTCGACGTTAAAGCAGTTGATAAAGATGGCAAAAATGCCTTGCATTATTCTTTTTCTGTAACAGGAAGTCCCGAGATAACAGAGATACTTCTTTCAAACGGAATAGATGTCAATTCTGCTGACAAAGATGGGAAAACTCCTCTTATGTATGCAGCAGAGAATGCTTATTATAAGGTTTTTGACATTTTAAAACAATATGATGCAGAAATCAATAAAATCGATAACCAAGGAAAAACTGCTTTGATGTATAGCTGTATGACAGGCGATGGATATGAAAATGTTTTATGGCTTGTAGAAAATGGTGCAGATGTTAATGCGGTAGATAATAAAGGCAAAACCGCACTTATTCATGCTTGCGAAAACTATTATCGTGAAGATGGCGTTGAAATGGTCAGAATACTTACAGATGCAGGTTGTGATGTTAATGTAGTTGATGAATCTGGAAAAACTGCTTTGTTTTACGCCATCGATGACTCTATGAGTAATATGGGATTCAGATACGAACTGTCTTTACTTCTTATCGAGAACGGTGCTGATGTAACCATAACAGATAGAAATGGTAAAAATCTGTTGATGTATATCTGCGAAGGAAGAATTGGAGATGGCGAAATATATGATATTATGCCCGTTATACTTGAAAATGGAGTTGATATAAACGCTACTGATAATAACGGAAAGACAGCCCTTGTCTGTCTGGCTGAAAATTCTCTTCATACGCCTGAAGGCTTTGAAATGCTTTTGAAAAATGGTGCAAAAGGGAATTATGAAGAAATTTATCAGAAGGTAAGAGCAAATCGGTTTATCGGTAAAGAGGATAAAGAGCAGATTTATAAATTGCTTGATGAATATCTGAAATAAAAAAATCACCTTGAATTTAAAATTCAAGGTGATTTTTTATTAAGTGAGGGTTCTATTTATCAAAACATTCTGTAAAAATCTTTTCAGTATATTCCTTGTCTGAATCTTTCTGTTTTGTGAAAAGGCTTACGATAGGAACGATGATAAGTCCGAATATCATTGCGAATGCACCTGCATTGATAGGGGAAGCGAGTGAGAATCCAAGTAATGTGCCTCCGCGTCCACCAAATGTGAATACGAACATATGAACAACAGTAATTCCTACACCTGATACAAAACTCACCCAAACGGCAGGTTTTGTGATTTTCTTTGAGAAAAGACCATAGAGGTAAGGAGCTATGAACGATCCAGCGAGTGCACCCCATGAGATTGACATAAGTGTTGTGATATATGTATTTTTGTTAAGAGCGATTACAACTGAAATAATAAGGAATACAGCTATAAGTAATCTCATTACAAGAACCTGTTTCTTATCATCCATTTTACCCTTTGTAAATGGCTTTATCATATCTATTGTAAGAGTAGATGATGATGTGAGAACGAGAGATGAAAGTGTTGACATAGATGCTGAAAGAACGAGAACAACAACTATTCCGATAAGAACTTCGGGTAATGTTTCGTTGAGCATTGTAGGAACAATTTCGTCATAAGAAATTTTGCCGTTGATTGTAATATCTTCAGCGTTGACAAAAAGTCTTCCGAAACCACCCATAAAGTAAGAACCGCCTGCAACAACAACCGCAAATAATGTTGAGATTACAGTTCCGCGTTTTATAGCAGCGTCATCCTTAATGGCATAGAACTTTGTTGCCATCTGAGGAAGGCCCCATGTTCCGAGAGATGTAAGTATTACAACACCTAAAAGGTCTGCTTTGTTAGGACCGAATACAGAGTTGTATGAGTTGAGGTTTCCGTTTTCATCAGGAATGTTTCCGAGAGCTTCAAGAGCGTCTGTAAGTCCGCCCTTGGCATCTACTATAAGAATAACAACCATCGCAATGCCTACGAGCATTATAATGCCCTGAATGAAATCATTGATTGCTGTTGCTTTGTATCCACCAAGAATAACATATATCGCAGTAAGAACCGCCATTGCTATAATGCATATAGAATAATCAATACGGAAAGCCTGTTCAAAAAGTCTTGAAAGTCCGTTATAAACCGACGCTGTATAAGGGATGAGGAATATAAATACTATTGCGGCTGAAACTATTTTTAGAGATTTTGAATTGTATCTCTTTTCGAAGAATTCAGGCATAGTAGAACAATCAAGATGTTTTGTCATAATTCTCGTTCTTCTTCCGAGAAGAAGCCATGCGATAAGACTTCCTATAACTGCGTTACCTATACCAATCCAGGTTGATGCAACGCCATATTTCCAACCAAACTGACCTGCATATCCAATAAAGATTACGGCTGAGAAGTAAGAAGTTCCGAAAGCGAATGCTGTAAACCAAGCTCCTACTGAACGTCCACCGAGAACAAAATCTTTTACATTATTTAATTTTTTTGCACAATAAATACCTATTCCTATCATTACGAGAATGTAACAAATAAGAATTGCCCATAGAATCATAATTGGTTCCCCTTTACACTTTAATGCTTTAAAGTTTTTTGAATATCAAACTTTAACTTGTTAAAGTATAACACACTGACAAATAAATGTCAATATCAAAAAATGTAAAAGCTAATAAAATTATAAACAAATATATGGCTATTAAGATGCTTTCTTTCTACTTATAAATATAGAAAAACAACCTATAACAAAAACAAAAATAGAAATTATCGAAAAAAGAATTATATTTTCTTCGTATCCGAATAGATAACACGGTGGACATATAAAGAAAAGTCCCTGAAAGAATACATTAGTATCTCTTATATCTGTAAAAATAGGGCATATTATTGCCGAAACAGTTAAGATAGGGGCAATCAATGCGTTGATTATCGAAATATTACGAACAAACGATGAAATCAGAAATGATATTCCTAAAAGCAGAATTGAATATACAAATATGTGTAGTATAAGTTCTGCTATATTTATATTCATAGGCATTATCATATCGGAAATAAAAATTCCTATTCCTGATGAAATCAGAATACATAATGTAAACGATATTCCGAAAGGAATGTATATATGTAATTCAGAATTTTTATTATTTATTCTTTCTGAAACTGATATTACAGTTTTATCTGAGATCTGTTCAACAGATACAAGTGAAAAAACAAATAAGATTATAGCGATAAGTCCTTTGATGACGGGAGTGTATAAAGAACCTTCACTTTCAACAGATTTTCCCGATATTTCCTTGAATTCAAATATAACACTTTCTTCTGAAATAGATTTTTCGTATTTGATTTTTACATCTTTCAAAATTTCGTCATAAGAAAGATTTGTTTCACCACTTGTATCAAGCATTTTGGCACTTATATAAGGAACAGAAACATCCGCAGTGTATGCAGTTATTTCCTGGGTAAAAAAAGGTGCCATTTCGCTTCGTTCAGTCGTGATTACTTCTATTGACTCATCGAGTTTTACTTTTTCAAGTAATTCACCGAAATCTTTACTTATTTTAAACCCGCAATCAAGTTTTCCGTTTGCAACAGATTTTTCAAGTTCTTCATAAGAATTAACTATAATAAAATTATCATTTTCGATAAGTTTTTCGAAATATATAATATCATCAGATGTTTCAAAGAATATACCTGCTTTTGCAATGGTTTTGTTTTCGGAGTTCTTGAATCCTACAGATGTTATTATAAGAATCATCGGAAGAATAAGAAGCGATAATATAAAACCTTTCGAAAACACAAGTCTTTTTAAGGAAAGAAAAAATGTTGTCATATTTCATCCTCCTCGAAAAGAGATTTTCTTTTTAGATATAATGCAGATAAAATTACAAAAACAATAGAAAGAACTGACATTATAGCAATATAGGAAACGTTATGTTCGTTTGTATAAATAGTTGATAAAACCATATAAATAAGCCTGTTTGGGAAAAATTCGCCAATGTTTGCAAGTGATGATGGAATGAGTGAAACAGGGATGATTCCGCCACCAAGTATAATTCCGAGAATCGAAACGGCAGAAATTATAAACGAAGAATTTTTGCCTATTATAACAAACATACATACAGAGAGTGTGCTTAAAAATAATGATGTAACTGCAATACACAATAAATTAAAGCGTATATCTGTATGCGATAAAAGTTTGCTTGATAAAAAGAAGAGGACAGTAACAATAACGTTGAATAAAAAAACATATATTGCTTTTGATATAACAATTTCGAATGGATTTATTTTAGAACAGAACATTCTTTGAAGTATAGAGGGGGAAGAATCATTCAGAATAAATTTACCCCACAATGAAACTGAACATAACATAAAAAACGCAAAAAAGCAGAGAATATGATGAGGAACAAGAGGAACTACAGCACCGCCTAAATTGATATTTTTCCATATTGTCATATCACTGTATGCACCAAGAGTTTTTGAGAGTAAAGTGGTGTTTATTCTATCTGAAATCTCGTTGTATTTATCTATATTTCCCTTTTCGTACATTATTCTCTGAACGGTATATGTCCCTGAACGGCCGGAAGAAAGCATTTTTCTTCCTGTTTCACCGATTTGTTTAAGTATAATGTGTTCATAAGGAGAAGAGTCTGATATGTAGAATGTCATAGGAATATCATTTCCATAAAGATAACCCTCAATTGCGCCATCGGGAATTACGAGAATTCCGTTGATATTGCCGTTTTCGATTTCATTGAAGGCTTTGTTTTCATCCATAACAGACATCGAAAGAACTGCATTGAGAGATTTGACAGAATTTGTAAGAATTTTTACAGCCAACGCCGAACTATCGCTCGTGTCGTTGTTGACAACGGCGATTTTTAGTTTTGTATATTCTCTTGCATTTCTGTCCGATAAAGTATTTGCGGCAAGCAAACAGCCTGCCGCAAATACGATAGAAACGATAACAGAAATTACTGAGCTTTTCAAAAACAACAATCCGTTTTTTCTGAGCAAAGCAATTATATTCAATTTAAACGCTCCTTATTAATTAAAAATCCTGATTTCCGTAAACAAGTTTCATAATAAAGTTTTCAAGTCCTGAAGTCATATTTTCTATGTCTTCCTCTGTCCAATCATCAAGTTCCTTATAATCTTCCGGAGCAACAACATCTGCTTTTTTAGAAATATTTATATCGAGATCAAGTCTTACATCGCTGTATTCATCAACGATAATATCGTTGAATTCAAGCTTTGAACCATCAGCGTTTCTGTTAAGCTTACCTTTGAAAGAAAAATCTTCGGGTTCATAACCATATTCTTCATTAAGTTCAGATTCATAAGACGCTTTGCAGGTTATTTCTTCAGTTGATTTATCATAATCAGTAACAAAGTTAATTGTTTCAAAATATGTTTCTTCGTCATCGTAATACGATTCTTCAAGAACAGACATCATAATTTCTGATGAATATTTTGAATCTGAATTTTCGTTTTCGATATAGCCTAATGTGAGTACAGCTGGTTCGTTTTCAGGTGTGCCTGTTTCGTTTGCGTGTACAACAAATGTTGCACGATCTGACTTTTCAGGCTTTTTGCCGAGGTCGAGAACAGTATAATAGTATCCTGTTTTAGTTTCTTCAAAGTATTCATCGTAAATAGAAACATCACCGTAAACGAGAACTTTTACAAGACTACCACTTGTGTTTGAATAAAGGTCAATGTGAACAGTTCCGTTGTATTCTTTTTCGAAATCAGCAACCATTTTCTCGAGTTCAGCGAGGTAACCTTCATAAGCACTTGTGTATTCTTCTTCATCATCGTAAGAAGAATAACCAAATTCGTTGGGATAAAGGTTAATCGCTTCCTTTATTGCTTCATCATTCTTGATGATTTCGAGATATTCATTAAGAAGTCCTACAGCGTCTTCCTTTTCAACTGTATATTTAACAGCAATGCATTTTACTTCTTCGCCCTGAAGATTTGTCTTTTCATACAGAACTTCAGGCTTCATTGTTTCAAGGAATTTATCACGGAGTGAAAGGAAACTCTTTTCATAATCCATGATGTTGAAGTCTGACTGTGCTTTTGCGGCATCAAGTTCATCCTGATAAATCTGAATTTCTTCATCAGACATACCTAAATCAAACTTATCGTTTAATCTTGAGGCAAGATTATCATAGTTCATACCATATTCGTCATCAAAAAGTGATGAGAAGAATATAAGTCTGCTATCATTTGCAAAAGCAGTTATATCAGCAGAAATACCCATATAATCAAGTGAAAGATAAAGTTTGTTTTCATTTGATTCAATATTTCTTGCTGCTTCAAAATCTACATTGATAGATTCTTCTACTCCGTCAACATCTGTAGATAATTCAGCACCTACACCAACAGAACCGTTTATAAGCGCATCGTTTAAATCTGATACGACTCCGAAGGGTGTTTTGTCGAGTCTGTCTTCGAAAGTAGAAAGAGTTTTTTCGGCAGCCTTTATTGAGTATGCTTCAGGAGCTATCTTAGCATAAAGATAGTTTCTGTTTACTGCAATAACAATGGCTGCGACAATTACAAGAATCGCAATACCAAGTCCTACGAAAAGAGGAACAAGGTTTTTCTTCTTGGGTGTTTCTGCAACTTCAGGAGTTGCAGCGTATACAACTTCGGGAGTTACTGTTTCTGTAACAGGAACTTCTGTTACAGGAACTTCTGTTACAGGTTCTTCAATAACAGGAGTTTCTTCTGCAACAGGAGTTTCTTTTGCTACTGATGTTTCCTCAACTGAAGAAACTTCTTCTGTAACAGCATTTTCTTCAACTGTATCAGGAGTTTCTTCGTTAGGGGTAAGATTTGTCATTTCTTCCATTTTTCCATCCTCCTAAGATATCAGAGCTTTTCTTACATATTCTTCAAGTTCATCAGAAGAAGAAGGAAGCTCATCTTTGGTTTTATAAAATACGGCATTGCCGTTTTTTATCAATAATAAAGTGTCATATATGCGTGAAATTTCGTTAAAATCATGACCTACATAAATTATTGTTTTTCCGTTGTTTTTGAGTTCGTTTATCAATTCCAAAAGTTCGTCACGATAAATTATATCGAGTGCCGCACAAGGTTCATCGAGAATAATCACATAAGGGTCTGATACCAGAGCACAAACTATAGATACTCTTTTTTTCATACCTGTTGAAAGTTTTGATACTTTTTTATTTGCAATCGGTGTAAGGTTAAAAGGGAGTTTATTCAAATCGGATACCTTTATTTTATTTACTGCCGCAAAAAACTTTACATTTTCTTTTACAGATAAATCTTCAAATAAAGCAATGCCTTGAGGAACATAGCCAATTTTGTCGCTGATTTCCACTTTTCCGTCAGATGCTTTTCTTGCACCGGCAATAATGGACAGTAATGTCGATTTGCCTGAACCGTTAGGACCTGCTATTACAATACATTTTCCTGTTTCTGCTGTTAATGAGATGTTATTAAGTATTTTTGTTTTTCCATAAGAGAATGATATTTTATCAAGTTTTATCAAAGAACATCACTCCTTTTTACAAAAAAATACAAATTTAATATATCATATTAAAGCGTTAATGTCAAGAAAAAGTATACCCTACTTGATATATATAGCCAAATTGTGATATAATAATTAGAGTTCAGAGATGTCCGAACAGGTAGGAGGTGTTGATGTGCGAAATACATTTGTGATTATATCGATTGAGTTTGCTTTTGTTGTAAGTTTACTTTCGATGATAATTTCGAGTGCTTATGCCGATAGTCTTATGTCATCAACACGGGAGTACGGAGATGATGAACTTACTGCTGTAAGACAACTTTCTGATGAGGAAATAATTTTACTGTCAGAAGGGTATAGAAAACCTAAATCTCGTTTTGGAAAGATACAGTTGGATGTTCCTGTTGTGAATCAGTATCCCGAACTTCCGAACGGCTGCGAAATAACTTCCGCAACAGCGTACCTGAATTACATAGGAATCAAAGTCGATAAATTAGAACTTTGTGATAATTATCTTCCTAGAAGCAATCGTTTTACATATTCTGATAATGGCAGACAAAGAACAGGTCCTGATCCTTATGAAACCTTCGTAGGTAACCCTAAAAAAACGGGATTTGGTTGTTATAATACAGTGATCGAAAAATCTTTGAATGATTTTTTTGATGACAGAGGATATAAATACGAAGCGATTATTCTTGAAGATCTTTGTGCAGAAGATCTCGAAGCACTTATCAGAGCGGGAATGCCTATTCAGGTATGGGCATCATCCAATATGGTTGCATTGCAATATATAGACTCTAACAAATGGACTTTAGAAACAACTGGCGAAGAATTCTGTTGGCCGAAAAATTCACATTCACTTATTCTTTGCGGATATGACAACGAAAGATTCTATTTTTCCGATCCTAACAACAAAATGAAAATTGTTGCATATCGCAAAAAGGATTTTCTCGAACGCTGGGAACAACTTGGAAAACAGTCAATTGTTATAAAAATAAACGACGAAAAATATGAAAAATATTCAAAAAAACTATTGACAACACAATAATATTATGATAAAATGATTAAGCCGCGTATCGTAGGCTGTTGAAGTGGTATTTATGATACCCGCCGCAGATAGCGAGTTTTAAAGAAAAGGCAGGTGCCACATAAATGTACGCAGTTATTGAAACAGGCGGAAAGCAGTATCAGGTAAATGAAGGCGATGTAATCTTTGTTGAAAAGCTTGATGTTGAAGCTGACGCTGATGTAACCTTTGACAAAGTTGTTCTTGTTAACAACGACAGCGCTGTTACAGTAGGTAAGCCCTATGTATCAGGTGCAACAGTAAAGGCAAAGGCTCTCAAAAACGGTAAGGCTAAGAAAGTCGTTGTTTTCACTTACAAGCCTAAGAAGGGTGAAAAGAGAAAGCAGGGTCACAGACAGCCCTACACACAGGTTCGTATCGAATCAATCAATGCATAAGTAAGATTAACAACCAAGGCGTGATTCGCTTTGTACATCACATTTTCGGAGGTGTTTATCAATGGCACATAAGAAGGGTATGGGTTCGACCAAAAACGGTCGTGACTCTGAATCCAAGCGTCTCGGCGTAAAGAGAGCTGACGGTCAGTATGTTCTTGCTGGCAATATTCTCGTTCGTCAGAGAGGCACACATATTCATCCCGGTGAAAATGTCGGAATAGGTTCAGATGACACACTTTTCGCTATGGTAAGCGGTAGGGTTAAATTTGAACGTCTCGGCAGAGATAGAAAAAAGGTTAGCGTATATGCTGACTAATTCATACGGTTATGAATTTAAGGGGTAGATTTTCTACCCCTTTTGCATTGTTTATTTTATTTTGAAGGAGGCGTTGAAATGTTTGCAGATAAGGCCAGAATTATTATTTCTGCAGGAAAAGGCGGAGATGGTGCTGTTTCTTTCCATCGTGAAAAATATGTAGCATCAGGCGGACCTGACGGCGGTGATGGCGGCAAGGGCGGAGATGTTGTTTTCGTACCCGATGATAATATTTCAACCCTCATAGATTTTAAATATAAAAAGAAATATATTGCTAAGAATGGTGATAACGGAAGTTCGAGAAACTGCACAGGCAGAAACGCAGAAGATCTTATTGTCCGCGTTCCAAGAGGAACTTTAATAAAGGATGCCAATACAGGCAGAATTATGGCGGATATTTCCACAGACGAACCTAAAGTTCTTGCAAAAGGTGGGAAAGGTGGAAAAGGTAACGCAAGATTTGCAACACCTACAAGACAGATTCCACGATTTGCAAAACCAGGGTTTCCAGGCGAAAAGTTCGAGGTTGAACTTGAACTTAAACTCCTTGCTGATGTAGGACTTGTAGGATTCCCCAATGTAGGAAAATCAAGCCTCATATCTGTTGTGAGTGCGGCAAAACCTAAAATTGCAAATTATCATTTCACAACTCTTACTCCCGTTCTCGGAGTTGTTAAGATAAGCGAAGGAAATTCATTTGTTATGGCAGATATTCCCGGTCTTATCGAAGGTGCGAGTGAAGGAATAGGCCTTGGACACGAATTTTTGCGTCATGTAGACAGATGTCGCCTTATAGTTCATGTTATAGATGTATCAGGCATTGAAGGAAGAGATCCTAAAGAAGATTTTGAAATCATAAATAGGGAGCTTCGCAATTTCAGCGAAGAACTTGCGGACAGACCACAGATTGTTGCTGCAAATAAATGTGATGTTGCTGATCCTGAACAGATAGCGGAATTCAGAGCTTTCATCGAAGAACAGGGATTGCAGTTTTTTGAAATTTCGGCTGCAACAACAATGGGAACAAAGGAGCTTATTTCTGCTGTTTATTCAGAACTTAAAGAATTGCCTCCTATAAAACAGTACACTCCCGAACCTATGTCACAGCAGGAACTTGAAGAGGCGGTCGGTGCTGACAGAAGATTTGAAGTAGAATTTTCTGATAATGTATATTATATTGATGCACCTTGGCTCGAATATATTATGCGTAATCTCAATATGGACGATTATGAATCGTTGCAGTATTTCCAGCTTACATTAAGAACGAGCGGAATTATTGATAAACTTGAAGAAATGGGAATTAAAGATGGTGATACCGTTGATATATTCGGTTTCCGCTTTGATTATCTCAGCTAATTTATGGAGAGAAGAAACCTATGGAAAAGCGCGATGCTATGCAGTATAGTCCGTTGACACTTGCTTTTCTCGGCGATGGTGTTTACGAACAACTTGTCAGAGAGAAACTCGTTTTAACGGCTAATATGCCTGTCGGAAAATTACATGCGCTTGCTGTAAAAAAAGTCAGGGCAAGTTATCAGGCAAAAGCATTTGATCTTATTCTTCCTGTTTTGAATTCTGATGAAGAAGGGGTTTTGAAAAGAGGAAGAAACGCAACAGGGAATACTGTTCCTAAAAGCTCAAATCCTATTGAATACCATAAGGCGACAGCTATCGAAAGTCTTTTTGGTTATCTTCATCTTATCGGAAATAAGCAAAGAATAGATGAGATTTTTGAAATCATCTGGAATATAGAAGAATAATTTTTGAAGGAGAGATTTTTATGTCAGGACATTCAAAATGGAGTACAATTAAAAGAAAGAAAGAAGCAACCGATGGCGCAAGAGCAAAAGTTTTTACAAAAATCGGAAGAGAAATAATGGTTGCAGTTAAAGAGGGAGGGGCAGACCCTAACTCAAACAGTAAGCTCCGTGACCTTATTTCAAAGGCTAAATCTAATAATGTACCTAACGATAACATCGAAAGAGTAATCAAAAAAGCCGCAGGCGAAGGCGATAAAACAAACTATGAAGAAAACGTTTATGAAGGCTACGGTCCCGGCGGAGTTGCGGTTATCGTTGAATGTCTTACAGACAATAAAAACAGAACTGCTGCAGATGTACGTCATTTCTTTGATAAATTCGGAGGAAATATGGGAACATCGGGTTGTGTATCATTTATGTTCTCAACAAAGGGAATGATTATCGTTGACAGCGAAGGCGTTGACGAAGAAAAAATCATGGAAGACGCGTTTGACCTTGGTGCTTCTGACCTTTCATCTGAAGATGGCGCATTCGAAGTTACAACAGAGCCTTCTGATTTTTCAGCAGTTCGTGAAGGACTTGAAGCAAAGGGGTACAAACTTCTTTCTGCCGAAATCGAACAGATTCCTTCAACATATACAGCACTCACAGATGAAGAACTTATAAAGAAAATGAATCTTCTTCTCGAACATCTTGAAGATAACGATGATGTTCAGAATGTTTATCATAACTGGGAAATGCCCGAAGACGCTGAATAAAATACAAATCCACTCTGTAAAATCAGGGTGGATTTTTTATTGACTTTTATTATGATTTTTGGTATAATTTTCTAAAATATAAATTTTATATGGAGGAAGATATGAATATAACTTTATTTACAGATGATATAAATGAATATTTAAAAGAAGACGATGTGATTGATTATACTAACGAGAAAATCACAGAACTTTCAGATTTATTATACAAAAAATCAGATAATGAAACAGAATACATAAAATCAGCATACGAATATGTAAGAGATAACATTTCTCATTCGGCAGATATAAATGAAGATAAAATAACCTGTTCTGCATCAGAAGTTCTTGAAAATAAACACGGAATTTGCTTTGCAAAATCTCATCTTTTGGCTGCGTTATTGCGTTTAAAAGGTATACCCGCGGGAGTTTGCTATCAGAAAATCAATTTTGGCAACGAAACATCGCCTGTTCTTGTATATCACGGACTTAATGGTGTTTTTGTAAAAGAATATAGCAAATGGATACGTCTTGATGCGAGAGGCAATAAAGAGGGCATAGATGCACAGTTTTCGTTAGATACAGAGATACTTGCTTTTCCTATTCGTGCAGAAATAGGAGAGGAAGATGATTTTACCATCTATCCCGACCCTGATATAAAAGTAATTGAAAAGTTAAGAAACAATAAAACAAGAACAGAACTTTGGAACGATCTTCCCGACGAACTTTTATATAATAAAAAAGATTAAAATAATAAATCCACTTGCATAATACAAGTGGATTTATTATTTTTCTATTAAACCTTAGCAAGTGCCTGTTCAATGTCAGCGATAATGTCGTCGATGTTTTCAAGACCACAAGAGAATCTGATAAGTCCTGGATTGATACCTGCTGCAACAAGCTGTTCGTCTGTAAGCTGACGATGTGTTTCTGATGCAGGATGAAGAACACAGGTTCTGATATCTGCAACATGAACAACGTTTGATGCGAGTTCAAGACTATCCATAAATCTTATCGCTGCATCTCTGCCACCCTTGATTGTAAATGAAATTACACCACTTGCACCGTCGGGAAGATACTTGTCAGCGAGTGCTTTTTGTTCGTCGTCTGCGATAGTGGGGTATGTTACACTTTCAATTTTATCGGATTTAGCAAAGTATTCAGCAACAGCCTGAGCGTTCTTGCAATACTGTTTCATTCTTACTGCGAGTGTTTCAAGACCGAGGTTGAGAAGGAAAGCAGAGTGCGCTGCGGGGTAGCAACCAAAATCACGCATAAGCTGCATTCTTGCTTTGATGATATAAGCAGCATTTCCATAAGCCTTTGAATAGATAACTCCGTGATAGCTTTCGTCGGGTTCTGTGAATTCGGGGAACTTTCCGTTTGTCCAGTCAAACTTACCGCTGTCAACGATAACGCCACCACCCTGAACTGCGTGACCATCCATATACTTTGTTGTTGAATGGATTACAATGTCAGCACCGTGTTCGATAGGTCTGCAAAGAACAGGAGTAGGGAATGTATTGTCGATGATAAGCGGAACATTATTCTTGTGAGCAATATTTGCAAACTTTTCAATGTCAAGAACCTTTATAGCGGGGTTTGCAAGTGTTTCACCGAATACGCACTTTGTATTGTCTTTGAATTTCTTCTGGATTTCTTCTTCAGAATCAGAAGGATTTACAAAGATACATTCAATTCCAAAACGCTTGAATGTGAATGCGAAAAGGTTGATTGTTCCTCCATAGATTTCTGAAGAACAGATAAAACTATCTCCTGCACTACAGATATTGAGGATAGAGAGAAGGGAAGCAGCCTGACCGCTCGATGTGCACATTGCGGCAACACCACCTTCGAGTGCGGCAATCTTATCTTCAACAGCCATAACTGTAGGATTTTCAAATCGTGAATATATGAGTGAAAGTGTAGGGTCATCAAACACAGCGGCGATTTCTTCTGTTGACTTATATCTGTAAGTTGTACTCTGTACTATAGGAAGAGCCTGAGGTTCGCCATTCTTGGGTTTGTATCCTTCGTGGATACATTTAGTTTCCAGTTTCATTGTTATCAATCTCCTTAACAGTTGATTCTATAAAATTTGCGCGTAATGCAGTATATTTGATTACATCGCATTTCTGACCTTTATTGTTCATCATCGTTCCGGGAAGCCAACCTTCTCTTTTCATTCCGATTTTTTCCATAACTTTTCCTGAGTTGGTGTTTCTTGGGTGATGATATCCAACAACTGATTTAAAACCTATGTCATTAAACCCAAATTCAAGAATACGTCTTGCAGCTTCAGAAGCATATCCTTGATTCCAGTATTTTTTTGAAATAACATAACCTATTTCAGCTGATGACTTGTAATCGTTTATGTTGATAAAACTGATTGTTCCAATAAGTTTGCCATTTTCTTTTAAAAATATACCCCAATTATAATATTTTGTAGAAGTATAGTTTTCAGACCAGTCCATAAGAATTTTCTTAGTAACTTCTGGACTATCGTGCGTAGGCCAGGAAAGATATTTTGTAACTTCATTGTCGCCTGACCACCCTGAATACATTTCTTCAGCGTAATTAGGGGATAGGGGACAAAGCCTTAACCTTTCAGTTCCCAGCCATTGAGTACCTTTATGTCGTAGCATCCTGCGATCACTGTCTTTCGATAATATATTTCATGGGAATATATCTTATTCCATCAATAAGTTGTTCTTCTGCGATTTCTTTAAATCCGATTTTCTTGTAAAAGGGTAAACCATATGGTGAAGAGTTAACTGTTATTTCTTTAATATTTTCATTCTGTAAGATATAGGATAACGCTTCGTTCCATAACGCTGTTGCAACGCCTTTTCTATGATATTCCTTGTCCACAAACGCAAGACTTAAATGACTTTCATCGCGTATTGCGAATGTTGCAATCTGTCTGCTTTTGTCAAATGCACCCCAAATAATAAAATTGCCACATAAGAATCTTTTCTCTGTTTCTTCACAATAAAGAAATGCTTTGAAACTTTCTGTTCCTTCGGGAGGATAATCCTTTGCTTCGAATTCCATAAAAACATCTTCAGCAAGTTTAAGAGAAGGGATAAAGTTTTCGTGAGTAATTCTTTTTATTATGAAATCAGACATTTATTTTTCCTTGCCTTTCTGAAAACTCATAAGGATACGGAGCATTAGTTTTTCACCGACAAATTTTGAGAAAAACATTGCAACCTTCATTTTAAAGCCGGGAATGATAGTAAGTTTGCCTTTGAGCATCTTATTTATAGCATATTCAGAAACATATTTGCTATCAAGAGGCTTTGATGAGAATTTTGAAATTCCCGCTCTTTTATTGAAGCCAGTATCAACAGGCCCGGGGCAGAGATGACTTATGGTTACATTGCTTTTGACAGATTTGAGTTCTCCGTATATTCCTCTTGTAAGACTTGAAACATAAGCTTTCGTTGCATAATAAGATGCGAATAGAGGACCTCCTATTGTAAGCCCTGCTGATGACGAAACATTCAATATTCTACCGCTGTCTTTTTCAATAAAATCGTTTAAAAATAACTTTGTGAGTATCTGAACAGATTTTACATTAAGATTAATCATATTAAGATCGTTTTCGATAGGGCTATCCTTGAAATACCCATGAATTCCATAACCTGCGTTATTAATCAGAATATCAATGTTTTCATCTTTTGTTTTTTTGTATAAGTCAAAGCAATTCTGTTCATCAGATAAATCAGTTGCTATGATAGTACATTTTGTAGAAATTTCTTCTTTGAGTTCGTCTAATTTATCTTTACTTCTTGCAACAAGAATAAGGTCATATCCCATATTGCTGAGAATAATCGCCATATCGCGACCTATTCCTCCGCTGGCACCTGTTATCAACGCTTTCATAACTAACTCCTTGAATTAGCAGGTGGTGCAGATATATTATCAAGCTCATCTATGCCTGTAACGATAACATTTAAATACTGCGGATCCTTAAATAAATCGTAAGAAGTGTCTTCTCCGACAATAGCGATTTGAGGTCTTAATGGCTGTTCAGGATAATTTCTTATAACAATACCATGTTTTCCATTTGAAAGTCTTACATGTGAACCAACAGGGAAAGGAGCAACTCTTTTAAGGAAAGCCCTTACTATTTCTTCGTCAAAATGCGTTCCTGCGTTTGCCATTATGTATTCAAGAACTTCATGTGCCGGTGCGGGCTTTCGATAAGGACGATGTGATGTGAGTGCGTCGAAAACATCAGCAACAGCCATTATTCTTGCAAACATGTGTATATTCTTTCCGTCAAGACCGTTGGGATAACCTGTTCCGTTCCATTTTTCGTGATGACCGACGATTCCCATAAATGTGTTCTGAGAAACAAGATTGTTTTTTCTTAAATGAACACCCGCAGCAATAGGATGCTTTTTGACAATCTCAAATTCCTCTGGAGTAAGTCTTGAAGGCTTGTTTATAATTGTTATAGGAATAGCGATTTTTCCGATATCGTGGAGGAGCGCAGCAGTAACAAGTTCGCTTAATGTATTTTTATCAAACCCGAATTCCATACCAACAGCCAAAGACATTACAGCAACACTGAGAGAGTGATGATATGTATAATCATCATACATTTTAAGGTCAAGAATATTTACCATTACATCTTTATCTGCAGATACAGACTCAACAAGATTGATGGTAGTATCGTTAATACTATCCATCTGTTCACTTGTTATATGACCGCCCATAAATCCTTTTGCGAGGCTTTGTATACCATCTACAGCCTGATTTTTCAGTTCTGTATCTATGGTCTGCGTCATTTTTATATCGTTTGAAAGATGAGAAATATAAGCCCCTTCAACCTTTGCGTTAACGAGTGCTCTGATAGATTCTTCTGTCAGGTGTATCCCTCTTGTTAGGACGGACATAGCCTGGATGTTCATATCAAAGTAATGTATATCACGACCTAAATACATTCCGGGAAGTAAATCTTCTGTATTTACATAGAACATACGGCTACACCTCCTGACTAAACAAAGATATATTACGGGGATTACGGAAATAACTGTAAAATTCGAAAATGAATAATAATAAAATTATTATACACTTTTTTAATAAAAAAGTCAATAATTTTAGAAAAATGCAGATATACTTTTTCAAATGTTGATATGTATTGTTGAAAATGTTAATTTACATATATTTTTTAGTATGTTATAATTTTAACAGTATTATTGAAAGTGTATATTAAAAAACGAAAGTAAGGCGATTAAATGACAACGGATATGACCAAAGGAAGTCCTGCAAAACTTCTTTGGAAATTCGCCATTCCTATGCTTATCAGCGTTATTTTTCAACAACTTTACAATATCGCCGATAGTATTATAGCGGGTAATTTTATAAATAAAGAAGCTCTTGCGGCGGTTGGTGCATCTTTTCCTATTACTATGATTTTTATCTCGATAGGAACGGGAGCGAATGTAGGGTGTACAGTAATAATTTCACAGTATTTTGGTGCAAAGCAATATGCTGAAATGAAAACCGCAATTTTTACATCGATTTTTTCTGTTTTGGGATTGGGTGCAATACTCACGGTAATAGGTAGTTTTATGACAACGCCGTTACTCAGGCTTCTTGAAACACCAGACAATATCCTATCGGACGCAGAACTTTATCTCAATGTCTATGTATGGGGACTTACATTCCTCTTCCTGTATAATATCTGTACAGGTATATTTACCGCGTTAGGAAATTCTATAACACCGTTGATATTTCTCATAGTATCATCTGTTTCGAATGTAATACTTGACTATGTTTTTGTAGTTTATTTTGAAATGGGAGTAAGCGGTGTTGCATGGGCAACATTCATTTGTCAGGGAGTTTGTGCAGTAGTAGCACTTATTGTTCTGTTTATCAGGCTTTCAAAGATAAAGGCGGAAAATAAGCATAAATTATTTTCAGGAACTATGCTGAAGACTGTAAGCACGATAGCAATACCGAGTATCCTGCAGCAGAGTTTTGTTTCTGTCGGAAATATTTTTGTTCAGGGAATAGTAAATGGATTTGGCGATAATGCAGTTGCAGGTTTTGCAGCGGCAGTAAAACTAAATGTATTTGCGATTTCTTGTGTATCAACAGTATGTAACAGTATCTCAAGCTTTGCGGCTCAGAATGCAGGCGCAGGGGATATAAAACGAATAAAACAAGGGTTTAAGAATGGCCTTTTAATAGTTGCTATTGTAACGGCTCCGTTTATGATTCTTTTTCTTATGTTTCCTTCTAGGCTTATCGGAATATTTATGGATTCTGAAGCAGCGGATAACCTTGAAGCGATAGCAATAGGGGCACAGTTTATAAAAATTGTGGTTCCTTTTTATGCTGCAGTTGCAATAAAACTTTCTGCAGATGCTATTTTAAGAGGAACGGCATCTATGCGTGAATTTATGATAGCAACATTTGCAGATCTTATATTAAGAGTTATTTTTGCTTATATACTTTCACCACACTTTGGGGTTACAGGTGTATGGATGTCATGGCCGATAGGCTGGGTTATCGCATCAGCAATGTCGCTTGCTTACTATGTAATGGGACATTGGAAAAAAATCGTTGAAGACGGTGTTATGCAAAAACAATAACATCGTTAATTATAAAATGAAAAGAGAGAATTTGGTATGGTAAAAAAATTTGTAAGTTCATTAAAAACTGAATTTAAAGGCTATAATGTCAAGAGATTCGGTATGGATGTTCTTTCAGGGGTAACAGTTGCGGCGGTAGCACTTCCTCTTGCGCTGGCATTTGGTGTGAGTTCTGGTGCATCAGCGGCTGCGGGACTTATCACAGCAATTATTGCAGGTATTGTAATTGGTGGACTTTCAGGCGGTTCTTATCAGATAAGCGGCCCCACAGGTGCTATGACAGCAATTCTTGTATCACTTGTTGCACAGTATGGTCTTAAAGGTGTTTTTATCGCTTGTTTCCTTTCGGGAATAATTCTTCTTATCGCAGGTCTTTTGAAACTTGGCGGACTTGTTTCGTTCATTCCGCTTCCTGTAATTGCAGGATTTACATCAGGTATCGCGATAATTATTGCATTCGGTCAGATAGACAACGCAACAGGACTTAAGGGAACAGGTCTTAACAATATCGAAAAACTTATCAGTTATTTTATGACTCCCCAGACACTTGATATTACAGCGCTTATAATAACTCTCGCTGTTATTGTGTTTATGATTGTTTATCCTAAAAAAGCAAATGCAGTTGTTCCTTCATCACTTGTGGCAATCATACTTGCAACAATAGTTAATCTTATTTTTAAATTTGATGTTGCATCAGTAGGTTCTATTCCTAAAACAATATTCCTTGAAGAAAGACTCAAATTCTCTATGTTCAGTCTTGAAACAATAAAACCTCTTATAGTTCCTGCATTCAGTATTGCAGCACTCGGACTTATCGAGAGTCTTCTTTGTGGTGCTTCAGCAGGTAGAATGAAAAACGAAAAACTTGATGCTGACAGAGAACTTGTCGCACAGGGAATAGGAAATATGCTCATTCCTTTCTTCGGAGGAGTTCCTGCAACAGCAGCTATCGCAAGAACAAGCGTTGCTATAAAAGCAGGAGGTCAGACAAGACTTACAAGTATTATTCATTCACTTGTACTCTTACTTTCTATGTTCGTTCTCGGTGGAGTAATGTCTGCGATTCCTCTTGCAGCTTTAGCAGGTGTGCTTATTGTTACAGCATGGAGAATGAACGACTGGGAAATCATCAATGATATTTTCAAAAGAAAGATGCGTTCTGCAATTTCACAGTTCTTTATAACAATGGCAGCAACCGTTGTTTTTGACCTTACAGTTGCTATCGTAATCGGTATAGTATTCTCACTTGTCATCTTTGTTGCAAAAATTTCAAATATTCAGGTTACGACAAGCGAAGTAAATCCTGAAAAACTTGCAGATGGTTCTAAGGTGAACGAAAAAATCAAGAATACAAGCGTTATCTATGTGACAGGTCCTCTTTATTTCGGAACAACAGGCAAACTTCAAGAGAAAATTGATGAACTTGAAGATAAAGAAATCTACATATTCTCTTTAAGAGGCGTTCCTCTTGCCGATATTTCGGGCGTTCAGGCGCTTGACGATCTTGTTGCAAGACTTCATAAAAACAATAAAACAGTTTATTTCACAGCCGTTCAGCCGAATGTTATGGAAATCTTCTCAAGAAGTGGTTTCTCTTCAAGAGTAGGCTCAGATAATTTCTATTGGAGTACAGACAGAATTCTTACAGAACTTGGTGACTGATAAAAAAGAAAAGGCATACAGTTTTTCTGTATGCCTTTATTTTATATGATTATTTTTTCTTTTTAGGTGCAGGAAGTTCATCATACATAGCGTTCAACAATTCCGTCAGAAAATTCTTATCATCTACATTATTAACCAGAATCATTTCTTTTGCACCATCATAAGGTATTTCAAAAGTGGCATCAGACATAAGAGAAATTGCTGATTTTACGGGTTTTACAAGAAATCTGTCATCATATATTCCGCCAACGATTTTTCCGCGGTAATATATGATATATTCACCCATCATTGCTCTGTATGAAATTTCATCAAGGTCAGATAATTGTTCCAGAATAAAATCGAGATAATTTTTAGTCGATGCCATTTCTACACCACCTGATTATATAATTTCAATTCCTTGTTCGGAAGGAATTGAAACAGTAGCGAAAAATCCTGATTTCTTGAGATTTTCACAGCATTTTTCAGCAAGTCTTTCGTTATCAAATATTCCGAAAACTGCTGAACCGCTTCCTGTCATTACAGAATTTTCAGCGCCGAGTTCAATCATTGTTTCCTTGATTTCATCAACAGTAGCAAGAAAAGCTGTAAGTTCGAGAACATTACCACAAAGATGTGAGAATTTTTCTCCGTTATTGATTGCATTTATAAGTGCGTCAACATCGGGGTGTTTAATGCCCTGAAGTTTATCATAGGTTTTATAAGCCTCGATTGTAGAAATTCCGTCAGTACCTTTTGCGATAACTATCTTGCAGTCTGAAATCGGATTCAATGAAGTGAGTTTTTCTCCGACACCTTCACACAATTTAGTTCCGCCGATGATACAGAAGGGAACATCAGAACCTACTTTTTCACCAATTTTACAAAGTTTTTCATCTGATAAACCGGCATCATATAATTTGTTAAGAGCAAAAATAGTTCCCGCAGCATCAGCACTTCCACCACCAAGACCTGCTTGTGAAGGAATATTTTTTTCTATATTAATTTTAACTCCACCAACGATTTTTGTTTCTTCAAAAAACAATTTTGCTGCTTTAAAAGCGAGGTTATGTTCATCATAGGGGAGTGTTTCATCAGAACATATAACTGAAATGCTGTCTGATTTTTCAAGAGTTATAATATCGTATAAAGATACAGACTGCATTACGGTTTTCAAGAGATGATAACCATCATCTCTTGTTCCGACTATATCAAGGCCTAAATTGATTTTCGCATTTGCTTTAACTGAAATTTTATCCATATTATTTTCCGTTCTCAAGAGATTTTAAAAATGCTTCGATTCTTTTTAAAGCTTCAAGAATATGATTTATTGAATAAGCGTAAGAAACTCTTACATAGCCTTCGCCACTGTTTCCAAAAGCATTTCCTGGAACGATAGCGACTTTGTATTCTTCAACAAGTCTTGCACAGAATTCTTCACTTGAAAGTCCTGTTGATTTTATGCATGGGAATACATAGAATGCACCTTTGGGTTCAAAACAGGTAAGTCCCATTCTGTTGAATTCTTTAACGATAAGCCTTCTTCTTGCGTCGTATTCCTTAACCATTTTTGCGATTTCATCATCGCCGTTTTTGATTGCTTCAATTCCTGCATACTGACTTATTGTAGGAGAAGACATAATAGCATACTGATGAAGTTTAAGCATCTGTTCTATAATAGGTTTAGGACCTGTAACATATCCAAGCCGCCAACCAGTCATAGCGTAAGCTTTTGAAAATCCGTTTACAATAATTGTGCGTTCCTTCATTCCGTCAAGCTGAGCGATGGAAGTATGTGTTTTGCCGCCATAAGTCAGTTCTGAATATATTTCATCACTGAGAACAACAATATTTGTATTCTTTAAAACTTCTGCAATAGGAAGAAGTTCTTCTTTTGTCATTATCCCACCTGTCGGGTTATTGGGATAGGGAAGGATGAGCATCTTTGTCTTGTCTGTTATCTTTGAACGCAGAGTTTCTGCCGTGAGTTTGAAATCGGTATCAGCAGATGTTTCAAGAGGAACAACAACTCCGCCTGAAAGTTCTGTTATAGGAGCATAACAAACAAAGCTCGGTTCAACAACAAGAACTTCATCACCTGGGTCTATAATCGCTCTTATAGCAAGGTCGATAGCCTCGGAACCGCCAACTGTAACAATAACTTCGTCGGTATCATATTTAAGCCCCATTTTCTTATCAAGTCTGTCACATATTGTTTTTCTGAGTTCGATAAGACCAGGGTTTGCTGTATAAACAGTTCTTTTTCTTTCTATTGTATCAATAGCAACTTTTCTGACACTCCATGGAGTAGGAAAATCAGGCTCTCCGACACCGAGAGAAATAACTCCCTCTGTCTGAGCGGCAATATCAAAAAACTTTCTTATTCCTGAAGGTTTGATATTTTTGATTTTGTCAGACAAAATTTTATTATAATCCATATTTTTTACCTCTGTATTTTAATTAAGGGGAAACAAATTCTCTTTCATCTGTTTCACCTTCTGAAATGAGAAATCCCTTTTCTTTATATCTTTTAAGAATAAAGTGAGTTGTTGTTGAGAGTATGCCTTCAATAGCTGAAAGCTTCTGAGAAACGAAAAGAGCAACCTCTTTAAGGTCAGCACAAGTAACTGTTACAGCAAGGTCATATCCGCCTGACATTAAAGTAAGGGATGTTACTTCTTCGTATGCAACTATTTTTCTTGAAATTTCATCAAATCCTACATCGGCCTGAGGTGTTACTTTAAGTTCGATGATAGCGGTAACAACATCTTTATCAGCTTTATCTTCATCGAGAATAACGCTGTATCCCTTTATAATTCCTGAATTTTCAAGTTCTTCAATCTTGGCGGCGACTTCGTTTTCTGTTGTTCCTGTCATTGCGGCGAGTTGTGCGTTTGAAAGTCTGGAATTTTGCTTGAGAAGTTTGAGAAGTGTTTCCATGAGTAATACCTCCATAAATAAAGTTATTTAATTATACCATAATGTTTAATGTTTGTCTATCAAATTTTTATAAACTGCGGTTTTCTTTCCTTGAAATAGCAGAGGTGATTAAATCCTGCTTCCATAGCGATTTCTACGCCTTCTTTAATTCCTTTACCTACATCTTCTGGGCAATGAGAATCAGAACCTATAGAAATTATTTCACCGCCGAGTTCTCTGAAGATTTTTACCCATTTAAAATCAGGGAAAGTCTGACCGTATTTTTGTCTGAGTCCGCTTGTATTTATTTCAATACCTTTTCCGTTTTCTACGAGAAGTTTAAAGGATTCTCTTATGATTTCTTCATAAGGGTTCATATCAACTTTTATTCCGTTATCGCCCTCGATATATCTGAGTGTATATGTCAAATGACCAAGAACATCGAATTTTCCCCATTTGCAGAGTTTGTATGTTTCGTCAAAATACTTTTCCATAAGGTCAGGAATGTCATATTTTGAATAGTCAATAAACGCAAAATCATCGTAATTAGGAAGTTTGTGTGTAGAACCGATTATAAAGTCAAGTCTTTTGTCAGAAATAATTTTTTCGGCAAGTTCAAAATCGTGTGTCGCTTGACCGAGTTCTATTCCACATATAAAATTGAATTTATCGCCGATCCTTTCCTTTGCTTTTGTATTTTCCTGCATTGACGATTCAAACATTCTGTCGTAATTATAATCATCATATCCGTTGGGTTCAAAGCCGTAATGTTTTATCGAATACCACTGACTTACTTCACAATGGTCTGTTATCGCATAGGCAGAAAGACCTAAAGATCGGGCTTTTTCTATCATAGAAAGTGCGGATGCATTTTTGTCTGCATCTGGTGAATTGTGTGAATGCGAATGACAATCTATAAGGTTCATATGTGTGTTTCCTCCGAAAGTAAAGATTTAGTAAAATTTTTATGCAGAAAAAATAAATAAATTATATTTATTATATCACATTTTATACTTTAATGACATATTTTTCAGAAAAAATAATAACAAAATTGTATGTTTATGCCGTTAACATTTTTGTTCAAATGTGTTATAATTTAAACGATAATGTTTTGTTATACATATTTATAATATTTATTAAGACTCAGGAGGATTTTTTATGAGAGCTGTTTTAACTGTAATAGGAAAAGACACAGTAGGTATTCTTGCAAAGGTAAGCACGATATGTGCTGAATATAACGGGAATGTTATAGAAGTAACACAGTCAGTACTTCAGGATATGTTCGCTATGATTATGATGGTTGATATTTCCGATCTCAATGTCGAATTCACTGTTCTCGCTGACAGAATGACAAAACTCGGTGAAGAACTTGGCCTTTCTATCCATACAATGCATGAAGATATTTTCGATGCTATGCACAGAATATAGGAGGATAGTATGATTAACGCTCACGATATACTTGAAACTATAAGAATGATTCAGAACGAATGTCTTGACATCCGTACGATAACAATGGGTATCTCACTTCTTGATTGTATCGACAGTGATATAGACAAGGCTTGCGATAAGGTTTATGACAAGATAACAAGATGTGCTGCAAACCTCGTTCCCGTTGCCGAAAAGATTGAAAAGGAATTTGGTATTCCGATAATCAATAAAAGACTTTCGGTTACTCCGATAGCGATAGTTTCGGCTGCCTGCAAAAATCAGAACCCTGTTAAATTTGCGGTTACAATGGAAAAAGCGGCAAAAGCTGTTGGCGTAAACCTTATCGGTGGATATTCAGCGCTTGTTCAGAAGGGTTTTGCTGCAGGTGATATTGAACTTATCGAATCAATACCCGAAGCACTTGCTACAACATCAAATGTATGCTCATCCGTAAATGTCGGTTCAACAAAAACAGGTATCAACCTTGATGCTTGTAAAATTATGGGAAGAATAGTAAAACAGTCTGCAATAAAAACTGTTGATAACGCTTGCTTTGGTGCAGCAAAACTTGTTGTTTTCTGTAATGCACCTGATGACAATCCTTTTATGGCAGGAGCATTTCATGGCGTGGGTGAACCTGATTGCATTATAAATGTCGGTGTTTCGGGCCCCGGTGTTGTAAGAGCTGCTCTTGCTAAACATCCCAACGCTGATATAGCAGAAATTGCCGATGTTATTAAGAAAACATCTTACAAGATAACAAGAGTAGGGCAGCTTGTTGGCGTTACAGCATCAGAAAGACTCGGAGTTCCTTTCGGAATCGTTGACCTTTCTCTTGCTCCTACTCCAGCAGTGGGTGACAGCGTTGCACATATTCTCGAAGAAATTGGTCTCGAACACTGTGGCTCTCACGGAACAACAGCAGCACTCGCTCTTCTTAACGACGCGGTAAAAAAGGGCGGGGTAATGGCTTGTTCAAGAATAGGAGGACTTTCAGGTGCTTTTATTCCTGTATCAGAAGATGCTGGTATGATAGATGCTGCTAAATGCGGTGCACTTTCTATTGAAAAACTCGAAGCAATGACAGCGGTATGTTCAGTAGGACTTGATATGATAGTTGTTCCTGGAGATATTACAGAAGATACTATTTCTGCAATCATTGCTGACGAAGCAGCTATCGGTATGGTTAACTCAAAGACAACAGCAGTAAGAATTATCCCTGCAATAGGTATGGATGTCGGAGAAGAACTTGATTGGGGCGGACTTTTTGGTTGTGGTCCTGTTATGAAAATCAATAAAAATTCTCCTTCAAAGTTTATAAACCGCGGAGGTCAGATTCCTGCACCTCTCCATAGCCTTAAGAACTAAACACAGGAGTGCTTTATATATGGCAAAAAATATTATAAGCGAAATCATAGAGCTCGATAGACAGGCTGATATCAAAATAGATGAAGCTCGCAAAAAAAGTGAGCAGATTATGCTTTCGGCAAAGGAAGAAGCAGTTGCAATATACAATAAAAGTCTTGAACATTCAAAAGAGTATAGCGAAAAGGTTGATAATGTAGAACAAAAGGCTTCTGAAATGAAGATAGAAAAGATTATGAAAGCAAAAGAAGATAAAATGCTTGAATATGATAAATTCTATGATGAAAATCACAATAAGTGGGCGGAAGAAATTTTTGACAGAATAACAAAACAGCCTACAGCATTGTAATTTTATTGTTTTGTTAAAAAGGGGTGAAAACGATGATCAATTATTCATATAACGCTACAGTCGCTAAGGCAAGAACCTTTTACGGCAAAAGGCTTAAAGAAGACGATTATCGTGAACTTCTGAAAAAAACAACAATACCTGAAATAGCAGAGTATCTGAAAAGAAATACACATTTTTCAGACTGTCTTTCAAACATAGATACAGCCTCCGTTCATAGAGGGTATTTAGAGGACATTCTTAACAGAGAAACTTTTAATGAATATGTAAGACTGTGTAATTTTCAAAAACTCAATGAGATTTCGTTTTTTAACTATAGATATATAAATAGCGAGATTAATGTAATACTCAGATGCATAATCTATATCAATGCGGGAACTACTGAAAAATTTATTGATACAATATCTCCGTATCTCGCAAAACATTCATCGTTTGATATGATGAAACTCGGTGAAGTAAGAACATACAACGATTTGCTTGATATACTTCAGAAAACGCCTTACTATGAAATAATAAAAGATCAGAAACCTGATGATAACGGGAATTATAATTGTACCGAAATAGATATTTTGCTCAAAACTTATTATGTAAACTGGGTTAAAGATGCTATAAAGAGAGATTTTTCAGGTTCTGTTCAGAAAGATATGCTTGAAATAACAGGTATTCTTTACGATTTATCAAATGTTTATAACGCTTTCAGATATAAAGCATTTTCAGGTGCGGATTATGAAGAAATTTCACATATTCTTTTTCCTGTTCCCAGCAATATAACAAAATATAGGTTTTATGAACTTATGAATACAAATACCGCTGAGGAATATATTGATGTTCTTAAAAATACAGGATACGGCAGAAGAATAACTGTTGAAAATTCTGATATTTCAAGAGCGTCTATAAATCACGATATTGAATTTCTGAGAAACAGATTTGCAAAAAACTATCTCAGAAAAAGTACTAATGCTGCTGTAAGTATCTATACAATTCTTTTTCTGCTTACAACAGAAGTAAAAAATATTATAACTATTATTGAAGGAATACGCTACGGCGTTCCTGTTCAAAGCATCGAAGAAATGCTGGTTATAGTTTAAAATTAAAGCCGATGGGGTGAATTGAATGGCTATTGAGAAACTCGAAGCGGTTGATATAACCTGTTATATCGAGGATCTGAACGAGGTTCTGAAAAAATGTTGTCAGAGCGGTTGTTTTCACATTGAGCCTCCTGATAACAGTAAGGGAGAAAAGTTCAGACTTTTAAACGAAGAAAATCCTTATGAAAGTCTTATTACTGAACTTTCTTCGTTCTTTTCGAAGGTCGGAATAAAATACGAAGAAAAGAATTTTTCTTCCCTGAAAGAAGAAAGCGCTTCAGAACTATCTGTGCTCACGGATGAAATCAAATCTGATATTCTTAAAAATATAGAGCATACAGAAGAACTTTCTGAAGACATAAAGCACAGAAGACAAGTTGCTATGTATCTTTCGCATCTGGAAGGAATAGATGAAGATTATCAGAAACTTTTTTCTTGTAAGAATGTTTCTGTAAGATTCGGAAAACTTCCGATAGAAAGTTATGAAAAACTGTCTTATCATAAGGACAAGCCTTTTATTTTCAATACCTATGATAACGATGGTGAATATTATTGGGGGATGTATTTTGTACCGTCATCAATAAAAGATGATATTGATGATATTTTTTCAGAACTGTATTTTGAAAGAATAAGACTTCCTGATTTCGTTGAAGGAACAGGTAAAGATGCGAAGATTAACAACGAAAAAGCAATCTTCAGCGAAAGAGAAGAACTTAAAAACCTCAAAAAACAAATTGATGAATCTATTGATAAGAATAAAGAAAAGCTCAATATGATTTATTCTAAACTTGTTTATTTATCAGGAATATTTGAGCTCAGAAGAGAAGTAGTCCTCTATGATGATAAGTATATACTTATTAAAGGCTATGTTCCTTCTAAAAAGTCAGAAGAATTCATTTCGCTGTTCAAGGAACTTGATACAGTTACCGTGCTCTCAAGGCCTTGTGAACGAGATAACAGATTGAATCCACCTACAAAACTCAAGAATAACATCTTTGCTGAACCCTTTTCGATGTTTGTTGAAATGTATGGCCTGCCGTCACATCACGGTTTTGACCCTACAATGCTTGTTGCTATAACATATACTCTTCTTTTCGGTCTTATGTTTGCCGATCTCGGACAAGGTATCATAATCTCTATAGCAGGTGCTTTTTTATGGCATGTTAAAAAGAATAAACTTGGTGCAATACTCGAAAGAGTAGGTATCTCAAGCGCAGTTTTCGGATTCCTTTTCGGAAGCGTTTTTGGATTCGAGCATCTTCTTGATCCTGTTTTCAGAAATATGGGATTTGAAGAAAAACCTTTTGAAGTTATGGATAATATAAATACTATTCTTTATGGTGCTATCGCACTTGGTGTTGTGTTTATAGTGATAACAATCATCATAAATATATGCATCGGTTTTAAACAGAAGGATTATGAACGCGCGCTGTTCTCAAATAATGGTATAGCAGGACTTGTGTTCTTCATTGCGATTTTAGGAGGACTTGTAGGAAATCTTATTTTAGGAATGAACCTTCTTACACCTGTATATGTAGTGTTCCTTATTGTAATTCCTGCATTGCTTATGTTTTTCAGGGAAATACTTGGTTGTCTTATTATGAAGAAGCCTATTGAAAAAGTAGGCGTCGGTGACTTTATTGCATCAAACTTCTTTGAGGTTTTTGAATTTGGTCTCGGGTTTGCAACAAATACACTTTCCTTTGTCAGAGTAGGAGGATTTATCCTTTCTCATGCAGGGATGATGTCGGTTGTAATGCTTCTAGCTGAAATGGCAGGAAAATCAGGCTCAATACTCGTTATTATCATCGGAAATATCTTTGTCATAGGAATGGAAGGACTTATAGTTGGTATTCAGTCATTAAGACTTGAATTCTATGAAGTATTTTCAAGATTTTATGATGGTGACGGAAGAGCATTTGAACCCGTAAATATGAAAATAAAAAATATAAACAGTAAATAATTCTGGAGGAAAATATCATGCTTATCTATTTATTACCACTCGTTGCACTCGCACTTATTATTTCACCCGTAGTTTATTCACTTTCAAAGAATGCTACTGTCGATAAAGCAAAAAGAGCTTTTAAAATAAATCTCTGCACATTCGCAGGCGTTATGCTTCTTGCTATTGTTCTTCCTTTCGGGATTCAGGTAAACGCTGATACAGAAGTTCCCGAAGGAGAAACACAGGTAGTGGTTTCTGAAACAGCACCCGTTTCAGAAGGTATGAGCAGTGATGGTCTTGGTTATCTTGCTGCAGCACTTGCTACTGGTCTTGGTTCAATTGGTTGTGGTATTGCAGTTGCTTCAGCAGCTCCTGCTGCTATCGGTGCGGTTTCTGAAGAACCCAAGGCTTTCTCAAAAGCACTTATCTTCGTTGCTCTCGGCGAAGGCGTTGCACTTTACGGATTCCTTATTTCATTTATGATTTTAGGTAAACTCGGATAATAAAGAAAGCGGTTGATGATATGCAGTTCTATCTTATAAGCGATAATGTTGATACCCGTATAGGTATGCGCCTTTCAGGTATTGACGGAGTAGTTGTTCACAACAAAGAAAGTGTTATTAAAGAACTCGAAAACGCTTCTGATAATGATGAAATTGCTGTTGTACTTCTCACAAATAAAATTGTCGAAATGGCTTACGATTATGTTTATGATTTTAAACTTAAGTGTAAAAAGCCCTTGATTGTCGAAATACCCGACCGTCACGCTACAGCTGATATAACAAATTCTATATCGAAATATCTTAAGGAATCTATTGGTATCAGCATTTAGGAGGAATATTATGGCAAAGGAAATGGCGGTTGATTATTCTTCCGCAAATAAAAAAAGAACAAAACTTTTCTTTGATGCTGTAAATGCACAGGTTGAAGCAGAAACCAGAGCAATAATCAACGATAGCGAAGAAGAAAAGAAGAAAATAGTAAAAAAGGCTAATGATACTTTTACAAAGAGAGCATACGACGATGTAAAGGATAGCGCAAAAAAATCCAGCGGAAAATATGCTCTTCTTGCGAATAAAGCTGAATTTGAAGCACACAAGGATATTTTAAGATACAGAAATTCTCTCGTTGATAAACTTTTTTCTGAAGTAGAAGATAAATTATCTGAATTCAGAAAAACAGATGAGTATAAAAGTTTTCTTGAAAAATCTCTTGGAAATGAGAAAAAAACAGATAATATGATAGTTTATCTTATGTCTGAAGATATGAAATATAAAGATTTACTCAGTAAAATTGCTGATGTGGAATTCAAAGTTGATCCGTTAATAAAACTTGGTGGGTTGTCGGTATGTTATCCCGATGAACTTGTCATTGTTGATAAAACTTTTGATACACTTCTCAGCGATGAAAAAAGAAATTTCGCATCAGCAGGAATACTGATGCTTAACGACGAATAGAGGCGATATTCTTGCAAAACAGCGTATATTCTGTAAACGGTCCTGTTGTAAAAATAAAAGACACCAAAGACTTTGCTATGCTTGAAATGGTTTATGTCGGTGATAAAAAACTCATAGGCGAAGTTATTGGTATAAATGATAAATTCACAACCATCCAGGTTTACGAATCAACAACAGGCCTTAAACCGGGCGAACCTATAATAGGTTCTGGTTCTCCTATGAGCGCCACACTCGGCCCTGGCATACTTTCAAACATTTTTGATGGTATAGAGCGTCCTCTGAGAAAGCTTCAGGAATCAAGCGGTGCTTTTATTGCCGAAGGCTCGGTTGTTTCAACACTTGATGAAGAAAGACAGTTTGATGTTACATTAAAGATAAACACAGGGGATATAGTCAAGGGCGGTGATATATATGCTACTTGTCCTGAAACACCTTTAATAGAACACAAGTGTATGATTTCTCCTTATCTTTCAGGAAAGATTATATGGGTTGCAGAAAATGGTAAATATACAATAAATGATAAAGTTGCAGAACTCGAAACCGATGATGGAACGGTTATTCCACTTACACTTTGCCAGAAATGGCCTATCCGTCAGGCAAGACCCGTAAAGGAACGCCTTTCTATAAACAAACTTCTTGTTACAGGTCAGCGAGTTATTGATACTATCTGTCCTATTGCAAAGGGCGGAACAGCAGCTGTTCCTGGTGGTTTCGGAACAGGTAAGACGATGACTCAGCACCAACTTGCAAAGTGGTGTGATGCTGATATAATCGTTTATATCGGTTGTGGAGAACGCGGAAATGAAATGACTCAGGTTCTTGAAGAATTCGGCGAACTTATCGACCCTAAATCAGGCAAACATCTTACCGACAGAACTGTTCTCATAGCAAATACATCAAATATGCCTGTTGCCGCAAGAGAAGCATCGATATATACAGGTATTACTCTTGCTGAATATTATCGTGATATGGGTTATCATATTGCAATTATGGCGGATTCTACTTCAAGATGGGCAGAAGCTTTAAGAGAAATTTCAGGAAGACTCGAAGAAATGCCTGCTGAAGAAGGATTTCCAGCTTATCTTCCTTCGCGTTTGTCAGAATTCTATGAACGTGCTGGTTATATGAAAACTCTCAATGACAATGAAGGTTCAGTTACAATTATAGGTGCGGTTTCACCACAGGGATCAGACTTTTCAGAGCCTGTAACACAGAATACAAAGCGTTTTGTTCGTTGCTTTCTTGCACTCGATAAATCCCTTGCTTATTCAAGACATTATCCTGCAATAAACTGGATAACAAGTTATAGTGAGTATATAGATGACCTTAAAGATTTCTATGCCGAAAATGTAGGAATTGAATTTCTTGAATATCGTCAGAAAATCAATAACATTCTTGTTGAAGAAAATAATCTTATGGAAATAGTAAAACTTATAGGTTCTGATGTTCTCCCTGATGACCAGAAACTTACTATTGAAATTGCAAGGGTTATAAGACTTGGCTTTTTGCAGCAGAACGCTTATCATAAGGATGATACTTATGTTCCGCTTGAAAAGCAGTTTAAAATGATGGAAACTATCCTTCTTCTTCAGAAAGAAGCAAAAAATGCAATTTCAAAGAACATTGCTATTTCAACTATTGCTGAAACAGGACTTTTTGAAAAGGTTATAAAGATAAAATATAATATTTCAAATGATAATCTTTCAGCATTTGATGAACTTAATTCTGAAATAAAAAATACAATTTTTTCTCTTTACAGAGCGTAAATAAACGGAGGTTGAAGTATGGGGCTTCAATATATAGGACTCAAAGAAATAAACGGGCCTCTTATTGTAATTGACAAAGCAAAAGATGTCAGTTTTGACGAAATAGCCGAAATACATCTTGATGATGGAACAATTAGAAACGGAAGAGTAGTTGAAGTTTCAGGCGATAAGGTTGTTCTTCAGGTTTTTGAAGGAACAAAGGGTATTTCTTTAACAAACACAAGAACAAGAATGATGGGCATACCTATGGAAATGCCTTTGTCAAAAGAAATTCTCGGAAGAGTTTTCAGTGGTTCTGGAAGACCTATTGATGGACTCGGTGAAATATACTGCGAAAAAAGTATGGATATAAACGGAAAACCTCTTAATCCCGTTTCAAGAACATACCCCAGAAATTATATAAGAACAGGTATTTCTTCCATAGATTGCCTTACTACACTTATAAGAGGACAGAAACTTCCTATTTTTTCTGGTTCAGGACTTTCGCATGACAAACTTGCTGTTCAGATAGTAAGACAAGCAGAAATCGCTGAAGAAAAAGGCGAAGAATTTGCAGTAGTTTTTGCGGCAATGGGCGTTAAGAATGATGTTGCCGACTATTTTAGAAGAAGCTTTGAAGAAAGCGGCGTTCTTTCAAGGGTTGCTATGTTTTTAAATCTTTCAAATGACCCTATTATCGAAAGAATACTTACTCCGAGATGTGCTCTTACTGCAGCAGAATATCTTGCTTATGAGAAGAATATGCATATTCTTGTTATTCTTACAGATATGACTTCTTATGCGGAAGCACTTCGTGAATTCTCATCTTCAAAGGGTGAAATTCCCGGAAGAAAGGGATACCCAGGTTATCTTTATTCTGATTTTGCATCACTTTATGAAAGAGCAGGAGTCATAGAAGGCTCAACAGGAAGCGTAACTCAAATTCCTATTCTTACAATGCCTAATGACGATATTACTCATCCCGTTCCTGACCTTACAGGATATATAACAGAAGGGCAGATAGTTCTTGACAGAAACCTCGATCAAATGGGCGTTTATCCACCTATTTCTATTCTTCCTTCACTTTCTCGTCTTATGAAAGATGGTATCGGAGAAGGGTATACAAGAGCGGACCATACTGTTGTTTCGAATCAGCTTTTCGCAAGTTATGCGAGAGTTCAGGATGCAAGAGCACTTGCATCTGTTATCGGTGAAGATGAACTTTCTGAAACAGATAAATCTTACATGAGATTCGGAACAATGTTTGAAAAATATTTCATAACACAGGGAATATATGAAAACAGAACAATAGACCAGACATTAGATCTCGGTTGGGAGCTTCTTTCACTTCTTCCTGTTTCTGAACTTGACAGAGTAAGCGAAGAACTTTTATCAGAAAAATATAATCCTGAAAACGCAAAGAAATTTAAATAAACAATAAGGAGTTGATACAATGGCTGAACAGGTTTTTCCAACCAAGGGTAATTTGATTAATATAAAAAAATCCCTTGCTTTATCTCAGCTAGGTTATGAACTTCTTGACAGAAAAAGAAATATACTTATAAGAGAACTTTTATCGCTTGTTGATGATGCGAAAGAACTTCGTGGAAGCATAAGCGAGGCTTATTCGGAGGCGTATAAGGCTTTGCAGAAAGCTAATATTTCTTTGGGAATTGTTGAAAGGGTAGCACAGGCTGTTCCTATTGAAAATTCAGTGAAAGTTTCTTACAGAAGCGTTATGGGTGTTGAACTTGTAAAAGTTCATGTTGATAAAAAACCACTTAAAATAAACTATGGGCTCAATAATACTAACGGCGACCTTGATTATGCATATTATTGTTTTGACAAGGTAAAACACCTTACAACAGTTCTTGCTGAAGTTGAAAACAATATCTATCGTCTTGCAACTGCAGTAAAGAAAACACAATCAAGAGCAAATGCACTTAAAAACATAGTCATTCCTAAATTTCAGGCTAATGCTAAATATATTTCTGATAGCCTTGAAGAAAAAGAGAGAGAAGAGTTCTCTCGTATGAAGGTTATCAAACTTCATAAAAATAAATCTGCTGATGATTCTATATCTTAACTATATTCGGAGGATTTTAAAATGCTTGGAATATATTTCAGCGGAACAGGAAATTCAAAGCATGCAACAGAATTATTCTGCAATGAATACGATAAAGATTCAAAAGTTCTTTCGATAGAAGATGAAAATGTTATAAATGAAATTAAGAATAACGATTTTCTTGTCTTTTCTTATCCTGTTCAGTATAGCACAGCACCTAAAATACTTCGCGATTTTATTTCGGATAATTCTGAACTCTGGAAAAATAAAAAAGTTTTTGTTGTTGCAACAATGGGCTTGTTCAGCGGGGATGGTTCAGGGTATCTCGCAAGAATTTTAAAGAAATATAATGCTGAAATTATTGGCGGACTTCATCTTAAAATGCCTGATAGCATTGCTGACGAAAAGGTTTTAAAGCGTTCTTTTGAAAAAAACAAACTCCTCATTGAACAAGCTGAACAGAAAATAAGAAAGTCGGTTGAACTTTTAAAACTCGGTAAACCGACAAAAGAGGGGATAGGCTTATTTTATCGTATGGCTGGATTTTTTGGCCAGAGATTATTTTTCGGACACAAAACTGGGAAGTATTCTGATAAACTTAAAATAAACGATAATTGTATCGGATGTTCTTTATGTGTTTTGATATGTCCTATGAAAAATATAAAAATTGAAAATAAAAAGGCGATAGCATCTGATAAATGTACTATGTGCTATCGTTGTATAAATAATTGTCCGAAACAAGCAATAACTCTTCTCGGCGATAAAGTTTATGAACAGTATAAAATAGAAAAATATATTTAAAACGGTTATCAGAAAATTCTGATAACCGTTTTTCTTTTACAATTTATTTTCTTTTGACCATTCTCTTGCGTATTCTGCATTCTGTTTTGATTTATTATAAACATTTCCGCTTTTTTCAGTTTTATTGGAAGTTATCGGATTTGTTTCATAAACAGGAGTTATTTCTTTTGCTTTCTTTACTTTTCTATGCATTTTTATTCCTCCTCCTTTTGTTATAGTATGAGTTTTAAATCGTGATTTTATTATAGAAAAGTAATTTTTCTTTTATTTTCCACATAATTTTCCAAAATTATTTTAAATACTTGCTTGTAAATTCAAAATGTGATATACTATATATTGTATGCGAAAAATAATCAGGGGGTATATATATGAACTGGACAGAACTTTGTATATTCACTTCAACAGAAGGCTCGGATATCCTTTGTGGATGTCTTCTCGGAATAGGGATAAACGGATTTGTTGTGCGCGATTCAAAGGATTTTGAGGAATTTCTCGAAAACAAAACAGGTAACTGGGATTATATAGATGATGATCTTATGAATCTTAAAGACTGTGAAACAAGCGTAACGGTTTATCTTCCTGATAATGCACAGGGAAAAGAAATGTTTGATAGCATAAAGTCTGAACTTTCAAGACTCAAAGAAGTAGATGAAGAAAATTTATTCGGAAGACTTGAATATGAGTTCAAGAATGTATGTGAGGAAGATTGGGCGAATAACTGGAAACAGTACTTCAAGCCTCTTTGTGTTGGTGATAAACTTCTTATAAAACCCAGTTGGGAAGAAACACCTGCAGATGATAATCGTATTATTCTTGAAATTGACCCTGCATCAAGCTTCGGAACAGGTCAGCATAATACAACTCAACTTTGTCTTGAACTTCTCGAAAAGAATATAAACGGAAATGAAAAAGTCCTTGATCTTGGTTGCGGAAGCGGAATTCTTTCGATAGCGGCAATTCTTCTCGGTGCAGATTATTGCACAGCTGTTGATATTGATCAGAATTCGGTGAAGATTGCAAAAGAAAATGCAGAAAAAAATAATATTCCTGAAGAAAAATATACTGCTTATTGCGGTAATGTAATAACAGATGCCGAACTTGTAAAAAATATCGGAAACGGATATAAGATTGTAGTTGCGAATATCGTAGCAGATGTTCTTATAGGGATGAGCGATCTTTTCTCTGATTTCCTTACAGATGACGGAATACTCATAATGTCTGGTATAATAGTTGAACGCAAGGATGAAGTTATTGAAGCTGTTGAAAATCAGGGATTCAAAGTTATAAGTGTTGCCGAAAAAGATGGTTGGGCAGCCGTTTCTATGAAAAAGTAATATAAGGGTGAAAATATAATGGCTAAAAAGACAGTTTACGGAAACGAAAGTATTGTTTCTCTTAAAGGCGCCGACAGAGTAAGAAAAAGACCTGGGGTAATATTTGGTTCAGACGGTCTTGACGGATGTCAGCATGCTGTATTTGAAATCCTTTCAAACTCTATCGACGAAGCCCGTGAAGGACACGGTGATAAAATTGTTATAACAAGATATAATGATAACAGTTTCGAGGTTGAAGACTTCGGAAGAGGTATGCCTGTTGATTATAACAAGAATGAAGAACGTTATAACTGGGAACTTCTTTTCTGTGAACTTTATGCAGGCGGAAAGTATGATGAGAATGGTGGAGATTACGACTTTTCGCTTGGTCTTAACGGTCTTGGCCTTTGTTCAACACAGTACGCGTCTGAATATATGGATGCAGAAATTTATCGTGATGGTTTTAAATTCAATCTTCATTTTGAAAAGGGCGAAAATATAGGTGGTCTTATAAAAGAACCCACAACAAGAAAGAAAACAGGAACAAAAATTCGTTGGAAACCAGACCTTGAGGTTTTTACAGATATAAATGTTTCAAAAGAATATTTTGAAGATGTAATCAAAAGACAGGCCATTGTAAACCCTAAGGTTCTTTTTGTTTTCAAAAATCAGAACGATGACGGAAAATTCGAAGAAACAAAATATCTCTATGAAGATGGAATTGTTGAATATGTCGGTGAAATTGTTGGCGAAGATGCTATGACGGGTATTCAGTACTGGCAGACAGAAAGAAAGGGTAAAGACAGAGAAGATAAACCTGAATATAAGGTTAAACTTTCTGTTGCTTTTACATTTTCAAATAAGGTCAAGGCGATTGAGTATTACCATAACTCGAGTTTTCTTGAACATGGCGGTTCACCTGAAACTGCTTTGAAAAAAGCGTTTGTCGCACAGATTGATTCTTTTATAAAAAATAACGGAAAATACAATAAGGGTGAAAGCTCTATAAAGTTTCAGGATGTTGAAGAATCTCTCATATTTGTTTCTTCATCATTCTCAACTGTAACTTCCTATGAAAATCAGACCAAAAAAGCGATTACAAATAAATTCATAGCAGATGCTATGACTGATTTTCTTAAACATCAGCTTGAGGTTTATTTTATTGAAAATCCTGATGATGCAATGAAAATCATTACACAGATTCTGATCAATAAAAGAAGTCGTGAAAACGCTGAAAAAACAAGACTCAATATTCAGAAAAAACTTCAGGGTAATATTGATGTTTCAAATATGGTTCAGAAATTTGTCGATTGCCGTTCGAAAGATGTGGGCAAGAGAGAAATTTATATAGTAGAAGGTGACTCTGCTCTCGGTGCGTGTAAACTTGCGAGAGATGCAGAATTCCAGGCTATCATCCCAGTAAGAGGTAAAATTCTTAACTGTCTTAAAGCAGATTATGATAAGATTTTCAAAAGTGAAATCATTGTCGATATTCTTAAGGTTTTAGGATGTGGAGTTGAAGTAAAGTCAAAGGCGAACAAAGACTTTTCTTCCTTCGATATCAACGGACTTCGTTGGAACAAGATTATTATCTGTACCGATGCCGATGTCGATGGATTCCAGATAAGAACTCTTATTTTGACACTTCTTTACAGACTCACACCAACTCTTATAGATGAAGGATATGTTTATATAGCAGAATCTCCTCTTTTTGAAATAACCTGCGGTGATATGACATACTTTGCATATTCAGAAAAAGAAAAGGTGGATGTTCTTAAAAAGATAGGAAATAAGAAATATATCATCCAGCGTTCTAAAGGGCTTGGTGAAAACGAACCTGAAATGATGTCACTTACAACTATGAATCCTGATACAAGAAGACTTATAAAGGTTACGCCCACAGACATTGAACAAACGGCGTATATGTTTGAAATGCTTTTAGGAGATGACCTTCAGGGCAGAAAAGACTATATTTCGGAAAATGGTAGCCGTTATCTTGATTTTGCGGATATAAGCTAGGAAAGGAGGAGATTTTATGGCAGGAAGAAAGAAAAAAGAACCTGAAAAGCGTATCAAAAAAATGCCTAATGCTGAAATTGAAAACAGCGGTGTTGTTGTTGAACAGAAAATAACAGATACAATAGAAAGCAACTATATGCCATATGCGATGAGTGTTATAGTTTCAAGAGCACTTCCTGAAATTGATGGTTTCAAGCCTTCGCATAGAAAACTCCTCTATACAATGTATAAGATGGGGCTTTTGACAGGTCAGAAAACAAAGTCTGCCAATGTAGTAGGACAGACTATGAAACTCAATCCTCATGGTGATGCTGCGATTTATGAAACGCTCGTCCGCCTTTCAAGAGGCAATGAGGCACTCTTACATCCTTATGTTGATAGTAAGGGTAACTTTGGTAAAGCCTATTCAAGAGATATGGCTTATGCCGCATCCCGATATACAGAAGTTAAACTCGAACCTATCTGTAACGAACTTTTCAGGGATATAGATAAAGATACTGTTGATTTTGTTCCTAACTACGATAATACAATGACAGAACCTACTCTTTTCCCGACAACATTCCCTTCGGTTCTTGTCAACTCTAATGTCGGAATTGCCGTTTCTATGGCAAGTAATGTGTGTTCGTTCAATATTTCAGAAATATGCGATACAACTGTATCTCTCATAAAAAATCCTGAACATGATATTATATCAACACTTAAAGGCCCTGATTTTTCAGGTGGTGGATTTATAATATACGATGAAAATGAACTTCAGAAAGTTTATGATACAGGAAGAGGAAGTATAAAAGTCCGTTCAAAGTATAACTTCGATAAAGAAGCAGGCTGTATTGAAATAACAGAAATCCCTCCGACAACAACGGTTGAGGCTATTATGGATAAAATCGTTGAACATATCAAATCAGGCAAGATTAAAGAAATATCATATATCAGAGATGAAACAGACATTTCGGGTCTTAAACTTGCTATTGATATAAAGCGTGGGGTAGACCCTGATAAACTTATGCAGAAGCTGTATAGGATGACACCTTTACAGGATAGTTATCCTTGCAATTTTAACATTCTTATAGGCGGAACTCCCAGAGTAATGGGCGTAAGAGAAATTCTTGAAGAATGGACAGCTTTCAGAAAAGAATGCGTTAAGCGCAGAGTTTATTTTGACCTTGCAAAGAAAAAGGATAAACTTCATCTTTTAAAGGGACTTGAAAAAATCCTCCTTGATATTGATAAGGCGATTAAGATTGTCCGTGAAACCGAAGAAGAAGCCGATGTTGTTCCAAACCTTATGATAGGATTCGGAATTGACGAAATTCAGGCGGAATACGTTGCTGAAATCAAACTCCGTCATCTCAATAAGGAATACATCCTTAAAAGAACAGGCGAAATAGAACAACTCGAAAAAGATATTGCTGAAATGCAGGATATTCTTGCAAATGAAAAGAAAATCGGAAAGATCATTATTTCAGAACTTGAAGATGTCAAGAAGAAATACGGTCAGTCGAGAAAAACACAGTTTATCTATGCAGGCGATATTGAAGAAGAAAGTGTTGAAGAAGAAGTTCCTGATTATCCTGTTAATCTTTTTCTTACAAAGAGTGGATATTTCAAGAAAATTACTCCTCTTTCACTCAGAATGGGTGGGGAACAGAAATTCAAAGAGGGCGACACAATGGCGTTTTCTATCGAAACAACCAACAGAGCAGACATCCTTTTCTTCAGCGATAAATCACAGGTTTATAAGGCCAAAGCATCACAGTTTCAGGATACAAAAGCAAGTAATTTAGGAGAGTTTATTCCTGCTAAACTTGGATTTGACGAAGGCGAAAACCTTGCATCAATGGCTGTAACTTTAGATTACTCCGAAACTCTGCTTTTCTTCTTTGAAAACGGAAAGGTTGCCAAAGTTCCGATAAACGCTTATGAAACAAAACTCAACCGAAAGAAACTGAACAATGCTTATTCGGATAAGAATCCTCTTGTCAAGATGATAGAAATAAAGGATAATACCGATATTCTTATCAAATCGACAAGCGGAAAAGCACTTGTTTTCAATTCGGGTATGATTTTACCAAAGACAACAAAGAACACAATAGGCGTCGCTGTTATGACACTCAAATCAAAATCCAAGGTTGAATCTGCTTATATTGTAACAGAAGAATTAGCACCCGATGTTGAAAAATATCGTGCTAAAAATATTCCTGCCGCAGGAAGTTATGCGAGAGACCTTGAAGATTACGAACAACTTACATTTTAATAAAAAGAAGGCACAACTCTCTTGTGCCTTCTTTGTTTTTGTGATATACTTTTTAAGAAAGTAGGAGATTATATGGAAGAAAAAATAACTCTCTGTGGTGATAACTGCATTTATTGCCCGAGATATAATGCCAAAAGCCATGATGAACTTGAAAAGGTCGCTGAGCTCTGGTATAGAATAGGATTCAGGGATGAAATTGTTTCTAACGAAGAAATAAAGTGCGATGGCTGTTCATCTCATAAAAAATGTACATATAATCTCGTTGAATGTACTCATAACCACAAAGTAGAAAAATGCAATATGTGTAATGAATTCCCCTGCGATAAAATAAACGATATGTTAAAGCGTTCAAAAGAATATCAGAAAAAATGCGGGGAAGTATGTTCAGAGGAAGAATACAAAACTCTCGAAAAAGCATTTTTTGATAAAGAGAATAATCTGAAAAAATAGTTTGATTTTTCATGGAGTAACGATAAATAAGAATTTATAGGAGCAGAAAATTTGAATTTTCACTTGAGGCATAATTATAAAGGAAGAAAGAATATGAGCATAGAAGAAGCTAAAGAATTGTTGTCATATCATTCGGGCAGAAATGAGAATGTTGATAATCCTAAATGGATAAATGGTTTTTTAGGAAGCTTGAGACCGTTTAGAGGCGAATTGCTTGAGAGTAATTTTATAGAAGTTATGGAGTGCATGAAGGTTTTACAAGATGAATTTGAGCAAGATAAGGTTGATAAGAATATTTTGTCAGATATAATAGGAATCACTCATTTGGCTAGAGTTTGGGCATCGCCGGATGGGATGCTAGGGTCTAATAAACTACTGGCCGAGGAACAAACAAGCAAACTAAATTTGTGGGTAGATATTATACAAGAGGCACTTATGTGGCTTTTAAATGATGCACCAGAGGAGGCATTTTGGTCTTATAAAATGTATTTGGAAGGGGAATTATGATAGTATTAACATAAAATTTCAGTATCATAACAGATTATAGATACAAGATTATTTCAGTCTTGTAATGAGTTTGAAAGCACGTGATTATTTGAATTTGGTGGTGTATATTTATATGGAAATTAGAGAACTACTTCCCAAAAATAAATTTGATAATTCTAATATAAATAGACTTTTTCTTCTCACAGATGAAGAAATCAAGCCAATTATATATGAATTATTGGAATGGACACAAGACTATAATTGGCCAATAACTAAAGAAATAATTCCTGTTCTTTTAGAAAGAGAAGATTTGATTTTCCCGTATATAAGAGAAATTTTACAAAGTAATGACGAAGAATGGATATACTGGATTATCAAATTGTTATTACCATCGTTTTCTGCATCTCATAAAAATATGTTGAAAGATGAGATTGTAAGATTGACTAATTTGTCAGAAGAAGATTATAAAGAAACGGCATTGGAGTTTTGTCATACATATTTTAATGATTTATAAATTCCTGTTTATCAAATTTCCTGATTTATCTGTTAAAATCAAAATACCCCGTGAAATTTTTTCACAGGGTATTTTTCTTTATTGATATAGGGATTTTTTTATAAAACATTCGTTCCGTTAACGGTCATTCTGAATTCTAGCTTTAAAAATTCTGCGGCTCTTTTGCATAAAAGCATACGCTGAAGAAATATTTCAAAATATTCGAGAACAGAAGAAATTTCGGTGTCGATAACAACATCGAGCATAAGAGTTTTTTTATCATCGCTGAGGATAAGCTCTGCCTTTTCAACTGCGTAATTTACACGGTCGTGAATATCGAATTTAATCAATTCGGTATTTCTTACTCTTGAACGCCTGACATCGCATTTGTCGGCTATTATAAGAGCGGCTGAAATCGGATTTATCGGTTGGGCAGTTGATTCATCGTGATTTCCTATAGCAGAAACTATCGTTGAAATATCTTCCGCAGGCATATTCATATGGTCCAAAAGTCTGAACGCCATCATAGCTCCGCTTTGTGCGTGGTCTATACGATTTATTATATTTCCGATATCATGCATAAATCCTGCGATTTTTGCAAGATCACATTCATGCTCCGAATATCCGAGTTTTTCTAAAAGCCATGAAGCATTTGTGGCAACCTTTTCAACGTGTGCAAATGAATGCTCTGTATATCCGATTGATTTCAATGCTTCATCTGATTTTTCAACATAGGTAATTATTTCTTTATCGTTTCTTATCTGTTTATAAGTAACACAGCTGTCCATTATTTTTTCTCCTATACAAGTTCAAAGAAGTTTTCACTTGGTTTTTTGTCAGAAAAATAAACTTCATACCAGATGAGGAAAACAAATATTGTCCATACCTTTCTGCTGTTATCAGCTTTTCCTTCCTTGTGGTCATCAAGGTATCCTATAATTGCATCTGTATCAAAGAATTTCTTCGCGATATCACTGCTGAATTTTTCTTTTACAACATTATAGTATTTTTCATCCTTAAGCCAAACTCTTGTAGGAACAGGGAAGCCGAGTTTCTTTTTGTTGGCAGTCTGAGGAGGACACGCTCTTAATGCGGCCATTCTCATAGCATACTTTGTATTTTCCTTTGTGACACGATATTTTGTCGGTATCTTTTCAGCGACTGACATAACCTCTTTGTCAAGGAAAGGAACACGAAGTTCGAGAGAATTAGCCATAGACATTTTATCGGCCTTTAAAAGAATATCTCCTGTCATCCATAGATGAAGGTCTAAATACTGCATTTTTGTAACTGCGTCTTTATCTTTGACCTTGTCATAGAAAGGCTTTGTTATTTCCATAGGATTAGGTGCAGAAGTAGAAATCTTGAGTATCTTCTTGCGTTCTTCAACGCTGAACATATATGCGTTTCCGATAAATCTTTCTTCAAGGTCTTTTCCTCGTCTTACAAGGAAATTAACCCCTCTTTTCTGAGGTAATTTCTGCGCAACATTTCCGATAGCGCGTCTTATAGGTCGGGGAATAAGATTATATGCAGGAGCAGATGATGGTTCTTTATATATGTTGTATCCGCCGAATATTTCGTCAGCACCTTCGCCCGAAAGGACAACCTTTACATATTCTGATGCCTTGTTGCATACAAAGTATAAAGCAACAGCAGCAGGGTCGGCAAGAGGTTCATCCATGTGATACTGTATTCTTGAAAGATTGTTCCAGAATTCTTCGGGAGTGATAACCTTGCTGATGTTTTCTTTGTTGATGTATTTAGAGAATTCCTTTGCGTATCCGATTTCGTTGTATCTTTCGTCTTCACCGAAACCTACTGTGAATGTCTTGTCAACATTAGCGACAGCGGCAACATAACTGCTGTCAACACCGCTTGAAAGGAAACTTCCTACTTCAACATCGGATATTTTGTGTGCTTCAACCGAGTTTTTGAAAATATCAGAAATTTCATTTACCCAGTCTTCAAGCTGAGGTTTTCCATCTTCGTTGAATTTTACCTCCCAGTATCTTTCGACCGAAAGTTCACCGTTTTTATATGTGAAACAATGGGCGGCAGGGAGTTTGCATACATTTTTAAAGAATGTTTCTGTTGTAGGGGAATACTGGAATGTAAGGTAGTTTTCAAGTGCTGTTTCATTAAGTTCCTTAACAAATTTAGGATGTGCAAGGAAAGATTTTATTTCTGAACCGAACATAAAAGTGTCATCCATAACAGCATAGTAAAGAGGCTTTATTCCGAAAAAGTCTCTTGCACCGAAAAGCTCTTTGCTTTCTTTATCCCATATAACGAAAGAAAACATTCCTCTTAACATATTGAGAAGAGATTTTCCGTATTCTTCATATCCGTGAAGAAGAACTTCAGAGTCTGATTTTGTTTTGAAAATATGACCTGCTGAAATGAGCTTTTCTCTTATTTCCTGGAAATTATATATTTCTCCATTAAAGAGAAGAACTTTTGTATTATCCTCGTTATAAATAGGTTGATCCCCGTTTGAAAGGTCGATAATTGAGAGTCTTCTGAAACCGAGGGCGATATTTTCATCGATATATGATCCATCAGAGTCTGGACCGCGATGACGGATAAGATCCATCATTTCTGTGAGAACTTTGTTTGAATTATCTATAGCGTTGGTAAAACCTACATAACCGCACATTTATTTAAACCTCCAAGAGTTATTTGTTTTACTATATGTACCTTAACTAAATAATTATACAATATATCGGCAATCTTTGCAAGAGAATTTGAATTTAAATTGAAAATAAGTTTTATTTAAAATTTGTTAAAAGTGTTGCAATATTTGATATGATGTTGTATAATAAATAAGGTTATATTATTTTGAAAAGAAAGGTAATATTATGTCGAAATCTTATTGGGATTATTCAGGGGGAAAGAAGAGAAACGATGGTCCTAAACTCAATTTCTTTGTTATTTTCCTCATTATTATATTTACATTCGCACTTTGCCTCGGAACATATCTTCTTATTCAGAACTGGGATGAACTTAATATAGGAAAAGAAATTTCATCAGAAACTGTTTCGACTACTGTCAGTGAAACAACAACGGTAGCAACAACTACTACACCACCAGAAACTACAACTACTCCAGAAACTACAGTTCTTGCAAATCCCATTCCTCAGACAGATCCTGTCGATCCGTCATATTTTGAAAATTGTGTGTTTATAGGTGATTCTATCAGTGCGGGATTTTCTGCTTACGGGTTTATTCCTGAAAAGAATGTTTATGCAAGTATTGGCATGAATATTGATAAAATCAATACACAGACTATGCCTATTATGCTGAAAGACCCTGATGATGAAACTACTTACAGCATTCAGGAAATGACTGTTATTGAGGCTCTTAAAATATCAAGACCGGATACAATATATATAATGCTAGGAAGTAACGGAATTGCGTGGCTTTCAAACGATTATATGATTGAGAAGTATCAACTTTTTGTTGATTCGATAAAAGCAGAACTTCCTGATACAACTATATATATTATGTCTGTTCCTCCTGTAACCATAAACAGAGAGGCACCAGATAATCCTAATGGTCAGATTCTTAATTCAAATATTGATATTTATAATTCTGAACTTCTTGAATTTGCAAATGAAAACGGATTCTATTTTATAGATGTCAATACCTGTCTTAAAGGAAATGACGGAAAGCTTCCTACAGAATGGGCAGGAAGAGATGGTATGCATTTCAATAGAGATACATACAATTTAGTTATAAACTATATTTTATCACATACAGTAAAGGAAGAATAAAAATGAAAAGAAGTAAAAAAATAACAGCACTTTTGTTGACAACACTTATTGCATTTTCTATGTCAGCTTGTTCGGGAAAAACAGTTGAAGAAACTCCTATTGATACAACATCTGCTGATGTTCAAGTTTCATCGGCTGATGTTTTCGAAATCGGAGAAGCAGCTAAAAAACTCTATAGGGGAGTTGATATGATAGAAATAACATCTGATAAAATGAATTTCTATTTTTCAGATCTCGATATGACAAAAGTAGATTCTTTTTATGCTGTTAAGGCACAGGATGGATATACAGACCATTTTGTTATGGTAAAACTTAATGACAACACATATTCTTCACAAGTTTCTGATATTTTTAAGGCTTATGCTACCGATCTTTCTGAAACTTATGCGGATTATGCACCTATAGAAGCAGATCGTGCCGCTAAAGCACAGATTTCGGTTGTAGAGGATAGTTATGTTGTTCTTATTATTTCCGAAGATAATTCTACTGTGCTTTCTTATGTAAAATCATTCTTTAAAAATTAATTAAGGCAGGCGGAGATTTTTATGATTATTGAATGTTTGATAATTCTTGCGCTGGTGGTTGCTATTTTGTTTATCTATATGTTTAGAAAAAACGAAGAGCACGAAGGACATGTACTTATGATTGTTCCTTTTGTATTTCTTCCCGCGCTCAATGTTCTTGCGTATTTCTTTTCGGGATATGTAAGACTCATACTACCATTCGATACTCTTATAACTAATATAATAATAAATTCTATCGCTGTTCTTATTTCAGGAATATTTGCAGGTGCGGGATTATCAAAGTTAAAGACTAAATCTACAAAGATTACTTATTCGATAATAGTAGCTCTTTATAATATAATTCTCAGTTGTATTCTTATTTCAGACCTGTGTCAGAGAATGGGTTATACTTTTGAATTTAATTTTAATATATGATGTAAACCGACCACAATATATTGTGGTCGGATTTTATTTTTGGAATTTTGCTTTAAAACAATGATTTTTAGTCAAAACGAGATTATAAGGCTAAAATTATTGTGCATTATATACAAAATATATATAATCAATTCTCATAAAAATAGCATTGACATTTTATACTGCTTGTTATATAATTAGTATCAGCCCACCGATAAAACACAATATATTGTGGTTGTGGTCGAAATGAAAATATGGAAAGAGGTTTAGTATATATGGTTACACAGATCATTAAAAGAGACGGAAGAAAATTACCATTTAACATCGAAAAGATAGCAAATGCAGTTTACAAAGCTGCTCAGGCAGTAGGCGGAAGCAACTATGATGAAGCTATGGAGATTGCCCGTAAAGTCTGCATTATGATAGAAGAAGTTTATGGTTCTGAAGTTCCCACGGTTGAACAGGTTCAGGATATGGTTGAAAAGGTTCTTGTTGAAGAAGGACACGCAAAGACAGCCAAGGCGTTTATTCTTTATCGTTCAAACAGAACACGTTCAAGAGAAATGAACACACGTCTTATGAAGGTTTATGAAGACCTTACTTTCACAAGTGCAAAAGATAGCAATATGAAGCGTGACAATGCCAATATTGATGGCGACACCGCTATGGGAACAATGCTTAAATATGGCTCAGAAGGCTCAAAGCAGTTCTATGAAATGTATGTCCTCGATCCTAAGCACGCTAATGCTCATAACAAGGGTGATATTCATATTCACGACCTTGATTTCCTTACACTCACAACTACATGTTGTCAGATAGACATAGCAAGACTTTTCAAAAACGGTTTCTTTACAGGCCATGGTTTCCTTCGTGAACCCAACAGCATAGGCAGTTACAGTGCGCTTGCTTGTATTGCTATCCAGTCTAACCAGAATGACCAGCATGGTGGTCAGAGTATTCCTAATTTTGATTATGGTTTAGCTCTCGGTGTTGCAAAGACATTTATTTCAGAAGTTGCAAGAATTTCAGATATTCTTTTTGACGGAAAAGATGTTGTATCTCTTAAGGAAGAACTCAAGAATTATGTTTCAAATAAAGAACATATCCTTGATGATGAAGGTCTTGCGTTTACAGAAAAAACTCTTTGTGACAAAATCGGTGTATCATCAGAAGATGCAAAGCATGTTATAGAAAAGGCTCTCAACGCTACAGACCATGCAACATATCAGGCTATGGAAGCGCTTATCCATAACCTCAATACAATGCATTCAAGAGCGGGTGCACAGGTTCCTTTCAGTTCAATCAATTACGGAACAGATACATCACCTGAAGGAAGAATGGTTATAAAGAATGTTCTTCTTGCAAATGAAGCAGGTCTTGGAAATGGTGAAACTCCCATATTCCCGATACATATCTTTAAGGTTAAGGAAGGCATAAACTATAACCCTACAGATCCTAACTACGATCTCTTCAAACTCGCTTGTAGAGTTTCAGCTAAGAGACTTTTCCCGAACTTCTCATTTATTGATGCTCCTTATAACCTTCAGTACTATAAAGAAGGCGATTACAATACAGAAGTATCATATATGGGTTGCCGTACAAGAGTTATCGGTAACAACTATGATAAGGATCGTCAGATTGTAACAGGAAGAGGAAACTTAAGTTTCACATCTATAAATCTTCCTCGTCTTGCTATTGAGTCGGATGGAAATGTGGGTCTTTTCTTTGAAAAGCTTGATGATATGATGGATCTTGTTATTGAACAGCTCAATGCAAGATACAGAATTCAGGCGCAGAAGAAGGTTCGTAACTTCCCATTCCTTATGGGACAGGGAATCTGGATTGATTCAGAAAAACTTGGTCCTGATGACGAAGTAGGCGAAGTTCTTAAGCATGGTACACTTTCTATGGGCTTTATAGGACTTGCAGAGTGTCTTAAGGCACTCATAGGTGTTCATCACGGTGAATCAGAAGAAGCTCGTGATCTCGGTATGGAAATCGTTACTCATATGAGAAACAGAATGGATGAAGAAAGCAAGAGAACAGGTATGAACTATACTCTTCTTGCAACTCCTGCTGAAGGCCTTTCAGGTAGATTTGTAAATATCGATAAGATTAAATATGGTGTTATCGAAGGTGTAACAGACAGAGAATATTATACAAACTCATTCCATGTTCCTGTTCATCATCATATAAGTGCTTTTGAGAAGATTAAGATAGAAGCTCCTTATCACGCTCTTACAAATGCAGGACATATCAGTTATATCGAACTTGACGGAGATCCCCTCAAGAATGTTGATGCTTTTGAAAAGATTGTTCGTTGTATGAAGGAGTCGGGCATCGGCTATGGCTCTATCAACCACCCTGTTGACAGAGATCCTGTTTGCGGATATACAGGTATCATTGACGATGTTTGTCCTAAGTGCGGAAGAAGAGAAGATGATGGTAAGCCTCGTTTCGAAAGAATAAGAAGAATCACAGGTTACCTCGTAGGAACACTTGACAGATTCAACGATGCTAAGAAAGCAGAAGAACGTGACAGAGTAAAACACTCTATCAAGGAATAAAATTATATAAAGTTTCAGGGCAACCGCCGTTTTGGTGTTGCCCTTGACTTTGTTTATAGGAGAGATATTTTTGGAAATAAGAATAGCAGGCACAAGCAATGATTCTATTGTTGACGGCCCCGGAATACGCTTTACTATTTTTGTGCAGGGGTGTCCTCATCATTGTAAAGGATGTCATAATCCTCAAACTCATTCCTATGATGGCGGGAAAGTTATTGATACAGATGAACTTTTGCAAAAAATTCTCGCCAATCCTTTGCTTGATGGTGTTACATTCAGTGGAGGAGAACCTTTTGTTTATGCAAAGCAACTTGCTGATTTAGCAAGAAAAATAAAACGAAATAATCTTAATATCGTAACATATTCGGGGTATACTTTTGAAAGACTTATTTTAGAATCTACCGAAGAAAATGGTTTTTCAGAACTTCTTTCAGAAACTGATATTCTGATTGATGGCCCTTATTTAGAAGGTGAGCGTTCACTTATGCTTCTTTTCAGAGGCAGTAAAAATCAGCGTATAGTTGATGTGAAAAAAAGTCTTGAACAAGGTTCGGTTGTCGAAATAAATCTTGATAATTAGAATTTATAGGGGGTGTAGGTATCAAATTAGTAAAAAGAATACTTGTAATGCTTATTGCATTAATGACGATATTTTCTTTTACGGCTTGTGGAAAAGAAAATGACGGAACAGGTTATCTTTTCAGATATGACCTTTCTTCAGATCCTCAGAACCTTGATCCTCAGGTTGCTGTTGATACATCATCACTTATTGTTATAAGAAATATATATAGCGGTTTATTTACTTTATCTGAAACAGGTGCGATAGAAAATTCTCTTGCGCTTGATTATACAATTTCAGATGATGGACTTATTTATGATATATCAATCCGTGATGATAATTATTGGGCAAATGCAGATAGCAAGAAAGAACAGATACGAGTTACTGCAAAAGATTTTGAATACGCTTTTAAAAGAATTTTCAATCCACAGACATCTTCTCCGTATAAAGAAAAGTTTATCTGTATAAAAAATGCTGAGAAAATAATTAATGGAGAAATTGACTATTCTGAACTTGGAGTAACAGCAACTTCTGATTTTTCACTCAGAATAGAACTTGAATATTCTGATGCGGATTTTTTATCACTTCTTACAACAACACCTGCTATGCCTTGCAATTCTTCACTTTTCCATTCTACAAATGGAAAATATGGTCTTGACCCCGATAACACATATACAAACGGTCCGTTTTATGTAAAACAATGGGAGTTTGATCCTTATGGGAAAAATAACCATATGATACTTCGTAAGAACAAAATGTTTTCTGAAGAAATGGATATTTCTCCATCGAGTCTTAACTTTTTTATCGAAAAGGAATATTCAGACAGAATAGCAGATTTTGAAAAAGAAGATATTGATTGTATTATAACAGATGGCTCTGATGACTTTATTGATGATGAAGATTATAGTTATACTGAATATAAATATAAAACATATGGAATAATGGTGAATACCGATAATTCATATTTTTCTCAGGTTGAAGCAAGAGAAGCGATATCTCTTTCAATAGACAGAGGTATCTATAAAGAAGAACTTACAAAGGGAAGAACTTCTGCTTATGCGATAATTCCTCCTGCTATAAATATTCTCAATAAAAGTTATCGCAATCTTATATCAGACCAGGCAAAAGTAACTTATAATCCGTCACTTGCCAGAGAAAAATGGGACGAATTTTTGTTGAATAATGATATGTCATCTCTTACAGGAGTTAATATCATTGTCAAAGAGGGAACAAAAAACAGTGATGACCTTAACAGAATAACATCACAATGGCAACAGAATATCGGATTTTTCTGTGGAATAGAAGTTCTTCCTGAAAAGGAATATAACCGTAGAATAGAAGAAAATGAATATCTGTTAGCCCTTACCGATGTTACTGCTGATAATAATAGCCCTCGTGATGTTCTTTCGCAATTTGTAACAGGGGATGAAGATAATACTTTCAGTTATTCAAACGATAAGTTTGATGAAATATTTGATAAAGCAATTCATTCCGAAAAACTCAGCGATTCTGTTCAATTTTATTCAGATGCTGAAAGCGCAATTATCGATGATTATTCATTTATTCCTGTATTCTATGAAAGTGAATATCTTATTTATCCTAAAGAAATACAGGGGATAGGATATAATCCGTTTACAAAAGAACTTGATTTTATCCACGCGAAAAATTTTGATTAAAATAAAAACCTGAGAAGATTTCTTCTCAGGTTTTTTACTTTATTAGTTATCAGATGACGCATTAACATTATAAACCATAGTCATAAGGCTGTCGCCAAGATGAGCATTTTCAACAATTATATCATTGAAAGTAGGTTTAAGGTCACAATGGCTAAAATTCCAGAAAGCCTTAATGCCATGTTTAACAAGTGTATCAGCAATTTCTTGGGCAGACTCCTTAGGAATACAAAGTATTGCAATAACAGGGGAGTTTTCGTTACAAAAACTCTCGATTTTATCGGTATGCATTATTTTAAGATTTCCTACTTCAACATTTGCAAGTTCGGGATTTACATCAAATATACCTATGAGCTTACAACCCCTTGCATCAAAGTTCATATGAGTTGCAATCGCTCTTCCAAGATTTCCGGCACCGATAAGTATTGTCTTATATCCTTTGTCAACACCTAAGATTTTCCCGATTTCAGCATGGAGTTCAGATACATTATAACCATATCCCTGTTGACCGAATCCACCAAAACAGTTGAAATCCTGTCTTATCTGAGAAGCGGTAAAACCCATTTTTTCAGAAAGCTCTCTTGATGAAATCCTTATAATTCCGTTATTCATAAGTTCCTGAAGAAATCTGTAATATCTTGGTAATCTTCTTATTACGGAAGTAGAAACTGTGTTTCCCATTTTATTAGATGCCTCCTGACAAGTGGTGTTATATCATCTCAACAAGTCTCTTGTTTATTTCGAGAAGGAATGTTTCTGTATCAACAGTCTGCTTGTTTTCAATTGAAGAAAGGGCTGCAAGGTCACCTGTCATTACGCCATCTTCAATTGTCTTGATTGTTGCTTTTTCGAGCTTATCAGCAAATTCACAGAGGTCAGGTGTGTTGTCGAGTTCGCCTCTTTTTCTGAGTGCGCCTGTCCAAGCAAAGAGTGTAGCAACAGAGTTTGTTGATGTCTTTTCGCCCTTGAGGTGTTTGTAGTAATGACGCTGAACTGTTCCATGAGCTGCTTCATATTCATAAACTCCATCGGGAGAAACAAGAACAGATGTCATCATAGCAAGACTTCCGTAAGCAGTAGCAACCATGTCTGACATTACGTCACCGTCATAGTTTTTACAAGCCCAGATGTATCCACCGTTTGAACGAACAACTCTTGCAACAGCGTCGTCGATAAGTGTATAGAAATATTCAATACCTGCTTTTTCAAACTTTTCCTTATATTCGTTTTCATAGATTTCAGCAAAGATATCTTTGAAACGATGGTCATATTTCTTTGAAATTGTATCCTTTGATGCAAACCAGATATCCTGTTTTGTATCAAGAGCAAAGTTGAAACAACATCTTGCGAATGATGCTATTGATTTATCGATATTGTGAAGTCCCTGAAGAATTCCGTCTGAATCTGTAAACTGATGAATAAGCTGACGTGTTTCGTTACCGTCTTTGTCAGTTACAATAAGTTCAGCCTTAGCACCTGCAGGAACAACCATTTCGCTATTTTTGTAAACATCTCCGTAAGCGTGACGTGCAATAGTGATAGGTTTTGTCCATGTAGGAATGTATGGAGTGATGCCCTTTACGATAATAGGTGTTCTGAATACTGTTCCATCAAGGATAGCACGTATTGTTCCGTTAGGAGATTTCCACATCTCTTTGAGGTTATATTCCTTAACTCTGTCAGCGTTAGGTGTAATTGTAGCACACTTTACAGCAACGCCGTACTTTTTTGTAGCTTCAGCACTATCAAATGTAACCTGGTCATTTGTTTCATTACGATATTCAAGACCAAGGTCATAGTATTCTGTTTTAAGGTCAATGTAAGGAATGAGAAGAATATCTTTAATCATCTTCCAGATGATTCGCGTCATTTCATCTCCGTCCATTTCAACGAGAGGGGTCACCATTTTAATTTTATCAGCCATTTTGTTTGCCTCCTAAATATAAAATTTAATAATTCCTATAATCAAAAGATGCAGGGGATAGAATATGTAGAAAAACCACTTGTGAAAAGGAGTGTTACTCCCTTTTTCTCCATTATGCAACATAAGAATAAACGGCGGAAATAAAAGTCCTGCTTGCCAGAAATTATGCCATAAAGGCAAACCACCCAGAATATTTGTCGTTATAACAATTGTCATCGAAGAAAGTGCTATACAGTAGTATGAAACCCATTTTCTTTTATCATCATTTCTGTAAATTCCGAAGAAAAGAATCCATAAAACCGTGAAACACATCCAATCACCAGAAAGCGAAATAAAGCATAATGAAATAACAATCATTACCCTTAAAGGTTTTTCGATGATTTCCGTCTTCCATAATAATAGTGCTACAAGACCAAGCATCAGTGTAAACATAACATTGAATGACGGAATTAAAAGTTCAGGATTTATCCATAACTTTCCGTCAATCATCATAAAAGGAGGTGAAGTCAGTTTTTCTGCAATAACAAAAGGTATCTGAGAAATAACTGCAAAAATTCCTATGCGGACTATGTATTTCTTTACATTTCTTGTGTAGAAATATCCTTCTGCTATAAAATAACACATCATCGGAGCGGTAAATCTTCCTATAAAGTGCATTATCTGTCCCCATACTGATGAAAACGGAACAAAAGCCCACGCGATATGGTCTATAAGCATTGCAACTATTGCAATATACTTTAAAGTATTGGAATTAAGTGGTTTTTTCATAAAACTTAATTCTTGAGGCTTTCTCTTGTATAGTCAAGAAGACCACCTGCAAGTATAATGTCCTTTGTTCTTCCTGTAAGTTCACAGAGAACAGGGATTTCGATATCCTTTGTCTTATTAACAACTGTAAGAGTTGTCTTACCGGCAACAACATCAGCCTTAACATTCTTTATTTCGAGATTGTCGCCTTCGTTGATGTTATCATAATCATTTTCGTTAACGAATGTAAGAGGAAGAATACCTGCATTGATAAGGTTAGCACGGTGAATTCTTGCGAATGATTTAACAAGAACAGCCTTTACACCAAGATAGAGAGGAGCAAGAGCAGCGTGTTCTCTTGAAGAGCCCTGACCATAGTTTGAACCACCGATAATAATACTCTGTCCGAGTTCTTTTGCTCTCTTGGGGAAATCCTTGTCGCATACTGTGAAGCAGTGTTCAGAGATAGCAGGAATATTTGAACGAAGAGGAAGAATTTTAGCGCCAGCAGGCATAATATGGTCCGTTGTGATGTTATCGCCAACCTTGAGAGAACAAGGAACATCTATTGTATCGGAAAGAGGAGATGTCTGTGGGAAAGGCTTTATATTAGGACCACGGAGAATTTCAACCTTGTCCATATCCTTTTCATCAACAGGAGGTTCAACCATATTATCGTTGATGAGGAATGTTTCTGGAAGTTTGAACTCAGGCATATCGCCGATTGTTCTTGGATCTGTAAATACACCTGTAAGAGCAGAAATAGCTGCTGTTTCAGGCGAAACAAGATAAATCTGACCATCCTTTGTGCCTGAACGACCTTCAAAGTTTCTGTTGAATGTTCTGAGTGAGATACCCTTTGAGTTGGGTGACTGTCCCATACCGATGCAAGGACCACAAGCAGATTCAAGAATTCTTGCACCTGCTGCAATGAGATCGGCGAGTGCGCCGTTTTCAGCGAGCATTGTAAGTACCTGCTTTGAACCAGGAGCGATTGAGAGAGATACATCAGGATGAACTGTCTTGCCCTTGAGAATATGTGCAACCTTGAGCATATCAAGAAGAGATGAGTTTGTGCAAGAACCGATACATACCTGATCGATCTTCATTCCGCTGAGTTCTTCAGCAGTCTTTATATTGTCAGGAGAATGAGGACAAGCAGCGAGAGGAACGAGTTTTGAAAGGTCGATTTCAATAACTTCGTCATAAACAGCATCAGCATCTGCTGAAAGCTCTGTCCATACTTCTTCACGCTTCTGTGCTTTGAGGAATTCTCTTGTAATTTCGTCAGAAGGGAATATCGAAGTTGTAGCACCAAGTTCAGCACCCATATTTGTTATAGTTGCTCTTTCAGGAACAGAAAGTGATTTAACACCTTCACCGCAATATTCAATTACCTTTCCTACACCGCCCTTAACAGAGAGGATGCGGAGCACTTCGAGAATAACATCCTTAGCAGCAACCCAGGGAGAGAGTTTTCCTTTAAGTTCAACCTTAACAACCTTAGGGCAAGTGATATAGTATGTTCCGCCACCCATAGCAACAGCAACGTCAAGTCCGCCTGCGCCGATAGCGATCATACCGATACCGCCTCCTGTAGGAGTGTGGCTGTCTGAACCGATGAGCGTTTTTCCAGGAATACCAAATCTTTCAAGATGAACCTGATGACATATACCGTTTCCGGGGCGTGAGAAATAAATTCCGTGCTTTTTAGCAACAGAACTGATGAATCTGTGGTCATCAGCGTTTTCAAAACCTGACTGAAGTGTGTTGTGGTCGATATAAGCAACAGAGCGTTCTGTTTTTACTCTGGGAACACCCATAGCTTCAAATTCAAGATAAGCCATCGTTCCTGTTGCGTCCTGAGTAAGTGTCTGGTCGATTTTGATTCCGATTTCCTGACCTTTTACAAATTCACCTTCGACAAGGTGAGCTTTGAGTATTTTTTCTGTAAGTGTAAGTCCCATATTGTCCTTTCCTCTCTTAAAACATAATTATAAACATAATTATACTATATTTGATGATTATTGTCAATGTTTTAACGAGTACAATATGATACTGTGGAAATAGAAAATATTGTGGAATTTTCGGAAAAATATATTGAAAATATAGAATCACATAAATATTGAAAAGAATTTCATAAACGAATAGTATGATTTTTTAAAAAAACTTCTGTTTTCAATATCTTTTTCAGAGATTTCAATGCTTTCATACATGGTTTTTACAAAATCTGATTTTATATCTTTTATAGAGTTGGGTTTGTAAAGAAAAACAAGGTTTTCGAAAAGATAATAAAAACTTCTGTAATCAAAATTTGCGGTACCGATAATAGCAGATTCATCATCGGAAATAACAGATTTTGCGTGGATAAATCCATATCTGTATTCGTATATTTTCACACCTGATTTTATAAGCACATCGTAATTTGATTTTGTAACAGCATCTACATACCATTTATCAGGAATATGAGGAACTATTATTCTTATGTCAATTCCGCTTTCGGATGCGAGTTTTAATGCAGATACAATTTCACTATCAGGGATAAGATACGGCGTTGTTATATAAACATATTTCCTTGCTGATGAGATTATATTGAGATATGCGTTTTTTACCGTGTTTTCCTTTCTTGAAGGGTCTGCACCAAAAGGGATAACTACTCCGTCGTTTTCAGAAATATAATCACTGAAATATTTGTTTGGATTTTCTTCGATTTTTCCTATATTATAATCCCACATTTTGAGGAACAAAGCGGTCATTTCTCTTACTGCTTTTCCTTTGATAAGAATACCATAGTCCTTCCATATACCGAACCGTTCTTTTTCATTTGAATATTCATCCGAAAGATTTATGCCTCCTGTATATGCATATTTTCCGTCAATAACTGCTATTTTTCTGTGATCTCTGTAATTTGCAGAAATATCAGGGTATGGAGTGAGCGGATTGAATTTTGCTGATTTTATTCCGTATTTTTCAAGATTTTTTCTGAAATTATAAGGAAGAAGATTTATAGTTCCTATATCGTCATAGAGAATTCTTATTTCAACTCCGTTTTTAGCTTTGTTTTTAAGTATATCCAATATTCTGTTCCAGACATTCCCGTTATTTATGATAAAATATTCAAGAAATATGAATTTTTCCGCTTTTTTCAGTGTTTTTTCAAGACTTTCAAAAAAGCATTCTCCCATAGGAAAGAATTTGCTTGATGTTTTGTCATATATACTGTGTTCGGTTGTGGAAACGATGTAATTCATTTGTTTTTTTATATTATCATCATTTACGAAATTTAAAAGTGAAGTATCTTTTGGCAGGGTTATTGTTTTATCTATATCTTTCAAAAGTTTTATTTTTCTTTCGGGTAATTTCTTTTTTCTTATGATAATATAGATTATCCACGAAAATATAGGAACGGAGATAAAAAAGAAAATCCATACAGTTTTAAAATCGGATTGTAGATTTCCTATTGCTGTTTTAAAGGCGAAAAAAACGCTTAAAAATGTCATAAAACCGTATATATATGGCGAATATCTGCTTATGTGATAGAACATCATAAAATATGCAATAATCTGAAGCAGAATCAGAATACAAGTAATAAAAAGTTTTCCTGATATAAATTTTATTATTTTTTTCATACAATCATCCTTGGTAGTATTTTAGTTATTTTTTATCTTGTAAAACCGACTATCCATGTAAAAATATGTCTTGAAATTGAGACAATAAAGTTGTATAATAATATAAATATGCATTTTGCAGAATTTAATTATTTCATTAGCATAAAGGAGAGTCTTATTATGGCTGAAAAATTCAAAGTTTCTCTTGCAAAAATTATCAGTGAATTTAATATGGAGGTTATATATACTCCCGCACCTCCTGAATCACTTTTTATTGATGAAGCCGATGTTAATCGTCCCGGTCTTCAGCTTATGGGATTTTATGAATATTTCAATCCCGAGAGAATCCAGATACTTGGTAAAATGGAGTTTGCTTATCTTGCAACCGTTGATGAAGAAGTACGCCGTGAAAGAATAGAACTTCTCGTTTCACAGAAACTTCCTGCTATGGTTATAACAAGAGAACTTCCTTATTTTCCTGAAATGCTTGAAATAGCAGAAAAGTATCAGGTTCCTCTTTTAAGAAGCAAGGATAGTACATCGAACTTTATGGCAAGCCTTATTGCGTTTTTAAACCTTAATCTCGCACCAAGAATTACGCGTCATGGTGTTCTTATTGAAATCTATGGTGAAGGCGTTTTCATCACAGGTGAAAGTGGCGTAGGTAAATCCGAAACTGCTATCGAACTTGTAAAGCGTGGACATCGTCTTGTTGCCGACGACGCAGTAGAAATCAGAAAAGTTTCAAATATAAGTCTTGTAGGTGCTTCACCTGATAATATCCGTCATTTCCTCGAACTCAGAGGTATTGGTATCATCAACGCAAGAAGACTTTTTGGTATCGGTGCCGTTAAGGTTACTGAAAAAATTGACCTTGTTGTAACTCTTGAACCTTGGGATAGCGAAAAGATTTATGATAGAATGGGTATGGTTGATGATTATACATCTATTCTTGGTGTTAATATTCCCGCGCTTACAATTCCAGTAAAGCCCGGTCGTAACCTTGCTGTTATTCTTGAAGTTGCTGCTATGAATAACAGACAGAAGAAAATGGGATATAATGCCGCACAAGATCTTATGGACAAGTTAGGTCTTGATATGGATGATCGCCCCAAGCAGGGAACAGTAAAAGAATTTGATCCATTTTAATTAAAATTTTTGGAGGAAACCAATGCGAATAGAAGCAGATACTCATACACATACCATCGCCTCGACACACGCGTATTCGACAGTTCTTGAAATGGCAAAATCCGCTTCGGAAGCTGGTTTGAAAGCCATCGCTATAACTGACCATTCAACAGGTGGGAGTGATGCGCCTCATATTTGGCATTTTCATAATCTTTCAAGAGCGATTCCGAGAAAATTATTTGATGTTAATATGATTTTCGGAGTGGAATGTGATATTGTGGATTTTAACGGGAATCTTGCATTCGGACCATCAGAACTTGAAAGACTGGATTGGGTAGTAGCATCAATTCATGGAAATTACAATATGTCAGGAGGAACGGTTGACGATTACACAAACGCATATATCGGTGTTGCACAGAATCCTTTTGTTGATGTTATCGGACATCCGATATATCCTGCATATAAACCTGATTATGAGAAAGTCGTTCCTGTTTTCAAAGAATGCGGAAAGTTTGTTGAGATAAATGAAAGTGCTATACCAAGAAGTGTGAAAACAATAAATAATGCACTTGAACTTATCGGAGTGTGTAAGAAACACAGAGTTCCTGTTATTGTCAATAGCGATGCTCATTTCTGTATGTCTGTCGGAAAATTTGATAATGCTCTTAAAATGCTTAAAGATAATAATTACCCCGAAGAACTTATTGTAAATACAAAGTGGGAAAATATCAAAGCGCATATCGAAAATAAAAAAGGCAGGATTTTTGAATAGAATTTTATTATCTTTCATAAATATTTTTAAATAACATTCAGCAAAGGGGCTGATTATACGGAAAGAATTGCTGAAATAGCCGAAAAATTTAGCTGTAAGTTTTATTACGATGAACCTCTTAAAAAATATAATACATTCCGCATAGGCGGGAATTGCAGACTTCTTGTCAAAATAAACTCGGTCGAATCATGTATTGCTGTAAGAAAAGAGTGCAAAGAAAATAATATTCCTTATGTTGTTATAGGAAATGGTTCTAACCTCATAATTGATGATAATGGTTTTAACGGAGTTGTTCTTCTTATAGGAAATGATTTTTCTGAAATTTCATTTTTATCTGATACAGAAATATACTGTCAGTCAGGTGCACTTTTATCATCATTTTGCGTTTTTGCAAGAGAAAATTCTCTTTCGGGAGCAGAATTTGCTTATGGAATTCCGGGAAGTATCGGTGGTGCTGTCTATATGAACGCCGGTGCTTATGGCGGAGAAATAAAGGACATTATTTCTTATTGCGATGTTATTGATGAGAATGATGAAATAAAAAGACTTACTCCAAAAGAACTTTGCCTTTCTTATAGACATAGTTCAATTATGGGAACTGAAAAAATCATAGTAGGTGCCGCTTTTTCTCTTAAAAAAGGAGATAAATCAGAAATAAAGGCAGCTATGGATGATTTTATGAACAGAAGAAAAACCAAGCAACCTCTTGAATACGGTAGTGCGGGTAGCACATTCAAACGCCCCGAAGGAAGTTATGCATCACTTCTCATAGATGAATGCGGTTTAAAAGGTTATTCTGTTGGTGGGGCGCAGGTTTCTGAAAAACATGCAGGCTTTGTTATAAATAAGGGTAACGCTACTTTTTCCGATGTTATGTCAGTAATAGAAGATGTAAAAAGAATAGTTAAGGAAAAAACAGGTTATATTCTTGAATGTGAACCTGTTATCATATCGGACAAAATATAAATAAACGGAGGGTTATTTATGCAGTTTGTAATCGTAACAGGTCTTTCTGGTTCAGGCAAATCACTGGCTGTAAACGCGCTTGAAGATATAGGGTTTTATTGTATAGATAATATGCCTCCTCAACTTATTTCGAAATTTGCAGAAATAAGCACACAGTCTGATGTGAAAATTGACAGAGTGGCGATTGTTGCCGATATAAGAGGAGGAGAACTTTTTCTTTCTATCGCAGATACAATTCACGAACTTAAAGAACAAGGGCTTGATGTGAAAATTTTGTTTATCGATGCCTCTGATGAAGTTATTATAAAAAGATACAAAGAAACAAGAAGGAAACATCCACTTGATGAAGCGGCACACGGTAGCATACAGAATGCCATCGAAACCGAAAGGGATATTCTTCATTCTGTAAGAGCAAACGCTGATTATTATGTAGATACATCGTTTCTTTCTACATCACAGCTTAAAGCACAGATAAATAATATATTTCTTGATAACCCTGATGATTCTATGCTTATAAAGGTTATGTCATTTGGTTTCAAATATGGTTCACCGAACGAAGCAGATCTTCTTTTTGATGTAAGATGTTTGCCCAATCCGTTTTATATACCGGAACTCAAGCATCATACAGGACAGGATAAAGAAGTAAGCGATTATGTTATGAGTTTCAAACAATCCGAGGAACTTCTTTCAAAACTCAAAGATCTTGTTGACTATCTTATTCCTCTTTACATAAGTGAAGGAAAAAGTCAGCTTGTAATAGCTTTCGGATGCACAGGCGGAAAACATCGTTCTGTTACATTTGCTGAAAAGATGTATGAACATATATTGGAAAATAACTTTAAAGTCAGAATTGCACATAGGGATATTTCAAAAGATAGATATCCTGCACCTAAAAATTAAACCGACAGGAGAAATGAATTTGGAGATTTGTGGTATTCTTGCAGAATATAATCCTTTTCATAACGGACATAAATATCAGATTGACTTATTGAGAAACGCAGGAGTTTCCCATATCGTTGCTTTTATGTCTGGTAATTTTGTCCAGCGTGGAGATATAGCGATTACAGATAAATTTACAAGAGCCAGATATGCCGTTCAGAACGGTGTTGATCTTGTTATTGAAATGCCTACACTTTATACCGTTGCTTCCGCACATTTTTATGCTAAGGCCGCCTATTCTCTTATGCAGGATATAGGTTGCATTGATAGCGTATCATTCGGATGCGAAACGGGGGATATTGAGATTCTTAAAAAAGCTGCAAGTTTTTCTGAAGAAGTGAATGAAAGCCTTGAAATTAAAGAAAAAATGAGCAACGGAATGAGTTATCCCGCAGCAGTTGAAAGCCTTGCGGATGATGATATCAGCGTTGCTTTTTCTTCACCAAACAACATTCTTACAGTTGAATATATAAGACAGATAAATGAACGAAATCTTTCTTATCGAATTTATCCTATAGAAAGAATAGGTCCTGAACATGATAGCACTGATATAGTAGGAAATATAGCGAGTGCATCGCATATAAGAGAACTTATGCGTAATGGCAAGGAATACTCGGCTTATGTACCTTACGATAGTATTTCGTTTGAAAATATTGATTTCAAGACATTAGAAACTATCACTTTTTACAAACTCAGAACCATGAAACTTTCTGAACTTGCAAATCTTCCCGAAACTTCACCGGAACTTGCCTCAAGATTTTATAACGCGATAAGAGAATCCTCTTCACTTGATGAATTTCTTGTGAAGGTTAAAACAAAGAGATTTCCTCAGGCGAGAATAAGAAGAACGATATATAGCGCTATATTAGGACTTTGCAAAACTGATTATCTTTATGAACCTCCCTATATTCGCGTTCTTGCGCTTAATAAGAGAGGGGCGGAAGTTTTAAGAAAAGCAAAAACAACTACCCGAATTCCTATATCAACTTCTGTTGCAGACCTTATGAGCAGAAGGGGAATATGCGAAAAGTTTGTAAATATGGAATGTGCAGCAACGGATATTTATAATATTCTTAAAGGAAATAAAATATATAAGTCTGATATGACAGCAAAAATAGAAATTATGGAGATCGATGATGAATTTTAAAGGCTTGATTTTTGATCTTGACGGAACGCTTATAGATTCGATGAATGTCTGGACAGAGATAGATGCTGAATTTTTGAAAGAATATAATATTGATATGCCCGTTAATTTTTATGAGGATATCAAAGACCTTAGTTTTGCGGATACAGCAATCTATTTTTCCGAAAAACTTGGGATTCCTATGAATTCCAAGGATATTATGGATAAATTCAATGCTATGGCAAGGGAAAAATACGAAAAGATCGTGCCTTTGAAAAAAGGCGTTTATGAATTTATCGAGAGAGAAAAGAAAAAAGGAACAAAACTTTGCGTTGCAACAGCAAATAACAAAGAACTTACAATTCTTGCTTTGAAAAGGCTTGGTATATATGATTCTATGGAGTTTATACTCACCTGCGATGAAATATGCTCAGGAAAAGGAACACCTGATATCTATATAAAATGTGCTGAAAAAATGGGGTTTGAAATTTCAGAAACAGCTGTTTTTGAAGATATTTTAAGAGGAGTTCTTTCGGCAAAGTCAGCAGGGTTTTATGTTGTTGCAGTAAAGGAAGAAACTGCTTTTGATGATATTGATGAGATAAAGAAAAATTGTGATTTGTTTATTGAAGATTATACTTGTCTTATCGATAAATGAGGTGATATTTTGGCTGAAAAGGTACTTGTAGGGATGAGCGGTGGCGTTGACAGTAGCGTATGTGCCCTTCTTTTGAAAGAAAAAGGATATGATGTAACAGGAGTTACACTTCTTCTCAGAAATAAATTGAATATAGATACAAATACATCATGCGGTTCACAATCAGATGTTGATGATGCAAAGTCGATTTGTGAAAAACTCGGTATCAGGCATATTACAATGGATATGAGCGAACTTTTCAACGAAAAGGTCGTTGATGATTTTGTAAATACCTATATTTCAGGAAAAACTCCGAATCCTTGTATTGAGTGTAACAGACACATAAAGTTTGATAAAATGCTTGAAAAAGCGACAGAACTTGGCTACGATTATATCGCAACAGGTCATTACGCAACTATTGTAAAACTGCCTGACGGAAGATATACAATAAAGAAACCGATTGATGTTTCGAAAGATCAGACCTATGTTCTTTACAGACTCACTCAGGAACAACTGAAACATACTCTTTTTCCGCTTTCTGAATATACAAAACCTGAAATTCGAGAAATTGCAGAAAAGGCAGGACTTATCAATTCAAGAAAACCTGACAGTCAGGATATATGTTTTGTTCCCGATGGTGATTATGCAAAGTTTATCGAAGAATATTCGGGATATAAATCAGTAGAAGGCGATTATATCGACATAAACGGAAATGTTATCGGAAAGCATAGCGGTATGATTCATTATACAATAGGTCAGAGAAAAGGGCTCGGCGTTACTTTTGGTAAGCCTATGTTCGTAAAGTCAATAAATGCTGAAAGCAATACAGTTACGCTTTGTGAAGATAAAGACCTTTACACATCAGAACTCTTGGCAAACGATCTTAATTTTATGTCTGTTGATGAGGTTTGCGGTAAAATAAAAATTATGGCAAAAACAAGATATTCTCAAAAGGAACAGCCCGCTACTCTTGAAGTTTCAGATGGTATTGCAAAGGTGATATTTGATAATCCACAAAGAGCATTTACCAAAGGACAATCCGTTGTTTTCTATGATGGTGATACAGTTATCGGCGGTGGAAAAATTATTTGACAGGGGATTTTTATTATGGCTTTTGATTTCAAAAAAGAATATAAAGAGTTTTATATGCCGAAAAATAAGCCTCAGATTGTAAATGTTCCCAAGGCGAATTATATTGCGGTAAGAGGAAAAGGGGACCCTAACGAAGAAGGCGGAGCATATCAGAAGGCTATAAGTGTTTTATATGCTGTTGCATATACCCTTAAGATGAGTTATAAAACAGACTATAAAATAAAAGGCTTTTTTGAATATGTAGTTCCTCCGCTTGAAGGATTCTGGTGGCAGGATAATGTTGATGGCGTTGATTATGCTGATAAATCCTCTTTTAACTGGATTTCTGTTATAAGATTACCTGATTTTGTAACAGAAAAAGATTTTAAATGGGCAGTTGAAACAGCAACCAAAAAGAAAAAACTTGATTGTTCATCCGCTGAATTCATAACACTTAACGAAGGACTTTGCATTCAAATTATGCATACAGGGACTTTTGATAATGAACCTGAAACTGTTGCGATAATGGACAGATTTCTTGAAGAAAATGGTTATGTAAATGATTTTTCAAAATCTCGTCGGCATCACGAAATATATCTTTCAGATGCAAGAAAAGTTGATCCTGAAAAATGGAAAACAGTAATAAGACATCCGATAAGAAAGGTTTAGGTTGAACTTTATGGAAATAAGAAAAATGGAGATTTCTGATTATAAATCAGTTTATAACCTATGGCTTTCCTGTAAAGGTATGGGACTTAACGATGTGGATGATTCGGAAAAGGGAATAAGCAGATTTCTTGAAAGAAATCCTGAAACTTGTTTTGTTGCTGTAGATAACGATGAAATTATCGGTGTTATTTTGTGTGGAAACGATGGCAGACGTGGATATATTTATCACACAGCCGTAAAACCATCTGAAAGAAATAAGGGAATAGGAACAAAACTTGTTGACAGGGCTATGAAAGCGTTTGAAAATATAGGAATAACCAAGGTCGCACTTGTTGTTTTTGAAAAGAATGAAACAGGAAATACATTCTGGGAAAAGAAAGGGTTTATGTCAAGAAAAGACCTTGTTTACCGCAATAAACAGATAACCGAAATGATAAGAATTGATACATAATTATTGACTTTATACCTTTTATATGGTAAAATTATTGAAGTCAATTATTTTAGGAGGGATTTCATTTGAAATACTATATCGGAATAGACCTTGGCGGAACAAATATAAAAGCAGGGGTTGTAAATGAAAATTTTGAAATCGTTGCAAAAACAAGTATAAAGACAAATTGTCCCAGACCTTCCGCAGAAATTATGGATGATATGGCAAAAGTATCACTTATGGCCGTTGAACAGGCAGGTCTTACAATGAATGATATCGAATGGGTTGGCGTAGGTACACCCGGTATTGCAAACAGTTCAACAGGTATCGTTGAATATTCATGTAACCTTGATTTCCACGATGTTCCTATGGCAGATTATCTCTCTGAAAAACTTGGTAAGCCTGTTTTTGTTGATAACGATGCTAACGCTGCTGCTTATGGCGAATTTGTAGCAGGCGCTGCAAAGGGTGCTAATAATGCTGTTGCTGTTACACTCGGAACAGGTGTAGGCGGCGGAATTATCATTGACGGAAAGATTTATTCAGGATCTAATTTCGCTGGCGCAGAACTCGGACATGAAGTTATCGTTGTCGATGGCGCGCAGTGTTCTTGCGGAAGAAAGGGCTGTTTCGAAGCTTATTCATCAGCATCAGGACTTATCCGTATGACAAAAGAAGCTATGGAAGAAGATAAGGATTCTATTATGTGGCCTATGTCCGAAGAAGACGGACACGTTTCAGGAAGACTTGCTTTCAACGCTATGCGTAAGGGTGATGCTTCTGCAAAGAAGGTTGTTGACAAATACATAAAGCATCTCGCAGCAGGTGTTACAAATATCATAAATACTTTCCAGCCTGACATTCTTTGTCTCGGCGGAGGAGTATGTAACGAAGGCGATCCTCTTATAGTTCCTCTTAAAGAACTTGTAAAGCAGGAAGTATATTCAAAGAACTCCAAGAAGAATACCGAAATTGTTATTGCAAAACTCGGTAACGATGCAGGCCTTATCGGTGCGGCATTCCTTGGAAAAGCAAATGCAAAGTAAGGTAAACTGATATGTCAAAAAAAGACAGAAATGCTACCAAAGCTAAAAGAATGGAAGAAAAAAAGAAGATAAAATCAGAAAAGAAACGCGAAAAACTTAATGCTTTAAAGATTTTTGGAATATGCCTTTGTTTCTTTGCTATAATTCTTCTTGTAGGAATTCTTTATATAACAGCAGATTACAGAGCACAGAAATCCGCTGTTGATAAGTATTTTTCTGCCGTTCAGAATATGGATTACGATTCACTCTCAGAAGTGATTTATCCTCCTTATCTTGAAAAATTTGAGGAATATAAGGATGATGATAACTTCAAAGATTTTTATATGAATTATCTTTATGGTTATCTTGAAAACGGATATGAAGACGGATTCAAACTTAAATATAAAGTTAAAACCAGATATGATTACTCCGATATGCTGATGCAGTTCTATAAAATTAGTGCAGAGGGCGTTCTTGTCGATGTTGATATAACTTTATATGACTCATATAAGTCAGAAAAAAGTCAGACTTCTGTATCACTTGCAAAACACGAAGGAAAATGGTATGTAGTATCAAGCGATATTGAGGCGACAGATATTTATCACGACAATATTGCAGGTAAATATAAAAACTTATAAAATAAAACCCTGCTTTTAAAGCAGGGAATATTGGGGTATAGCCAAGCGGTAAGGCAGCGGACTTTGACTCCGTCATTCCGGTGGTTCGAATCCACCTATCCCAGCCAGAAAGTTCCGATATAAAGAATATCGGAACTTATTTTTGTTGCAATTATCTGTAAAGTGTGGTATAATATGGGCGGTCAGACAGGGTGATAAATATGAATTTGACAAAGGAGGTAACAGACATGAAAAAAAGATTTGAGATTATTGAAAAAGACGGATTGATGGAAGGAACAAGAATTATTGTCGATACGGAAACAGGTGTACAGTATTTAATGGCACATTGGACAAACATCGGAGGAATTACGGTTTTGGTGGATAAAGACGGGAAACCTCTATTAGACCCGCGATATGCAAAGTGACCAATTTCAATTTATTGAACTAAATATTTTATAATAAATAAACCCTTGAAAAGATTTATTTCTTCTCAAGGGTTTTGTTTTTGATATAGTCTGATCTTTGTTGAGAGCCATAGTTTTCAGCAAATTCATATGCCGTCATACCATTATAGATTTTGCTTTCAAAGTCGATATCATATTGCATAAAAAGGTCAAACAGACG
>JAFTTI010000038.1 GCA_017466865.1 Oscillospiraceae bacterium | reverse complement strand
GTAAAGTTCGCTTCCCTCTGTTCCGGGAAGGTGAAGCTTTTGCCCCATTTTTTCTCTGAAAAAAATATTCCAACCGAAAAAATCCCCCATATCCACCATAAAGAACTGTATGTATCCTGCAAGGAAAAGTTGTCCGAAGCCACGTACTCCCGAAAGATAATTGCTTATTATGCTGAAAAGCACCATAAACGTCCATAGGCAAATGAGCATAGTAACTTCGGTTTTTCTGCTTTCAGCAGGTATGGGTGGAGCAATTTTCTGAATAGCAGGCGGATACATTTTCGTGAACGACTGTGGGTCTATATATGAAACAAGACAGAGTGTAAGCGTAAATATGACCGACATTGCCAGCCCGTATAAAATAACGTGAAACCACATAATTTATTTCCCCTTTATTTTTTTACAATAATGCGTTTTCTTTATTGCTTTCAAAAGTCTTTCAGGCTGTGTAAGCAGTGAGCCGTGACCGCAGTTTTCGAATATTTTTACTTTTGCAGCAGGACAAAACTGCCTGATTTTCCTGATATTTTTCAAACTTGCTTTTTCTTCGCTTCCGCACCAGATATGGATATTTTTATTACTGAAAAGGCTATAATCAAATTTATAATCCGCCATATGATAAAGTGTATTGAAAAGTGTTTCTTTTGACGTGTCTATATACATCATTTTCTTCAACTCATCAACACTGCTGAGCCCAAGAGCCTTTACAATGATGCCCTGATGCTTTGTCATCAGACCGTAAATAAGGCTTGTTTCGATGTTTATAATACCCTTTCTTAACTTTCCCGTCAGAAGCTTTGGCATTTCTGCCGCAGACAATCCATCTGCAATAATCGTCTTGAATGACAATCTCTTGTCTGTAAGCAATTCAAGTGCGTGATAACCACCCATTGATGCCCCGTACAGAATATCTATTTTTCCGTCAAAATTTCGGGCAAGATATTCTGCAATCTGTTTTGCTTCATGTTCAGGTGTGGTTGCGTTTAGATTTTTATTTTCGGGGTCATAGCCGTCAGCCGCAACCGCAATAATATGAAATTCATTCTGTGCAAGCTCAATCAGCGGCTTAAAACTCATTTCCCAGGTAGAACACATTCCGTGCATAAGAAGCAATGTTGTCTTGTTTCCTTTTCCGAATTCGTTGAATTTCATGGCTTATCCTCCTTTATAAAATCAATCTTCCTTTATATACAACCTGAAATCACAACATTCTCCGCCCATGCCGAGAGTCTGAGTTCTGCCCCAGACAAGTTTCGGGTGAAGATTTCCGTATGTAACATCGTCGGACTTGCAGAAAAACTGTGTGATTTCGGGGCAACCGTATTTCTTGCAGGTTTCATAGTATGGGCAGACTGTCATATCCCTTGCAAATTTAGGGGCGTCTTTAACTTCCCTGCTTTCAAAACCTGCTTCTTTGCCGAAAAGTTTATCGAGCATATTATCGCATATATCGGGCATTTTTCTGTAAAGCCCGAGTTTCATAACTGACTGCACTGCAGGAACCATTTTTTCAATCTTTGTAAG
>JAFTTI010000037.1 GCA_017466865.1 Oscillospiraceae bacterium | reverse complement strand
TGTTGCCTACGCAAAGGAAATCAAGAACGACACGCTGCATAAGTGTATTGACCGTTTGAAACAGTGGGAGGAGAATCCAAACTGCCCATGTGAGATTGAACTCTACTATGACTCTGCACCGCACTCATTCGGATTCCGACAGGTATATCCCGATGGCAGAACGGGTATTGTCGGAGGATTGCTCTATCACGGACAGCCCGACCAATCGTTTGCTGTATTGCTGAATCCTATTCACGGGTGGAGCATACATACATAGGCAACTCCAATTTCTAAAATTAATAAAGCCAACTTAGGTCTGTCAGGCACAGGCTTAAGTTGGCTTTTATTGTTTCGGATAATCCGCAAGAATCAAAGATTAAATCCTTGTATGAGAAATTAAAACCCGTATTCTGCGGAATTTCCGCAAGAATGTCATTTTAATCTCCGTTTTTGGAGGTTGTAACGGTATTATGCCGTAGCCATAACTTGAATAGTGGATCTACGATTGAGTAGATGCCTCCTCTTGATGTCTTTGCCTCCTTGCTTATCAGTTTCTGGTCAATCATCAACTTCAAATATGGAGAGATTTTTCCGTTTCCTTGACCTGTAATCTCTCGTATTTCCGATAGAGTAAATCCGGAATCCGATTGCGACAATGCGGACAATATTCTTTGTGTCTGCGTGCTTGTTACATCAAATTTCTCCTGATAATGAGAGAAAAAATAATCAGATAGAAATGCGAGGTCGTTTGTTGAGTCTTCCGACTTATCCAATATTCCCATTGCTATAAACATAGAACGGACAGTCTTTGGCATATCTGCCATAATCTTCTCTAAGCGATTAATGTCATATCCACCATCTTTAATCTCTTTGACAGCAGATATTGTCAGTGGCTTAAGATAGGTTATCTTAAAACCATCAAAGAAGGCCGCATCATAATCTGTAAAAGCAGGAAGTACCTTTTCGGAAGAGGCAATAATAATCGGAGCACCGCTTCTATTCAGTTTTCCCCTCAATCCATATTGCTCTGTGTTATCTGTACGCTCAAAGTAGTATTGTACGTTATCAATGAACAATACGACACGCCTTGAGCTGGTCTCTTGCCATTTTAGAATAGCATCGAAACTATCGTTCCCACCTTCTATATTTAAGTACAAAGCACATTGATTCCAGATATCATCGGTTGAAAATAGTGATTTACCCTCAATGACAATAGGATGCAAGGTGTTACCCATATTTTCTTTAACGATGCCATATAGTCTTTTCATCAAAAATGTCTTGCCACACCCTGACTCTCCGACAATCAAATTCGGTTGAGCAGTTTTTGTAACATCCTCTTTTGACAGATAGCTACTTAAGGCAGTGTAAGCCTCTTCATTGATGGCAAGAACTTCCCTTGTCTTAATATCATAAGACAGCAAAGTTTCGTGTAATATAGGTAATCTTGTCTGCATCAGATTCTTCTTTACTGTACAAATTTGTTAAACCAATAATCCCTAAGCAGAGGAGAGCGGAAAGTTCTGATTGAATCCACCTTCAAGATATATCCGTCATTTTCCAACATCTCCAACACTTTACTCAAGATGTAATCCACCTCTTCAACCTTTGAAGCATCTTGACCTGTCATCAGAATGTTCAGCATTGCTTCACGCTCCAATCCTGCGGATTGAGTCGATAGAGCTTTAAGTATCTGTCTGGCGGGTACTTCATACTCTCTATACTCTGATAGACGCTCCGACCAAGTGCTTAGATAGTTTTCGGAGCATAGCTTGTTATATGCAATATCTATGCTCTCTTTTGTAACCTCGTCTTCGTACTCTTCTGCCAACTTTGAGAATATAACCTGAATGAAGTATGGAATGTTCCAGTGCAACTTATCTAATGTGTAATTGATGAGTTCTTCACTCATTTCCATATCTTCAGATTTACACAATCCCGATAAAAGACCTTCTGCCTCCTCACGAGTGAGTTCTCCCAATCCGAACTCCATCAAATCATTGATGGTAAATCCAAGATTCATCGCAGTGGTAAAGTTTCTCAAACCTACCGAACCGCAGAAGAGCCAACGTACATTTGTCTTGCTCACCTGTCTGAGGCTTCTGAGCCAATTGAGGATGAAGGCGACTTTTTCTGCTCCGTTCTCGCTTTTGTTCAAAATGCCCAAGAATAGCGTCAACTCATCCACCACGATAAAGGTGTCTTCATCGTGTTTTATAAGTTCCTTCAAATTCTTATATAAATCCTCTTGTTCCTCTCGCTTTCCTATATTGAAATCAACAACGCCACCGATTGTAACTTTCTCTATTCTATCAAGAACAGATACTAACCCTTTTGACATTCCTTCGGTGAGCTGTTTCCATATTCCGTTTTTCTTGAAAGCCTCAATAACCAAACGGAGAAATCCCTCTTCAGTAGTGGTCTCCTCAAGATCAATATATACACATTTCCAACCCTGCTGTTTCTTCTCTTCAATCAATCGCTTTGCCAACGATGATTTTCCAATACGGCGAGGCGCTGACAATAGCAATGAGTGGTTGCTGTCAAGTAATCTGTTTGCCTTACGAATCTCTTTCTCTCTGCCGAAGAAATCTTCACCTTCAACAGGAGGACCAATCTTGTTTGATATGCACATAACTGTAAATTATATTATTGTTATAAGTAATATCACTGCAAAGATAGCACTTTATCCTTATATAAAGTTCTTTTTATAGAAAAATCTTTTTATAAAAAAGTTTTTTAATAAACATTTTGCTCAAATAAGAATATAAGTTTCTATGTTCAATAAATAGAGCTTGTTCAATCGTATTGAACAGAGGTGTTTTATTGAACAAAGTCTTCGTTATTGCAATTCTGCTCTGCTAATATACCTAATATAATAATGTCATGGGCTGATTATGATTAGGATTTTCACTCTCATAGTACTTTATTCTATATTCTTCCACAAACAGCATAGCGTGAAAATCCCGCTTCACTCGCAAAGTCCCTTCAAGAAGTTAACTCGGAGGGACAATACCTCCACGTTCGAGCCGAGGGTTTTCGGGCAAAAAATTCTCTGCGATAATTTTTCACCCGAAAAAACGCTCCGGTATCGCCGTCCGAGTTGAGACAGAGGTTGGGACTTAGCAAGCGAAGCGACCTACGACGCATAGTACAACAGGTCAAAAATCCATTGCG
>JAFTTI010000001.1 GCA_017466865.1 Oscillospiraceae bacterium | reverse complement strand
GCTGCACAGGCTGCATTACGCTAAGGTAGTCAAACCTGAATTCGCACTCGTTTGGGACTTCAAAATCACATACGAAATGGCGAAAAACTGGAGAAAAGCGCACAACGCCTATCTCCGACAAAACCAATGGAAAGACTTGACCGTAAGGGTTTGTCTTGATGTTGGGTGAATAAAAAATAAGTCCCGTATCTGATGTAAAAATCGGATACGGGATTTTTGTTATGACAAAAAACACTTGCAGACTATGAGCAACTATGATATAATAGTAATAGTTCAAATATTAGAAAGGTGTTTATATGAATCCGTTAATTAAATGGCCGGGTGGTAAAGCCGGAGAAATAAGTAAAATTGAGCCTCATATTCCTAATTATAATAGATATGTAGAGCCTTTTTTTGGTGGTGGAGCACTATTTTTTCATCTAAAACCTCATACCGCTACTATAAACGACATTTCCTCTTCTTTAATTGAGTATTATAACTTAATAAAAAATCAGGATAAACAATTATACAACCTACTCTTATGTTATAACAATAGTTTTACCAATCTATTAAAAGTGTGTTCAGATAATTATGATGAAATATTAAATGTATATCGTTCATTAGAAAATTCTGAAATCACAAAAGAAGGAGTACAACGATTTTTGGTTGACTTTACAAGCACTCTTTCAGAAAAAATCAATTCAGGATTTAGCGAAAAACTTTTGCTTGATGATGAAAAATTCAATTTACAGCTCGTACGGATGGTTTCTGATAAAATGCAACGTACAGTAAAAAACAATCAAAAGAAACCTTTCTCAGAAGATGACCTGAAAGATAATCTTATTACCGGCTTTACAAGCGGATATTATATGTATTTCAGGGATGTTTTCAATGATATAAACCTTGGCAGAATTGAAACACCTTCCATTCAATACAAAGCTGCAAATTTCTGCTTTATGCGTGAATATTGCTATGGTTCGATGTTCAGATATAACGCTAAAGGAGAATTTAATATTCCTTACGGTGGTATTTCTTATAACACGAAAAATTTTAAAACCAAAATTGACAATATGTTTAATAAGGAAGTAGAAACAATATTCAAGAATACAGATATACATTGTTCTGATTTTGAAGAATTCTTTAAAAACTCAAAGCTCACCGAAAACGACTTTATGTTCCTTGACCCACCTTATGATACTGACTTCTCAGATTATGAAGGTAAAGATTTCACAAAGTGCGACCAAGAACGCTTGGCTCACTCCTTGAAAAAAACGCTTGCACAGTTTATACTCGTAATTAAAAACACTGATTTTATTTATAATCTTTACAAGGATAATTTCAATATCATTTCTTTTGATAATCAGTATACATATAATGTACGTAGTCGCAACGAACGTAATGTTGAACACTTATTGATAACAAATCTCCCTGTCAGCAATTGACAGGGAGATTTGTTATCATCGAGCTTTAAATACGCAATTTTCATAAGATATCATATTGTGAGGAAAATTTTTGTGACAATTAAGATTTCTGCACTTTTGCTCGTACATTGATTCATTAGGTCTGGTTTTTGAAACGCTAAGGTCGTAATCCGATAAATTAAAAGAAGAACGCACTCTCTTCTTAAAATCGCTAAGTGTAATTTGTCCTTCAACATTCAAAATTGCAGTCAAAAAGTCAATAAGGTCTTTTTCAGATATTTCATTGCGCATTGTTTTCACCTCCATTCAAAGCATCTTGAATTCTTTTTCTCATAATGTGTTTATATTCATCACTGCAGTTATCAAGTTCGTTTATCCAAAATTCGGAATTTTCACCCACTTCAGGAGAAACTAAGAATTTAATTTCATATCCGATTAACGTGCTTGGCAAATGTTCATATGAATCCATATCTTCATCATAATCAATTGCATATAGACCCCAATGCTCATTGATGAAAGGGTCAATAAAAGAATAAATAAACCTTAAAGTCTCTAACGAAGCACTCGTAGTTGCTTGATTTGGTATTATACCAAAGTGCTGAACGCTATTCCTTAAGCGACCAAAAGACTTAAAAATACCATCGTTTTCAAAATTACAACTAGTAATAGTTTTAAACACTTTTGGTAAATCTGACCATTCAATCGTTCTTCCATCTTCAGCAAGTTTATCAATGGAAAGTGTATCCTGATTACTAACCGACGGCAAATTTGAAAAAATAAGAAGAGGATGCACTTGAGCAATTCTTGCTTTCACTAAAAGCTCCGCAGCGTGAGCTGCCTGTAGTACGGACAACTCTCCCCACTTGTCATTTACATCATCATAGTATGCAGCGTGTCTATTAGCATGGGCAAGAGCACCTAATCCAAGATTAAGAATATTTTGAGAAACATTTTCAAGCTCAATATCCATGTTTATCAATCCTCTCTTTAGCTGCTTTGAAGTAAATCTTATCAATTTCGCATCCTACAAATCTTCTACCAAGTTCCGCACAAGCGACACCTGTAGAACCAACTCCCATAAAAGGGTCAAATACAATATCATTTGGATTGCTTGCTATATTTATAATGTGCTTCAATAATTTTACTGGCTTTTGAGCTGGATGCTTAGGCTCTCGCAAGCGTTCAGGATACATACAGATCGGGCTTTCAAAAAAATTGTGCATCTCATTCTGTGTTGTGAAATTCCACTTATGCCCCTTGTTCCACATACAAATAATCATTTCACAGCTATTCAGAAAACCATTTTTGTATATTTTAGGTGCAGGATTTGTTTTGTGCCATATAAAAAACTGGAATGTATCAAACTCAGGGTCAAAAACCTCGTGCCATTTGCCTATAAGGTTATAGCTCGTAAAAACAAAAATATTGCCATCTGGTTTTATAATGCGTTTGAAATCAGCAAGAAGGTCTTTGGGTTCTAAAGGCACATTATCCCAATCAGCAATGTTGTTATTTAACGCTTCTCTTCCCGGGAGTTCAATGTTCCCCGTTGAATATTGTGCTATGTTATATGGTGGGTCTGTAAGTATTAAGTCAACACTGTTATCAGGGATTTTTTTCATATAATCAAGGCAATCGCCATTTATAAGCTTTGCCATCGTTATTCACCAATGCAATCGCTTATCATACGATTTATTCTGCTGTTCAAGTCTATTTCTTCCAATGCTTCACGGTAGATTTCTGCAAAATCCGTGAATGTAATACCATCAGGCAAAATACGATTCCAGAAATCTGCACCGATAAGGAACATCGAAGGATAATGCAAATGTTTCTTTACCGCACCCTTCCACACGTTTCCTTCACCATCTTTGTTGTACAATGTTGAAAAATACGCATTGCAGTGTTCAATACCCATATCTACATAAATAGTAAGCAGCTTTTCGACATTCGACGGTGCATTTGAGCTATCGAGGTCACCACCTGCTTTTAGTTCCATTATATTCCACGCCATTCCGTCGAAGAAAGCTAAATCAACAGGCTTAGTGAAAATACTATCTGTTTTATATTTCTCCGATAATGGTAAAAGTGTATTCTTTACATTTTCCATTGTAACGCCACTTTCGGTTCTGGCTTTTCCAATACCTCGAGCTTCGTTATTTGCTCTGAATGCTGCTATTTCACCACGCAAATCACCGTTGTGAGTATCAACATCTGTAACAACAACTTGTCCTGTTATTGTAGAAACATCTATATTGTGCTGCAAATTTCTTGGGTTTACAATAGCTGGTACATTTTCATCGCCAAATTTAAGGCGAGCAATTCTCTTAGCACAAGTTTCAATTGCAAATCCACTTTTTGACTCAAAGCTACTTACGAACACCATACTCGCAGTAATTCTTTCATCCATCTGGCTTAATAGAAAATTATTGACCTTGCGTTTGAAATTTGCTTGGAAATCAGCTTCAATAAGTCCTGTAAGCTTCGAAAATTCGTCAATTACAATATTTTTAATACGCTCTCTCATTATAATTACACTCCTTTAAACAATTCCGACAATGATACTTCCAATCCATTTGCTATCTTCTCAAGATTGATGATAGCAATATTACGCTTTCCTGCTTCTACGGAAGCGAAATATGTTCTATCCATTCCAATCTTAAGAGCAAATTTTTCTTGACTTAACCCTGTTTTCTGTCGCAACTCTCTTATTCGGTTGCCAAGTCGTTCTTTTATCATAAAATCACCACCTAACAATATTGTAACAGTACACGGAAAATATAACAACGGATTATAAGCAACAGCACAATTAAGAACTGAGAATTCCAATATTTCTCTCAAGAAATATTATTACAGTGCCATATATCATTTTCACAATTTCTATTGAAAATCCGTTTACTTTCGCAGATCAAGAGCTGATAAAACCGAGTGAAAAAGCAGTCTGTTTAATGCAATCAAAATTTTAGCTTATATTCATATTCATTTTTCATTTTAGAATTTACACCGCATCATTATTTCCTTTACCTAATTTGTCATTTTCTGATTTTATTACATTGTAATTAATGATGTACTGTGATATAATTTATAAAGAACAGATAGTAACATTTATTATGATATAATACAGTATTCGGGTTATCGCTTTAAAAATATGGAGGGATAAAAATGTATTTAAAATATATGCAAATAATCAATTTTAAAAATTCAAAATCATCTCGCCTTGAATTTTCAAAAGGTGCTAATACAATTATAGGTGAAAATGACTCAGGAAAATCCAATGCCTTGACAGCAATGCGTATTTTATTAGACGACAGTTACTATTATAATCAAAAAAGGCTGAAAGAATCGGACTTTTCATATGCTCTGGATGAATGGAAAGGACATTGGATAATAATATCGGCTTTTTTTGATGAAATAACCGAAGAAGATAAAAGCAATGAATTTTGTGCCGAAATTATTCCTGAAAAAGATAAAGAAAACTTGGATTTTTTAAAATCTTTTATACGTTGTGAGGACAAGAACTACGGAACGATAACATTGTTTATTAGACCAAATAAAACGAAAAGAAAAGCTTTGTTTGAAGCATCTGGCACTGAGGAATTTGATTCGGTTCGTTCTCAAATAAAACTTTGTGATTATGAATTTTTCTATGCATCAAGGACTCAAGCTGATTTTACTGATGAAGAAACTTATAAATTAATTGTTGGCGATTTATCATCGAAAAAATATGCTGACCCTGATGCTGATGACAGTTCAATTTTGGGCACTAAAATTGAAATAATGAATGTATGGCAACATATATCAATGGTTTACATTGATGCGCTTCGAGATGTAGAAGGAGAACTTCGCAAACCTAAAAATCCTATTCGTCAAGTAATAGATTGCATTGAGGGAGAAATTGCTATATCTGATATTGATGATATTAAAGACAAAATCCGACAACTTAATAGCAAAATTTCAAATATTCCCCAAATATATAATGTAGGAGAATGCATCAATAATAAACTTCTTGAGATGATAGGTATCGTATATTCTCCTGATATCAAATTAGAATCTCGTCTTAAAGAAGATTTTTCTACACTTGCCAAATATTTAACTATAATTCCCTCTAACCAAACAGACATAGAACAACTTGGATTAGGTCACCTTAATATATTGTATATGGCTATGAAGTTGGTCGAGTTCGAAACTAACAGAAATAGAGAACTTCTTAACATAATGATTATTGAAGAACCCGAAGCACATATTCATACACATATCCAAAAAACATTATTTGATAATTTACAAATCGCCCATTCGTATACACAAGTTATTATGTCGACGCATTCAACACACTTATCTGAAGTCTCAGACATAACAAAAGTGAACATTATGAAAAAAGAAAACGAACACATATCTTGTGTTATGAGACCCATAAATAATCTTGATAGTTTTGGAATTGATGTACTCAAACATAAAGGATTACCTTTTTCACAAATTCTATCACGATACTTAGATGCTAAAAGAAGTGTTTTGCTATTTTCAAAAGGTGTAATTCTTGTTGAAGGTGATGGCGAGGAAATACTAATACCAACTTTAGTAAAGAAAGTTTTAGGTGTATCACTCGATGAAATCGGAATAGGATTAATAAATATTGGAAGCGTAGCATTTGAAAATGTGGCTTGCATATTTGATGAAGAAAGATTACAGAGAAGATGCGCAATAGTTACGGATTTGGATGCAATGGTAAAAGGTGCGAAAAAAAGTAGTGAAAAGGCAAGTTTATTAGGAGAAGCGAGAAGGAAAAAAATTACATCTTTATTTGCATCTAATCAATACGTTGAAGCTTTTTATTCAGAATATACACTTGAAATTGATTTTGCTAATATTAAAGAAAACAGAGAAATAATTTGTGAAATTGTTAATGAAAACTATAAACAAGAAGTAGCAAAAGAAACTCATAAAAAAGCAATCCAAACTGGAACTAATGCTGATAGATACGATTCTGTACACACTGTAGTTAATAATATTAGTAAGGGCTGGTACGCAACACTACTTGCCTCAAAAATTTCCATCAATAATGTTATTCCAGAATATATTATTGATGCAATTGCGTTTGCTTCAAAGGATATTATGTCAGTAAAAATATTATGGAAGATAATAAGTTATTCATTAGCCAAGCATAAAGAACAAGACAATTATTCTGAACTAACAGAAATGTTCAAAGCAGCTATTTCTATAGAACAACAATTAGCTTTTATCGAAAAATACATAACGGACTACCCCGAAGAAATGGCAAGTATTTTTATTAGCAAGGTGGGAAAATAAGTGGTTGATGAGTATAAAATATTAAGCAAATTATCAAATGAACAAAAAAATGTAATAATTTCAAAAGATAATATCTTACTCACTGCTTGCCCTGGAAGTGGTAAAACTCGCACGCTTACACACAAATTGGCATATGAGACCGCCATAAATTCATTGTCTCATAAACTGAACATAGCAATCACCTATACTAATCGAGCTGCAAATGAAATCTATAATAGATTAGATGACATGGAAATCGATTCAGCTACCGTATGGACAGGCACAATTCATCAATTTTGTATGAAGTTTATTATTCGTCCTTATGCGATGTATTCTGAACGCTTAAAAAAAGGTTATTACATTATTGACGAGTATACCAAAGAGAAATACGGTAAATCTATAGCACAAGAATTAAAAATAAAAATGGAACGTTATGATGATCCATTTTTAAATAAAGATGTGGTTAACGCTTATGAAAAATTACTGGAAGTTAATAAAGAAATTGATTTTGATATGATTCTTAAATTCTCTCATTTGCTTTTAGAAGCAAATCCATTTATTTGTGAGAATATTTCATCAATTATTAATTGTCTTCTCATTGATGAATTTCAAGATACAAATGAATTCCAGTATTTAATTCTATCCAAAATATATAATGCCAACAAAAAAATACAACTATTATTTGTTGGCGATGTAAATCAAGCAATATTCGGCACACTTGGAGGAAAAGCGAAAAATAAGAATGAATTAGATATATTGTATAACACTTATTTTAAACCATACTCTTTGACAGGCTGCTATCGTTCAACTCAACAAATAGTCAATCTATATAGAAATTTTGAAATTCAAGCAACTGGAGTTAATTCTGTATCAGATATTAAAGATGAAACAAGTATAATTTCACATAATACGAGTATTAGCAATGACAAATTAACCGATGAATTAGCTGAAATCATCCAATTAGAGTTAGCTAATGGAACCAAAGAAGAAGAAATATGTATTATTGCACCTCAATGGTTTGATTTATTTAAGTTGTCGAAGGAGTTAAGAGAGAAGTTACCATTTACATCTTTCGATGCCCCAAATATTTCACCAATAAAATATGATCCATTAAATCCATTATATTTAATTGCACAATTACTATTTATGCCAGAGGGTAGAAATGTTACGCTAAAGAAGAAAATTGCAAATGAATTGCTTTCAATTTTTAAAGATGATTTAAAAATAAATATTTCAGATAATATATTAAACTATGATATTATATCCACAATCAATCGTTGTAGATATAAAGAAAATGACGGTATTTTGTGTTTTAAATATGCAATTGAACAGGTATATTTATTACTACAAATAAATATTCAAACAGAACAAGTTTTGCTTGAAATACAGAATCAAATATTTGATAAAATCAATAATAGAGTAGAAAAGTATGATTTGAAAACAGACTGTGAAACAATGAACAAATATTTTGGAGAAAAAAGAGGAATAGTGCTTTCTACGATTCACGGAGTAAAAGGTGAAGAGTATACTACGGTTATTGCAATTAGTTTACTAAACGGCAAATTGCCTCACTGGGATATTATTTGTAATTATGATAATAACTTCCGTATGCTTGAAACAAAAAAACTACTATATGTTCTCTGTTCAAGAGCAAAGAAAAACATTTACCTATTCAGTGAAAATGGATACAGAACAAGAAGCGGAAAACCTTATACTCCTACAAATGAACTTTCCTTTATTGATTGGGAAAATCTATAAATATTAAGCATTACAATACTTTGCCATTTCTAAAATCTCCGTTTCCCTTCCTGGATTTGCCCCTTTTCTGAGGCAGCATTGCCTCATCCCCTCGGAGAGCGCAAAGACTTCTGATAGCCTTGCTGTCAGAAGTATCTTTGCGTTACTTCTGGAAGAAGTAACAAGACCAGAGCAAGCTTATCCAAAAGGCAGAAATGCTCTAAAAAAGTGATTTACCTCCACCCCTATACTGCCGGAAAACCGAATATTTCAGATAGCTGTTTTTGTGTATATTGCACACGAACAGCTATTGTCTTTTCCCGAAAAGGAGCTTAATAAAGTTTCTTTTTCGGGATTTTTTATGTAAACTGCAACAAAACACGAACGGGAAATACAGCATATCGCCAGTCAAATAATCCCTATTGCTATCAGCAATATACCCCCGGAAAATCGGCTTTTTCAGACCCGATATTTCTTGTATTTTGTCAATTGCGCCGAACATACATTTCGTTGTATAATAGAAGTGCGAACAAAATGAGTGCACTCGTTCGTGAGAACCTTGACAACTGAATATATATCCTCACCCCGAATGTCCTTTACATATACGAAAAGTGTATGTCAGCTATATGCTGTATCACATTTTAAAGGAGGAATTTCCTATGAGAAATCCAAACTGGGACATCTTCGGGGAAGTCAAAGAAACCGTCAGCGTTCCCTCTGCCGCAGAATATTACGGTATGAGCGTACGCAATGGAATGACCACTTGCATTTTCCACGAGGACAGAAACCCGTCTATGAAGCTGTACGATGACCACTTTTACTGCTTCGGCTGCACCGAATACGGCGACGTTGTAAAGCTTACCGCAAGGCTGTTCGGCTTAACGCAGTATGAAGCGGCGAAAAAGCTCTGCTCTGACTTCGGTATTATCAATTCAAGAGATAAACCGATTATCAGACAGAAAATATGCGTACAAAGCCAGAGAGAAAAGGAGCAAAGGGTATTTCGCATTCTCTCCGATTATTGCTCATTACTACGCAGATTTCGGACTGAATACGCTCCCAAAAGCGACAGCGAAGCTCTCCACCCTTTATTCACCGAAAGCCTTACACAACTTGAAATGTATGAGCATTTCTGTGATGTTTTTATCTCAGGCACAACAGACGAAAGAAAAGACTTTATGGAAAACTGCAAGGAGGTTATCGATTATGCAGACAGAAGAAACAATGACTACAACACAGACACCCGTATCGCCTGCTGATGAAAATATTATCGGTTGGTTCGACGGAAAGAAAATTGACGAGCTTGCTTTCTGTGAGGAATTTGTAAAGCAGTATAACTTCAAATATTTTGAAGGCTGTTTCTACAATCTTGACGGAGTACAGGAGGACGCTTACGTTGAAAGCCTTATCACAACAAAGCTGAAGGACGCAGGCGTTCGCTACGGACTTGCAAATAAAATCAAAAATCTGATGAACGCTCTCAGGCATATCTGTTTTACCGAGGAAATGGAAACAGACCTGAACGAAATCCATATCCTCAACGGCACTTATCACATTGACGGGACATTCTCTCCCGAAAAGAAGCACTGCCGCAACAGAATCAACGTCAGCTACACAGAAGAAACCGTAAAGAAAGCTGCCGTGTGGGAAAGGTTTGTAAACGAACTCCTTGAGCCTGATGATGTAAAGACGTTGCAGGAATTTATCGGATACTGCTTGCTGAATACCACAAAAGCACAGGCAATGCTCTTTCTTGTGGGACGAGGTGGCGAAGGCAAAAGTCGTATAGGGGTTATCCTTGAAAAGCTGTTCGGAAAGGCTTGCTACTTTGACAGTATCGTAGCACTTTCCAAAAACAAATTCCGTCAGGGCAACCTTGTAGGCAAATGCGTTCTTGTTGATGACGATATGAGCTTCGAGGGAATTAAGGACACTTCATTTCTGAAAAGCCTTGTAACAGCAGAAACCTGTATTTCCGTAGAAAAGAAAAATGTTCAGGCTATTCAGGCAAAGCTCTGTGCGAGGGCAGTTGTTTTCTCAAACAGCAATCCGAACTCTCTTTACGACAAGACGGACGGCTGGCACAGGCGACTTATCGTTCTTGACACAAAGCCTGTTCCTCCTGACAGAAAGCCTGACCGCTATCTTTCGGAAAAGCTTATCGCAGAGCTTGACGGAATTTTCTTCTGGGCACTTGAAGGACTAAGGCGACTTATCGAAAATGATTTTATTTTTACAGTCAGCGACAAGACCAGAGAGATAATGGAGAACTTAAAGCAAGAGAACTGCAACGTCGTAGAATTTATGAACGACGCTCAGGCAGTTCAGCTTTCTCCCGACAGCACAACTTGTTCCGTTGATATTTACAACGCTTATGTCAACTGGTGTCAGAGCAACGGCTTGCAGGAACTGAAGCAGAAAAGTTTTTACGACTGGCTGTATCACAACTGTGAAGGCTATAATCTCTCTCCTACGAACAAAGCTCACAACGGAAGAAATTACGTCAGAGGTTATGTAGGTATCAGCGTTTCTTACAGAAGCAAGTCAGCATAATTTTTTCATTCCAAGTGAAAAGTGTATGTACGTACGTACCAAGTAAAAGAAAAATCCGAAGTCTTATGGTACGTACGTACGCAGTGTTTTAAACTGAAATGAAAATTTTTTCTTTCGGAAAAACTATCAAGGCTGAATTTATTTTTACGTTGACAGCAAGCATAGCCTGTGTAAAGACACAGACACGTTTTTGCAAAAACTGTATGCCTGCTCTCTGTTATTATCATTGAGAGCAAGCATCGCCTGTGTATAGACACAATCAGTTTTTTGTAAACTATGCTTTCTGCAACTTCGTTGACAGCAAGCATAGCATTTGTGGCCACACTCCCACATTTTCAGAGAAAATCCGTGCACCGACAAATACAAAAAACTTGTTGGGAGAACCCAAACCCCTTGATTGATTTTCTGAAAAATCTGTGTCAGTCCATAAGGGACTTGACAAAAATATTCTATTCGCGTATAATCGCTTTAAAGCGTTAAATTCTTTGAATTTGGAGGATATAAAAATGACAAGAAATAATTATTTTGATATAAGCACACTCGACAGAAATCGTGAACGCACAGTCGTTTTCTACGGACGAGTTTCAACGGAACACGAGGCTCAGCTCTCGGCTCTCGAAAATCAGATGCAGTGGTATTCAGACCAGGCAAAATATCATCCCAACTGGAATGTTATCGACAACTACATTGACGAAGGTATCACTGGAACTCAGGCAAAGAAAAGACCTTCTTTCCTCAGAATGATAGAGGACGCAAAGTCGGGAAAGTTCGATTTGATTGTAACCCGTGAAGTGTGCAGATTTGCAAGAAACACAGTTGATACACTCAACTTTACCCGTGAGCTTAAAAACATCGGAGTTGAAGTTTTCTTCGTTGAGGACAACATCTGGACTATGGATGGCGACGGAGAACTCAGACTTTCTCTTATGGCAACTCTTGCACAGGAAGAAAGCCGAAAGGTATCGGAACGTGTTAAGGCTGGACAGAAAATAAGTCGTGAAAATAAAATGCTGTATGGAAGCGGAAACATCTTAGGCTATGACAGAAAGCCCGGAGAAACCTACACAATAAATCCTGAGCAGGCTGAAACTGTCAGAATGATATTTGACCTCTATGAGCAGGGCTTGGGCGGTGCTAAAATTGCAAAGGTGCTGACTGAGCGTGGTAGAAAAAATTCGTCAGGGCTTGTCCGCTGGGATGTATCCTATATCACTCGTGTTATTGCAAACGCTACTTACAAAGGCTGTGTATGTTACAATAAGAGCCGAAGCAACAACTACTTAGAGCAGAAGCGTATCACCAATCGTGACCGAGATAGTTATATCTATGAAAAGGGCGATTTTGAAGCTATTATTTCCGAAGAGCAGTGGAATAAATGCAATGAGCTTCTTGCGAAAAGAAGAATTGTCAGCAAGGACAAGTTCGGTAATACCACATCAACGGGATATAATCCGTCGGCGGATTTATGGCAGAGAAAGCTACGCTGTACCTGTGGCTCGAAATTCAGAAAAAATGTGTATCACAAGCACGATGACGGCAGCAAGACTTTCTGCTATATCTGTTATAACAAGCTCAATCACGGCAATGCGGCTAATCGCAAAAAGGCTGGACTTGAAACGGAAGGGTATTGCGATAACAAGACAGTTCTTCAGTGGAAAATGGATATGATGGGCGAGTTTATTTTTAATGAGCATTGGGCAAACAGAGCAAAGGATATGCAGGACGCACTTGAATATATCAAGAAGTATTATACGCAGAGTGCTCCCGAAGCTGTTCCGACTTTTGATTATGAAGCTGAAATCGCTAAGCTTGAACGAAAGCTCGACGCTCTGATTGATATGCGTACTGACGGAGAGATAACCAAAGAGGAATATAACAAGAAACGTGCAGAATATGAAGCACAAATCAAAAACCTCAGAAGTCAGGCGACGGCTGTATCCCCTGCAACTCCTACAACTGATACACTTGACCTTGATAAGATTATCTCGGCGTTGAATGACATTTCCGACAGTAAAACAGAGCTCGGACGTGAAGTATTGGAAGATATTGTTTCATCTGTTATTCCGACAAGCGAAGGCGTGTATGAATGGCACTTATCCACAGGAGCTGACTCCGAAACGCAGACAAATCTTGCAGTCAAAGGCAGAGCAAACTCAAAAGAAAGACCGTATGTGTATTTATACGGCGAGGAAGCGGACAAAACCGCTTCCGATGTACATAATGTCTCCATTGTCAATTTTGACTGCCTACGCAGATTACTGCACAGGCTGCACTCAGATAAAGATAGGCGAACGCCTTTTCACACATTCAGCATAGGTTTTGACGAGGCAAAAGCCTTCCGAAAAGCCACAGGCTCATACCTGAGAGAAAATCAATGGAACGACCTGACTGTTGATGTTTATCTGGAATATTAAAATGATAAATCCCGTATCCAGCGGTAAAATGTTGGATACGGGATTTTTGTATGCCTCAAATTAAGTTTATCATCACAGAATCATCACAGAAATAGCCACGCAGTTTGATATGCGTGGCTAAAACTTCAGACTTTAATGTTTAATTTTCCGTTTACGGCAGGAGCAGTTACACCTAAATCCTGATGAATTGTATCCATAGATACTGTTCCTTTGGCATTTTCACCATACATATTACTGAGTCGTTTAAGTTCATCATTGTAGATAGAAGTAAACTGTCTTGCCCTTGCAAACTCACCCTCGGTAGATATTGCATCCCATCTGCCTTCAATAGGGTGATATGATAATGTTTTATTACCTGCATTGTCCCAGAACATACAAGCAGCATTCATTTTTCCACCTGTCTTTTTCATACTCGCTTCATAAATAGCCTTTCTGTCAGGAGAGGCAGTTTCTCCATATCTCATACACAGATTTCTGTATGCAGAACGGTCTCTTTTTCCTGTAGAAAATTCTTTTCTTGCAAGTTCCTTAATTGAGCTTTCAAATTCTTCTTCAGACATATACGGCTTGTTGCGTTTTGTCATAATATTATCCCAATTCGGTTTATTGAAAGGTCTGTCTGTAGGTGTGAAACGAAGAGAAAAATTTCCGTAATCTGTTCCGTAAGGGTCGGGAGTGCCGTTTTTTCCACCGAGTAATTGCTGTATCATTTTTGAATATGATGAATAGTTTTCTCTGTTAATCTGCATAAAATCAACTCCTTTTAATGTAAAGCAGATAAATGCCCTTATGTTATATATCGGCACTTTTTTAAAATTCTTAATAGTACAACAAAATTTTTTCAAATATAATACATACCCTGTTCGCAGGGCAAATAAATCACAGAAAGGAGGTATTAGAGTGGCAGGAAAAGAGCTGAAAGCGACGGAGAAAACCGTCTTGAAGCACTCCCGTGACGGCGTTCTCGAACAAAATCTTGCAGATGGCTCGGCAAAAAAGGTCAGCAAGAAAGCCGAAGAAGCCATACTGAAAACCGAAGGTGTTGCCGATGAACGCTTTGGCAAGCTGAAAGCGGCTGGTCTTGTGGTCGAAGATGTGAAGAAGCCTGACCATCGCAAGTTGCAGTTCGGACGGAACAATCCCGATAACACTTGGGCAGAAGCAGTTTACGGCAATAAGCCTACGGAACAGTTATCTTTTATACCTGATGAAAAGTATCAAAATTCCGAAACTTCTATCCCCGTTATTGCGGAAGAATTTGCTGAAATGAGGCAAACTCCATTCAAAGCCGAGGAACTAAAGGATTTTGACTTTTCAAAGACTCGATTGAAGCACAGCTTCTGTTCCGATGATGAATACACAACATCAGAGACGGTACTGGGACTGGATGATGAAAAGACAACACTTATAGAGCGCCTGCTCAACGACAACCGCAACTCCACCGAACTGTTCCATCACATAATGCAGTCCAACCGCTCTCGTATCGATGACGATGTGCGGGATAAGTACCGAGCTATACGGGATTTCAAGGAAAAGACTGGTGAAGATTTGCGTACCTACAAACAGACGGCGGAGGGATTTGTTAATGCAAATGGACAAAACGCTTTGGATGTGTACAAGGAAGCATTAAAAAGCACCGACAGCGTTCCCGCACAGTTCAAGGGCGTGGTTCTCGAGATGTTCTCGGACAACCTGAAGACCCTCATGAATAAGAACTTTGCCAATATCCCTGATTTAGTTCTTCAAATCGGCTTTTCTAATGGAGAATTACAGGATAGTGTATTCAATTCATCCATTGTAAAAGGTTTGAATCTATATGCATAAACTAAAAGACGGTTAAGTATTTTGAGCTTAACCGTCTTTTCTATATGTTTTATTATTTTCTCCATCTGTACGGAACAACTGCGGAGCTGACTGCCATTAATCTTGTTTTGTCTCCACAAGACTGAAATTTCACGCAGACTATTCCTATACCGTAATGTCTATTCTAACCGATGATTTCTTCTCACCAAAATGCTTTATTTCGATATCCTTCATTTCCTCTATAACATCTTTTTCAATTTGGTGAACATCACTTAATTGTAAATCTGGCTTCGAATCATTTACTATTTTTGCTGACTCATCTACTGAAACAGTTGTATCTGCTGTTAACTGTTCAGACATTTCAGTATCGTTTGAATCCTCTGCAACCTGCCCCTTTTCTATAGATGTCTCTACAATTTCCTCTTCTGTTGGCAAATCCCTATATTCTGTACTTTTTACAAATCTTGTGAATGACTCTACAGCTCTAAAAGTATTTCCCATGATACGTTGAGCTTCCTTAAGCTTTTCACTCTTTGGAATATTTGGATTATTCACGATACTTTTTAGTTCTGCCAAATTTCCATTCATCTCATTTACTTGAAGCCTTTGAGCCTCTTCTTTTGTCTTACATCTCTCCAACCTACGCTCATAAGCTTCTTGTTCCATTCTTGCCGCTTTATATTCCATATAGGCTTTAGGGTCTTTCTGACGAATAGCATCTTCTTCAGAAGCTGTTAATTCTTGACCGCTTGCAATCTTGTTATAAATCTGACTATATGCAGAACTTTCTTTGTCTCGCTCAAGTTGCTCTCGGAAATGCTAAATCATGCTTTCTTCCTGACTTGTTACAGTCATATCCTCTTGCTTCTTTACAACATTCCCGGTAGCCTTCTTTTGCTCCCAATCATTTACTAACTGCATCTGATTCACAGCGTTTCGTATTGTACCTGCAATCATAGCATACCTCCAATTCCCGGTTAATGCTACCGATTAAATAGTGATATCAAACTTCATACCCTGTGTTGCCTTTTCTTCTGTTATCTTACTCCAATCCAGTTCAGAAATCTTTTCAAGTAATTCTTCTTTTGAATTTGCCTGAATTGTAGTCCGCTTAACAGTTACATCCTTCTTTTCCTGCTTTTTCTCCTCTGCACGTTTTTCCTTTAATTCTTCAAGCCGTTCTTTCTGCTTTTCTGTAATCTTCTCCAAATCAGCAAAAAGTGTCATCTTTCCATCATCATCAAAGGACATAGTTAACTTATTTAATACAGTTCCACTATTGTCTGTCGTTCCCCAAGCACGTTCAAACCCAAACTGTTCATTGATTTTATCTGACATCTCAACTGCAGTTTTTACCGTAGACAATTTTTCCCGTGCATATTTCTCATCGGATGCCATTCTTTCAAGTTCAGCACTTGAAAAAACAACTGTAAATTCCTTATCGCTTTGGTCTACTAATCCTCTGAAATCATCGCCTTTATCAGCAATAATAAAATCGAAATCCGCATTATCCTTACGCAATGTTTCCAGATATTTCTGTGCCTTAGAAGATAACTTATCTTCGCTGGATTTTATTTTCTGTGCCTTAGAAGATAACTTATCTTCGCTGGATTTTATTTTCTGTGCATTGGGCTGCACATCTTTTGCTTTCTCTGTGTTATTTTGCTTACTAACAGTATTACTCTTATAATAATCTGTTACCTGTGTTAAATTAGCTGCTCTAATCATGGTATCATCCTCCTTGAAAATTGATACAGAAATCCGTTTCTATATCTGTAATATCGGCACTTTATATCCAAAAGTTAATAGTGCGTCAAATTCAAATTCTTGCATGCTTTCAATCTCTCCACAAGACTGAAATTTTCACTTCTACCTAGTTTATATAGAAAGGTCAATGTATGCTCCTGTTACACCAGAACCCAAACTCATTACTTTCATAGAAGAAAAATCGACACCTGATGAATCAATTTCTGCTATGTTTTCTTTTTGAGCACTTGAAAACTCTTGTGAACCTTCACCAATTGCAAGTGCTGCTTCATTTGACGCATCGCCAAGTTCTTTCATTTTAGCTTTATGTGCTTGTTCCTCTTTTTCATCCCACTGTGAAGCATGGTGTTTTCGTTCTGCTTGTTTAGCCCTTAATTGAGCCATTGATTGAGCCATTTTAGCCGCTTGATATAAATCTTTATCATATTCTTGCAGTTTTCTCTCATCACTCGCTGGTACAGTATCTCCATTTGCCATAGCTCTATAAACAGCCATAACCTTCGCATTATCTTTAGCTATCTTTTCATTTGCAGCATCCTGTGTTTTCTGTGCCGCCATTTCTGCCTTTTGTTGAAGCATTCCATTATGCTCGCCACGGTCTTTTACCAACTGCTTACTAGCTTTCTCCGTAAGAACCAGCACATCTTCTTCATTCGATAACACAACCTCTTTTCCAGTTGCATCCTGTACCTTCGTTCCTTTCGGAACACGATATGCTTCATATGTATGAAGATACCCTGACATATTTGAATCAATTTTACTCATAATACCAATCCTCCTTGAATTAATCTACTCAAAAACATCTGATGAACCTGTCTGAATTGTAACCTCTTTTAGAGCAAATCCATCCTGTGTTTTCTCTATATCCATTGAAACAGTATGATTTTGTAATTGTTTCAATGGGCTAACCCATTCTTCTTCCTCTTTATCACTGAGTAGCATATTTAATAGTTGCAATTCTTCACTTTCCGCACTTCTGAGAGCTTCTGCTTGTTGTTTCAACACGTGAGCATTATGTTCTATTGTAGCAGTCAATGTGTCTTGTTGCATTTGATTAAAAGCTTTGTCTGCTACTTTTTTTAATTCAGATTTCTCTTTTTCGCCCAACACAAACTTCTCGCCATCAATATCTACATAACTCTTCTTGATAGCTCTATATGCGTATGCGGTATTCTTGAAAGAAATATTATAATTGTTATTCTCTTTTGTGATTTTTACACCTTTGAAAGTCGAATTCAGAGATTTTTTAATGCTTCAAGTCCAGCATCTGATATTTGTATAGAGTCTGTTCTCTTTTCTTTATTACGGTTGGCAACAAACTCCGCTGCACTTTTTGCATCACCTTTAGAAATATTTACAGCACACGCCTTGTTCTTTTCAATCAATGCTTTGGCTGTTGGTTGACTTGTCAGCTGATTCAACTCAGCTTTTGAAAGATTTGTAAGTATTTGCATAAAGCACCTCCGATGTTGGATTAGCGTTTGTATAACATACCTTCATCTTATATATCGGCATTTTTTTGAAATTCTTAATAGCTAAATTGAAATTTTTTAATTATAATACATACCCTGTTCACAGGGCAAATAAATCACAGAAAGGAGGTATCAGAGTGGCAGGAAAAGAGCTAAAAGCGACGGAGAAAACCGTATTGAAACACTCCCGTGAGGGCGTTCTCGAACAAAATCTTGCAGACGGCTCGGCAAAGAAGGTCAGCAACAAAGCCGAAGAAGCCGTGCTGAAAACAGCAAGACCCGATGACGAACGCTTTGACAAGCTGAAAGCGGCTGGACTTGTAGTCGAAGATGTGAAGAAGCCTGACCATCGCAAGTTGCAGTTTGGACGGAACAATCCCGATAATACTTGGGCAGAAGCGGTTTTATGTTACTTCTGGAAGAAGTAACAAGACCAGAGCAAACTTATTCAGAAGGCAGAAATGCCATATAAAAAGTGATTTACCTCCACCCCTATACTGCCGGAAAACCGAATATTTCAGATAGCTGTTTTTGTGCATATTGCACACGAACAGCTATTATCTTTTCCCGAAAAGGAGCTTGAAAAAGTTTCTTTTTCGGGATTTTTTATGTAAACTGCAACAAAACACGAACGGGAAATACAGCACATTGCCAGTCAAATAATCCCTATTGCTATCAGCAATATACCCCCGGAAAATCGGCTTTTTCAGACCCGATATTTCTGGTATTTTGTCAATTGTGCCGAACGTATATTTCGTAGTATAATGGAAATGCGAACAAAATGAGTGCACTCGTTCGCAGTACCTTGAAAATTTAATATACCTCCACCCCGAATGTCCTTTACATATACGAAAAGTGTATGTCAGCTTTACGCTGTATCACATTTTAAGGAGGAATTTCCTATGAGAAATCCAAACTGGGACATCTTCGGGGAAGTCAAAGAAACCATCAGCGTTCCCTCTGCCGCAGAATATTACGGTATGAGCGTACGCAATGGAATGACCTCTTGCATTTTCCACGAGGACAGAAATCCGTCTATGAAGTTGTACGACGACCATTTCTACTGCTTCGGCTGCACCGAATACGGCGACGTTGTAAAGCTTACAGCAAGGCTGTTCGGCTTGTCGCAGTATGAAGCGGCGAAAAAGCTCTGCTCTGACTTCGGCATTATCCATTCAAGAGATAAACCTATTATCCGACAGAAAATATGCGTACAAAGCCAGAGAGAAAAGGAGCAAAGGGTATTTCGCATTCTTTCCGATTATTGCTCATTACTACGCAGATTTCGGACTGAATACGCTCCCAAAAGCAACAGCGAAACCCTACACCCTTTATTCACCGAAAGCCTGACACAGCTTGAAATGTATGAGCATTTCTGTGATGTTTTTATCTCAGGCACAACAGACGAAAGAAAAGACTTTATGGAAAACTGCAAGGAGGTTAT
>JAFTTI010000023.1 GCA_017466865.1 Oscillospiraceae bacterium | reverse complement strand
GTGTTATAGATATTAGCTATAACGCTTTAGAGGATATAGGTATTATACATTAGAAATGAAATGTGTTATTTTTTGTCATATAAAACGAACTGATAAATGGAGTGAATGACATGATGATTTCGTCGAAAGGACGCTATGCACTAAGAGCTATGATAGATTTGGCAGAACAACAAAAAACGGAATATATTCCATTAAAGGAGATTGCAGAGCGTCAGAACATATCGCAGAAATATTTGGAGAGTATCATGACGATTTTATCAAAAAGTAATTATATTGATGCCCTACATGGTAAAGGTGGAGGATATCGACTTAATCGTAGTCCTAAAGAATACAGAGTAGGGGATATATTACGCCTATTTGAAAGAACACTTGCACCTGTTTCAAGCATTAAGAATAATGAAAAATTATTTGAAAGTGCTTCAGAATATCGAATGTTATCTATGTGGGAAAATTTAGATGAGGTAGTAAACACATTTCTCGATAATGTTTGTATAGCAGATTTGATGAGTGCTGAGGATATGTCAAATATATAATTTGCTCAGATTATTATGAAAATATTAGATGTAGGAAGAGGATGAGACAAATGAAACGAATATTATGTTTTGGAGATTCAAATACATATGGATATATTCCGGGTGGTACAGGAAGATATAGTGAAGATATTAGATGGACTGGAAGATTGCAAAAGAGATTGTCTTCTGAAGCCATCATCATTGAAGAAGGGTTATGTGGAAGAACTACGGTTTTTCAGGATGAATTGAGGATTGGAAGAAGAGGGGTAGAGCTTCTGCCGGTTTTATTGGAAAGCCATGCACCATTAGACTTAGTAACTGTTATGCTTGGGACAAATGATTGTAAAACAGTTTATGGAGCATCAGCAGAGGTGATAGGCAAAGGTATCGAAAAGATTATAGGACAGATTAAATCCATATCGCCTCAAGCTAAGATATTACTAATTTCGCCCATATTACTGGGGGATGACGTATGGAAAACAGAATATGATCCTGAGTTCAGCAGAGAGTCAGTTATAGTCTCAAAGAAATTAAAAGCTGTTTATAAGAGGATTGCAGAGAAAAATAATTGTATGTTTTTGGCTGCATCAGATATTGCGAATCCATCTGAAAGAGATCAGGAACATTTAGATGCAAGAGGACATGAAGAACTTGCGAATGAAATCTATGAAAGGATATTATATGACATCGCTTAGAGAATATTTACAACATCACAAATTAGTAACAGATGGTTCTTTTGGAACATTTTATGCAGCGAAATACGGATTAGGAGAAATGCCGGAGATTGCAAATATAAAATATCCGGAACGTGTTTCAGAAATTCATGAAAGTTATATTAGGGCAGGCTCAAAATTATTAAGAACAAATACATTTGCAGCGAACACGATACTCTTAGAGCAAAAAATAAATTTCGTGAAAGAAAATATCCGTTCAGCAGTAAAAATTGCAAAAGAAACAGCGTTAAAGTGTAATGAGGATATATTTATTGCAGGTGATGTCGGACCGATTCCCGAGGAAGGTAATTATGATACGCAAGCAGTTGAAAATGAGTATTATGAAATTGCCAAAACATTTGTGGAATCAGGAATATCCATTCTATCCTTTGAAACCTTTGCTGATATTACAAGAATAATTCCTGTTATTCAGAGAATCAAAAAAGAGTTTGATGTTTTCATCATGGTACAGTTGAGTGTCAATCAGTTTGGTTATACCAATGTAGGATTGCGTGTATCAAAGCTGTTAAGAAAAGTAGGAGAATGTGTAGAAGTTGATGCAATTGGTTTAAATTGTGGAATTGGACCCAGTCACATGAAACAATTGTGGAAGCAGATTGGAAAGATATCGAATAAATATTTGATAGCACTTCCAAACGCAGGTTATCCCAAAAGAGCCAATAATAAAATACAGTTCATCAATAATCCTGAGTATTTTGCCCAAATGGTTTCAGATATGGCAGAGTGGGGAATAGATATAATTGGAGGATGTTGTGGTACAAACCCTTCTTATATCAAACAGCTGTGTGAGCTTGCAAAAAAAGTACAGCAATCCCAACGTTGTCAGTATCAGGTAGGAAATCCCACAATAAAAGAAATAAAAAAGAGTGGATTTCTATATGATGAAGAAGGAAATATAAAAAAGAAAAAACTTATAGCAGTTGAGCTTGCTCCGCCTGTTGATGCACAGGATGAAAGGATATTGGAGGCGGCTTATCGATTAAAGGCTTCGGGTGTAGACATTCTTACGTTTCCGGATTCACCTTCAGGAAGAACCAGAGTTGATTCTGTATTGATGGCAGAAAAGGTAAAGCAGGAAACAGGATTAACAGTAATGCCTCATATTTGCTGTAGAGATAAAAATGCCATTGCGATGCGCTCTCTGTTATTAGGGGCTCATATAAATGGAATCAAAAACCTGTTGATAATAACTGGTGATCCCGTTCAATCAATGGTGCGTCAGACAGTGAAGGCGGTTTTTAATTTTGATTCTGTTGGTCTGATGAATATTGTGAAAGACATGAACGAAGAAATATTTACAGAAAGCCCTATGTTTTATGGTGGTGCTATTAACCAAGGCAGAAAAAATTTAGAGGTAGAGATACAAAGAGTGCGCAAAAAAATGGAGGCAGGAGCAGAGTTTTTCTTGACGCAGCCTATATTTTCAAAAGAAGATGCGGACCGGGTAAAAAGAATAAAAGAGGAAACAGGAGCCAGAATTTTATGTGGTATTATGCCACTGGTCAGTAGAAGAAATGCACTATTTATGAAGAACGAAATCGCCGGAGTGCCAGTGACGGAAGAGTTGATTGAAAGATATCCTGAAAATGCGACAATGGAAGAAGGTGAAGCTGTCGGAATAGCCATTGCGAAAGAAATGATGTCATATACAGAAAGTTTCGTAGATGGATATTATTTTTCATTCCCTTTTAACAGAGTTCATATGCTAGAGAAAATATTGACAAAAAGTACCAGAGTGCTATAATTCTATATAACCTATCTGTAAAGTAGGAATATGGAACGGCAAATAGAGTGAGAGGTGCAATATGACATTAACACAGTTAAAATATGTGATTACAGTTGCTGAGGCAAGGTCCATGAATGAGGCAGCCAAGCAATTATTTATATCCCAACCAAGCTTATCTTCTGCCATAAAGGAGTTAGAAGAAGAAATAGGGGTAGAAGTATTTAGGAGAAGTAATAAAGGAGTATTTGTTACGCCTGAAGGAGAAGAGTTTGTCGGATATGCAAGGCAGGTTGTTGAGCAGTATATGCTGATAGAAACTAAATACATCGACAAAACGAATGTTAAGAAAAAATTCGGAGTATCAACGCAGCATTATACCTTTGCAGTAAATGCTTTTGTGGAAATGGTAAAGCAGTTTGGTATGGATGAATATGAATTTGCGATTCATGAAACGAAGACATTTGAAGTAATAGAGAATGTTAAAAATTTCAAAAGTGAGATAGGTATTTTATACATAAATGAATTTAATCAGAAAATACTCTATAAACTGTTCTCTGAATATGGACTTGAATTTCATCCCATATTGGATTGTCATATTTATGTATATATGTGGAAGGGACATCCGTTGGCAGGGAATAAGGAAATTGCCTTGGAGGAATTAGAAGATTATCCTTGTTTGTCTTTTGAACAGGGAAATAATAATTCTTTCTATTTTGCGGAGGAAGTGTTAAGTACATATAATTATAAACAGTTAATTAAGGCAAATGACAGAGCAACCTTACTTAATCTGATGGTTGGCTTAAACGGATATACATTATGTTCTGGTATTATTTGTGAAGAATTAAATGGTTCGGATTATTGTGCTGTACGTTTGAAGTCAGATGAGATAATGACCATCGGATATCTTTCGCGAAAAGGAGTGGCTATAAGTTCTCTTGGGCAGAAATATATTGAAGAATTGGCTAAGTATAAGGACAAAGCATTGAAATAAGATACTTGATGATATTTGTTTGACTTTTTGGAGAAAATAAAATACACTAATCCAATAGGAATATAGAAGTATTTTAGGAGGTGGAAAATGAAAATATCCACAAAAGGCAGATATGCACTAAGGTTAATGATAGATCTTGCTACGAATGATGATGGGAATCCGATTCGTATCAAGGATGTTGCAGAGAGGCAAAATATATCTGATAAATATCTTGAACAGATTATTTCAGCATTAAATAAAGCTGGTTTTGTGAGAAGTGTGCGTGGTCCACAGGGTGGATATTCGCTTAAGAAAAAGCCGGAAGATTATACCGTGGGAATGATTTTGAGATTAACTGAGGGAAGTCTTGCACCGGTAGCCTGTGTTGAAGAAGATGAAACAGATTGTGAACGACAAGGTGGCTGTGTTACATATCTTTTATGGAGAAAAATAAGTGATGCAATCAATGGTGTAGTGGATACGATAACCTTGAAGGATTTGATTGACTGGCAGAAGAATATTGGAAATAATGAGTAAAATATGACCAGATGTAGAAATTCAAGATTTCTATATCTGGTCATTTGCTATGTGTACTTAAGGTTTCTTAAAAAAGCGCACGATAAATCATCTGAATTGCTTTTTCAATAGTTTCTTCTGCGACAAAAGAATAATTAATGATAAAAATATGCTCTACTGCCGCTGGTGGCACCTGATAATATTGAGACAGAGAAGATAGTTTTATACCTGAATGTTCCATCCGCTGAAGGAACTCTTTGTCAGATAAATTTGTTTTTAACTTCAGAAGAAAGTGTAGACCTGCATTTTCTTCTGAAATAGTTGCATAAGCAGCAAGAGGACTATTTTCTATCGTATGCAAAATCAAATCTCTTTTGCTATGATAGTAGTTGCGCATACGGTTAATGTGCTTTTCAAAGTATCCTTCTGAGATAAAGCGTGCTAATATGTATTGCTCAAAATTTGAGACAGTACAAGAATAAAAATATAACTTAGAATAGAATGTGTTGACCAAATGCTTTGGAAGTACCATATAGCTGATGCGTACGGTGGAGGCAAGCGTTTTTGTAAAAGTGTTCATATAGATGACTTTTTCCTGTATATCAATACTCTGCAAGGTTGGTATTGGTTGTCCGCTCAGTCTATATTCACTATCATAATCATCTTCGATAATATATCGCATATCTGATTTGGCAGCCCAGCCCAAAAGCTCATATCTCCGGCTGATAGGCATAACAGTTCCCGTAGGAAAATGATGTGACGGAGAGATGTGTATTATGTCAATATTTTGTTTTTCCAAATCTGAAATATTCACTCCAGAAGAATCCATGGAAACAAAATCGCATAAAATGCAATGGCTTTCATAAATCTGAGAAATTTTATTATAACCGGGATCTTCGACAGCATAGTGCTTATCAAATCCAAGAAGCTGTATCAGTAATCCATATAAGTATTCAGTACCTGCGCCGATAATAATCTGTTCCGGTGAGACTGTCATATTGCGAAAATCTTTCAGATGCTTTGCAATTGCTTCACGAAGAGGCAGAATACCACCGCAGGGCGGATTTGTCAAAAGCTCTGACTGGTTATGGGTTAATAATTCACGGGTAAGTTTCGCCCATATAGAAAAGGGAAAGTGTTCGGAGCTTGTCTGATTACTGGTAAAATCTGCAAGATAATTAGATTTACCGGAAGAAAGCTGTACGTTTTCTGTGGAAAGAATGGGTTCCTCTTTTTTGTGTAAGCTCTTGATATCTGCCACGAAAAAACCTTTTTTAGGAATGGAATATACATAGCCTTCTGCAATAAGCTGAGCATAGGCATTTTCAATAGTAATAACACTTATGTTCAGATTTTTTGCAAGACTGCGTTTGGAAGGAAGTTTTTCTCCTGCCTGCAAAATGCCCTGTAATATGTCATTTTTTATGCATTTATATAAATGTATATATAGGGAATCTGACCCTATATCTGCAAATGAATATGTAATCATAGCCTTTTTCTCCTTGGTCTGACCTTTC